>NZ_QYTU02000057.1 GCF_003605365.2 Siminovitchia fortis
GGTGTTGACATAAATCAATTGTCTGCCCTGGTATTTCAGTTTCCGGTCAAGTATTTCTAAAAAGGCGGAAGGTGCTTTGATCCCCATTCGTTTTCCTACCCGGGTTTTGTGCAGCCCCTTATAGTTCATCCATTCCGCATATCCTTCATTGCCTTCGGAAAGAATGTCATTAGCAAGTTTGTTATGCATCATTTTCCTTTCAGCTGCTATTTTTCGGCAAATCTCCTTTAACTCATATAGAGGCTTCCAATAGCGCTTGGAGCGAATCCATCTATCTTTGTTTCCTTTTTTAAAGGTGCTATTCTTTGCATTCCCTTGGAAAAGCGAAGAACGGTGACCAGGCTAATTAGCGAAAAAATGGAACTTCTTTCACACCTGCCATACGTGCATACACAAAAAGTTGGCCTTTATGGTGAATCTCGTGATCATACATTGCAGTGAGGTATCTTTTTTTTGGCCCTTGAAGTTTTGGATGCGATGAATGATTTTCGGCTTCCAGATCTGCATCAGTCAATGACTCGTATGTAGCTTTTGTTTTTTCAGTAAACTCCTTTACAGCTTTGCGCACATCTTCCATTGTCTTACATTCAGGAATGTCTGGTGAGGTAAATTCTTCGGTCTTGACCATTGAAACGAACACATCATTCCATCCCGCAACATGCAACGCCAGTTCACCAAGCGTCATAGCATCTTCCCACGGTTTAAAATCGATATGTTCGTCATCAATGGATTCAAGTAATTCTTCCAACACATTCCGATGTTGCAACCATTCATTCATCATTTGCTTTGCTTCCAAATTATTTCCTCCTTGATTGTGTCTTCTGTCCAAACCGTAAAAAAAACATTTAAATACGATTCGCTGTTGAACAGCTTAATTCCTTCTTTTTTCAAACCCGACGAGCTTTGACTACATAATATACAAGCAAAAAAACTAACCGCCAACATGATGGCGGTTAGTTTTTTCCTTAAAATGAAGAACTGTCTTCAATTGCTGTTTTATCATTAAATGTTTTCAAATTCAGTTTTCCCAAGATTCGTGCTGTCAATGTTCCGGCAACCATGCTGTCATTCACATTTACAGCTGTACGCCCCATATCGATCAGTGCCTCGATTGATATGAGCAAACCGGCCAAAGCTACCGGGAGTCCCATAGAAGATAAAACAATCAATGCGGCAAAGGTTGCCCCTCCGCCAACACCGGCCACACCAAATGAACTGATTCCGATAATCAACACTAATTTGATGATAAAAGCTGGTGTAAATGGATCAATCCCGACTGTTGGCGCAATCATGACTGCCAGCATGGCCGGGTACATTCCCGCACAGCCATTTTGCCCAATGGTCGCTCCAAATGAAGCTGACATGTTGGCGATTCCTGTGTCAACACCAAGGGAGTTTTTCTGTGCCTGGATGTTCAGCGGAATCGTGCCTGCACTTGAACGGGATGTAAAAGCAAATCCTAGTACAGGGATAGCCTTTTTCAGGTACGTCATCGGATTTAAACCAAAAACCCCCACCAATAAAAGATGGAAGATCATGATGACGAATAAAGCGACATAAGACGCAATCACAAATTTTCCAAGCTGAACAATACCGGCTACATCTGTCTTAGCCACTGTATTGGCCATCAAAGCCAGAATTCCAAATGGTGTCAGGCGCAAAATCAGCGTTACGATCCGCATCACAACTGCATAAAGTGCATTCACCATTTTCGTAAACATTTCCGCCTGTTCCGGATTTTTTCTCCGCAATCCAAGGACGGCTATCCCGACGATGATGGAGAAAATGACCACCGCAATGACCGAAGTTGCCCGCTCCCCTGTCATATCCAAAAATATATTGGACGGAATAAAACTCAGGATTTTTTGCGGTGCAGAGAGATCCTGCACATCTCCAAGCTTCTCCTGAAGCATATCACCACGCTCAATTTCCGCCTGTCCCGCATCAATTTGATCTGCACTCAAATTAAATAATCCGGCAGCACCAATTCCGATCAAAGCGGCAACCATTGCCGTCGAAACTAAGAAACCGATAATCCAGGCAGACATTTTTCCAAGGTCTGCGGATTTTTCCAAATTAATGATGGACTGAATGATGGATACCATGACAAGCGGTACAACAATCATCATTAATAATTGGATATATCCGCTTCCGACGATACTATACCAATCCGCTGTATTTGTTAAAATTTCCGAATCTACCCCATAAACGGCCTGTAAAAGCGCACCAAGCACAATCCCGGCGCCTAAACCGGTGAATACGCGTTTTGTAAATGAAATATGTTTCTTTTGCATAAAAATAAGAAGGCCAATAATCGCTAGTAAAACAACGATATTCACGCAAATTAAAAATATAGTCATTATGCTCCCCCTTTCGTTGTTAGCGCTCAAGTATGTTTTTCATCATATGCGCCACGGATTTACTGTGCCACAGTAAAATAAATAATTCCTATAGATTTAGTGCATTTAATAAACTAATAATATACATACCACAAGCGATTCTGTCAACGATTTGGTTTAGAACATGATTTATCTTGTCGATATTGGGCGGATTTCGTTAGTTGGCGGGAAGTATTTGTACGCCTTTAATTACTTTCTTTCCTAACTATAATAGAATGGCTATGAACCTCCTCTAACGAGATTGGAGAATAAAAAAAAGACCGAATCAACCATTGAATCCAGCCCGAATTGTATTTAATTCCTAATTGTTCAAGAGCAGCTGCTTCTTCCAGTGCTGCCAAGTATGTCCCAGCAGCACATCACTTCACCAACATGCAAAGATGGTTTTGGTTCATCATCAAATAAACTTTTTATAACATCCATACTATGACGTAATGAATTGCCCGCCGTTGACATGAAGTGTTTGTCCGGTGACAAAACGGGAGTCATCGGAGGCTAGATAAACAAAAGTCGGGGCAACCTCAAACGGCTGGCCTTGGCGCTTCATTGGATTTTCCGCCAGTGCTACTTGATCAGCCGAGAAGCTTGCCGGAATGAGGGGTGTCCATATACGCCCGGGTGCAATGGCGTTCACCCTGATCCCTTTGTCAGCTAAATTGCGTGCCAATGCGCGTGTGAAGGCAACGTTTGCACCTTTTGTCGCCGAATAATCCATCAGTTGATCATTTCCATCATATGCGACAACTGATGCAGTATTAATGATGGAGCTTCCTGCCTTTAAGTATGGAAGGGCTGCACGGGTTGTATAAAAATGGGAGTAGATATTAACCTTGAATGTATCGTCGAACTGCTCATCCGTAATATCAAGCAGGCTTAATTGCTGAAACTGGATGCCGACATGATTGCAAAGCACATCAAGCTTGCCAAATGTTTTGATCGTTTCTTCGACGATATCAACACACTGCTGCTTTTCCCTTAGATCCCCAGGCAATAATAAACAGCGTTGTCCTATCTCTTCAATCCTTGCCTTGGTTCTGCCTGCATCCTCATGCTCATCCAAATAGGCAATTGCAACATCGGCTCCCTCTTTTGCAAAAGCGATCGCTGCCGCTGCCCCCATTCCACTATCACCGCCGGTGATAAGCGCCGCTTTTCCAGATAATTTTCCGCTTCCTTTATAATTGGGATTCTCAATAATCGGCCGGGGAATCATGAGTTTTTCAACGCCTGGCTGCCGCATCTGGCGTTGCTCGGGTACAGTAATCGGAATGTCTTCATAGCGCGTTATTTTTCCGTAATAGGGATACAATGGATAATCTTGCTGATCGTGTGCCATGCATATCCTCCTCGAAAGCATTTTCCAGTACTTTATGTCTTTTGGGCTGACAGGGTGCTTGTTAAGCATAAAATAATGGATCTGTACGGGCTCAGAATAGAGGAGTTGGAATAATGTAAAAGCATGAGAAAGAAATGTTTCAAGGGGGACTGCCGTCATGCAACCATATCATTTCAGCCGGGAAGCCTTGCTCTTGTTGGCAGTGCATTCTAATGAAAAGGTAAATCTGATTTACAATACGAATCCATATTCTTTTAAAATGCCGAAAATCGGACCACGGCCGCCTTATTACTACAATCCGAGATACGGGCAGTATTATCCTATTATCTAAACCGAACTAAATCAGTCATTACTTTCACGAAGGTCATATATCAGCCTAATAATTGATATAGGAACCTATTGTTGCACAGTCAGGGTCCTGTATATAAAATTTAAAAGTAGAATATTTTCAGCGCTTATGACTGACTTCATGATGTGAGTTACTCTCTCCCGGTTTTTTAGCCAACAGGACATCGGAATATTCACTCTTTTGAATAACAATTAAATGCTAACTGTTGGTTCAAGTACGGTCAGTGTTTGATTGATCGTATTCATATTAACCATTGCCCCGATGGGAATGGCCGTTTTATAAGTTCCATGTCCGGTTGTAAGATTAGTCATCAGCGGTTTTCCAAGAGGAACAACAAACTCATTGATTAAATCTGCATAGGTCTTACCGTAAGCAACATCGCATCCCGTACACTCTCCCATGATAATTCCTATACAATCCTGAAATTTTCCGGCCATTTTCAAATGATTCATATACCTGTAGACCGTATTGATCGGTTCATTGGTTTCTTCCAGGAACAGGATTCTCCCCTTTGTATCTATCTCGAAATCTGTTCCCAAAGTGCCGATAAAAGACGTAAGATTGCCTCCGACAATACGACCCGTAACGTTTCCGGGAACTCTGCCAACCAGTGGTATTCCCGCCGGGTTCACTATTGGCCGGGTAGGTGTTAAGTTGGAAGTTATGGAAAAAAACTGACTATAATTGTACCCCGGGGTTTCAGGAGTAAAGTCAATGAGCATAAGACTATGGAATGTCATTAAATCTGCATATTGAAAGAGTACATTTAATAATATCGTAATGTCGCTATAACCCGTTATTATTTTCGGATTCTGCCGGATGATATCATAATCAAGGTAGGGAAGGATTCCGGCTACGCCAACCCCTCCTCTTGCCGGCAGTATCATTTTAACTTGCTCATTTTGAAACATATTCATCAAATCAGCTGCCCGCTCTTGGTCGGTTCCCGCAAGAAATCCGTTTCGGGAATATACATGTTCCCCTACGACTACATCAAACCCCATATTGTTTAACATATTGATTCGGGTATTAATAACATTTGCCTCTAATGGACTCCCGAGAGTAACAATCCCAATGGTGTCACCTTGCCGTAAAACAGGTGGGTTCAATATCATCAGTGTTAACCCCCTTGGTTTCAATACCAAAAAGTTCACTTTTTCTTCAACCAACGACCTTTATTGGAATAGCCTGGCTGATGTTTTTAACGACTATACTGTCACTTAACAATATAGTCCATTTTCCCCCGGAAATTCCTTTTAGATTTACTTTCATCTAAGAAAGTACGATAGGCGTTTTAAGAGCTTGGCAAATGCCCAATCCCGTTGCCCTGCATACACAAAACAGAGCTTTTTTACTGAATAAAGTATAAGATTTTTTAGCTTTAAAATTTTGAACAAAGCCATTTGTTGTCTAGCTCCAGCGCCTATCGACTAGCAGACTTCGCACCTGGTGTGCTCCTGCGGCGTAGCTTATTCGAGGATGTTTGGCTCACCTCGTCGCAAAGCTGCACGACGCCAACTCGAGGAAGCATCACACGAGGCTATTCCAAGTAGTAGCTTTCCTACGATAAGTCAACATCGGCTCGTTCCTCGCCGTGTTGTCTGGCTGCGAGTGCCATCGGCTCGAGGTCATAAGCCAATCGCTGCTGAANCAAATTAATGAATGTCACGCTTTTTGAAGTTGCCGCCCTTAACTTCAGCAACATCATATACAGCAACAAAGGCATTTTTGTCAATTTCATAAATAATTTCTTTCATTTTACTATCCTCTAAACGATTAATGACACAAGTAATTTCTTTGAATTGTTCATTTGAATAACCGCCTTCAACTATATTATACGTTGCACTCCGGCCTAATCGGTCACGTATGGTTTCAACCATTAATTCGGGATGAGTTGTTATAATTTTAAAGGTTTTAGAACCACTTAAACCTTCTTCAACAGTGTGAATCACCTTAGATGCAATAAAATAAGCGATTCCCGATAAAAAAGCCCCTTGAAGACCGAATACTGTTGAGACAACAATAAACACAAACAAGTTTAAGAATAAAATTAGATCACTTGTTCCGAAAGGTAATTTTCGGGAAAGCAACACTGCCAGCATATCAATGCCATCCAATGCACCGCCATTTCGCAATGCCAGCCCCATGCCAAAACCAATGATAATACCTCCAATAACGGTTACTAACAATGTATCGCCTTGAATAATGGTTGGTACATGGTGCATGATGCTGGTCCCATATGCCAGTGAAGCAATGCCGATCACGGAAAAAATAGCAAAACTTTTCCCAATTTGTTTATATCCTAAAAATACGAATGGAATATTCAGTACGGCAATTAGAATTCCCAGAGGTAATTCAAATAACTGTGAACCGACGATACTCAGACCCGTAACACCCCCGTCTGACACATTGTTTGGAATCAATATCGCTTCCAGTCCATATGCGGCTATAAAGGCCCCGATAATAACCGCTAAAGCTCGTGATACCTTTTTAAGTCTACTGGTTCTTTTTTGCTTAATGACTGTACTCATCTAACTTCCTCTTTCTAAACTTTTTTCTCTTTTGGCTTTTACACTTTTTCATTCACTTATGCAATCAAATTTTAGATTTGAATCGTCCGGAATTGATGGCATTTGCTCCACCTATAATAGTTTTATCGTTTATTGGCATTTAAAAAATATCACAGTGTTTATGAAGTTACAACAGTCATTGATTGAAGGAATTATATAAGAATACGGATCTTGAAGTAACTTCTCCCGTAATTGGCTTTTAGGCACTTAGGAGAGAAGATGGTGTCTCTCCTCCATCCCCTCTTTGGTAAATTTCAGTTCTATGCAAGTGAGCAATTGAATTACGTTACAGTTGTTTGGGGCATTGTTGTGGTGGTACATGGAGTGGTTTCGTTGATCGAATGGATGCAGAATAAAAAATAAATCCCGGGACCACAGGTAAAGAAAGAACGGTGGCTGTCACTGTTCTTTCTTCTTCAATTTATATGTCCAGACTACTTAGAAAAGCAGCCTCCCTGTTTGTTTACGGAGAAGCAGCGGGAGGTTGCTTTTTTATGTTCATTAAGGCAAAGATGAAATACTTTTAGTTACACTTGCAGATTTTTCTTCATTAGAGCTGCCACTTGTAAATTATCTTGATTAGAAGTGTTTTCAAGATGCTTAATAATTAATTCTTGACGTTCCACAGGGTGGTTTTGGCTTAATTTAGCTTTTGCTTCAATTTTTGTGATGTTTATTTTAAATGCTACAATCCCTTTACTCATTCCTTCGATAAATCCGGAATCGACATCATTCAAATTGTATGGGCTATCCTGGCTTTCATATTTGTTCACCATGTCATTTAACGAATCAAATATTACTTGCTTATCTTCGACAATCTCCATTTTTCCATATACGTGGATAGATACATAATTCCAAGTAGGTACAGCCTTCATAGTCTCATACCATGATGGTGAAATATAGCAATGAGGACCTTGGAAAACCGCAAGGACTTGTTGATCTTCTATATCCTTCCATTGCTTGTTTGATCGGGCAAAATGACCGTATAGAACATTTTCACCTTTATTTAATGTTAATGGAAGATGAGTAGCGTAGGGTTCTCCTTCATGCTGGGAAAATAAAATTGCAAAGCCATATTTCTCGATAAAATCATAAATTACTTCTTCGTCATCAATTTTAAAATGTTTAGGTACATACATAACATAGCTCCTCCTTATTAAGCCTCATCATTGATAATTTTTGAAACCGTTAGGAAAATAATTTGTGTCACGGTAAGGTGAGGCATTTTCTTACGTAGGCTGCAACTATCATTTTATGAGATTAATTTTAAACCAATAGCCGCCCCTAATACCATTGCTATAAAAACTAATCTTTTCCAGTCTTTTGATTCTCCGTATAAAACCATACCTAATATTGCTCCGCCAGAAGCACCAATTCCTGTCCAAATGGCATACGCTGTTCCCATAGGTAATGTTTTCATTGCATATGCAAGAAAAAGAAAACTTGCCCCAAATCCAAGGAATAACAATACAAGCGATTGCCAACTACGATCTTTATGCAATTTATTTATCATTAAAACGCCAAACATTTCAAATAAACCTGCTACAACCAAAGAAGCCCACGCCATTATGATTCAACCCCTTCTTTAACGTTGTCTTTGGTAACTAATTTCAAACCAATTACCCCTGCCAATAAAACCAAGATCAAAATGATTTTAGCTGCCTTAAATGGTTCTCCAAAAAATACGATATCCGAGAATACAGTTCCCGCGGTACCTAGTCCAACAAAAACTGCATAGACCGTTCCAACAGGAAGTTTTCTGCCAGCCATAATCATTAAGTAAAAACTAACGGTAATGGCAATGACTGTTCCAGTCCAAGTCCAAAAGCCATCTGCATGTTTTAATCCAATCACCCAAAAAACTTCAAAAAAAGCGGCGATCAATACTTTAATCCAGTTTGCATTCATTTACGAACACCCCCGATTTTATTATTGCTAGAAACTAAAAAAGCCCAGGAGATCTGTTTACAGAACCTCCTAGGCTTTTATCCGTCCGTGACACAGCAAATGCTGTGAGTTTTCCCTTGGACCAGACCAACAAAATGTTGCGGAACCCTAGAAAACATTTTTTATTTATTCAGTTACCGTTATTATTTCACATATTTAGATCTTATTCAATATGAAGGGTTTTTTATAAAAAACAGCCCGCCTTTCAGTAAATTATGTGAGTGTTTTGACCATGATAAAGTCTGTCTGTTCTTCATCACCCATATAAAAAGAGTGGGCTCCAGTTTGAACAAATCCCATTTTTTTATAAAAAGCAATGGCATTTTCATTTTTTTCCCATACGCCAAGCCAGATTTTCTTTTTCTTACGTTCCCTCGCAATGTCCATCGCTTTATTTAGCAAATATTTACCAAGTCCATGCTTTTGAAATTTTTTCTTTATATAAATCCTCTCAATTTCAAGTGAATCATCACCCATTACCTCAGACTGGGCATCAGCGGTATTGACCTTTAAATATCCAGCGGCTTCATCATGAAAATAAACCAAAAAAAATTGTGAAGAAATATTGGATAATTCTTTTTCGACTTGTTCTAGGCTAAAGGCCTTTTCTAAATAGGCTTTCAGATTTTCAGGTGAGTTCTGATCTTTAAATGTTTCATAAAATGTTTGATAACTAATTTCTTGAAGTTTGTGTAAATCTTCAAGAGTGCACTTTTTTATACTTATGGTCATCTTGATATGTTGCTCCTTTTGTAAAATCAATAATTTCTCTTGTTTCCCTTTTTAACAAATTCCCAGTCTTTTTCTATATTTTTTCTGACTCTTTGAAGAAGGGTGAAAATGGTTTCTGCTTCTTTTTCAGAAAACCCCTCTAATGCAACGCCATTGGAATAATCATGTTCTCTTTTGATAAAAGGATAAACATTTTTCCCTTTCTCTGTCGGAAAGAGTTTTTTTATTTTTTTATTATGCTGATCATCTTTCTTTTCAATAAAGCCATTCATTTCAAGTTTTTTTACAGCACGAGCTACCGTCGTCCGATCTACTTTTATCATCTCTGCTAATTTTTCTTGAATGATTCCCGGGTTTTCACATATTCGCACAATGTACAAATACTGCCCTTTCGTAAGGTCATATTCTTTAAATTCTATATTGCTTATAGAATCCAATGCCCTTGCGATCATTCCGATTTCACGAAGAATTTCCTTCATCATTAACTCCTCAGCACATATTTTTGTTGCAAATGCAATAAAAATGGCATATATTTAATTTAACCTAAATTCGTTGCATTTGCAACAAAAAACGATAAAGAGGTCGGGTAAAGTGAAATATGTTTTTTATGTATTGGGAATTTTAATATTAACCCTTGGTATTTCTTTCACTATCCAGTCAGACCTTGGAACTGCACCTTTTGATGCCCTTTTGGTAGGGCTGTCCAAAAATGTGGGGCTTACTGTGGGGAGTTGGGAAATAATAATCGCTTTAATATTGATTTGTTGCAATTCGTTTTTAAAAAGACAAAGACCGGAAGTTTTGGGGTTGTTAACAGCATTTATAACGGGTGTGGGGATTGATATGTGGCTTTTTTTATTGCACAATTGGATAACACCTGAACTATGGTACAGCAAACTTATTTGTTTTGGAATCGGCCTAGTTGTTATAGGATTAGGAACTGCAACGTATTTACACACAAATTTTGCACCGATTCCAGTTGACCGTTTAACATTAATCATACAAGAATTAACCAGAACAAATATATTTTTATCGAGAACATTCATTTACCTGGTATTTTTGATCATGGCATTGATTTTAAATGGCCCAATTGGCGTTGGAACTTTATTAACCGTTTGTTTAGGGGGGCTGATACTCAATTGCTTTATGCCAATTACCGGGAAATCATTAGACCGTATATTAACACAACCTGTTACATCAACAAGTTACGGTAATGATAATAACCATTCGTGAGTTATCAAAAACTAAATTGAAAAAAATTCAAAATAAAGCCGGTACATATCAGCCTTGTCCAATACGTACCTTAGTAATTAAGGATTGGCATCATTCTTGTCCCTTGTATAATGCGCTTTAACATTTTGTCAGTTCAAACGATGGACAATTTCATATTGATTTCCGCAGGGGTCTTCAAAATAGACTGCATAGTATGTAGGGCTGATTGGAAATTGTTGAGGACCACTGGTAATTCTCCCGCCAATTTCTTTAATAAGTTGGGCAAGCCTGTCAACTTCATCTCGGTCTTTCGCCCAAAATCCAATGAGATTCCCGTTGGACTTGTGAGAAGAGTCCTCAGTAACGGCGAAATAGGCTACACTCGGAAGGTTCCCTTCGGCGGCAAACACTTTCCAATTTTTACTGTGAAATGTTTGAGTAAACCCCAGCTCAGGAAGAAACCTCTCATAGAACGGCAGTGCTTTCTCTAAATCTGTTACTCTAAGGTCTATATGGCTAAATGGATTCATTCCCTTAATCCCCCTTTAAAAGATTCAAATGAAAAATTACAACTTTGCTTTTATTGCCTCCAGAACTTTTTCCCAATATTCTTTCATTTCTTCTCTAATATTTTTATCGGAAAGATTCTCTTGATGAAAACTAATCGTAGCTTTATTCCTTTCTTTCGATATAATACGGACCTGTACTGTCGAAGGTTTTGGCCATCCTTCTTTTTGCCAAGTAAGGCGAAGCTGATGCAGTGGTTTAAAAACCCGGATTTCACCTGCACCCGTTTTCGTTATATATTTCTGACCTGGCTGAAGAGTGATTCCGTCACTTTCCCCCAACCATAGTTTCAATCCGTCTTCAGAAGTGACAAGTTCCCATGCTTTTTCCTGTGAGATGGGAAAAGTCCTTCTAATTCCTACTTGGAATCCAACAGTTTTCGTTTGCCCAATCATTTTATGGTCGTCCATTCCTTCACCTCAAGTCCTTAACGATTTTTAAGTTAGTGAGCATTATTTCGCTTTAGTTTCTGATAATTCCTTCTTTTTATCGTAATATGACCCGATCGTTTAGTAATACTCCAGCTTACTTGAATGCGTTTGCCCGCTCCATAATCTCCTGGACAATCGAGTTTTTGGCATCTGCATAGTGTTGCACATGCCGCCATTCACGCCTGGCGAGATTACGCTTGACACGTGCGTAATTGTCCCGGTCGGAATTGTTGGTCCGCAGCCAATCACGGAAGCGCAGCATTCGATCGACCTCAGACGCTCCTTTACTGAATACATGCAGATTGATGTCTGTATCAGGACCTTTGAGCAGTCTATGCTCAAACCACTCGGGTTCCCGAATACGTAACGTGTATCCGGCTTCCTCCAAGTCCGGGACATAGGTTGTCTCGTCAGCAGAGTCCGTCACGACCAGCAGAATATCAATGATTGGCTTGGCACATAGTCCCGGTACCGAAGTCGATCCAACGTGTTCCACTTGCAATGCCTTTTTGCCGAGTAAGGAACGAATCCGTTTAGCCTCTCGGTCGAATAGCTCAGGCCAGCGCGGATCATATTCCAGGAGGGTGATCTGCGCATTATGAGGTTTACGCTCTCCAACCGTAACCTTCTGGAGATCTTCATCACTTTTAGGTGTTAAATTTGAACTGTCCTGCATCGATGGCAATTAGCCCACCTCCTTTTGGCTTCGCCAAACTAAAATTCATCCCCCGCTTATCGGCTAATGCCACTTGAAGTGGGGGACTCCTTTTATAAGTCCGTGAAAATCACCATAGATGTTTGAAATGTTACAGCAATAAAAACTTTTCCCAAGGTGATCCGTTCTAAAATTCAATTTTGGCTGTCTGCAAAATTTAGACCTTTAAAGAACCGCGGAAACCCCTGGCAGCATAGTAGGATTCTGCTCCATTGTGGTACACAAATACAGTGTCATAGCGCCGATCACAAAAGATGGCACCGCCGAGTTTTCTAATATTAGCAGGTGTTTGCACCCAGCTCGATGTCTTCGTATCAAAATTTCCAAGTTTCTGCAGTTCCCGGTATTGTTCTTCCGTTAAAAGCTCAATGTCCATGGCAGCAGCCATATCCATAGCGCTATTTTCCGGTTTATGTTTTTTCCTTGACTCCAGCGCTTCACGGTCGTAGCAAACGCTTCTGCGGCCTTTAGGACTTTCCGCTGAACAATCATAAAAAATGTATTCGCCCGTCTTTTCATCATGACCAATAACATCCGGTTCACCGCCGGTTCTTTCCATTTCATAGAGTGACCACAGTTTTTCAGTATTCGCTTCCAGCTTTGCTTGGACTTTAGCCCATTCAAGATCTTCATGGCGGTTCATGTTTTTCTCAAAACGGGCTTTCAATGTTCTGAGTAATTCTTCGCGTTGCTCTTGCGACAACTCCCTTTTATTGCTCTTTGTCATGTTAATTTCCCCCTTATTGTTTTTACTCTTATTGGTTTAGAATTTGTTTTATAATAAATCGTTTTTATGTAACTTTATATAAGGGAAGTGGATTCTGCAAAATTCTATGACAACGACGGTGACAAATCAATTTTATCACCGATAGGGTCATTACCGAATTTACCGGGTATACAGAGTGAGATAAGCAACCGTTACTTTATGTACACGTTTTCTTCGAAATGTTCCAAACTTACTTTGCTATTCTGTCACGATATACAATGAGTGTAATTGCATTTAATATGATGGTAACGATGAGAAGAACAGATGCAATGACCGCCAAACTGCCCGTTATATCCATGAGCGCAGTCCAATCCTCAATCTTTACCAGGTGATAGTTATTGATAATCTGGAAACATAGCGAAATAGCACAAGCACTGATGCTCATAATCGAAAGAACTGCCCAATTTTTATGATCAGGTTTTTTATATCGCATAAGATTAACAACAGGTAGTAACCAGGCAATCAGCCCAAGCACGAGACTGCCAAGATTAAGCAATTCAAGCACCTCTCTTTATATTTTTCTCTATTCATGTTCAACTATCCTGCCCATAATTAACTAATGCCTCAGCTGAAGAAAAAAATTTATAATATTACCCCGGCAAAGTTTCCTGACAATACTTGTTTCCCATTCTGATTTCTGCATTGGAAAGAAGCCATAATAGATATTCTATTATTATCTTGCCTTTCATATTTCTCGATCGTTACTTCACAAGTTACTGTATCACCAGTAAATACTGGTCTCAAAAACTCAAAATTCATCGTACGGGCCAGCACATTGTGATCGCCTCCAACCTTTGTTGGTAATGTTGCTGTCAATAATCCCTGAACCACAAATCTTCCCTGTTCATCAGGAGTAACATGATGAGAGCCTTCATCACCTGAAACCTTAGTAAATACTTCAACATCTTCCGCTGTGAAAGTCCGTTCAAAGGTAATTATTTCGCCTGCTTTTAACGACACTTTTTATCTCCCCCTAATTATGGGATTGCTTTTTTGCTCCAAAACTGTGCACTGTTGATAATTTGATAATAGCATAATTAATTCGGCTTCCAGCAAACTTTACTCCATAATTGTTTTGAAGATGAAAATTTCCCCCTGCATGATCACTATAATAGTTTGTTTTCACAATAAGAGTAATCCCTCTGGTGAAACGCCTGCTTCTTTAACTAAGAATCATGTCTGCACTCGGAAATTTTCTTTCAAAGAAAATAACATCCTATTTTTCCAAAAGTTATTCCTCCTTCAATGTTTAAAACAAAAGAATCCATTTGAAAAAAGATTGTTCAAAACCTCCATGTTTTAACAGACACTGCAAGATATACAAATTAATTTGAACCGCTAAAATCACTAGCGTTGCATTAATTAAT
>NZ_QYTU02000058.1 GCF_003605365.2 Siminovitchia fortis
GACCCAATAATATACTTTCTTATCTTTTCTTTTAAGAAAGGCGCAAGCGCCTTGATTAGCCCCCGACAAGCACAAGACGATTCCCGAGGAGGCAGCTCTAAAGCCACCACAGCAATTTGACTTGATCCTTTCGCCGATGGCGCCTGGCAGACTTAAAGCGCCACGTCCTATGGCGCCGTCTGCACTAGGACGTCCTGTCCGTCGAAGCTAGACAAGACGCTTACTTTTCAAATGAAAATTTTAGTCAAATTATATGCTTTCCTACCTTTACAAAAAATCAGGAAGGCCGAAGCCTTCCCTCATTACTTACGGGCCGCAAACCCTTCATCCAATTCTTTTAGCAATTCGCCGATTTTACGTCCATGAATCGTTTCATCCGCATAAATATCCAGTTCTGTCGGCTCCATATTGACGATGGCGAGATATGCCCCGTGCTGTTTGGCAATCAATGGAAACTGATTGGCTGGTGTTACGGTCAGTGATGAACCCAAAACGATGAAGAGATCTGCCTTCTCACTTTCTTCCGTAGCCATTAGCAGCGCATCTTCAGGCAGCATCTCACCAAAGAGCACAACAGACGGACGCAGTTTACCTCCGCATTCGCATTGATATTGCTCATTTACATACTTGTCGTTATCATATTCTTTCCCGCAGGAGTGGCAATGGACTTTTTGCAAAGTGCCGTGAAGCTCCGCCACGTTCCTGCTCCCCGCTTCCCTATGAAAACCGTCCACATTTTGCGTGATAACGCTTTTGATGATTCCTTCTTTTTCCCATTTAGCTAAAATTTCATGGCCAGTATGCGGCTTGCAATCCTTCAGTCCAAGAACCCGGTGGCGGTAAAACTCAAAAAACTTCTCGATGTTTCGGTTCAGAGCATCCGTGCTTGCGATCCGGCTTGGATCCTCTTTTTCCCAAAGACCTTCAGAAGAACGAAAATCAGGGAGTCCGCTCTCCGTTGACATGCCGGCACCTGTCAGCACAACGGTATAATTCGATTCCTTCAATTTGTCGAGCAGCACCTGTTCCAGCACCCCTTTCTGTTCTCACTCAAGTATAGCATGGGAACCTATGGTACAATGATGGAAATAGCATTGAGGAGGCGGTATCCTTGGAGGAGTTTTCTAAAAAGCCGGGAACGTTCGAGGAGTATCTTCAGTTGCGGGAAGAACGTGCGGAATACATGGAGTTTTCTGATGGAGCAATATTTATGGCCCCCTCTCCATCCACCATGCATCAGCGGATATCGGGCCGCTTATATGTCCAGTTCTTTAATTATATGAAAAGCAAAGATTGCGAGGTTTTCCACGCTCCTTTTGATGTAGAGCTGCAGGGCGAACGGCTAGAAGGCACGCATATCGTCATTCCAGACCTGCTGGTAATCTGTGACAAAGAAGGGTTGAAAGAAACTAAATATGTGGGAGCCCCTGAACTGATCATTGAAATTTTAAGCCCGTCCAACCAGGCGCATGACCTCGTTTTTAAAATGAACCTCTATATGCAGGCCGGTGTAAAAGAATATTGGATTGTGAACCCTATGCTTCACACCATTCAAGCGTATCAATTGGATCAAGACGACCAATATCGGCAGAACCAAGTCCTCAAAGACAGGGGGACTATTAAATCTGCCATATTCGAAGGTGTTAACGTAGATCTCGAAGCTCTTTTCGCCTAGCTCAAATTAAGAGGCACAAGCCTCAGCCTGTGCCCCTTACTCCTTAAACTTCCTCCGTCGGAGTCGGTTCCGCATATCCTTCTTTATATTTCTCATCAATCTCTTTCCTTATTTCTTTTACGGATTTGCCATTCCGGTAGTCGCTGATGGATTGAGCGGCAATTTCAAGGCAGACAATGCATTTAGTTCCATGGTCGTCCCAAACGATCCGGCCATCCTCTTTATTATCATGTATAAAACAGTCATAGTTATCCTTATGTCCTACAGATTCTCCGCAACCGCAATAACAGGGTATTTTTTCCAACAAGTCTTTATTGAGTGCAGCTGCCTGGTAAACGGTTTGCATATCTTCAGGCTTTCCTTCGAGAAATGGCGGCAATTCCTGCGGACCGCCCGTCTCTTCCCGAATGTCACCGAGCTGCATTTCCTGGCCCTCGCCTGCATGTTGTTCTTCTGCGTGTTCCTTCCCTGTATTTGAACAAGCTGCCAGCACCATATTGATCATGATCAAAGCGACAATAGCCAGCTTTTTCATTCTGTATGACTTCCTCTCGTGATTATTTATACAAAAAGTGTACTTTTTTAAAACAAGAATTTCAACAATGTGCGGCCGCTCTTTCTAACAGGTCGGTGAACTTATATCCTATGTACTATTAAAAACTGCGTATATTGATCAGTTATGGTAGAATGTATTTGTCGAACGGGAGGTTTTTATGTATGCTGATCGGCATGGGGGGCATATTTGTTTCATTTATCCTAGTAGGAGTATTGGCGTTATGGGGAGTAAAATATACCAAAAAAAATATCCACACGGACAGAAAAAAGAAATTTAAAGCAGCAAAAAACCTTCTTCTTGCGGGAGTTGTGATAGCTGTCGGATATATTATTTTCGCGAAGAAATTTTCCCATAACATCGACTTCGTCATCTCCTGGATATTGCTTGCTTCAGGCTGTTTTTTCGCGTCTGGGCTGGCGTTTTTCATAGGATATTATAACGAGAAGGATCTTTAAAAATAATAGAGAAAGTAGGATTGTCTTATGGAGATCAGGCATATACGCCTGGAGGATGCGGAGCAATTTTCCAATTTGATTGCCAGTGTCGACTCCTCCAATATGATGTTATTTGAACCTGGTGAAAGAAAAACAAGTAAAGAGCAGGAAGAACAAAATATTGAGAAAATCCTTCTTCAGAGCAATTCCACAATCATTGTCGCAGAGGACAATGATCGTCTGATTGGATTTGTGGCGATATTTGGGGGGCTGTCTTCACGAACTCAGCATGCTGCGCGGATCTCTGTCGGCGTATCCGAGGAATATCGGGGCAAAGGTGTAGCAACCCGCTTATTAAAAGAGGCGTTCCGCTGGTCAAAAGAAGTGGGATTGACCCGGCTTGGGGTTACTGTAATGAAACACAATGAAAGGGCTTTCAGCATGTATTTGAAAATGGGCTTTGAAGTGGAAGGCGAAAAAATACAATCCCTGATGATCAACGGCAAGCCTGTCGATGAATTTTATTTATATAAGATATTATAAATTTAGCGCGAACCGAATAATCGCTAGAAACGCGTATACCCGGCCTTCCATTCACCATAAAAATCAGCCGTAACTTAGGTTACGGCTGATTATACTTTATCTTCCGGTCGAATGTCGTTAATAGGAACAAACACTTCCAAATGGCGGTAAAGGTTGTAAAACTCCGCAGGAAGCAGTCCTCCGTATTCCCCGTCAATATTCAATTGAACTTTTTCCTTCGATTTGACTTTTATGTGATTCGCTTTTGAATAGATTACGTGCGGATCGTCGATATGCTCCCCTCTTAGTGCAAGTGAAGCCACACGGATGAACTCGGCCAGGTTGGTCTTTTTCAAAATTAATAACGTGAATAGCCCGTCGTTGATGGAAGCGTCCGGTGCCAGTTTTTCAAAACCTCCGACTGAGTTTGTCAGCGCAACAAGAAACAGCATGATTTCCCCTTCGAATAGTTTGCCGTCGTATTCGATGCTTACTTCCGTAGAGCGGATGGACGGCAGCATTTCGATTCCCTTTAAATAATAGGCCAGTTGTCCGAGGACCGTTTTCATTTTCGCCGGCACTTCATATGTAAGCTCGGTCAGCTTTCCGCCGCCGGCGATATTGATAAAATAATGGTCATTCATCCGCCCGATATCCATTGGTATCGTGTCCCCCGCTGTTATGACATCCACAGCGGCATCAATATCCCGCGGAATATGCAAGGCCCGGGCAAAGTCGTTCGTCGTTCCGGTAGGAATAATGCCGAGCTTCGGACGGTATTCCTGCTCCGCAAGGCCATTGACCACTTCATTTATCGTTCCGTCGCCGCCTGAACAAATGACGACATCATATTTTCTCTCCACAGCTGTACGGGCGGCAGCTGTCGCATCACCGGCACCCGTCGTAGCATGGCATGATGCTTCATATCCGGCTTGTTCCAGCTTCTGTAAAACATCAGCGATACGCCGTTTGAAAATTTCACGGCCAGCTGTCGGGTTATAGATAATACGTGCTCTTTTCAATTCACATCATCCTTCGAACTTAAATGCGAAGCGTTTATTTTGATGCTTCCATTAAGTAATCATACCTTTTTATCAGCTTTTAGTCTACTTCTACCATATTGGCATGATTGACTGTAATAGTATTTGTTCCTTTTCCGAAGGAGATGTGCCCGGATTTTAAGCCTTCTTCATTTACATCTTTGATACCTTTCCATGCACCTTCCAGGTCATGTACATTATTCGCTTCAACTTTTATATTGCTCTTTTCGTCCGTCTCGATTTTCACCCAGCCTGGTGTGTCGATCGCCCAGTTACTTTTCAACCCTCTGGGTGCAACAGCAAGGTTCCCGTCACTCCCTTTCAGTTCAAGCTTCTTGCCGGCCGGTATAAGCAAAGTGGCGTCTGCATCATGATAACTATTGATAAACCTCTGACGGGGTAATTCCTTCAGTTTAATAAAAAGCGTATCGCCTTTTTTCTCTGCCAAGATATAATCAGACACATTTTCTATCAAGTTCTTATCATTGATTGTTTCTGCTTCATACGTTCCAAATAATGAGACGGCCTTCGCATCCGTACTTTCAATTGTTAAAGGAAAAGTTCCCGAATCAACCACAATCCGGTCAACCCCACTTAACGCAGTTTCTTCGTATGCCGGAAGATCGGCTGTCCGGGCTTCAGCTTTTACCACGTTACCAGCCAGCTCCAGAAGGCCGCTCGCACTCAACATCGCCATCACCAACCCGCATGTTCCAAGGACAGCTATGAAAATAATGCTGATAAAATCGTATTGTATTGTGGCCTTCTCCTGTTTGTGGCGGGCCAAATACACAATGATCTCAACACCAAGCACAATGAATATGAACGGCCACCAGGAAAGGAGAGCGAGTGCCGGATCGCCCCATTTGAATACCTGCGATAAAAGCAAGAAGACGCCGAGCAGCAAAAGGGACGCCCCCATTGAAAAAGAACCGACTCTCCATGTCCTCATTTTGTTTCACCTTCCCTGTTATAGTTTGTTTTTTTACCAGACAAAAGCTTGATGCCTCCGCCGATTAGGATCAGGCAGATAATGGCGGGCTGGACATATGACTGAATCCAGAAAAATAGATTGATGCCATATTTTTCGGACAGGATCGGATCTGCCATCGGAATGATGATATTCGTTCCGATATAATACAAACCCAATACGATCAGCCCGATGCCAAGCCATTTTTGATGGTTGATTAAATAAGACACAATCGGTTCATCCTCCACTTCCCCGCTCTCGTATTGCGAGGCTTTTTGAAGTCCGTCAAAAAAGCTGTAAAACCAGATGATCGGGACGATGAAGAGGAAAATCCCCAGCCGCAGAACATCAAGTATATAGATGGAAAAAAGGAACGCTGCCATTAACTGGATGCCGCGTCTTTGAAGCCCAAGGTACAGATGGCCAGCACCTGGTACGATTGATAGCAATGTCGCAATCGCTTTGCTCTTTCGGCCATCCGGTCTTTTCTTTTCAAGCTCTTCCAGAACTGATCGGTCTTCTAACTTTTCCCCTTTTGATTTTCGATCCAGCAGCTGCATGACATCGAAAAATCCGTAGATCCAAATGATTGGCAATGAAGCCATGAAGATAAGAAACTCGGAGCGCCCCGTCATCATGGTAACGAAAAGGATCATCA
This sequence comes from Siminovitchia fortis, assembly GCF_003605365.2. GTDB lineage: Bacteria > Bacillota > Bacilli > Bacillales > Bacillaceae_C > Siminovitchia > Siminovitchia fortis. The sequence continues at coordinate 5,856 of NZ_QYTU02000058.1, forward strand.
CACCCAGGCCCAAAAACACCGCAAGCAATGTAATTCCTCTATAGACAAGCCCCAATTGGAAATGGCCCAGCCCTGGAATGAAAGATAGAACGATCGTGAAAAAGCGCTCGGAGTCAGGATTTTTTTCAATTGTTGCTCCTTCGTCCATTTGCCCAGTACGGTTATACAGTTTGGAAGCTGTTACCGTCGTATCAATAAAGTTGACAATATACATGAGCAGACCGCCCAGAGCGAAGACCATCAACACGTCAGAACCGGTGATAACAACGGCTGCCACCGCTAAAGCCGGTATTCCGAAAACTACAGCTGTATAAAAAAGCCCGCGCAAGACCATTCCGAGGTACATCAAACCCCCGCCGGGAAAAAATGCGAGCAGAAAAGCGATGATCGGGTTTTTATTCATGTTTGTTTCCCTCCCTGAGATTGTCCTCAATTTTTTCCGTAATTGAATCTGTTTTATTTAACCATCCGCTTATGACTGAATGGTCTTGTTTATAAGCCGCATTTTCGAAAGAACTGACGGTTGTCGTCAACTGTGAGAAGATGCCTGTTGACATAAGAACGAGTGTCATTGCTGCAGCTGCAGTGTAATGGACCAAAGTCTGCTTGCGTATGTTCTTCTTCGGCTTCATTTTGGCAGGCGGTTGTTTTTCTTGGGTGCTGCCAATTCCCTTCATAATGGAGTCTGTGAAGCCAGATGGGTCGGATAACACCGGCATCTGCGATTCCGCTTCTTCCACAGCTTGCAAATAAAGCTCCAAGCAGTGATCACAGCTGTAAAGATGGTTTTCAAAATGCATGCGAGTTTTTTCATCAAGAGAGTCTGTCGCATATAACATCCATTTTTCGTATTCGATATGGTTCATGAAAAGTCATCCTCCTTCCAGTGCTTCTTCATCCATTGTCTGGCCCGGTACAGCCTCACTTCGATCGTTTTTACTTTGAGATCCAGCTCCTGTGCCAACTCCTCGTAGGTTCGCTCCTTTATGTAAAAACCTTCAACGACCCCTCTGTAGTTTTCCGGAAGCTCATCAAGCCGCTTCCTTAGAATATTTTGACGCTCCCTTTTCAAAACGAGGAATTCGACACTTTCACCGGGCGGCGCGTGGCTTGCCTCTTCATACTCAACATTCATTTCTTCCTGCCGTCTCATCTTTTTTCTTTTTATATCAATGGCATGATTAACCGCAATTCTTGTGATCCATGTTTTAAAACCTTGCTTCTCATATTGGGGGAGAGAAGTATAGATTTTCATGAACACTTCCTGTGCTGCGTCTTCCGCATCTTTTTCATTGCGCAAAACGCCATACACTGCGTGAAAAATATAATTTCGGTATTTTTCCACAAGCAATCGGAATGCGTGGTCATTGCCGCTCTTGATTTTTTCAATGAGCACATCATCCAAAACTTCTCTCCCCCCTTTCAACCGTCACCCGTATAGACGGCGGCCGGTGGTATGATCACTACACTTTTTTTAAAAAAATTTTTGGGACGTTAAATTCTGCGTTAGGTTCGTGCAATTATCTTGGGAATCGTGCAATTCCTAGCCATGTTCGTGCAATTATCCATAGACATCGTGCAATTAACCTTGAACACCGTCCCAATCCTTAATCTAAATCGCTCAACTCGAAAAATTCCAAATCAAGTCTATTCATTTGAACTCAATCATTCTATTTTACCATTTAAGGAAACTTTTCATTGTACAAATCGTATAGAGAGGTACAGAGGTGATGCAATAATGTTTAGTCGTCTTTTTAAAAATAAAAGGAAGCTGTCTATGATTACCTTGGACAATATCGAAAGAATAATGGTTCAGTATGGATTCGATGAAGGGTTAATAAAGGAAATCATTGAGGTTTTTCAAAAAAGAATGAAAGAAGATGGTGAGAAGGCGTTTCAAGTCTGGTTCAACAACTTGAATTATAGTCCCCCGGAAGAGTTTCAGAATGAGAGTGTGGCATCCGCAATATATGAGCGGTACAGTCAATGGTTTGATCAGGAGGTTTCCAGGCTTGAAAAAGAGACCGGCTTATCTTGGCAGGAACAATCTGAAGACATTGCTTCTTTAAGTGAAAAAGCCAGAAAGTCCCAATTGGTCCTCAGACATCGCCTGACTGACATCAATTGGGACTTAATGGATTTGAAAAATTAAGCCGCTTTTCCGGATTCTCTTTTACCTCGTACCCATATGACGACCGGGATCAAGAGCAGGGAAAGAAGCCCTCCGGCAAGTGACAGCGCGGCATAGCTGAAGTGGGCTGCGACCATGCCGGATAATGCACCTCCTGATGCTCCCGCAAGGGCAATCAAAACGTCGACAGCTCCTTGCGTCTTTGCCCTTGTTGACAAGGTTGTTGCATCAACTATGAGAGCTGTCCCGCTGATCAAGCCGAAATTCCAACCGAGTCCCAGCAAAGCGAGTGCAATGATAAGCATCGGCATCGATTCACCAGAAGTCAATCCGGACAGTAGCCCGGCAGCCAGTAAAGTGGCTCCTGCCGCTCCGGCCATGGTTGTTCGGCCTATTTTATCTACGAGGATGCCCGTCGCAAGTGACGGCAGGTACATGGCGCCGATATGGATTCCTATCACAAGCCCGACTTCTCTTAATCCGTGCCCGTGGTGTTCCATATGTACCGGCGTCATCGTCATGATAGCGACCATGATAATTTGGGTAAGGACCATCACCGTGGCTCCAACGACGATTCCCCGCCTGTTTGATAAGCCGGCTATTCCATCTGATACCTTCATTGCTTCTTGGTCTTCAGCATCCGCTAACGCTTTCGCTACTACTAAAGGATCAGGACGAAGCATAGTAATCAAAACAAGCCCGGCAAGCAGGTACGCTGCAGCAGCCAATATGAAAGGCCCTGCCAACGGAGGTATGCCGACTCCTTCCGCAAACCTGCCCATCACGTCTACAAGATTTGGACCCGCCACCGCACCAAAGGTGGTAGAAACCATGGCGATACTGACAGCTGTAGCCCTTTGGGTGCCATTGGCCATATCCGTCCCTGCATAGCGCGCCTGAAGATTGGTGGCCGTGCCTGCTCCGTAGATAAACAATGAAATAAAAAGCAGGAAAACATTATTCATAACCGCGGCAGCCACTACTCCGATTGCACCGATACCTCCCGCTATGAATCCTGCTCCCAGCCCGAAACGCCGGCTGAATCTCTGGGAGAGCCGTCCCACAATCAGGGCTGCCGCTGCAGAGCCTAGTGTAAACAACGCGACAGGAACTCCTGCAAAACTGTCTGTCCCCAATATATCGCGTGCAAGCAGCGCCCCCACCGTTATACCGGCAGCAAGCCCGGCACCGCCAAAAATCTGGGAAAGGACAACAACCAGGAGGGTGCGCTTATAAAGCTCCTGCTGCTTGGACGGGGACTTCATGTACTTTTGCAGCCAAGCTGGCTGTTCATTTCTTTCAGACATTCAACTACCGCCTTTCAGGGTTTATTATATCAATTGTATAAGTTTAATAGGAAAGGAGGGATTTTTGTGGATTATTATTACGTCTCCCTTGTCCTTCAAATCTTGCTGTTTCTTTATTTCGAAGTGACAACTTTGGTCCCCCTTTTTCCCTGGAATGATCTGTCCAAATACTCCCGGAAGGAAAAATTCACGGAAGCCATCGCCAATGGTTTGATTATCCTTCTTTGTATCGGACTGTTTGCAACAAAAATCAAATGGCTCATGGCTATTTCGGTTATGTTTTACCTTGTCTTCCTTGTGATGCAAATTCTCACCTGGTGGATGCCCTATCTTACCGGGATTCATTTAAAGCAGTTTCCCCGGTCCCTATACGAGTCCCATTTCAAAAATACAATCAAATGGCTGCCGCCTGTGAAAGGCCATATCATTCCCGACGCCCAGCATAATGTACTTCAGCTCATATCTATACTTACTCTGATTACGAGCTCTATTGCACTGTTTATGTAAAAAAGGAGTTGCTGCAAATGAACATAAAAAATCATCTAATCGGTTTTTCTTTAGGCTATTTCGTATGCATGCTGATCATCTACCTAGTCACAGACTATTTTTCCTGGAGTTTCGCGCTTGGATCATTGGCAGGCATCGGTCTGTTTGCAGTTTTAATGAAATTCTTGAAAAAATAAATGTGCGGCTGTTCCACATATAGGAACAGCCGTTTATTTTTCTGCTTTCAAATTTCTCCCTCCATCATTGTTCTTCTCCATTTTGTTCAAAAAACCTTTAAATCTATTTGTAGTGTTTTCCGTGATTGCCTCGTCTAATAGGTTAGAGTCATTATTTAAAAGGTGGGATAAATCGTGATTGTTGTTAAAAATGTAAGCCATGCTTTTGAGGTTGGAAAGAGGGGACAAAAGCATAAAATACCTGTGCTCGAGGATGTTTCCCTTACTGTCAATGAAGGTGAAATTGTAACCATAGTCGGGCGAAGCGGTTCAGGAAAGTCGACTCTATTGAACATTATCAGCGGATTTCTCAAACCAACGCAAGGGGAAGTATGGATTGCCGGAGAAAAAGTCAGTGATCTGAATGAAGCGAAATTTGCAGATTTCCGCCTGGAACATCTTGGATTTATCTTTCAAAACTTCCAATTGATCCCCAGCATGACGGCCTTCCAAAACGTGGAACTGCCGCTCGTTTTAAAAGGAATAAACGAGCGGGAACGTAAACTAAAGACGGATGAAACATTACAAAGGGTGGGTTTGCTGGAATATAAAAACCACTATCCGAATGAGCTGTCAGGCGGACAGCAGCAGCGCGTCAGCATTGCGAGGGCCCTTGCAGTCAATCCCCCTCTCATTCTTGCGGATGAACCGACCGGCAGCCTCGACAGCGAAACAGAGGACCAGCTTCTTCAGTTCATCAAGGAACTGAACAAAGAGGGCATCACTTTTTTAATTATTACGCATGATGACAAGGTTGCAGAAATCGGGCACCGGGCGATTGAAATTGCCGACGGAAAAATATTGGAGGCGGTGTTGGCATGACGCTGAAAGATCAAATCAAGTTTGTCAGACAAAATATGAAAAAGAACAAATCCCGGGTTTTCATGACGATGCTGGCAACAGCCATTGGTTGTGCATTCTTGATTGTGCTTGCATCCGTCGGATTCGGCCTTCACAAATCAATCATTCAGGATTTGATGGAAGACCGGCTTGTAACAGAAATAGAAGTTCATGCCCAAATGGATGATAAAGAAAACTACAAAGCAATCAATGACCGGCATATCGAATATTTTGAAGCATTGGATGATGTCAAGGCGGTCACACGAAGGCAGATGCTTCAGCAGACGCCTGTGTATGAAATTGGAAAATACAACATCCAAGCTAATACCCTTGTCACTTTTTTCCCTGAAGAAGTGAAAGCGGGATTCGAATTATCAGAAGGCCGCCTGCCGGATAAAGCCAATGAGATTGTTGTCGGTTATTCTTTCCCGGAAGAGTTGGCATATGAAGTGGAAGATGGCGTCAACCCGTATAACGAAGACGGAACTGTTAAAGAGGAATATGCCTTTAAAGGAAGCTTAATCGGAAAAACTGTGCAGATGGAAGTGAAGGACAGGAAGGACTCCACTACAGCGATTCCTCTTACCATTGTGGGGATTGCCAAAAAACCTGCAAAAGATTGGATGACTAATTCTGATGTATTTATTTCAGAATCAGTTTTAAAAGATGTAGAAGCTTTTACAGGGACCCGTGGAGGTTCTGTAGAAGTTGAAGAGGAAGAGATGAAAGATGGAGAAGAGAAAACATACGACCAGGTGAAAATTTACGCCGATAATGTTCAAGCTGTAGAAGGCATCGTAGAAAAGCTGGATGCGGACAAATACGAAACGTATTCCATCGTCAGTGAGATGAAACAAGTGAATATGATCTTTACAATCATGAAAATCGGATTGATATTGGTTGGTACAATCGCACTTATTATTGCTTCAATCGGTATTTATAATACGATGACGATGGCTGTGACGGAACGTGCACCTGATATTGGCATCATGAAAGCAATCGGCGCAAACCCCGGCACCATCAAAAAGATCTTTCTGTTGGAAAGCAGCTGTATTGGATTGATCGGTGCTTTGGCCGGAACGGCGGCAGCCTATGGAGTCAGCCTTGCTGTCAATTTCTCATTGCCGCTAGTCGTTGAAAATATTTTTAACGAAGCACCGCCTGAGAATTTACTATTTTCATATATTCCATGGACCCTTTCATTGATCAGCATTGCCATCTGCCTGATCGTCACAGTGTTTTCCGGATGGAGGCCGGCACAGCGGGCAACAAGGATTGATGTCCTGCAGGCGATGCGGAGGGAAATATAAGCGAAAGACGAAGAAATTCAGTAAAATGACCAAAAGCGAAAGCGCCTTGATTAGCGCGGGCAAACAAGACGATTCCCGAGGGGGCAGTTCGCAAGCGAACAGGGAATCGGCTTGATCCTTGCGGGGCTNGGGCAGTTCGCAAGCGAACAGGGAATCGGCTTGATCCTTGCGGGGCTAGGCACTGGCCGCCTTAAAGCGCCACGTCCTGTGGCGCCGGCGGCACTAGGACCTCCTGTCCGTCGGAGCTGGACGTAGCACAAAAAGATATTGAGTTTATTAACAACTTAAGCGCTTTATAATTTCCTACACCAGAACGAAGCACTCTCCGCAAAAAGCGGGAGTGCTTCGATATATCGAACATGAGGTTACAATTTTCTATAGACCGGAATGTCGTAGACTAGAGTATACGAATTGACCAACATATATAAATTGTGGATTTGCGTAATTTGTTTTACCGCCCATCCGATATCCGTTGCATACTGGTGGGTGGCTTTTCCTGTATTGCTTGCAGCTTGCGGATTCCATCTCATTTTATATAATGTGTTCTGGCCGGCGCTGATATAGTTCTTACCAATAAATTGAGCTCCGCCAATGATGGCAGCCTCAGGAGTGAACCAGCCTGCGTTGTAGGCAAACTGGGCGCCGCTTTGAACGGCTGAACCGTCGTAAGCTCCGATGCCGTACATATTGTAAACTGTTTTGCCGTTCACTTTTACACCTCTGGCCAATTGGGAAGTCCCATTACCTGTCTCAAGCAAAGCATGGGAGATCAGGTACATCTCGTTGACACCATGAATTTTCCCCGCTTCTATAAATGAAGCTGCTTTTCCGCTTAAAATGCCTTTTCCGGAAAGTATTTTCTCATTTATTTCAGCTGCCTGGGCGTTCGCTGTTTTTGATAGATTGATAAACTGAAGCGATTTTACAGGATCATTAATAAAGTTATTTGGATCAAGATAATATTTTACATCCTCCGGCTTTGCTGTTACCCATCCGGTTTTATACTGGACTTGGTACCAAGTGTATCCATCTTTGTCTTTTTTGGAAGATAAAATGTTCAAAGTGCTTCCTGCGCTTACTTTACCGAGGGAGCTAAAATTGGTTCCGGCTCCGCTTCGGACATTCCAGGTGCCGCTTAAAACCGTTCCTGACTTAGCATTGGAATTTAACTTTAAAGCATCTTCCCTTATATAAGTGGCATATTGCTTATCCGTCTGAGGATTGGCAGCCATTTGGATTTTGACCATTTCATCCAAAGTAAGATTGTAATTGGAGTATTCGTTCGTTTTTGAGCCATTTTCTCCTTTTTCAGATCCATTGGAACCCGAAGACAGATATGTGGTACTTACATACCCGGTTTTTCCGTTCGCCGTAACCTTTGCCCAGCCTCCCGATTCGGAATGATAGGTGACTGCGGTGCCGTTCGCAAGTTTGGCAATAATGGCTGCTGTTGCTGAAGGGCCGGACCGCATATTTAAATTCGAACCAGGGTTGACAGCCACATATTTGATTTGATTCGTCTGATCCTTTGCCTCCTCGCTTGGCTTGGATTCAGGTTTTGTATCCGAAAGGAACTTGGACTGGATATACCCGTCGGAATCATAGGCTTTCACTTTAGCCCAGCCTTTTTCCTCCGAATATACTTGAACAGGCACTCCCGCCCCAATCTTAATGATAATGGAAGCATTTGTTGATGCGCTCTTATACATGCTTACACCGGATACGGAAGATGTATTGATATATTTAGTTTTCGGTTTGGCAGTTTCGGTTTTTCCGTTTGTTTCGGATAAAAATTCACTGCTTACATAACCCGTTTTTCCATTTACTGATACCTTTGCCCAACCATTTGCTTCAGATTCAACTTTAACCGCTGTTCCGCGTGTCAGCCGATCAACTATACTTGCACTTGTAGAAGCCTTGCTACGCAAATAAAGAGTCGACCCAGCGTTTACATTCACATATTTGGTTGTTGTTTTAACAGGATTCTTAACTGGAGAACCCGCAGAGGGTGCCTTTGCAGACAAATACTCACTGCTTACGTAACCTGTTTTGCCATTCACCGTAATCTTTGCCCAGCCGCCGGATTCTGATTG
>NZ_QYTU02000059.1 GCF_003605365.2 Siminovitchia fortis
AAATTTACTTTCGTAATTTGGGATTATAATTATGTTATTATAGTTACATCGACCTAGGGGAAGGTCGATGTAATCATATCACATCAAGGTTTACAGGTAAGTTATTATGGTAAGGCATTAAGCCGTGGCGTTGGGGATCGCCTAGCCCTGCAAATTTTGCAGGGTTCCCCACAACATCAATGACTAATGGGATTTAGTCATTTTTTTTATACCTAAAACAGGTACTTTGTACCAAATATACATAAATAAGGTGATTCTATGAGATATAGCATAGGGCTGGATATTGGGATATCTTCGGTAGGATGGGCTGTTATTAATTTGGATAAGAATCGGATCGAGGACCTTGGAACAAGAATGTTCGATGCTGCAGAAAATCCTAAAAACGGATCATCACTTGCAGCACCGCGGCGTGAGGCCAGGTCAATGAGAAGAAGGTTAAGGAGACGTCGCTACCGTGTCAGCCGTGTTCGTAAATTAATTATTCAATCGGGTCTGTTATCCGAAGTGGAAGCCGATCAGCTTTTTGACTGGCAAGATGGCGACTTGGACATTTGGCTAATAAGAGTAAATGCATTGGAAAGGAAGCTGACTGACCGGGAATTTGCCAGGGTTTTAATCCACTATGCAAAAAATAGGGGATTTAAGTCCAATCGTAAAAGCGAGACAAACGAAGGTGAAGGCGGGGCTTTATTAAAAGCTGTCAGAGCAAATGCTTTATTAATGGAAGGAAAAGGTTATCGTACTGTTGCTGAAATGCTTATTTTGGATGAAAAGTTCAATGGCCTGAAACGTAACAAAGGTGGAGAGTATTCCCACGTTTTGGCGAGGAGTGAAATTGAAAAAGAAATAAGAGAGGTATTCAAGCAGCAGCGCGCATTTGGACATAGCTTTGCAACAACGGAAAATGAAGAAGCATACATCAATATTTGGAGCTCACAAAGGCCTTTCTCTACACAAGACGATATCGCCAAGCGAATTGGAAATTGTACATTCGAAGAAAATGAAAAACGAGCTCCTAAGTTTTCCTATACTTTTGAGAAATTCCGGGCGTTGGATAAGATTAACCGCCTCAGGATTATTTCTGACAGAAATCCTCAGCGGGCACTCTCCGATGAGGAACGAAACAATGTTTTGGAAAGTATAATGAACAAAAAAGAAATGAAGTATAAGGATCTTCGAAAAATACTGCAATTAGAAGATAACGAGCGTTTCAATGAACTATTTTATGATCCGGGCGAGACGAACGAAAAGAACGAAAACAGGAAATTTATCTCACTTGACGGGTATTACGAAATAAAAAAGATTATTAAAGAAGTGGAAGGCAAGACGTTGGCAGAGTCATATCGGCCAATTGACTATGATACAATCGCCTATGCTGTCACGGTTTATAAAGATGATAACGATACTCGTGATTATCTGCTAAATGATTTAGTGACCAATGATGGGAAGCGAATTAGGAACATGGCAAATAGAACGTACAGTAATCCGCTTATTAATGAGCTATTAAATCTGTCATTTTCCAAATTCGGGCATCTATCATTGAAAGCGCTGAATAAAATCATTCCTTATTTGGAAGAAGGGCTTCTTTATCATGAAGCTTGTGAAAAGGCGGGTTATAACTTTAACCAGAAAGTAGGAAAAGAAAAACAGAAATTGCTGCCGGTCATTCCTGCAAATGATATTGCAAATCCGGTTGTCATCCGCTCACTATCCCAGACTCGGAAGGTATTGAATGCGATTATTAAACGATATGGTTCCCCATCGGCTATCTATATAGAGATGGCCAGGGAAATGGGAAGGCATTATAACGAAAGACGGGAAATTGAAAAGCAATACAATAAGAATCGAACAATTAATGAAAAGGCCAAAAGCCGCATTCAGGAGCTCCATCCGGAAATCAGTGATCCGAGAGGGCACGATATTTTAAAATATAAGCTCTGGGAAGAACAGGATGGCCGCTGTGCCTATTCGCTTTATCCCATTCCGATGGAGCATCTTTTTGATTATGGATTTGCAGAAGTCGATCACATTATCCCCTACAGCCGCAGCTTTGATGACAGCAATGCCAATAAAGTATTGGTTTTGACAAAAGAGAATCAAAACAAGCAAAACAGGACGCCATATGAATGGTTTGGAAGTGATGCAGTCAGATGGGATCAGTTCATCTCATACGTCAATTCATTAAAGGTCCGGAAAAAGAAAAAGGATTTGTTGTTAAAACAGAACTTTGACGACGAACAGGCAGAACAGTTCAAGACAAGGCATTTGAATGATACTCGATATATTACTAGATTCCTGAAAGGCTTTATCGAGGATAATTTGAAATTCCGGGAAGAAAAAGGAAGGAAACAATATGTTTTTACGGTTAATGGGGCATATACATCCTTAATGAGGAAAAGATGGGGATTCAACAAAAATCGTGAAGAAAATGATTTGCATCATGCATTGGATGCAGTACTGGTAGCAGTAAGTCTTCCTTTCAGGCATCGTGTGAGCAATTATTTTAAACATAGTGAATTGCATGCCTCGCAACTTCTCAAGCGCAAAGGAGAGCGTTTCCCGGAGCCTTGGGAAGGTTTTACAAAAGAAGTGGAAGCGAGAATGCTGCAAGACCCTGAAACTCTTAAGTTGGCATTGGAGAGCCTGTCCCTGGACAGCTATGACAACGATTTTATCAACAGAGTCAAACCCATCTTTGTCTCCAGAATGCCGAAGAGATCGGTCAAGGGACAAATTCATGAGGAATCTATCAGGAGACATCGGGGCTATACGGAAAAAGGGTTAAACCTTTTGGTGAAAAAATATCCGTTGCAAGACATTAAATTTGATAAAAATGGAGACTTTCCAATGTATGGAAAAGGGTCTGATCCTAAAACATATCAGGCAATTAAAGAAAGGTTTTTGGAATACGGGGATGCTGCCAAAGCATTCAGCACACCTTTATATAAGCCATCGAAGAATCCGGAGAAAGCACCGATTATCCGGAGTGTTAAATTAGAAACCACAGCTAACCAGGTGTTCCATTTGGATGATAAAACAGTTGCAGACCACGCAAGCATTGCACGGACTGAAGTTTTCAGGCATAAGGAGAACGGCAAATATTATTTGGCTCCTGTGTATGTAAGTGATGTGATGGCAAAGAGAGTGCCTGAGAGGTTTATTACTGCCAACAAGCCATATAATGAATGGACAGTGGTAAATGATGAGTATGAATTTTTGTTTAATCTATTTCCAAATGATGTTATTAGAGTAGTAATGCCAAGGGAAAAAGAATCTAGGACATGGAATAAAACAAACATTAGATGGACTGAAGGTTTATTCTATTATAAGGGAGTAGACTCACGTACTGCTGCAATATCATTGATTGATCATATGAACAGCTTCCTCGATAGGATCGGTTCTAAAAATTTATTATTGATTGAGAAATACCAGACTGATCCTCTAGGTAATTTGACAAAAGTACAAAAGGAAAAGCGTTATGGCGTATAGGCATATTGTAATCAGGAATCCGGCAAAGATCTCAACATCCCATGAACAATTAGTAATTAAACAGGAAGAATCTATCAAAATCCCTTTGGAGGATATTGTGACCATAACGCTTGAAGATCCTGCTATCACGATTACGAATGGGTTATTAAGCAAATGTACGGAATATCATGTCGAACTCATTGTCTGTGACGGAAAACGGATGCCGAGTGGAATAGTTCAACCGTTTCATCGGCATTCTAGGCAGAAGCAAGCATTGGATATGCAACTATTTTTAGGGAAGCCTTTTAAAAAGCGGATATGGCAAAAAATTGTTATCAGAAAGCTTGAAAATCAGGCACGTTGCCTTGAATTGGTTCATAAAGGTGAAGAGTCTCAAAAATTATATTCTATCAGCCGGAGTGTTGAATCCGGCGACCGAACAAATAGAGAAGCGTATGGCGCAAAACTTTATTTTGAAACGCTTTTTGGTGCAGGTTTTCAACGAAGAGAGAACAATGTGTATAACATCTCTTTGAATTACGGTTATAGTATTATTCGTTCACTGGTTGCCAGAGCGCTTGTAAGGTACGGATTTACCCCTAGCATAGGGATTTTTCACGACAGCCAGACGAATGCCTTCAATTTGGCTGATGATTTCATGGAAGTGTTGCGCCCATTTGTTGATGTGATCATAGTTAATAATGTGAAGGAAGAATCAGAATGGTCTTCAGAGATAAGAAAGAAATTATTTGAAGTGTTGGAAATTGAAGCGACATGGAAAAACGAAAGGCTAAATGTAACCCATGGAGTGGACAATATGATCAAAAGTTTTGTATCTGCATGCCGGCAGCAGGATGCAAATCTATTAGTACTTCCAGAATTAACCAATTTAAACGTACATACATATGAGTAGATACATGAGGATTATCGTTTTCTTTGATTTGCCGGTAGTACTTCCGAAGGAAAGAAAAGCCTACTCTCGTTTCCGTAAGTTTTTATTGAATGACGGATATACAATGCTTCAATATTCAGTATACACAAGAATTTGCAATGGGGAGGATGCGGTCCGTAAACATATGAAGAGATTGCAGGAGAATCTCCCCCCTGTTAATGGGGCCATCCGAGCAATGAAAATAACGGAGAAACAATTTGCCAATATGGAGATTTTATTGGGTACAACGACAGCAGAAGAAGAACTCGGTGTTAAAAAAGTAGATTTCTTTTAAAGAGTACTTGCAATTTATTTTGCAGGTATTTTTTTTACAGTTATTTCTATAAAAAATAAAACAAAGCGGATAAATCCCAGGGATAAATCCTTCTTTTTTGGAAATACAAAACCCCTGAAACGGGGAGGAATCAAGGGTTTTGCGGCCATGTATATCATATCACATCAAGATTTACAGGGGAATTATGGCAGCGCGTGAGAGAGGATGCAAACGCTTGTCATCATATCACATCAAGATTTACAGGGGAATTATGGCGCTCATTCCGCAGTAAAAAAGGGCAGGCGAATCATATCACATCAAGATTTACAGGGGAATTATGGCTATTCAATGTACTCATACGTCTTTGGGTGTATCATATCACATCAAGATTTACAGGGGAATTATGGCGGATATAGCGACGTGCGCGCCGGCGTCGTCAGCATATCACATCAAGATTTACAGGGGAATTATGGCGGATATAGCGACGTGCGCGCCGGCGTCGTCAGCATATCACATCAAGATTTACAGGGGAATTATGGCGCTCATTCCGCAGTAAAAAGGGCAGGCGAATCATATCACATCAAGATTTACAGGGGAATTATGGCGAATATAGCGACGTGCGCGCCGGCGTCGTCATCATATCACATCAAGATTTACAGGGGAATTATGGCTGCAATGCACCAATTACATATTCCGGTTTTATCATATCACATCAAGATTTACAGGGGAATTATGGCATAAACTAAAGCCTTCTCTGTCATGTCCAAATCATATCACATCAAGATTTACAGGGGAATTATGGCCGGTGTATTGGCCTACATTACCGACCATTAATCATATCACATCAAGATTTACAGGGGAATTATGGCCCTTTTATCTCCTCCTTTCGACTTTATCTAATCATATCACATCAAGATTTACAGGGGAATTATGGCGCGGGAAAGATATTGAGCATCTTGCCCGCTATCATATCACATCAAGATTTACAGGGGAATTATGGCCGTCATCCAATAAATCTTTAATAGTTGTCAATCATATCACATCAAGATTTACAGGGGAATTATGGCTTTTGGGAACGTGGTATCTCATAGCCTGTCATCATATCACATCAAGATTTACAGGGGAATTATGGCTGTGGCCATGTTACCCTTCACCTCCTTTAAATCATATCACATCAAGATTTACAGGGGAATTATGGCGTAGATCAAGCAGCCGCCATAACTCGGATGATCATATCACATCAAGATTTACAGGGGAATTATGGCGCGATCGGATGGCTTGTATCTCGGTCCCTTATCATATCACATCAAGATTTACAGGGGAATTATGGCGTTGCTGGAGCAGGCTTATGAAAGGTATGAATCATATCACATCAAGATTTACAGGGGAATTATGGCAAAAGGCATTTGGTTTTGAGCTGTCGCCTATCATATCACATCAAGATTTACAGGGGAATTATGGCCTTTCCCCGTCCATGTTTTCTTCGGTTTTCATCATATCACATCAAGATTTACAGGGGAATTATGGCGACTGAATCACATCCCCCAGAGGCATTCCAATTATATCACATCCAGGTTTACAAGGGAATAATGGCGATAACTGTCAATTGGAGTTTCATCTCTTTTTTCTTGGAGGTAAGCTTGCCCCTTCAGTAACCTGCTAAAACTGTCAAAAAAACCGTTCCGCCAGCGCACATTTTAATGATAAAATGGAACTAAATACTGGACCACGAGAAAGGGATAATATGGAAAAAAGATTAAAGTACAGCTCTACCATCAAGTCACGACCCTTCTTATACAAGGAGACCAAAATGCTGGCAGAACTGCATTTGAAGGGGTTGAATGAACTCGAATTGAAAGAGAAAGTTATCAGCCAAAATATCTTTCAAGTCAAAACTGAAACCCGCAAAAGAGAAATTGCTTCAGCCATAAAGGCACGTTTAAAAGTGCTGGATGATTACCTCATTAGGAAGCTTTTAACTACTGACATACATACAAGTAAATTGATCGTACTGTACGCTATCCTTAAAACGGACAGGCTGTTTTATGAATTTATGCATGAGGTTTTCAGTGAGAAAATTTCCGGGCGCGATTTGCTGCTGAAAGACCGCGATTTTCATCATTTTTTTGAAGCGAAGCGCCAGCAGAGCGAAACGGTTGCCGAATGGAAGGAGTATACCTTTTATAAGTTAAAGCAGGTTTATATACGGATTTTATACGAAGCGGGACTGTTAAAAAATCAGAAGGGGGACCGGGAAGTTAGCATACCCATGATGAATCCTGAGGTATTTGATTACATAAAAGATTCCGATGGTAACGGGTTCATCAAGGTTCTCACAGGAGGAAGAGGGTAGCATGAAGACGATAAGAGAACGGTTGGATGAAATTCTGCCGAAAATAACAAATCCTTCTTTCCGGGAAAATAAGGGATTGGGCAATGAGATCGGCTACCATATTTTTGATTATGAACCCGAATATGAAATGCTTGTAAGGGAGCATGTCGATTTTTTGAAGGAACAGGCAAATAACTTAAGCCAGCGTATTATTGAGTTCGACCTGTACGAAGTCATTCTCGATATATTGGACAGCAAAGGCTATCTGGAGAAAAACTTTCAAATGGAACAGAAGAAAGGAAGCCAATTTGTCCTGAACGCGACGAGGAAATCTCTTAGGCTTACTTTAAATAATGATTTGGTGATCCAATACATTGCTGACCGTGTAGAGGAAAATGCCATCATATTTATAACAGGAATTGGCAAGGCTTTTCCGATTATCCGCTCCCATGTCATTTTGAACAATTTGTATAAAGCGGTCGGCCAAAATCCGGTTGTACTGTTTTTCCCTGGCCGCTACAATGGTCAGGACCTTCAATTATTCGGCGAGATAAAGGATGACAACTATTATCGCGCATTCCAGCTAGTAGATTATTAGGGGGGAGAAATCCATGCAGATTAAAAAGATGTTTGAACGTCAAATTGACCGGGACATAAAAGGGGTCGTCAAAGTTGGACAGGACGACGAGGCGAATATTCATCAGGAACTGGAAGAATATGTCGTTACAGATGAATTGCAAAAACATATCGGCCATTTTTTTACAGCCTACAAGAAAAGCATTACGGAGCCGACTGATAAAATTGGCGTTTGGATTTCCGGTTTTTTTGGATCGGGGAAATCCCATTTTCTAAAAATACTATCCTATTTAATAGAAAACAAGAACATTGCCGGAAAAACTGCCATTGACTATTTTGAAAACAAAATCGACGATCCGCAAATTTTTGCCGATATGAAAAAAGCAGGCGACATTACGACAGATGTTGTCTTATTTGACATTGACGCGAAAAGTGAATCAGATTCCATGGCAGACAAGGATTCGATCGTCAAAGTGCTGAATAAGGTTTTTAATGAAATGCAGGGTTTCTGCGGTGCAATTCCTTGGATTGCCGAAATCGAACGGAAAATGCACTATGACGGTACATATGAAAATTTTAAAGCAGTCTTCAAGGAAATTTCCGGAAATGAATGGGTGGAGTCACGGGAAGATTTCTATTATGAGGAAGACGCCATTATTGAGGCGCTTACCAAGACGACGCAAATGAGCGAGGAAGCGGCTCGGAACTGGTTTGAACGCGCAGAGCGGGAATACACGATCAGCATCGACCGCTTTGCCGGGCGGGTGAAAGAATATATTGATTCAAAAGGGAAGAATCACCATGTGGCCTTTCTGATTGATGAAGTAGGCCAATATATCGGCGACAACTCAAAAGCCATGTTGAATCTGCAGACAATCGTTCATGAATTTGGCCGTCAATGCAAAGGAAAAGCGTGGATTGCCGTTACAAGCCAAGAAGACATTGATTCGGTGCTTTCAGTAAAAGGAAACGACTTTTCAAAAATCCAGGGGCGCTTTGATACAAAGTTGAGCCTGTCCAGTGCTTTTGTTGATGAAGTGATTAAAAAACGGATTCTGACAAAAAATGAACCCGGAAAACAGACGCTGGAAGAAGTATATCGAAAAAACAGCTCTATTTTACATAACCTATTAACGTTTGCCGATAACAGCGCAGAGATGAAAAAATATGCGGATGAACAGGATTTCATTGATGTGTATCCATTCGTGCCGTATCAGTTCAATTTGCTGCAAAAAGTTTTTACGGGCATTCGGATCCATGGAGCATCAGGGAAGCATTTGGCGGAAGGGGAACGTTCACTTTTAAGTGCATTTCAGGAGTCGGCCATCCGCTTTGCCGATCAGGAAGAAGGAGTGCTTGTCCCTTTTTCGGCATTTTATGAAACAATCGAAGCATTCCTCGATTCCAGCATTCGGACCGTCATCATTCAGGCCGGGAAAAATGAGAAGCTGGAAAACTTCGATATTGAAATCCTGAAGCTTTTGTTCCTTATAAAATATGTAAAAGAACTGCCTGCAAACCTGGAAAATATCGCCACTCTGATGGTCGATCACATTGAAGCAGACAAATTGGATTTAAAGAAAAAGATTGAGAAATCATTGACACGGTTGATTGGACAGACGCTCATCCAAAAAAACGGCGACGACTATATTTTTCTCACAAACGATGAGCAGGATGTAAATCGCGAAATTAAAAACATGCATGTAGAAATGTCAGAAGTCATTCAAATGATCGGGGAAGAAATCTTTGAGGGCATCTATCGGGATAAAAAGTTCCGTTATTCCCCCAAGCATCACTTTGCGTTCAATGCCTTCATTGATGACCGGCCGATAGGCACACAGGCACATGATATCGGTATCCGTATATTGACGCCTTACGCTGATGCGGCGATGGAGTATAGTGCATCCGAATTGAAAATGATGTCCATAAGGGAAAACAATGTCATTTTCAAGTTGCCCCAAGATGCATCGTATTTGGAGGAAATGGAAGAAATTTTAAAGATACAGGCTTATTTACGAATCAAGAGCGGAACATCGGTCTCGCAGGCAATAGAGGATATTAAGAGCCGAAAAACACGGGAGGTCACTGAGCGAAGCGAACGGATTACGGCGCTGCTGACAGAGGCTTTAAGTTCAGCTGAAGTGTTTGTCAGTTCCCAGCAGTTGGAGATTAATAGGAAAAACCCGACGGACCGGATCAATGAAGCGTTTCGGACGCTGATCAAGTCACTTTATAACAAGCTCGATTATGTCACAGAATTTGTTGGCTCGCCGAAAGAGCTCCAGGATCTGGCCGTTTCATCAACGCAATTGTCCATGGATCATAATGGTGGGCCGAATCACCGTGCTATAAGAGAAGTCGACAACTATGTGGACCGTCTGACAACCCGCAATCAGCCCATGACCGTCAAGAGCATCACCACGTACTTTGCAAAACAGCCTTATGGATGGCTTGAACTTGATACGACTGCGATTCTGCTGGAACTTTTTAAAGCCCAAGAAGTGAAATTTTTACTAAACAGTTCTGAGCTTCAATTAACAGATCCCCAATTGATCCATTACTTGACAAAGCGGGATTATGTAGATCGGGTCATTGTGAAAAAGCGGGAACGGATACCGCAGCTGCTGATTAAAAATGTCAGGGATGTATGCAAGGAAATGTTCGGAATTTCCGCACTGCCGACTGATGAGGATGGCTTGAAAGACCGCTTTAATGAGCTGTTGTCGCAAGAAAAAGAGAAGTTGGTAGATTTATTGGCGAACTACCGCAATAATCAATACTACCCTGGGGAATCGGTTCTTCTGGATGGGAAGAAATTAATTGAATCTGTCCTCAATATCAATGATACTGCTACTTATTATAAAACGATCCGGGAATTGCGCCATGAGTTGAAAGAGTACGCTTATGATGTGAAAGAGGTAAAAAGTTTCTTTGAAAATCAGCGTGATAAATTCGACGAAGCGAAAAAGAGGCTGACGATTTTTGAGAATAATAGAACGTATGTGACAGACAAGGGCATCCAGGAAATTGTGGAAAAGATGGGCAGGATTGTCCGCAATGCCGAGCCGTATGACATGATCCAGGAATTGCCCGGCCTCTATCAGGTGTTTGATGAAGAGTTTGTTGAGCTTCTTGAGGAAGAGTGCAAGCCGGTGAAGGTGGCGATCCAAAGCGACTTGAAGGCTGTGATGGATGAACTCGCGGATGATGAAAAACTGAAGCAGAAATTTTTAGTAACATTCCGGGCGCGGTTTCAAAGATTGGAAGAGCGGCTTTCCACCACGAATAATCTATATGAGGCAGTTGCCATGCAGGTGGAAAGCGACAGGCTGAAAGTGCGCTGCCTTGATGAACTGGAACAGGCAAGGGAAAAAGAGGCGGCCGATGTGTCGGCAAGGGGCCCGAAAGGCGGACAGGGGGAGACTACGGCAACAACGCCTGTACGTCCAAGAAAAACAAAGACCTTAAGCAAAAATATGGTCATCAAGGGAACGAAAACGCTCAAATCAGCGGACGATGTCGATCAGTTTGTGGAAGAGTTAAGATCCAAGCTCCTGCAGGAACTGGATGAGGATACGACGATTCATTTGGTGTGAGCGGGTATGATTAATAAATTGATACATGATTAATTACAGGTATGTTTTTGGGGGGGATAAAGTTGAAAGTAAGCGAACTGCGGGAAAAGATAAGAAGTTCAACGAAAGACGAGCTTCAGCAAATCATTGTGGAGATGTATAAGCAGATTCCGAAGAAAATGCGGGAAGAAAAAGAGATAGACAGGTTGATTGAAAATCCGGATGCCTTTAAGAAGCGGAAAAATACGCAGCGGCCGATGGAGAATCTGGATTTTCACAGTATTGAAAAGGAAACGAGATGGTTTATTCAAAACGCTTATGAACAAAATTATGTTGCGCCTAACCGTCTGATACCAAAGAAGGATCGTGCCAATTGGCGGTTTACTGCTAAAAGGCTGGTTGAGCAGGTATCAAGCTTTGCCAATCATCCGGAACATGGAAAAACATGTGCCGCTCTGTTGGAAGAATTGTATCGTCTGTTCGTCTATGCATCAGGACATTACGTGTTTGCCAGTGAAGAACCATTTGATACGTTGAGAATCCCGCAGGTAGACTTCCTGAATCGAGTAGTTTTATTGAAGAAAGAAATAGAGGATCCAGATAAATGGATATCTGAGTCATTAAATCTTGTTCTCGAAACCGGTGTAGATTATCAAACATTGACTAGCTCTTTGTTAGAAGTAATACTAAGTACTTTAAATAATGCACCGCTTAAAGAAAGAATGATAGAGATAGCTGAGAAGCTTCTTCTGGAAAAGCATAGAACGGCGAAACGCTCTAAAGGCAGATATAGTGATTGGAAAGATGAGGAGTATATAAATAACTTGGTAGAAATGATCTTTATTACTCAGAGTGCTTTGGGTGAATATCAGCCTGCTGTGGATATTTTTCAGAAATATCATTTTGAATCCAGAGATGAAGTGAAGTTGTTTATTTTGCTTCGTTTAATCATGGAACATCAGAGTGTAGAGATATGGAAGCAAGAATATGAACGTGCTGTTAAACTTGGTGTCAATCCAAGGGAAGGCTTGAAGGAGACATATGATTATATCAAACGGGAGAATGAATTTCCGGAATATATTTTTTCCTATTGATGGGAATGTGACAAAGAGGAGAATAATGGATGGACAAGGGTGCAATCAAGAGGTTCGCAGTCTCTGCAAGGAATAAGCTGATGGAGGCGGTGAATCAAAAGGCGTTTGAACTGGGAGTCACAAAAGATGCGGTAAAAGAGGCGGAAGTATATCAGGACGGATTTCTGATCAATCAAAAGTTTTATAAAAAGTATGAAATCAGACAAAGGGAAAGGTTGATCCGTGAGATTGAGCAAAAGGGCTACGATCAGGTGATAGAGGAAGTTGCCTATACATGGTTCAACCGCTTTATCGCTTTACGGTTCATGGAAGTGAATGATTATTTGCCGACGGGTGTCAGGGTGTTTTCGTCGATTGAGCCGGGGAAAACGGAGCCTGATGCATTAACCGAAGTCTCGATGCTGGTGGATGAGTTGGGGCTTGATGAGCTGAAGGTCTATGAGCTGCAGGATGCCAATGATGATGAGGATTTGTTCAAATACATATTGATTAAGCAATGCAACAAATTGGGCGAAATCATGCCGATGATGTTTGAGGAGATTGAGGATTACACGGAGCTTCTCCTCCCGAACCAGCTTCTGGCGGAAACATCTGTCATCCATGACATGGTGACGATGATTGATGAGGAGAACTGGACAAAAGAAGTGGAAATCATCGGCTGGCTGTATCAATATTATATTTCCGAGAAGAAGGACGAGGTATTCGCATCGCTGAAGAAAAATCAGAAGATCTCGAAGGAAAATATACCGGCGGCAACGGAGCTGTTTACGCCAAGGTGGATTGTGCAGTATATGGTGGACAATTCTTTGGGACGGCTGTGGCTGGAATCGCATCCTGATGATGCGTTGCAGGAAAAACTTCCGTATTATTTGGAGGCAGCGGAGCAGCCGGAAAACGTCATTCGGCAATTGGAAAAACTAAAGGACCCCAACCTGAAACCGGAGTCTATCAAGTTTTTAGATCCATGCATGGGATCCGGCCATATCCTTGTCTATGCTTTTGAAGTTTTCTACCAATTGTATAAATCTCAAGGGTATAGGGAGCAGGATATCCCTAAACTGATCATAGAGAACAATCTCTACGGACTGGACATCGACCCGCGTGCGGCGCAGCTGGCCTATTTTTCGGTCATGATGAAAGCAAGAAGCTACAACCACCGTATATTCAATTCCGCGATAAGCCCGAACCTGCACTGGATTGAAGAGAGCAACCGGCTGACAGATGAGGATATTGATAACTTTGCAGAAAACAGCGATATACGGGGCGACGTAAAGACACTGATAGAAACATTCAAAGATGGAAAACTGCTCGGCTCCATCATCGAAGTCCCAGACATCAACCTAAAGGTATTAAAAGACCAAGCCCAGTCAATAAAAGAAAAAGAAACAGACGACATGTTCGTCGTAGACTTCAAAATCAACACCCTGCCAACTATCGAGAGACTGATCGACCAGGCCATCATACTGGCACAAAAATACGACGTAGTCGTAACCAACCCGCCATACATGGGACGAAAGGGCATGAACGCGGAACTTGGAAACTATGTGAAGAAACACTACAAAAATTCGAGCGTAGACCTCTATGCCGTATTCATGGAGGTGGCAAGCCACTTAGTAAAGGAAAATGGTTTTATTGGAATGGTAAACCAGCATTCCTGGATGTTCCTCTCCTCCTACGAAAATTTAAGAAAAACTATGCTGCAGAATCATCAGATTTACTCAATGGCCCATCTGGGAACAAGGGCATTCCCCGAAATTGGTGGAGAAGTAGTACAAACTACATCGTTTGTATTAAGGAAAAATACAAACTTAAATTATATTTCTACATTTATCCTGAATTACGAAAGTAAAA
>NZ_QYTU02000006.1 GCF_003605365.2 Siminovitchia fortis
TCTAACGGCATTTATGCAACGCTAGTGGGATAAAATAAATAATAAATCTAATATGACTGGATGTGGGTGCATGAAATTCGGGCTCAAGATTATAGGCTTTTTCATTGCCGCAGAAATTAGTTATCTTTTATACCAAAGCCGTCTTGGGGCGATTCCGTTTCTAGTTACCTCAGTCGTATTATTTTATTTGGGCTATCGTCTCATTCTCGGCTCCGGTAAAAATCGGGCGGAAGGACGGCCGCCTGAATAGGAGTGTGTGACCACAGCATGCGGGCTGTGGTTTTCCTTTTTTAATAATCCATAAAGACCCTCCCGTTGGCAGCGGTTATCCGAATTAATATTTATTGAATAAAAAGGTGGCATAAAGGAAAGATATTTGTTTATAATGTTGAGTATCTATAAATTAGCATTAAAGGCGACGGCGGGCCTTTTATCAATAGGGGAAAGGTTGTGCAGGGATTGAAACTTGAGCAATTGTCCATGGATGAGCGTAAAGAGATGTCGTTTATTGAAATCGCGCAAAGCATATTGGAAGAAAAAAAGCAGGGTATGCCGTTTCAGGAGCTCACTGCAGAAATTGGAAAGTTTTTGGAGCTGTCGGATGAAGAGTTGCGTTCAAGAATGCTTCAATTTTATACTGACTTGAATGTGGATGGCAGTTTCTTGGCATTGGGAGAAAATCAGTGGGGGCTGCGTGAATGGTATCCATTTGACCAAGTGGATGAGGAAATCATTACTCCGGCACCAACGAAAAAGAAAAAGAAGAAGGCGAAAGCTGCATTGGAGGATGACGAACTGCTGCTGGATATCGAAGAAGAGGAACTTGATTTTGAAGATGAATTGGATGACGACCTCGAAGAAGACGAGAGCCTGGAAGCCCTTCGGGAAGAAGAAGCTGATTTTAATGATGAAGATGAGGAACTGCTTGATGAAGATGAAGATTATGATTTGGATGATGATGAATTAGACTTGGAAGAAGAGGAAGAAGAGGAAGAATAGTTCTTGACTTCTTACATCCCAGTATGTAGAATTTTACTTGGGCTCCTTGAAAAAGGACTGACTTACAATACGCAACGCTCCCTTACTTTTGTAGCGGAGCGTTTTTTATGTTTTTGACATGATGGATACCATGAATGACATGCGGCGTACCGCAGCTGAAGCTATTTAGCTTTACATGCTGGCGGGCGCTTGCATTTTTGCTTTTTTTGGCTATCCGGAGCAAAGATGTGGAAACATAGGGACAGGATGAAGGAGGAAAAATTGTGTCAAAATATATTTTTGTAACCGGTGGTGTAGTTTCCTCACTTGGAAAAGGTATAACCGCCGCATCACTTGGACGTTTACTTAAGAACCGTGGCTTGAATGTAACGATTCAAAAGTTCGATCCTTACCTTAACGTAGACCCGGGAACAATGAGTCCGTATCAGCATGGAGAAGTATTTGTGACGGAAGACGGTGCTGAAACTGATTTGGACCTTGGCCACTACGAACGTTTCATTGACATCAACCTCAATAAATACAGCAATATCACGACAGGAAAAGTCTATTCGGAAGTCATCAGAAAAGAGCGCCGCGGCGATTATAACGGGGGTACGGTCCAGGTCATTCCCCATATTACAAATGAAATCAAAGACCGCATTTATCGTGCAGCGGAGAAAACGGATGCTGATGTCGTCATAACAGAGATTGGCGGTACTGTTGGCGATATAGAATCACTGCCTTTTCTTGAAGCCATAAGACAAATGAAAAACGATGTGGGCCGGGACAATGTCATGTATATCCATTGTACGCTTGTACCTTATCTTGAAGCAGCCGGCGAAATGAAGACAAAACCGACACAGCATAGTGTAAAAGAGCTCAGAAGTCTTGGGATCCAGCCAAATGTTATTGTGGTGCGTACGGAAATGCCGATTTCCCAAGATATGAAAGACAAAATCGCTTTGTTCTGTGATATTGAAAAAGAAGCGGTCATTGAAGCGCTTGATGCAAGCACGCTGTATTCCGTTCCGCTTTCCCTTCAGGAACAGCACCTGGATCAAATCGTCTGTGATCATTTGAAGCTTGTCTGCCACGAAGCTGATATGTCAGATTGGAAGAAATTGGTGGAAAAAGTCCAAAACCTGTCCAAAACAACAAAAATCGCCCTGGTTGGGAAGTATGTAGAGCTGCCCGATGCCTATATATCAGTCGTGGAAGCATTGAAACACGCAGGCTATGCCTTTGATTCAGACGTTGAAGTCAAATGGCTCAACGCGGAGCTTGTGACAACAGAAAATGCGGAAGAACTGCTGCATGACTGTGATGGAATCCTTGTACCCGGCGGCTTCGGAGACCGGGGCATTGACGGAAAGCTTGCGGCAATCAAATATGCCAGGGAAAACAAAGTGCCGTTTTTGGGAATCTGCCTTGGAATGCAGCTGGCTTCCATCGAATATGCCCGAAATGTACTTGGAATCGAAACAGCCAACTCATCTGAAATCAATCCTGCAACCGATCATCCTGTGATCGATCTTCTTCCAGAGCAGGATCAAATCGTTGACTTGGGAGGAACCTTGCGTTTAGGCCTTTATCCTTGCAAACTCAGGCCGGGAACAAAAGCACATGAATTGTACCAGGAAGACTTAGTAAATGAACGCCATCGCCATCGATATGAATTTAATAACGAATATCGGCAGCAGATGGAAGAAGCCGGATTTGTTTTCTCGGGTACAAGCCCTGACGGAAATCTGGTGGAGATTGTGGAATTAGCGGATCATCCCTGGTTTATCGCCAGCCAGTTCCATCCCGAATTTACATCCCGCCCAACAAAACCGCAGCCGCTATTCAAAGGATTTATAAAAGCTGCCTTGGGAAAATTGGGCCAATAATTTCATTTGGACAGCCTTTTTTCGGAGAAAAAAGCTGTTCCAATTCATATAGAATGAATAAAACTGCCCAAAAGTCCGGGCAGTTTTATTCATTCTCCAAAAGAATTTCATCTATGGTAAATTTCAATGCATGATAAATATAAAGAGCGGTAATCAGGGATGGGAATACGACTCTCGTTCCATCTTCAGCTGGAAGAATGGGCCTGATAACATGCGTATCAATATGGACGTCGGCCAAATCCGCCAAACCCTTGCCGGTTTCACTCTCCGCTGCTGACACAGACACAAAAGGGATGCCTTTTTCCGTAAGCTCCAGGCCCAAGGAGACCGCTTCCGGGCTGTCGGAAAAGCGGGAAAAGACAATTGCGCGGTCTGTATGGGCCAATGCATCCGCTTGCTCAAGAGCTTTTGCATGTACCATAGGTTCAGCCCCTTTCAATGCTTCGCGGACAACTCCTTCCATTTCGCCAAAACCCTTAATATATATTTTGCCCTCGCCGGCGGGAGCCTGGGCTAATAGTCTTGCTCCATCTTCCAAAGCCATTTCTTCCTTTTCATTAATTTTCAAAAACAGTCCGGTCAGCTGGGTTGATAACATTTTTAACATGAAATAACTTCCTTTCATAAAGGGAGATATAACTATTATAGAGGTCCGGACTTGGAAAAAAAAGAAAGAGCCAGTGGGAGAAGGCGGAAAGGCTATATATCTTTAGAAGGAAATAAGGCATCTGACAGCGAAAGGATATACTACAAACTAAAATTGAAAAATTAAAGCTGAAAATTTTGATTTGGGGTGGTTATTAGAGTACCAATTTAATGAAGGGGGATAACAATGAGGGAAAAAGTGTTAATTGTCGACGATCAATTTGGGATACGGACCCTATTGAACGAAGTTTTGCAAAAAGAGGGATATGAAATTTTTCAGGCTGCAAACGGATTACAGGCTTTGAGTGTGACAGAGCAGCATGCTCCGGACCTTGTTCTTTTGGATATGAAAATTCCGGGAATGGATGGGCTTGAAATATTGAAAAAAATGAAGGAAATCAATCCGGATATCAGGGTCATTATCATGACGGCATATGGAGAACTGGATCTCATTGAACAAACAAAAAAATTGGGAGCGCTTGCCCATTTTTCCAAGCCGTTTGATATTGAAGAAATCCGTTCTGCTGTGAAAAAGTTTTTATTGGTCAACTCAGACCGGACCACTACATAAAAGATGAATTTTAAAAAATATCTGCATCAATGGTATTATAGTAAATAATTTGATATGATGATACTGCAAAAAACGACTGAGGTTTCTATTGGGTCAGGCCCAATATTAAAGGAGGAAAAGATTTTGCCTTTAGTATCAATGAGAGAGATGTTACATAAAGCAAACGAAGGAAAATATGCGGTCGGCCAATTCAATCTGAACAACCTGGAATTCACACAGGCCATATTGCAGGCGGCGCAGGAAGAGAAGTCACCTGTCATTTTGGGGGTTTCGGAAGGTGCAGCACGTTATATGGGAGGCTTCAAACTGACAGTCCGTATGGTTGAAGCGCTCATGGAAGAATACGGCGTTACGGTGCCGGTAGCGATTCATCTGGATCACGGTTCAAGCTTTGAGATGTGTGCCAAAGCCATACATGCGGGTTTCACCTCTGTCATGATTGACGGTTCTCATCTGCCGCTGGAGGAAAACATTGAATTGACAAAGAAAGTGGTCGAGCTCGCCCATATGTTTGGCGTTTCAGTCGAGGCAGAGCTGGGAAGAATCGGCGGCCAGGAGGATGACCTGACAGTCGATGATGCAGAAGCCTCCTACGCAATTCCTGAAGAATGCGACCGCCTCGTAAGAGAAACGAATGTGGACTGCTTTGCTCCTGCCTTGGGTTCGGTTCACGGTCCATATAAAGGAGAGCCAAAACTGGGCTTTGACCGCATGGAGGAAGTAATGAAGCTGACGGGTGTTCCTCTAGTGCTTCATGGCGGCACAGGCATTCCGCTTAAAGATATCCAGAGGGCCATTTCCCTTGGAACAGCAAAAATCAACGTAAATACAGAAAACCAAATTTCTTCCTCAAAGCGTGTGCGGGAGGTTTTGGCTGAAAATCCTGACATGTACGATCCGCGCAAGTACCTTGGCCCTGCCCGGGAAGCGATCAAAGAAACCGTCATGGGAAAAATGCGTGATTTCGGATCGTCGGGAAAAGCGTAAACGCTTGTTTAGCGACGTACAAACTGGAGCACTCCGCAATGAGATAAAGGAAACACGGCGACGAAGGAGCCGATGTTGACTTATCGTAGTGGAGGAGTGCGAAGTTTGCTAGTCGCTGAGCGTTGGAGCTGGACATTGGAAAAGCAGAGTAATTTTTTAATAAAAACTATAGATACAGAGAACAAAGAAACCGCCTGGCTTATCTTGGCGGTTTCCATATTATTGAAAAGGAGTTGTACCCATTGAAATTTTTCCTTGATACCGCCAATCTTGATGAAATAGAGAAAGCGATTGAATTGGGAATCATCGACGGAGTCACAACAAATCCGTCATTAGTGGCAAAAGAGGATGTTTCATTTCATGAGCGTTTAAAAGAAATTACCAAAGTTGTTCCCGGTTCTGTGAGTGCCGAAGTGATTGCATTAGATACGGATGGAATGGTAAAAGAAGGGATGGAACTGGCAGCCATCGCTCCGAATATTACGGTCAAAATTCCCATGACCCATGATGGGATGAAAGCAGTAAACATTTTGTCCAAAGAAAATGTTAGAACGAATGTAACGCTCATCTTCAACTCTAACCAGGCTCTCGTTGCAGCACGGGCCGGAGCCACTTATGTTTCTCCATTTATCGGCCGCCTGGATGATATCGGCCACAGCGGAGGGGAGATTATTTCCGAAATTGCGGATATTTTTTCAATCCATCATCTTGATACACAAATCATTGCGGCGTCCATCCGCCATCCCCAGCATGTGACGGAAGCTGCATTAAACGGTGCGCATATTGCAACCCTGCCGTATAAAGTGCTTGTCCAACTGTTTAAACATCCATTGACAGACTGGGG
The DNA here is from genome assembly GCF_003605365.2 of Siminovitchia fortis. Lineage (GTDB taxonomy): Bacteria > Bacillota > Bacilli > Bacillales > Bacillaceae_C > Siminovitchia > Siminovitchia fortis. Next base: position 5,915 of record NZ_QYTU02000006.1, read on the forward strand.
AATCGAGTCTTTTATCCGTGATTGGGAAGCAAGAAAAAATAAATGATAATTTTCCCATTTAAGGTTATGAAGCCTACATGTTTCGCCAATTTTTGTTTATAATAAAGGGTATAATGCCTATTTTCGAAAAAATATTATACCTTAACAGGCCTGAAAGGAAGTCAAAAATGGAGAAGCTAAAGATCGCTGGCGGTTATCCGTTAAAAGGAACAATAAAAGTGAGCGGTGCAAAAAACAGTGCTGTCGCACTTATACCGGCTACCATTCTGGCAGATTCCCCTGTAAAAATTGAGGGTCTTCCCCACATTTCAGATGTTGATACGTTGAGCGGCTTGTTGGAAGAAATCGGAGGCAAAGTGACGCTGGATCATGGTGTTATGCATGTAGATCCCACCAATATGATTTCCATGCCATTGCCGAACGGAAAAGTGAAGAAATTGAGAGCATCCTATTATCTGATGGGTGCCATGCTTGGACGCTTCAAAAAAGCTGTAATCGGACTTCCTGGGGGCTGCCATCTCGGACCGCGCCCGATCGACCAGCATATTAAAGGATTTGAGGCTTTGGGAGCAAAGGTAACCAATGAACAGGGGGCTTTATACCTTCGGGCAGATGAATTGAACGGCGCCCGAATCTACTTGGACGTTGTGAGTGTCGGTGCTACTATCAATATTATGCTGGCGGCAGTAAAGGCAAAAGGACGGACGGTTATAGAAAATGCTGCCAAGGAACCTGAAATTATTGATGTAGCGACATTATTGACAAACATGGGGGCCAAAATCAAAGGTGCCGGAACGGATGTCATCCGGATCGATGGGGTAGATCGGCTTCACGGATGCCAGCATACAATCATTCCTGACAGAATTGAAGCCGGAACCTTTATGATATTAGGATCGGCTATTGGGGAAGGTGTATTGATCGATAATATCATTCCACATCATATGGAATCTCTTACGGCCAAATTGAGAGAAATGGGCGTCCCGGTTGAAACAAGCGACGAACAGGCCTTCATCGGAAAGAGTGAAAAGCTGAAGCCGGTGGATGTCAAAACGCTTGTATATCCGGGCTTTCCGACTGATTTGCAGCAGCCTTTTACTTCTTTGCTGACAAAGGCGGAGGGCTCTTCCATTGTCACTGATACAATTTATTCCGCGCGCTTCAAGCATATTGATGAGTTGCGGAGAATGAATGCCAATATCAAGGTGGAGGGAAGCTCCGCAATTGTTAACGGTTCGACTGTCCTCCAAGGGGCAAGAGTCAAGGCATCCGACCTCAGAGCGGGAGCTGCCCTCGTTATTGCGGGGTTAATGGCTGAAGGGATTACCGAAGTGACCGGACTGGATCACATTGACAGGGGCTACAGCGGATTGGTAGATAAATTAAATGGTCTTGGTGCTACCATTTGGCGCGAAAAAATGACGGACCAGGAGATAGAACAATTAAAAAGTTCCTAAAAACTTCCCAGTCTTTTCTAGTGATATACAATACAGAAAATGGCAGAAATATGATATACTTTAACTTCAGGGCAATATGCTGCCAATGACGGGAGGAAAGTCAATGGAAAGAAGTTTATCGATGGAGCTCGTGAGAGTGACAGAAGCGGCTGCGCTTAAATCTGCAAGATGGATGGGCCGCGGGATGAAAAATGAAGCGGATGATGCTGCTACCACTGCAATGCGTAATGTTTTTGATACGATTCCGATGCAAGGGACAGTGGTAATCGGCGAAGGGGAAATGGACGAGGCTCCCATGCTTTATATTGGTGAAAAGCTTGGAACCGGGCAGGGGCCGAAAGTCGACGTAGCCGTTGACCCGCTTGAGGGGACATCAATTGTGGCTTCCGGCGGATGGAATGCCCTGTCTGTTATCGCCATTGCCGACGCAGGAAATCTTCTTCATGCCCCGGATATGTATATGGAAAAAATTGCTGTCGGGCCTGAAGCGGTAGGAAAAATCGACTTGAATGCCTCAGTTACGGATAATTTAAAAGCAGTGGCGAAGGCAAAAAATAAAAATATCGAAGATGTCGTGGCAACTGTTCTGAACCGCCCGCGCCATGAAAAAATCATTGCGGAACTCCGCGAAGCCGGTGCCCGGATCAAACTGATTGATAATGGCGACGTTGCCGGAGCGATCAATACCGCTTTTGACCAGACAGGCGTTGATATTTTGTTTGGTACGGGCGGTGCTCCTGAAGGCGTAATAGCCGCAGCAGCGCTTAAGTGTCTTGGCGGAGAACTTCAAGGCAGGCTTGTCCCTTCCAATGATGGTGAAATAGAACGATGCAGGAAAATGAATATTGATGTCAATCAAGTATTCAGAATGGAAGATTTGGTGAAGGGCGATGACGCCATTTTTGCCGCTACCGGAGTAACAGACGGCGAACTATTGAAAGGCGTTCAATTTAAAGGCTCTTACGGATCTACCCATTCCATTGTATTGCGCGCCAAATCGGGTACAATTCGCTTTATCGAAGGCCGCCACAGTCTAAGCAAAAAACCAAATATGGTTGTGGAATTATAATTTTAGGAGGGATCCGTTCCCTCCTTCATGCCTTTTAAGTTGTAACACAATGCCATGGTCTCATTCTTCCTATTCTTCATGTGAAATGCACTCAAAACAATCCTTCCACTTTCTCAACATAATGTTATTTTACATATAACAACTTCATGAGGATTAACAGACAAGAAGATTAAAGCAGGATGAAAACAAGTGTGCGCGAAATATTACAAGTATGAAAAAGCAATAAAATATTTGAAAAAGTGTGGTGTAGAAATGGCTGGTTTAACCATCTCTTCGTTGGAAGATATGAAACTGAAAGAATTATATGAACTTGCCCGCGAATATAAAGTTTCCTATTACAGCAAACTCACAAAAAAAGAATTGATATTTGCCATTTTAAAAGCCCGTGCGGAACAGGAAGGCTTCTTTTTCATGGAAGGCGTCCTGGAGATCATCCAATCTGAAGGATTCGGGTTTTTAAGGCCGATCAACTATACGGCAAGTTCCGAGGACATTTATATATCCGCTTCGCAGATCCGCCGCTTCGATTTGCGAAATGGCGATAAGGTATCGGGTAAAGTGCGTCCGCCCAAGGAAAACGAACGCTATTACGGGTTGCTGCATGTAGAGGCGGTCAATGGTGATGATCCGGAAAGCGCAAAGGAGCGTGTCCACTTCCCGGCTTTGACTCCACTTTACCCGGATAGGCAGATTAAACTGGAAACAGCCCCTTCGAACCTGTCTACCAGAATCATGGACCTTATTTCCCCGGTTGGTTTTGGACAGCGCGGCTTGATTGTGGCTCCTCCGAAAGCCGGTAAAACAATGCTGTTAAAATCCATTGCTAATTCAATTACGACGAATCATCCCGAATCAGAATTGATTGTACTGTTAATAGATGAAAGACCAGAAGAGGTTACAGATATCGAGCGTTCGGTAGATGCAGAGGTTGTAAGCTCCACATTCGATGAGGTTCCCGAAAACCATATCAAAGTGGCTGAACTGGTTTTGGAACGCGCCATGAGGCTTGTGGAGCATAAGCGTGATGTTATCATTTTGATGGACAGTATCACGAGGCTTGCCCGTGCTTATAATCTCGTCATTCCTCCGAGCGGAAGAACGCTTTCAGGAGGTATTGACCCTGCAGCATTCCACCGTCCAAAGCGATTTTTTGGTGCTGCAAGAAATATTGAAGAGGGCGGCAGCCTGACCATTTTGGCGACAGCCCTTGTAGATACGGGGTCCCGCATGGATGATGTCATTTATGAGGAATTCAAGGGAACAGGGAATTTGGAACTTCATTTGGACCGTTCTTTGGCTGAAAGAAGGATCTTCCCGGCCATCGATATCCGCCGTTCCGGCACAAGGAAAGAAGAACTTCTCATACCGAAAGATCAGCTTGAGAAAATGTGGAAGCTACGTAAAGCGATGTCGGACACTCCTGATTTTGCGGAGAAATTCCTGCGCAAGCTGAAGCAGACAAAGACGAACGAAGAATTTTTTGAGGCGTTGACGGCGAAGTAATATCTAAAAAATTTCCTTCAGCATGAATTGCATTTTTGCTGTCATCTTGTTATAATAAAAAATGTGCTTTTTTGAATTAATGCAGCTAAAATCTGCATCGTAATATAGAACTCTGTTTCAGCAAATGATTCAGGGCATTAAGGAGATGAAATGTAATGAAAACAGGAATCCATCCAGAATATAAAAAAGCGACAGTAAAATGTGCATGCGGCAACGAATTTGAAAGCGGCTCTGTCAAAGAGAACATCCGTGTGGAAATTTGCTCAGCCTGCCATCCATTTTACACTGGCCGTCAAAAATTCGCATCTGCGGACGGACGTGTTGATCGCTTTAACAAAAAATACGGGCTTAAATAATAATCGTAAAAAACGGGCAAGGAGGCTTGCCCGTTTTTTTATGCGAAATTTTTGTGGATAAATTCGAATCGCTTATGTAAAATGGGACAGGGGTGTGGATAAGTGGAAGTCACCAACCAAAAGGGCTCAATTGAAGTGATTTGCGGCAGCATGTTCTCCGGGAAAACGGAAGAACTGATCCGCCGGGTCAGAAGGGTTCAATATGCACGGCAAAACTTGATGATTTTCAAGCCGAAACTGGATGATCGTTACAGTATCAATGAAGTTGTTTCCCACAACGGGTTATCTGCTATGGCACAGCCTGTGGATAACTCCATCGATATTTTTCAGTGGGTCCATGCGGACGTGGATGTTGTTGCCATTGATGAAGCCCAATTTTTTGATGAGAAAATTGTGGAGGTCGTAAATCAGTTGGCCGACTCGGGACACAGGGTTATCGCAGCGGGGCTGGACCAGGATTTCCGCGGAGAGCCTTTCGGATCCATGCCCGAGTTGTTGGCCATGGCGGAATACGTGACCAAGCTGCAGGCTGTATGCGTCATCTGTGGAGAACCTGCCAGCCGGACGCAGCGCCTGATCGATGGCAAGCCCGCCTGTTATGATGATCCGGTTATTTTAGTGGGAGCTTCCGAGGCTTATGAAGCAAGATGCCGCCGCCATCATGAGGTGCCTTCGGGAGTGAGCGGACATTTGGCGCAGCTTGTGAAAAGTGAAGAGTAGACCCGATAGAAAATCCAGACAGAGTGCTGGATTTTTTGGGTTCCTGTCCATAATTGAATAACAGATGAGGGTTTATCCACATAAAATGAAACGAATGCCTTTTTCAAAAAAATTTGCTTTGGGGAAAGTGGACAGTGTACTATAAAAAGAGCATGAAAGGAAAAACTTTGAGGTGAAGACTTGTGTTCGATAGATTGCAAGCGGTTGAAGACCGTTATGAGAAGTTAAATGAGTTGCTGAGCGATCCTGAAGTTGTCAGCAATTCGGAAAAACTCCGGGAATATTCAAAAGAACAATCTTCAATAGCAGAGACGGTTGAAGTGTACAGGGAATATAAAGAGGCAAAATCGGAATACGAAGATGCCAAAGAATTGCTGGATGATAAGCTCGATCCGGAGATGCGCGAAATGGTTAAGGAAGAGATCGCTGAATTGGAAACCCGGATCGGGGAACTGGAAGAACGGCTGAAAATTCTTTTGATCCCGAAAGACCCCAACGACGATAAAAACGTCATTATGGAAATCCGGGGAGCTGCCGGGGGAGATGAAGCAGCATTATTCGCAGGTGACCTTTACAGAATGTACAGCAGATATGCAGAAGCCCGCGGATGGAAGACGGAAGTGATCGAAGAGCATTCCACAGGCCTGGGCGGCTTCAAAGAAATCATTTTCATTATCAACGGAAATGGAGCTTTTTCCAGGTTGAAATACGAAAATGGCGCACACAGGGTACAGCGTGTGCCGGAGACGGAATCAGGCGGCCGCATCCATACTTCCACCGCTACAGTGGCTGTCCTTCCTGAAGCCGAGGAAGTGGAAGTGGATATACATGAGAAAGATATCCGTGTCGACACATTCGCCTCCAGCGGACCAGGCGGGCAAAGCGTCAACACGACAATGTCAGCCGTACGTTTAACCCATATCCCGACTGGAATTGTGGTTTCCTGCCAAGACGAAAAGTCGCAGATCAAAAATAAGGAAAAGGCGATGAAGGTTCTCCGTGCACGCATTTATGATAAATTCCAGCAGGAGGCACAAGAAGAGTATGATGCCAACCGCAAATCGGCTGTGGGAACAGGTGACCGCTCCGAAAGGATCCGGACGTATAACTTTCCGCAGAATCGCGTAACAGACCACCGCATCGGTTTGACCATCCAGAAACTGGACCAAATACTGGAAGGCAAACTGGATGAAGTGATTGATGCACTGATTGTTGAAGATCAATCCAAAAAGCTTGAAAGCGTGGAAGATTAATTGCCAAATGAACGGACGATATTCAAAGCCCTTTCCTGGGCTTCTTCTTTTTTAAAAGCAAATGGACGGGATGCCAATGCCGGTGAAATATTATTGCGAGACCAGCTCAACATGAGCCGGTCAAGACTGCTCGCTGAACAGAGAATGCCTATTGCCGATCGTGAGTGGCATCGGTTTGAAAAGGCAGTGAGGGAACATGCAGCAGGCCGGCCGGTCCAGCATATCATCGGATACGAAGAATTTTATGGAAGAACATTTCTTGTAAATGAAGATGTCCTTATTCCGCGCCCGGAAACGGAAGAGCTGATTGAGGCTGTTTTAAAAAAATTGGATGCAACATTTAAATCTTTGTCCGGCTTGAAAGCGGCGGACATTGGGACAGGAAGCGGGGCAATAGCCGTCAGTTTAAAATTGGAGAGGCCTGTTCTTTCTGTCTATGCATCTGATTTTTCCAAAAAGGCGCTGCAAATGGCCGAAAGGAATGCTGAACGTCTTAATGCGGAAATTCAATTTTTACAGGGAGATTTGCTCCAGCCGTTTATTGATAGTGGACTGAAGTTGGATATCGTCGTGTCCAATCCCCCATATATTCCTGTCCATGAGAAATTATCAGATGTTGTCTCCGAACATGAGCCCCATTCGGCATTGTTTGGAGGGGAAGATGGATTAGATTTTTATCGGCGGTTTGCGTCAGAACTGCCAAAAGTGTTAAAAGAAAATGCGCTTGCTGCTTTTGAAATCGGAGATGGGCAAGGCGAGGCTGTGAGAAGATTATTGGCGGGCTGCTTTCCTGAAGCGGAGATTGAAGTCATTAGGGATATAAATGGCAAAGAGCGCATTGTCACTTTGATACAGCGGAAAATACCTTTCGATTGATTATAAGATTCAAAAGTTGTCCATACTGTCCTAGTGAAGGGACAGGTGGGGAATATGAGAAAAAATAGTAAACCAAAATTCTATCAAAAATATATGGCAAGTGTATATATTGCAGTTCTTTCGCTGGCTGCCGTTATGAGCTTTTATTTTCCGGAACAAGAGAGCTCGGCAGCGGAAAATCTAACGGTCATTCCTGATGAGGCGATCCGGCTTCGGATTCTTGCCAACAGCGACAGTGAAAGAGATCAGGAAGTCAAAAGAGCTGTCCGGGATGCTGTGAATAAGCAGATTAACGAGTGGGTGGAGCAATTGACCTCCATCGAGGAAGCACGGTATGTCATTTCTTCAAGGCTTCCGGAGCTCGAAAAGATTGCGAAAGCCGAACTTGCAAAACATGATCTTCATTATTCAGTAGGCATCGATTTCGGGGACGTTCAATTTCCGACAAAATTATACGGTCAATATCTATACCCGGCCGGCACATATGAAGCTGTATTGATCACACTTGGAGAAGGCAAAGGGGCCAATTGGTGGTGTGTACTGTTTCCGCCGCTTTGTTTCCTGGATTACTCCAACAGTGCTGCGGTAAGCCGGGGAATAGAAGAAAATGTGGATAACCACGTTGATATGGAAGTTGCGCAGGAAGAAAGCTTATCAGAAGAGGCCGGACTGCCCGCGGTGCCTGATCCTATATTCGTAGGCGAACAGGAAGAGGAAGAAGAAGTAGAGGTCAAATTCTTTTTGAAGGAACTGTTTGATGAGCTGCTTTGATACACAACCAATCTCTCGAAAGGGAGATTTTTTGTTTTTTATAAGAAGAGAAAGTAATATTGTGTGAGTAAAGCTTAAGTTTTACGGCTGGAAAGAAGCTAAATGATAGCCAGTTATTCACAAAAAACAATACGGTTATCCACAATCGAGGCAATTTTATCCCCAAGCTGTTAATAATTTATTAATCAAACGTTTGAATAAAATCTGTAACGCTATTAATCCCTATATTTAAAGGTGTATATCTAGGCAAAAAGAGGTGGGAACATGGAAACGAAATGTTGGTCTGTGGATAATGATGTGGATAGCGAAAAAAATTATCCACAAATAGTGGAAGCTTCACAGCTTTTAAAAGAAGGAGAAGTTATCGCCTTCCCAACGGAAACAGTCTATGGGCTCGGAGCAAATGCGATGTCGGATGCCGCTGTTTCAAAAATATTTGCCGCAAAAGGAAGGCCCGCAGACAATCCCTTGATTGTCCACATATCCAATATGGGGCAGCTAGAGTTATTAACAAGAGACATTCCGGAGACTGCTGCCAGGCTAATGGCGCAATTTTGGCCTGGTCCGTTAACACTGATTTTAAAAAAGAAACCCGATGCTGTATCATCGCTGACAACAGCTGGACTCGATACGGTCGCTGTAAGAATGCCGGATCATCCGGTAGCGCTGGCGCTTATTGATGCCGCAGGTGTGCCTGTTGCCGCCCCGAGCGCCAATAAGTCAGGAAAGCCAAGCCCCACTTCAGCATCGCATGTGTTGGCTGATTTGGATGGCCTGATAGCGGGAGTGGTTGATGGCGGTCCTACAGGGGTGGGTGTGGAATCCACAGTTCTTGACTGCACCACAGAGGTTCCTGTCATTTTGCGTCCCGGCGGCTTGTCCAAAGAAGATATTGAAAGAGTCATCGAACATGTTGAACAGGATCCAGCTCTTAAACTTTCGGAAGCCGCGCCTAAATCTCCCGGAATGAAATACCGGCATTATGCTCCGTCTGCACCATTATTTTTGGCGGACGGGGATAAGGAATGGATTCAGGAACTGATTGATCAAAAGAGGGATTCCGGTCTAAAAGTCGGCGTTCTTGCCCCCGAAGAATCAGCTTCTTTTTACAGCGCGGATGCGGTGGCTGTTTGTGGAAGCAGGGCAGATTTAAAGAGTGTCGCACATAGCCTTTATCATGCATTGAGAAGTTTTGATGAAAAAAACCTTGATATTATTTATGCGGAGGTTTATCCGGTTCAAGGTGTGGGTGCGGCAATCATGAACAGGCTTGAAAAAGCGGCTGCCCACAGAAAGATCACGAAGGGGAAAAATTGAGAAGCGAGCTGAATGATTTTAAGGATGTCTACTCTTTCATTTCGGTGCATATTATTTTTTATAGGCACGTCCGAGGTGAAAGGAGAATAATCCATGTGGCTTCCTGAATTGGTAACATTAGTGATCATGGCTTTTGCGGTGGGGATGGATGCTTTTTCTGTTTCTCTTGGCATGGGAACGTTTAAACTGAGATTACGTCAAATTTTTTCAATCGGAATAACGATTGGTTTATTTCATATGGCAATGCCGCTTTTGGGAATTATGACAGGTCATCTGCTGTCGGCGACTTTTGGAAAAATTACTGGTTATATCGGCGGCATGCTTCTGGTGATCATGGGTGTGATGATGATTGTTTCAAGTTTTCGCAACGAAGAGCAAACGATTGTTGCGCCGATTGGGTGGGGGCTGCTTTTTTTTAGCATGGTCGTAAGCCTGGACAGCTTTTCTGCCGGGCTTAGCCTGGGGATGTTTGGTGCAAAGGCGATTGCTGCCATGATTATATTCGGTGCGGTTTCCGCCTTTTTGACATGGAGCGGGCTTATTTTGGGGAGGAAAGTACAAAATTGGCTTGGCTTTTACGGGGAGCTGCTTGGCGGCTTTATTCTGATCGTTTTTGGAATCAAGCTGGTTTTTATTGGCTGATCTTGCTCACATGTACATATGGGTTGAAAAATTAACGGCTGTCCTCGTGCAGCCTTTTTTTATTTCCGGATTACAGGGATTAGCAGGTGATTTCTCTTTTAGTGATATAATATAAAGAAAAGTCCATAAGGGGGCATCTATGAAAAACGTATTGTTTGTTTGCACTGGCAATACTTGCCGGAGCCCGATGGCCGAAGCGATTTTTAATCATCTCCAAGCCGGGAATGCTTTTGCCAGGTCAGCCGGCCTATTTTCCGTCGAAGGCAGCCGGGCGGCCGAAAATGCATTGAAAGTTTTAGCAGAAAACAAAATGCATCTGAATCACAGGTCCAAGCAGCTGGTAGAGGATGATTTGAATTGGGCTTCCTATGTGTTCACGATGACGAGAGCCCATAAAGAAATGCTGATGGACAAGTATCCGGCAGCCGCCGATAAGATATTCACATTAAAGGAATATGTTGAGGGACCCGAAGGCAACATTGATATAGACGATCCTTTCGGGGGGGACATTCATACATATCGTGAGACTTTTAAAGAAATGAAGGAGCTGATTGAGCGGCTTTCCCTTGATTAGCCCAAAATCCGCGCGCCAAAATGGCAACTGGACTGCTCTTCTTTTATAATGAAGGAAGCGTGTGACGAACAAATAAGGAGGGGAATCTTTCAATGAAAGTCGCAATTGCATCTGACCACGGCGGTATAAACATCCGAAAGGAAATTCTCCAGCTGCTGGATGAAATGAATATTGATTATGAAGATTTGGGTTGTGAAGGCGGTTGTTCCGTTGATTATCCCGACTATGCCATTCCTGTGGCGGAAAAAGTGGTAAAAGGGGAATGTGACAGGGGTATTCTGATTTGCGGAACCGGAATCGGCATGAGCATAGCTGCCAACAAAGTAAAAGGGATACGCTGCGCCCTTGTACATGATGTGTTTAGTGCAAAAGCAACAAGGCTTCATAATGACAGCAATATTTTGGCAATGGGGGAACGGGTCATCGGCCCTGGATTGGCCCGCGAGATTGCAAAGACTTGGCTGGAAACTGATTTTGAAGGCGGCCGCCACGAAAACAGGGTGAAAAAAATTAAGGACTATGAAACGGAAAAACTATGATGGAAATCAACAAGGGGGCGTTTTAATTGGCAATTGAACAATGGCGGGAAGAAATGCGAGCTCTTCTTGATGAATGCAGGGAAAGCCTCCCTATCGCTGAGGGGAAAGTATTGGTCATCGGCTGCTCAACATCCGAAATTGCCGGGCAAAAAATCGGCACTTCCGGCACGCTGGAAGCCGCAAGTATGCTGTACGAAGAATTGAAGAAGTTTGCGGACGATAAAAAGGTCCATCTCGCTTTTCAATGCTGCGAACATTTAAACCGTGCTTTAGTCGTTGAAAGGCAGATTGCTTCAGAAAATGGCTGGGATGAAGTAACAGTTGTTCCGGTCCGAAATGCGGGCGGATCCATGGCCACTTATGCCTATTCACAAATGAAGGATCCGGTGGTTGTTGAATTTATCAAGGCAGATGCAGGCATTGATATAGGTGACACGTTTATCGGAATGCATTTGAAACATGTGGCTGTACCGGTAAGAGTCAGCCAAAAATCTGTGGGCGGCGCCCATGTGACGATTGCAACGACAAGGCCGAAGCTGATTGGCGGGGCAAGAGCGGTATATGAAAAGCAAAAACTGAACGATCAATGTTCCTTTTAAGAGAAATGTTCCGTTTTTGTTCAAAAGAGGTTTGGAAAGTCCGACTCTTCATGTTAAAATAAAAGCGATTACGAATACAAGCGAGACTTGAAAGGATGAGGGGGAGCAATATGAGCAAACTGAGTGAAAATAGTGCTTTAAGTGCTATTGCACAAGAAGATCCGCAAGTTTATGAAGCCATTCAAAAGGAATTGAAAAGGCAGCGGACGAAAATTGAATTGATCGCATCCGAAAACTTTGTCAGCGAAGCGGTAATGGAAGCGCAAGGATCGGTGTTGACAAATAAATATGCTGAAGGCTATCCCGGCCGCCGTTATTATGGAGGCTGTGAGTATGTCGATATTGCCGAGGACTTGGCACGCGACCGTGCAAAACAGATCTTTGGTGCTGAGCATGCAAACGTACAGCCGCATTCCGGAGCTCAAGCAAACATGGCCGTTTATTTTACTATTCTTGAGCATGGGGATACTGTGCTGGGCATGAACTTGTCACACGGCGGGCACCTTACCCACGGCAGCCCGGTCAACTTCAGCGGGGTACAATATAATTTTGTCGAATACGGTGTTGATAAAGAAAGCCACCGCATCAATTACGAAGATGTACGCCAAAAAGCGCTTGAACATAAGCCGAAGCTGATTGTTGCGGGTGCAAGTGCTTATCCAAGAGTCATTGATTTTGAGAAATTCCGTGAAATTGCCGACGAAGTCGGGGCTTATTTTATGGTGGATATGGCTCATATTGCCGGCCTTGTGGCGGCAGGACTCCATCCTAATCCGGTTCCATATGCCGATTTTGTTACAACAACTACTCACAAAACATTGCGCGGTCCACGCGGGGGAATGATCCTTTGCAAAGAAAAGTTTGCGAAATCAATCGATAAGTCCGTTTTCCCTGGAATACAGGGAGGCCCGCTCATGCACGTCATTGCCGCAAAAGCCGTTGCATTTGGTGAAGTTTTGCGTGCTGATTTCAAAGATTACGCAAAGCTCATTATCGAAAATGCAAACAGGCTTGCCGAAAGCCTTAAAGAAGAAGGCGTGAACCTCGTTTCCGGCGGAACGGACAACCACTTGCTTCTATTGGATGTGCGTTCTTTGGGATTGACCGGAAAAGATGCGGAAAAAGTTCTTGATGATGTAGGGATCACTGTCAATAAAAACACGATTCCATACGATCCTGAAGGGCCGTTTGTAACAAGCGGCATCCGTATAGGAACAGCGGCTGTTACATCACGCGGATTCGGAATGAAAGAAATGGATGAAATCGCCTCCTTGATCGCTTTTGTCCTGAAAAATAACGGCGGTGAAGAGAAATTGGAAGAGGCACGCAAGAAGGTTGAAGCCATCACATCCCGTTTCCCTCTCTATGAATAATTCTTTTATGAACAGTCTGTCTATCAAAGGCAGGCTGTTCTTGTGGTTGTCGAATAAACAGGCGGTCTCCGCTTTTTGTTTTCGTCCAGCTCCAGACGGCAGGGGCTCGAGGTCGCTTCAGTCAAGCCAATGAAGTCAAAAGACGACTTCACTGGCTTGACCTCCGACGGACAGGATGTCCTAGTGCAAGCGAAGCGACAGGATGTCGCGTCCTAAGCCTGCCAGCGCTTGTCGCCGATAAACAGGCGGTCTCCGCATTTCTATGTCCAGCTCCAGCGCCTATCGACTAGCAGACTTCGCGCCTCCTTCTACGATAAGTCAACATCGGCTCGTTCCTCGCCGTGTTGTCTGGCTGCGAGTGCCATCGGCTCGAGGTCATAAGCCAATCGCTGCTGAAGGCAAACTACGCCTTCTTCAGCGCTCGTCTTATGCTTGTCGCCGATAAGCAGGCACTCTCCGCCTTTCCTTATCCTTTATCTCGTCGAAGGCACTCCAGTCTGTACGTCGATGGGCAAGGCGCTTTCGCTTTTCTAGTTGCCGAAAGATTTTCTTTTATGTAAAATGGGCAGGGATATAACGACCAGAGCGAGGGTGAATTGGTTCTGCCTGCCGTCTGAATCACTTCAAAGCTCCCGTCTTGATCGTAAATAAAAGAACAAAGGAGAGAGCACGCATGGGCAAAGTTCATATAATCGACCATCCTCTCATTCAGCACAAAATTACATACATCCGAGATAAAAATACAGGGACAAAGGAATTCCGCGAGCTTGTTGACGAAGTCGCAACGTTGATGGCTTTTGAAATTACCAGAGATATGCCCCTGAAAGAGATTGAAGTGGAAACGCCGGTGAGCAAGGCTACTTCGAAAGTGCTGGCCGGGAAAAAGATAGGCATTGTTCCGATCCTCAGAGCCGGAATCGGCATGGTGGACGGTATATTAAAATTAATTCCTGCTGCAAAGGTAGGGCATGTCGGTCTTTACCGTGACCCGGAAACTTTGCTGCCGGTTGAGTATTATCTAAAACTCCCAAGCGATATACAAGACAGATTTTTCATTATTGTCGACCCCATGCTTGCGACTGGCGGAACTGCCGTAGAAGCCATTCATTCCTTGAAAAAGCGCGGAGCCAAACAGATGAAGCTCATGTGCCTGATCGCCGCTCCCGAGGGAATTAAAGCCATCCAGGACGCCCATCCGGATGTGGATATTTATGTTGCGGGCGTGGATGAAAGGCTGAACGAAAAAGGATATATTGTACCAGGGTTAGGCGATGCCGGGGATCGTTTATTTGGAACAAAGTAATTCTGAGAATATAAAGAAAGAAGAGGGATCCCCAAATGAGTAAGCGAATCAAAGTACTATCTGTTTTCGGGACGAGGCCGGAGGCCATAAAGATGGCCCCGCTTGTGAAGGAACTGAAAAATAGGAACGATGAGTTTGAGCCGTTCGTGGCTGTAACAGCCCAGCATCGGCAAATGCTTGATCAGGTACTTGAAATTTTTAATATCGAGCCGGATTTTGATTTGAATATCATGAAAGACCGGCAAACCCTGACTGATGTCACAACGCGCAGCCTTGAGGGGCTGGATGGGGTCATGAAAGACCTGAAGCCGGATATTGTTCTCGTTCACGGTGATACGACGACCACATTTTCCGCAAGCCTGGCCGCTTTTTACAACCAATCTGCTGTAGGCCACGTTGAGGCAGGCTTGAGGACATGGAATAAATATTCTCCTTTTCCTGAAGAGATGAATCGGCAGCTGACAGGGGTCATTGCGGATCTGCATTTTTCTCCTACTGAAAAAGCAGCCCGGAATCTGATCAATGAAGATAAAAAGGAAGAGAATATCTTTATCACCGGAAATACGGCTATCGATGCCCTTAAGACTACAGTAAAAAAGGAGTATGGGCACGCGGTGCTCGATAAGCTTGGGAACGACCGGCTGATCCTTCTCACCGCCCACCGCAGGGAGAATCTTGGCCAGCCAATGCGAAACATGTTCAGGGCCATTAAACGGATTGTAAATGAACAGCCGGATATCCAGGTCATTTATCCCGTTCATTTAAACCCGGTGGTCCGAAACATTGCTGATGAAGAGCTGGGCAATGACCAGCGCATACATCTGATCGAACCCCTTGGTGTCATTGATTTTCATAACTTTGCCAACCGGGCCCACTTGATACTCACCGATTCAGGGGGGGTTCAGGAGGAAGCGCCGTCTCTTGGAGTTCCGGTACTTGTTCTCCGCGATACGACAGAGCGCCCTGAAGGGATCGAAGCGGGGACACTGAAGCTTGCCGGGACCGATGAAGAAACGATTTACCGCCTGGCAGCTGAATTGCTCACTGATTCCGAAGAATATAATAAAATGGCCCATGCCATCAACCCGTACGGTGATGGGGAAGCTTCAAAACGGATAGCGGATGCCATTTTATATTATTTTAAAATGAAAGATGAACGTCCTGAACCTTTTCGGCCCGTTGATTGAACAGGAGGGAAAATTTCCTCCTGTTTTTGGTGATACTGCATGTATAATAAGCCGTGGAAGAAAAAGGTCGAAAAACCACATGTTAGATGAAATTTGATGAATTTGTGACAAACTGAAAAACGTGTTTAGTTTGTTTCTAATTTCACATGAAACCCGTTGACTTTGACATAACCCTATTGTATGCTAACAAAGGGTATGAAGAGGAGAGTTTATTCACTTTCTTTCAACCAAAAAGCGTTCGGAAATTGTTGAAAAAACACGGAATTTGCAGCCTGACTAAAAAATGCGAAAGATGATGCATATTGAGTAGGAAAAATCGTCATCCGCTTTACGGGATGGCCCTTTATTCTGCCATTTTGGCACAATTGACAGGCTCTATTCTTGCTGGGATTTTTATTGGAAGATGGCTGGATGAAAAAGCCGGGCTTGAGCCGCTTTTCATGATCATCGGCCTTCTTGCGGGCTTGGCGGCCGGAGTCTTTGCGGTTATTTTAACAATCCGGCAATCGGGGGATTAGAAAGACATGGATGATCTCCAACTGTTATTTTATAGATACAAGAAGTACATACTATACTTGTTGGCAATTTTTGTATTGGGCTGGGGCTTCTCCCATTACCAATCTATTTTTATGGGGTTGATTCTTGGAACTTCCATCAGCTTTTTCAATCTGTGGATGATGGTCCGCAGAATGGACAAGTTTGGGGAAGCCGTGCTTGCTGGGCGCAAAATGCGTTCATTGGGGACGCTATCCAGGATGGCGGCTGCGATTTTGGCAGTATTCATCGCCGTTCAATATCCGGAAACCTTCAATCTCATGAGTGTAATTATAGGATTAATGACATCTTATCTTGTCATAGTCATAGATGCTTTAATCTCCATCCTTTTTAGAAAAGACAAGCAGCGGGAAGAGAGGTGAGTTCTAAATGGATCATGGAGCACCAGTTAAAGAAATATTTGGATTGTATTTCAATCTCGGAAACGTATTGATGATTACTGTAGCATCGCTTATCGTGTTTATCATAGCGGTGATCAGTACACGGACTTTGGCAATGAAACCGACAGGTATGCAGAATTTTATGGAGTGGGTATTCGATTTCGTCAGAAATATCGTTAAAAGCAATATGGACTGGAAAACAGGCGGACACTTCCACGTACTCGGCGTAACTTTGATATTTTATATATTTGTGTCCAACATGCTTGGTTTGCCATTTTCGGTATCTATCAATGATGAATTATGGTGGAAGTCACCGACAGCCGATCCGGTTATCACACTTACATTGGCAACAATGGTAGTGGCATTATCGCATTACTATGGAATTAAGCAAAAAGGTTTTGGCGAATATCTTCGCGGCTATGTCAGCCCAATGTGGTTCTTATTCCCGCTCAAAATTATTGAAGAATTTGCCAATACGTTGACGTTGGGTCTTCGTCTTTACGGAAACATCTTTGCAGGGGAGATTTTGCTTGGCCTGTTGGCCGGAGGGCTTGCAGCCATCGGAGCAGTCGGCTGGATTGCAGCAGCTATTCCTACGCTTGCATGGATGGGATTCTCCGTATTTATCGGAGCGATTCAGGCATTTATTTTTACTATGTTGACAATGGTTTATTTGGCCCACAAAGTCAATGAAGACCATTAATATATAATTGTTCATCAAATTGGACAATGACTTTTAACCAAAATACTTTTCATATATTTAAGGAGGAAATTTATAATGGGAATGTTAGCAGCAGCAATTGCAATCGGATTGGCAGCTCTTGGAGCAGGTATCGGTAACGGATTGATCGTTTCCCGCACAGTAGAAGGGATTGCACGTCAACCGGAAGCACGTGGTATGCTACAAACTACAATGTTCATCGGGGTAGCGTTGGTAGAGGCTATTCCTATCATCGCAGTTGTTATCGCGTTTATGGTTCAAGGCAGATAACATTTATTGAATAATCAGAACAAGTTTGAAAATGGCGAAGAAAAATATTGCTTCGCCATTTTTTAAGAAATCAAGTAGTTTATTGACATGCCACCGGCTGAGGGCCGGTTGATTCAAAACCGATACGAAAGTCCGAAAGGAGTGGAGCGAGCTTGTTAACGAGCAGCTTTGTATTAGGAGCGGAAATTGCCGGTGTACGTTTTAATGGCGGCGACATCATTTTCCAGCTTGTAATGTTTATTATACTAATGGCGCTGTTGAAGAAATTTGCCTGGGGACCTTTGATGGGCATTATGAAACAGCGTGAAGAGCATATAGCAGGTGAAATCGAAGCGGCTGAAAAGAGCCGTACAGAAGCAAATAATTTGCTTGAAGAGCAAAAAGCTCTGTTGAAAGAAGCGCGTCAAGAAGCGCAAAACATGATTGAAAACTCCAAGAAACATGGCGAAAACCAACGCCAGGAAATTATGGAAGCCGCTCGCCGGGAAGCGGAGCGTTTAAAAGAAACTGCACGCTTGGAAATCGAGCAGGAAAAAGAAAATGCTGTTGCAGCTTTGCGTGAGCAAGTAGCATCATTATCCGTAATGATCGCGTCGAAAGTGATTGAAAAAGAATTGACGGCTGAAGACCAAGAAAAGCTGATCAATGAATATATCGAAAGAGCAGGCGAGGATCGATGAGTAATCCTGTCGTTGCTGAACGCTACGCTTTGGCTCTTTATCAGGTAGGAAAAGAACAGAACATGTCTGATAAGATTGACGAAGAGCTAAGGACGATTAAAAAGGTCCTTGTTCAAAATCCAGGCTTTATCAATCTTTTGCAATCTCCGAAGCTTTCTTTGGAAGACAAAAGAAATCTGATTGCAAAGTCTTTTCCAAACGTATCTGTGCCTGTTATTAATACTCTCATGTTATTGGCAGATCGGCACAGAGAAAACATCATGGTTGAAGTGGCTGAATCCTATATCAACCGTCTGAATGAAGAACGGGGTATTGCCGAAGCGACTGTCTATTCAGTCAGGGCTTTGACTGCGGATGAATCCAAAGCCGTCTCTGCTGTGTTTGCCCCAAAGGTAGGCAAGCAAACATTAAATATCGAAAATATTGTTGATCCAAACATGCTCGGCGGTGTCAAAGTGCGCATCGGAAACAGGATCTTTGACGGAAGCCTTCGTGGAAAACTTGACCGGCTTGGACGCAAACTGACTAGTTAAGAAAGATTTGAATAATGTGGGGTGAAATGCATGAGCATCAATGCTGAAGAAATCAGTGCGCTGATAAAACAGCAAATTGAAAATTATCAAGCTGAATTAGAAGTAAATGATGTTGGAACAGTTATACAAGTAGGGGACGGTATTGCCCGTGCATACGGACTGGACAACGTCATGGCCGGAGAACTTGTCGAGTTCTCTAACGGTGTTATGGGAATGGCGCAAAACCTCGAGGAAAGCAACGTCGGTATCGTTATCCTTGGACCATATACAGAAATTCGTGAAGGCGATGAAGTTCGCCGTACAGGGCGCATCATGGAGGTTCCTGTCGGTGAAGAGCTTATCGGCCGTGTAGTCAATCCACTGGGACAGCCTGTCGATGGAATGGGACCGATCAATACTGCAAAAACCCGTCCAATTGAAAGCCCGGCACCTGGCGTAATGGATCGTAAATCAGTTCATGAGCCACTGCAAACCGGCATCAAGGCGATCGACGCTCTTGTTCCAATCGGGCGCGGTCAGCGTGAATTGATTATCGGTGACAGACAAACAGGTAAAACAACTGTTGCCATCGACACGATTTTGAATCAACGCGAAGAAAACATGGTCTGTGTATATGTCGCAATCGGACAGAAGGAATCTACTGTAAGGAATGCAGTGGAGACGCTTCGCAAGCATGGGGCAATGGATTATACAATCGTAGTTACAGCTTCAGCTTCCCAGCCTGCACCACTGTTATTCTTGGCTCCATATGCCGGGGTAACAATGGGTGAAGAGTTCATGTATAACGGCAAGCACGTTCTTGTTGTTTACGACGACCTTTCCAAACAGGCAGCTGCATATCGTGAACTTTCCTTGCTTCTCCGCCGCCCGCCGGGACGTGAAGCATATCCGGGGGATGTTTTCTATTTGCACTCCCGCTTATTGGAACGTGCAGCGAAACTCAGTGATGCAAAAGGCGCTGGATCGTTGACAGCATTACCGTTCGTTGAGACCCAGGCAGGAGACATCTCTGCTTATATTCCTACGAACGTTATTTCCATCACAGATGGGCAGATTTTCTTGCAATCCGATTTATTCTTCTCTGGTGTACGCCCGGCGATCAACCCAGGTCTTTCTGTATCCCGTGTTGGTGGATCCGCTCAAATTAAAGCAATGAAAAAAGTTGCAGGAACGCTCCGTCTGGACCTTGCTGCTTTCCGTGAACTTGAATCATTTGCTCAATTCGGATCCGACCTGGACAAGGCCACACAGGCAAAACTTGCCCGCGGCCAACGCACAGTTGAAGTGTTAAAACAGGATCTGAATAAACCGATCAGAGTCGAAAAGCAAGTAGCGATTCTTTATGCTTTGACCCGCGGGTTCTTGGATGACATCCCTGTTCAGGATATCCAAAGATTTGAAGAAGAATTATATTCATGGCTTGACCATAACCGTGCAGAATTGCTTGAATCAATCCGCTCTACTGGAAATCTCCCGGCAGACGAAGATATGGCGGATGCATTGAATACATTCAAGAAAACATTTGCCAAAAGCGATTCTTAATCTTGATGACGGCTGAAGGTGCCAAGCTCTAATAGCCCCTGGCGCCTTTTCGAAAGAATACGACTACTTCAAATACAGGGTGGTGAGAACCAGTGGCATCATTGCGTGATATCCAAAACCGCATCAATTCGACGAAAAAAACAAGTCAGATTACGAAAGCGATGCAAATGGTATCGGCGGCAAAGTTGAATCGTGCAGAAACAAACGCCAAGTCATTTGTTCCATATATGGAAAAGATCCAGGAAGTGGCTGCGAGCATAGCTTTGGGAAGCCAAGATGCAACCCATCCAATGCTTGTATCACGTCCGGTAAAAAAAACAGGATACCTTGTGATCACAGCTGACCGCGGGCTTGCGGGACCATATAACAGCAGTATTTTACGGACTGTTAACGCCAAAATCCAGGAACGCCATAAAAGCAAAGACGAATATGCGATCATTGCTATCGGAAAAATGGGACGCGACTTTTTCGTAAAAAGAAATATGAATGTCGTGCTGGAAATTACGGGCCTTTCTGATCAGCCTTCATTCGTTGATATCATGGACATCACTCGAAATACAGTCGGAATGTTTTCCGACGGTACATTCGATGAACTATATATGTACTACAATCACTTCGTAAGTGCCATGACACAGGAAGTGACAGAAAAAAAAGTATTGCCTTTGACAGATTTGGGCACAACGACCAAACTCATGTCATATGAATATGAGCCTTCTGCTGAAGCCATTCTCGACGTTTTGCTTCCACAATATGCTGAAAGCTTGATATATGGGGCTCTGCTTGACGGAAAAGCAAGTGAGCACGCTGCAAGGATGACAGCGATGAAGAGTGCGACAGATAATGCATCTGAACTCATTGACAGCCTGACATTATCCTATAACCGGGCTCGCCAGGCAGCGATTACCCAAGAAATCACTGAAATTGTCGGCGGTGCGGCCGCATTGGAATAAACCAAATTGACACTATTAATATTGATCCCAGGTAGGAGGGAAAAAAATGAGCAAAGGACAGGTATTGCAAGTAATGGGACCGGTTGTCGACGTTAAGTTCCCAGACGGCCATCTCCCTGAGATTTATAATGCGCTGAAAGTAACGTACAATGCTCAATCAGAAACAGAAGTGAATATCGACCTAACATTGGAAGTTGCCCTTCATCTTGGCGATGATACCGTTCGTACGATTGCCATGGCATCCACTGACGGTGTTCAAAGGGGCATGGAAGTTGTTGATACGGGAGCTCCAATTTCTGTTCCGGTCGGTGACATCACCTTAGGACGCGTCTTCAACGTATTGGGTGAAAATATTGACTTGGACGAACCAATTGACACAGATGCAAGACGTGACTCCATCCACCGTTCAGCACCTAAGTTTGACCAGCTTTCTACGGAAGTCGAAATCCTTGAAACGGGAATAAAAGTTGTTGACCTGCTTGCACCATATATCAAAGGTGGAAAAATCGGCCTCTTCGGCGGTGCAGGTGTAGGTAAAACCGTATTGATTCAGGAATTGATCAACAACATCGCGCAAGAGCACGGCGGTATTTCCGTATTCGCCGGCGTTGGAGAGCGTACGCGTGAAGGAAATGACCTTTACTACGAGATGAAAGACTCTGGCGTTATTGATAAAACAGCAATGGTATTCGGACAGATGAACGAACCGCCTGGTGCACGTATGCGCGTTGCCTTGACAGGTTTGACAATGGCTGAATATTTCCGTGATGAACAAGGGCAGGACGTTCTTTTCTTTATTGACAACATTTTCCGTTTTACACAAGCAGGTTCAGAGGTTTCCGCCCTTCTTGGCCGTATGCCTTCTGCCGTTGGCTATCAGCCGACACTTGCTACGGAAATGGGTCAACTACAGGAAAGAATCACATCTACAAACGTCGGCTCAGTAACATCCATCCAGGCAATTTATGTACCTGCGGATGACTACACTGACCCTGCTCCGGCAACAACGTTTGCTCACTTGGATGCAACGACAAACCTTGAGCGTAAGCTTTCTGAAATGGGTATATACCCTGCGGTTGACCCGCTTGCTTCCACATCGCGTGCGCTTTCCCCTGAAATCGTTGGAGAAGAGCACTATGAAGTAGCGCGTCAAGTACAGCAAACACTTCAAAGATATAGAGAACTTCAGGATATCATTGCGATTCTTGGTATGGATGAACTTTCAGATGAAGACAAACTGACTGTTCACCGTGCACGCCGTATCCAGTTCTTCTTGTCTCAAAACTTCCACGTAGCTGAGCAATTTACAGGACAGCCTGGATCTTATGTGCCTGTACAGGAAACTGTACGTGGATTCAAAGAAATCCTCGAAGGCAAATATGACCATCTTCCTGAGGATGCTTTCCGTCTTGTTGGTCCAATTGAAGATGCGGTCAAAAAAGCTGAGGAAATGGGCGTAGAAGCATAAACAGGGACGAGGAGGCGATCAAATGAACACTTTGAAAGTAAGTATTGTCACTCCAGACGGCCCAGTCTATAATTCAGAAGTTGAAATGGTCAGCACTAAGGCTGAAACAGGCGAGCTGGGAATACTTCCAGGGCATATTCCATTGGTTGCTCCCTTGCAAATCGGTGCAGTCCGATTAAAGAATGGAAGCAAAACAGAATATGTTGCAGTAACCGGCGGATTTTTGGAAGTTCGTCCTGAGGAAGTCACCATTCTTGCACAGGCTGCTGAAAGAGCGGAGAACATTGATTTTGCGCGTGCTCAAGCAGCCAAGGCTCGTGCAGAACAGCTTCTGCAAAGTAATCGGGATGACATAGATTTCAAAAGAGCGGAGCTCGCATTGAAACGTGCGATGAACCGGATTGATGTGTCACAGCACGGATAAGAAATATAACACCTTCTGGTCTTGCACGATCGGAAGGTGTTATTTATGAAAAAGTTTGGACGCTGCGCTCTGACAAGGAGGTTTTCCAATGATCGACGGGATGGAGATTGGCCAGCAGGCTCTCATTAGCATCATGTCGCACTTAATATTTATCGGTTTGACCTTTTGGGCTCTCCAGGCAATGCATTTTGATAAGCTTTTTAGTGCCGGCCGAGTTTTCCAGGCAAGGGTTCTGTATATCATTTTAACGATTGCAATCGGCTCTTCCGTCAGCAACTTCTTTCTTGACTATCTGCATTGGTCGCGTCAACTTCAATATTTATTCAAATTATAGGCCTTTTGGCACGTTTTCAAATGAGAGCTTTTTGTTTATGATTTGAGTTGTGAGTGCATTGAAAAAGAAATTTGTCGAAAAAACAAAAATAATTTGTCTACAAATGCAGTCCTTCTTATAGTATGTCCTCCCCTTCAGTGGAAACACTTAAGGTAAAGGGGAGAGTAAAATGAAAGAATACTGCAGGAAACATTTTATTTCATTCATGTTTTTGACTTGTTTAATTGCTGTTTTTATTGGGAATAACACAAGTGTTGCAGGAAAAAGTGAACCGGATATCGAGAAGTTGGCACAAGCTGTTCAAAAACAACACGGTACCGTCATTGAATGGTCTCTACATACAAGAGAACTGGCTCAACAACCATCACAGGATTGGTCTGTCACAAGGCTGAAAAAAACTTTTCCTGAGTGGAACTGGTCTTTGTCCCATACAGATGGAAATGAAACGGTGGCAGGAGTAAAACGCCACGGGAATATAGAAGAAATCATTAAAGCTGTGACAGCCGATAACACGGACAACTCGGTTTCATACGTAGCTTATGAAATTAAAGGTTCAAAGTGGAATAAAGGCATGTTAAAAAGGGCAGAAAAGCTGTTCCATTCAAGAACTGAATTGATTTTTAAGCGAAAGCCTGTTGTTTTCTCTTGTATCAAAGGCATATTCAATGACCATGAAGGCCTTGAGCAATCACTTGTAAATGGACTTTTGACATCTCTTCAGGCGAAGGAGAAAGAGGCACTCAGAGAAGAGGATTTTTTGTCCATCTCAGCGTATTCCTCTCTTTTTTCACAATCTCTCTCTCTTCCCGGTGAGGAAATGAACCTGCAGA
The DNA here is from genome assembly GCF_003605365.2 of Siminovitchia fortis. Classification (GTDB taxonomy): domain Bacteria; phylum Bacillota; class Bacilli; order Bacillales; family Bacillaceae_C; genus Siminovitchia; species Siminovitchia fortis. The sequence goes on from NZ_QYTU02000006.1 coordinate 30,138, forward strand.
TTGGTCTGCGCAAAAACGATGCAGGACATGGTACATACTTCACGGTAGGCACACCCATCCTGACAAATGAATACTAATATAAAAGAAAATAGACGCGGAGGGGAATACTCTTGGAAAAGATCATCGTCCGCGGCGGAAAAAGGCTCAGCGGCACAGTCAAGGTTGAAGGTGCAAAAAATGCTGTTTTGCCTGTTATCGCTGCATCATTATTGGCAAGCGAAGGAAAAAGCGTCATTCGCGAAGTACCAACTCTCTCCGATGTATACACGATTGGTGAAGTGTTGCGTCACTTAAATACGGAAGTAAAGTTTGAAAATAAAACGGTGTATGTGAATGCTTCAAAAGATCTCCATATTGAAGCTCCGTTTGAATATGTTCGGAAAATGAGAGCATCAGTGCTTGTGATGGGCCCTTTACTGGCGAGGCAGGGCAAAGCCCGCGTGGCTCTTCCGGGCGGATGCGCAATCGGTTCCCGTCCGATCGATTTGCATTTAAAAGGTTTTGAAGCGATGGGAGCGAAAGTATCTGTAGGAAATGGATACATTGAGGCCGCAGCCGAACAATTGACTGGTGCTAAGATCTACTTGGATTTTCCGAGTGTCGGCGCTACACAAAATATTATGATGGCAGCGGTACTGGCCAAAGGAACAACAGTCATTGAAAACTGCGCGAAAGAACCGGAAATTGCGGATCTTGCAGCTTATTTGAATAAAATGGGCGCTGATGTAAGAGGTGCAGGCACTGAAACGATTATTATCGAGGGTGTCGAGCGGCTGTACGGTGCCGACCATACGATTATGCCGGACAGAATTGAAGCCGGGAGCTTTATGGTTGCGGCGGCCATAACCGGAGGGGACGTGCTTATTGAAGGTGCAATCGCCGACCATATGGCTTCTGTGATTGCCAAGCTTGAAGAAATGAATGTGAAGATTATTGAGGAAGAAAATGGTCTTCGCGTCATTGGCCCTGAAAAACTGAAGCCGGTTGATATTAAAACAATGCCGCATCCCGGATTTCCAACAGATATGCAATCACAAATGATGGCCCTGCTGCTTTGTGCAGAAGGAACAAGCGTCATTACAGAAACGGTATTTGAAAACCGTTTTATGCATGTAGAAGAATTCCGCAGAATGAACAGCGATATTAAAATCGAAGGCCGTTCAGTTATTATCCAAGGGCCGTGCAAGCTTCAGGGAGCTGAGGTTGCTGCAACAGATTTGCGTGCAGCGGCAGCATTAATCATCGCAGGGTTAAGGGCAGAAGGATATACCCGGGTAACCGAGCTTAAGCACTTGGACCGCGGTTATCTCGATTTCCATAAAAAGCTGCAAAGCCTTGGGGCAGATGTTGAACGGATCACGGATATCTCCGGAGAAATGAACCAAGAAGAAATAAATATTGTAACTGACATCAATGCATGATACGATAAACCCGCGAAAGCGGGTTTTTCTATTAAGCTAAAGAAAGCATAAGATTTTTTAGCTTTAAAATTTTGAATAAAGCCTTTTGTTGTCTAGCTCCAGCGCCTATCGACTAGCAGACTTCGCACCTCCTCCTACGATAAGTCAACATCGGCTCGTTCCTCGCCGTGTTGTCCGGCTGCGAGTGCCATCGGCTCGAGGTCATAAGCCAATCGCTGCTGAAGGCAAACTACGCCTTCTTCAGCGCTCGTCTTATGCTTGTCGCCGATAAGCAGGCACTCTCGCACTTCCTTATCCTTTATCTCGTCGGAGGCACTCCAGTCTGTACGTCGATGGGCAAGGCGCTTACTCTTTTCTTATTTCCCGATCTTAGAAAGCATAAATGCTTGTCCTTCTGAATAAATTGGACCGAGGTGATTGTTTTTTTGTCACCTTAATTTTTATATTGGAGGCATCAGGCATGAAGCAATTAAAACCGCTGCTTTTTACGTCCGCTATCTTAATCGTTGTTTCTTTTCTCGTTCCATCCCTCCTCGTCCTGCCTTTTTCTAAAGAGGAACCCACTGTTGAACTTGATGAACAATCGGCCGAGTTGCCGCCAAAGGAAACGGCTCAGCCTTCTGCTGAGGTTGCGGTTTACCGCACTGCCGCCAAAACGGTGGAAAAACTTCCGTTGGAAGAATACGTGGCCGGTGTGGTTGCATCGGAAATGCCGGCTGAATTTGAAGAGGAAGCACTGAAAGCACAGGCGCTTACTGCAAGAACATATATCGTCAACCAGCTGCTCAATCCTGAAAACGCGCAGATCCCTGAAAATGCAAACGTAACCGATACGGTCAACCATCAAGTGTTTAAAAATAAGGAAGAATTGAAGCGTCAATGGGATAAAGACTTCGATTGGAAGATGAAAAAAATAAAAGATGCCGTAAAGGCGACAGAAGGAAAAGTACTTACTTATAATAACAAACCAATTTCCGCGTCCTTTTTCTCCACGAGCAATGGCTATACGGAGAACGCGGAGGATTATTGGAATAACCCTGTTCCCTATTTGAAAAGTGTGGAAAGCCCATGGGACAGCCAATCACCCAAATTCAGTGACCAAAAAGTCATCAGTGTAAAAGAATTTCAGCAAAGGCTTAATGTCAACATTGAAAAGTCTGGCGATATCGGAACGGTCACAGCCCGAACGCCGGGAAAAAAGGTGGCTGCTGTGACGATCGGCGGAAAGAGTTTTACAGGCAGGGAAATCCGTGAAAAGCTCGATCTTAAATCGACAGATTTCAATTGGGAAAGGAAAGGAAATTCCATCATCATTAAAACCAAAGGATTCGGCCATGGTGTCGGAATGAGTCAGTATGGCGCGAATGGAATGGCTAAAGAAGGTCGAAAATACGATGATATTGTCAGTCATTATTATCAGGGTGTAACGATATCAAATGTAAGCCAGTTTTTTGATAAAAGGATGGCTTCGACCCAATAATGAAAAGCCGGCAGCCCCAAAGGGGAATGCCGGTTTTTTAAAAATGAGGGAATATGCAGGGAAAATCCATTTTTCTGTATAAAAAACACATAATATCAGAAAATAAGAAGTGTTTTTCTCATTTTCAAGTATATTATTCTGTCTTTCTGTTCACAATGATGGCAGAGGTGATGAAAATGAGAGAGGAAGAAAAGAAGCGATCTTCTCTAAAAAACTTTTTTAGAAAGCGGTGGGTTTTTCCGGCAATCTATCTTGCCAGTGCTGCATTGCTCATTTCCACGATATTCTGGTACCAGACCGCCGGCAAAAATACGGCTGATAAGCCTAATTTGACGGAGGAAAGCAAAGAGCTGACCGGAATGAACGATGATACAGTCGTAGAGGTCAATCAGTCCCTGGAAAATGTCTCTGTTCCTGTAAAGAATGAAGAAAAAGTGGAATACATTACACAATTTTTTGACGCCGATGCGGCAGCGGAAGAGCAGGAAGCAGCACTCATTGTAGATGGAAATAAATATCGCCCTAACATGGGGGTCGATATTGCCATGAAGGACGGCTCGGAGTTTGAAGTAATAGCTTCCCTCAGCGGGAAGGTGACTGCAGCCCGGAATGATTCCCTGCTTGGAAATGTGATTGAAGTCGAACATGAAAATGGTGTGAAGACGATCTATCAATCAGTCAAAGACATGCAGGTGAAATCCGGCGATACTGTCAAGCAGGGGCAGAAGCTTGCCACGTCAGGAACAAGCCAATTTAATAAGGAAGCCAAAAACCATCTGCATTTTGAAATTCGGAAAGACAACACGGCACTCAATCCGCTCGACTTTTTCGGGCAGCCATTCACCGCTTTTGAAAAAGTAGACAATGAAACAGCTGACACGGACAAGCAGGAAGATGCATCCGGTGAAACGGAACAAAATCCTGCAGCAGGGGAGTCCAATCAGCAAGAGACTGAAGTTGAGAAAGATGTCCAATCCGAAGAGACTGATGCAGAGAAAGATAATCAGTCCCAAGAGACTGATACAGATGAAGATGGTCAGTCATCCCAAATGACAGATGAATAATTGATATCGAGACAGGCGAATTTTTTCTGGCCTGTCTTTTTATTTGTTTGGGAAACGATATGATGAGGGATCCATGGTTACCTGCCCGAGTTCTCGGGTTTACTGCTTCTTCGGGAAGGAATCACTCGCTTTCCTGCCGGAGTTCTCGGGTTTTCCCATTCTTCCGGAGGAAAACTATCGGATTCGAAAATGGATTTACTGATAGCTGCTTATTCGAGAAACATTCTCCGTTTGCCAATATAATTTTAGCTTCAGGCGCCTTCCGCTTTTCTTATTTTCAATGGCTATTCCAATATTTGTTTTTATCATAAAATTATTTGTCCACCGCCTTGTCCTTATTGTCTTTTTCGAGCATATATCATCATCTGGACAAATAAGATGATACCAACACGATAAAAACAGAGAGTGCTTGAGGTGAGTAATCGTTTAAATAGAGCCTACATTGAATTCAATATTTGTTTATTTCCCGTACTAGGAGCTTGATTTGCAAAAGATGATTTCCTATCCGTACAGTATGCTGTGGAACAGATGGGAGGTTCCAATAAAGCAGACCCAGCATGTATATACAAAAGACGAGTCTCATTTCACACTCCTCACATCCAATTCAGGGAGGGCGAGTGGTGTGCACGATTACATCAAAGAGCGAACGATCAAGATTGGAAAGTATATCGTGGAGACGAGAAAAACGGTTCGCATGATTGCGAAAGAGTTTGGCGTATCCAAAAGTACTGTCCATAAAGATTTGACAGAAAGGCTGCCGGAATTGAACCCGGAGCTTGCCAACCAGGTGAAAGGCATTTTGGAATATCATAAATCAATCAGGCATCTCAGGGGGGGAGAAGCGACCAAACAAAAGTACAAAAAAGCTGAGCTTCAAAAATAGTTTTATGCTGAGGAAGGCAGTAAATCGCGGGCCTTCTTCTTTGATTTTTTTCGAAAAAAAAGCCAATGAAGGTAAAAGAACGCCTTCACGGCTTTTTCTCCGACGCACAAGAAGTGCTAGTGCAAGCGAGGCGACAGGATGTCGCGTTCTAAGCCTGCCATCGCTTGTCGCCCCTAAACGGCCACCCTCTGCTTTTCCTTGTCCAGCTGCGACGCCTAGCCCCTCGAGGTCATAAGCCAAACGCTGCTGAAGGCAAAGTACGCCTTCGCAAGCGTTCGTCTTATGCTTATCGGGGCTGAGCAAGGCGTCTCCGCTTTTCTATATGTCAAAAAACCTAATATTTTGTCAATCCTTCATTCCTTTTTAGGTCCGGGGTATGATAATATATATAATTAGGGATATGTGTGTTCATCGGAAATGTACATAATGAAGTTTTTAATATATGAAGGTAGGGATCGAAAAATGTTGGCAAAAGATATCGGCATTGACTTGGGAACGGCTAATGTTCTGATTCATGTAAAGGGGCAGGGAATCGTCTTGAATGAGCCATCGGTTGTGGCTATAGATAAGAATACGAATAAAGTCCTTGCGGTCGGCGAGGAGGCAAGACGCATGGTTGGAAGGACGCCGGGAAATATTGTAGCCATTCGCCCTTTGAGGGATGGGGTCATTGCCGATTTTGATGTTACGGAATCAATGTTGAAGCATTTTATCAATAAATTGAATGTGAAGGGATTTTTATCAAAGCCCCGCATTCTTATTTGCTGCCCGACGAACATTACAAGCGTGGAACAGAAAGCGATCAAGGAAGCGGCGGAAAAAAGCGGAGGAAAGAAAATTTACCTTGAGGAAGAACCTAAAGTTGCCGCAATCGGTGCAGGAATGGATATTTTTCAGCCGAGCGGAAACATGGTTATCGATATCGGCGGAGGCACTACGGATGTGGCTGTGCTCTCGATGGGCGACATTGTGACGTCCGCTTCAATAAAAATGGCAGGCGACAATTTTGACAACGAGATCTTAAATTACGTTAAAAAAGAGTACAAGCTGTTAATCGGGGAAAGGACAGCAGAAAATATCAAAATCAATATTGGTACGGTTTTCCCTGGTGCCCGTGATGAGGAAATGGAAATACGCGGACGGGATTTGGTCAATGGACTTCCGCGCACGATCACTGTTAATTCAAAGGAAATAGAAGGGGCTTTAAAGGAATCGGTTGAAGTTATCGTTCAGGCTGCAAAAAATGTATTGGAAAAAACTCCGCCGGAGCTTTCCGCAGATATTATTGACAGAGGTGTCATTTTAACAGGCGGCGGAGCGCTTCTTCATGGAATTGACCAATTGCTTGCAGAGGAGCTGCGCGTACCGGTTTTAGTGGCTGATGAGCCAATGGATGCGGTTGCGATCGGGACAGGCATCATGCTGGAAAATATTGATAAGATCGACAGGCGCAGTATTGTTTAAACGGGGGCATGATCAATGTTAAGAGGCCTTTTTACAGCAGCATCAGGAATGTATGCTTCGCAGCGAAAGACGGAAATGTTAACGAATAATATGTCAAACGCCCAAACACCGGGATATAAAGCGGACCATTCACATGTCCGGGCCTTTCCGGAAATGCTTATTGAACGCTTCAATGCCGGAAAAAGCCGGACGAATCGGGTAGGAGGACTGCATACAGGCGTATATGTCCAGGAGATGATCCCGCGTTTTGTACAGGGCGATACCATTCAGACCGAGCGGTCTACCGATCTTGCACTATTGGATCGGGCGGATGGAACTGCTTTTTTCTCAGTGGAACAGAACGGCCAGGTGAAATATACACGGAACGGCAGATTTACAGTCGATCCGTCGGGCGTGTTAACAACGGAAAACGGCTGGCCTGTCCTTGATGTAAACGGTAATCAGATTCGGTTGGCCAGCGAGGAGTTCGAGGTGGATGAAGCGGGCAGGATTACAGAAAACGGTGCACAAGTAGCCCGTTTAGGAATCGTGCTGACAGATAATCCGGAGAATCTTGCCAAAGACGGTGACGGACTTTTTAGGACGGAAAATAACACTGCCCTTCCGTTTGCCCAAAATGCTGATTTTGCCGTTTCTCAAGGGTTTGTTGAAAAATCGAATGTTGATATTACACGCTCGATGACTGACATGATCACGGCTTACAGAACATTTGAGGCAAACCAGAAAGTCGTGCAGGCTTATGACCGCAGCCTGGACAAAGCAGTCAATGAAGTCGGAAGGGTCAACGGATAAGAGGGTGAAGAAGAGTGAATAGAACAATGATAACGGCCGTTAATACACTTGGACAATTACAAAAACAAGTTGATTTGATCGGCCATAATATGGCAAACGCTGAAACCGCAGGTTATAAGACAAGGGAAGCCTCCTTTGCTGATTTGATGGCTCAGCAAATCAACAACTATTCTTCCGCCGGGCTAGAAACCGGCAGACAGTCACCCCTGGGAATCCGCCAAAGCCCCGGCGCAAGGATTTCCCAAACAGCGATGCTTTCCAAGCAGGGTTCATTGAAAACAACCGGCCGCCCGCTTGATGTTGCTTTTACAAAAGAGAATCAATATTTAAAAGTAAGGGTCCAGGAAGGCGGCGTGCCCCAAATCCGTTTTACCCGGAATGGTGAACTCGATATTGTGAATGCCGGAGGCCAATGGATGCTCGCAACAAAGGACGGTCATCCGGTTTTAGATGAAAACAACCAAGTGATTACTTTTCCCGGAAAAGTTGAAGAGGTTCAAATGGTCCGGCCTGGTCTGTTGGAAGCAAGAATGGATAATGGCGGGAATATCGCATTCCAATTGGGCGTAATAGCTCTAAACAAGCCCCAGTACATGGAACAGAAGGGAAATACGCTTATAGGGCTGCCTGATGGTGCGGATAATAATGCAAATCAGATTTATGCTGATTTGAACGGGGCCCGAAGGCAGGAAATCTCCCTTCAGCAGGGTGTATTGGAAGCTTCCAATGTAGATATCGGAAAAGAGATGACGGACCTGATGTCTGCACAGCGGTCAATTCAGTTCCAGTCCAGATCCATCACTCTTGCAGACCAAATGATGGGTCTGATCAATGGAATACGTTAACTTTCTTCATTTATTCAAACGGCCAAAAGGAGTTTTTTTCTATGTCGGCTAAATTTATCAGCAAAGATCAATCTAAGACACGTGAGCAAATGGATAAAAAGCGAAACAAAGAAAAAAATATGGAAGAGCCTTTAAAAAAGGTCAAGGTCCGGCTCATCCCCATTTGGCTGAAGGTTTTGATTGTCATTTTTTTAACCGCGGTGTGTTTGATTGCAGGCGTCGTGACAGGATATGCTGTCATCGGTGATGGAAAACCGCAGGATGCTTTAAAAAAAGAAACATGGACTCATATTATCGACATTGTAAATAAGGAAAAGTAAAGGCTGTCTCAGCCTTTTTTTGTCTAGCTCCAGCGCCCAGCGACTAGCAAACTTCACACTCCTTTCCTCGAAAAAGCTTCGCTTTTTCTGCGTGGATGTTTATTCGAGGAAGTTGCTCAGAGCACTACGATAAGTCAACATCGGCTCCGACGGACAGGACGTCCTAGTGCAGGCGAAGCGACAGGACGTCGCTGCTTGAGCCTGCCTTCGTCGCCGTGTTGTCCGGCTGCGAGTGCCATCGGCTCGAGGTCATAAGCCAATCGCTGCTGAAGGCAAACTACGCCTTCTTCAGCGCTCGTCTTATGCTTGTCGCCGATAAGCAGGCACTCTCAGCCTTTCCTTATCCTTTATCTCATTGCGGAGTGCTCCAGTTTGTACGTCGCTAAACGGGCGCTTGCGCTTTTCTTACTATTTATTCTGGAGGAATGAATCATGATGGATATTCAGCAAATAAAAGAAATTATTCCGCACCGCTACCCGTTTTTACTCGTCGACCGGATCCTTGAAATTGAGGAAGGCAAACGGGCAGCCGGATTGAAAAATGTAACGGCAAATGAGGAATTTTTCAATGGGCATTTTCCGGATTATCCCGTCATGCCTGGTGTTTTAATTGTTGAGGCGCTTGCTCAAGTTGGTGCAGTGGCCATGCTTAAAAAAGAGGAAAATCGCGGAAAGCTTGCCTTTTTTACAGGAATTGATAAATGCCGCTTCAAGCGTCAGGTGAAACCAGGCGACCAGCTTCATTTGGAAGTGGAAATCATTCGGGTGAAAGGCCCAATCGGCAAAGGGAAAGGCACTGCTCGGGTCGGTGAAGAGATTGTCTGCGAAACTGAAATCATGTTTGCCATTGGGGAATAATGGATAAAGAACCAAGTAGGAGGGGATTCATGGAAAATCTTCGAAAAAAGATTGAAGAAATTTGGGGAATTTGGGAAAGCTAAAATCAGGCCAAACAGGCCCTGGTGTCTGAGCCGATCTTACCCACATGATGTGGGCCTAAAAATCTGAAAGGAGCTTACCAAAATGAATCCAAAGTTCGGAAAAATCATTGGGGCAGTCGCCCTCACATCGCTGCTTTTCGCGGGATGCGCAAATAATAACCAAGAGCCGCCTCCGCCAAATGACAATAACGGTGTCCAGGACAACAACGACGTCAACGATAACAACGATTTGAATAACGACAACAACCTGGACAACAATGACGGCGTTAATACGGATAACAATGATTTGGACAACAACAATAATCGCATGGATGAAGACGATAACAGATAAAAAGCGGGATTCCCCGCTTTTTATTTATTTCTTGGTAACAGGCTGCTTCATTCTCATTCTTGTCTTGAACTCCTTTAATAATGTTTCTCCGCTCAACCCTTCTTTTATCAGATCGTCCAACAGCAATTCCAAGTATTCGTTCCGGCGCTTGCTCAGTCGGCCCGTAAACAAAACGCTGATGTGGTCCTTCACCGGTCTGATGGAGTGAATTGAAACGGTAAATGGGGCTGGATCGTTGGCAGCATGGGTGATGATCACCCGAATTTCAAATGGCTCTCCTTTTTCATGAATAGACTCGAAATACGATTGAAACCGGTTATCGATATATGCCTCAATGATCCAGCTTCCTTCTTCATTCTCCTTATTGATGATCAAACCATCTGTAAGCGGTATGTTTTTTGCTTCCCGCTGATCATCGACTATTTGCAGGGCTACGATTTTAAAAGTCTTCAAATCGAGTCTCCTCCATATGTTCTTTTTTAAAGTATATCATTTTCTCATTTTCGCTTCATAGTTATAAAAGATCTCTTTATTCGACACGGTCCTTCAAAGTTTGATCTTTTTTAAAAACATCCAATATTCTTTTATAGGCAAAAAAATATAATGAAAATCGAAATTTGATTATAGGAATAGTTTATTTTTTAGGTGTATTTCTCGGGGAAAAATGATTTTTGAGCATTTTACATCCCAAAGGATCGCTTATAAAATATGGGTACCAAACAAAAAGGAGTGATCAATTGATAAATCAGGTAACATTGGTCGGGAGGCTGACAAAAGATCCGGAGCTTCGTTACACGGTGGAAGGAAAAGCGGTTTTGAATATTACACTTGCACTTAACCGCCATTACCGAAATGCCCAAGGTGAATTTGATGCAGACTTTGTGCTTTGCACCCTCTGGAACAAGATTGCTGAAAATACCGCCAAGTATTGCAGTAAAGGTTCCATTGTCGGAATCATGGGGAAAATTCAAACGAGAAATTACGAAGATCATGATGGAAAAAAGGTCTATGTTACCGAAGTTGTTGCTGATTCAGTGAAATTCATGGGAGGGCGAACAAAAGATGAAAGGCCTGCTGTTTCAAGCCAGCCTGCAGGCTAAGGAGGTGAACATTTGAGAAGAGCCGGTCAAGGTGATTCGCTGGAACTCCTTGTCAGTGACCTCATTTTCAAGCTTGGAAAAGCCAACCAGCAAATCCATACTCTTTCCCAACGGGTTCATCAACTTGAACTTCTCTTAAATCAACAGACACCCGAACAATCTTCAGCAAATCCTTATAACCTCCTAGAGAAACATTGATCCATCCATTTTCAGCCTCAATCATCCAATTTAATTGTATCCTCGTTTGGCCGCCCCCAAAATGGAAGACCAGCTGCGATTGGCTGGTCTTTTTTACTTGTCCAGCTTCAGGCGCCATCGGCGCAAGGATTAAGCCAAGCGCTGATGAAACAAACTACGCCTTCTTCAGCGCTTGTCTAGCTTTGCGCCCAAGGCTGCGCGCCTTGCGCTTTTCTTACGGCTTCGGAATCCAAAAGTCTTTCCCGTTATATACGGTAATCCCTTTTAAAGTCTCTTTTTTGCCATTCACTATCCTGATATTTCGGTTGGCTGGGTATTGGATGATTTTCCCGTTTTTTTCGGCTGTAAAAATGGCCTGTTTGTTTTTATCGGCTTTTATTTTTGTGTTATATCCCATTTGTACATAATAATCCCTGGCTGGGACAAACCTTTTTTTCGTAAGTTCGGAAAGCGGGGAAAGCCCAAGATGTTTAATGACATATTCAGGCAACTCCGTATTATTAATGAGGCCCTGAGGCTTATGCAGCACTCCCTTACCGCCATAGCTGTATAAAAAGACGTCTTCACCCGAATGGCCTCGGGTGGTAAAACCCAAGTGAGCACGTTCGGCCATCAATTGAACCATCGCTTTTTCAATGTCTTCCGCTTTTTTAATCCGTTCTATCTGAGATTGCGAGAGATCATCCAATCCGTAGCTTTCCAGGACATCTTTCATATTTGATTTGTTTCTTTTTAATTGGGATACAGCACCTGTCACGGTAAGCGAAGCTTTCTTCAAAGGTTCTGTAAAATGTCCCGGCGGTGTTTCGGGATACGATTGGTCCGTCTGTCTGTTACCCATTGTCAATCCGCTGTTTCCGTGGTCTGCGACGGCGATTAGAAGGGTATTTTGATCTTTTATTGCAAATTGCAATGCTTCTTTAACAGCTTCATCAAATGCCAGAACCTCACTGACCATTCCTACCGGGTCATTTTTGTGTCCGGCAAAATCAACTTTGCTCCCCTCGATAAAGAGAAAAAAACCATTAGGGTTTTGAGCAAGTGTCTGCAGCGCTTTTTTAGTCATTTCGGCAAGGGAAGGCTGTTCAGGATGAAGCTTTCTTCTGTCGAACTCATAGGCAATGTCCTCTTCGGAAAAAAAGCCGTGAAGCCGCAAACCGTTTGAATTCATCATTTCTGTTTTTGTCGAAATATGATCCGGAATAAATGCATATTTTTTTCCTCCGCCGAGCATGACATCGATATTTTGATGGGCCTGCTGAAAGCCGATTTCTTTCATTTGATGCCGGCTGTTAGTGTGCGCTGAAAAAGCGGCGGGTGTGGCATGCTGAATAGGAGCTGTGGCGATAATCCCCGTTGCAAGGCCTTTTTCTTTGGCGGCTTCTAAAACGTTTGCGACAGGCCGTCCTCTGTTTTCTTTAACGGGAACCATACCAATGAAATCCACGGTCGTTTTATGTCCGGTGGCCATGGCGGTTGCAGCTGCCGCTGAGTCGGTAATGGCTGAACGCAAGGAATAGGTACGGACTCCTCCTGTCAATATTTCATCCAATGCAAGCGGTTTGCCTTTATAATGCCTTGCCAATGTAATGACGTCCGAATTAGTTCCGTCCATTATCATAAAGATGACATTTTTCCGGCTGCCCTCGCTCAAAGAGGCTTCTGCGTTATAAGGCATAAAACTAAAAGAATATATTAAAACAGCAATGATCAGTCTTTTAAACATTATTTACCTCCAATTTATGCTGGATGGTCTTATTATTGGAAGGAAAAATGAATTTATTCGAGGGTGAAAGGAAAAGTGCAAGGCGCCTGGAGCCAGACATAACGTATATTTTCTCAAAAAAATAAAAAACCGCAACGCTTTATTCGCGTTACGGTTTGTTCTAATAAAACTTTTTGAATCCGTCGAATTTGCTTTTCCAGTATGAATTATTAAGGCTGGTAATCTCGACTCCGTTATTTCCTGCATGGATGAACTGATTGCTTCCCAGGTAGATTCCCATATGTGAAATGCCGCTGCGATATGTATTTTTGAAAAATACCAAATCTCCGGGTTGAGGGCTTTTTACATAATGTGAGCGGTTATAGTATCCGTCCGTACCTAATCTGCTTATGTTGTGGCCCGCTTGTTTAAATGCATAATAAATGAATCCGCTGCAATCAAATCCTGCGGGAGATGTCCCGCCCCAGGCATATTTAGTTCCAACTTGCTGTTTGGCCGCATCGACCACGCTGCCGGTTTTTTTCACCGGGTTTGACACCGAGGCAGCTGTTTGTTTTCCGGCGCTTCCGGAAGAGGCCGCGGAAGAAGAGCTGCCATTTAGGCGAAGGACTTGCCCTGCATAAATCAAATCCGATCTTAACCCGTTTGCTTGTTTTAACTGTGTTACGGTTGTTCCGTATTTAGCCGCTATACGGCCAAGTGTGTCGCCGGATACAACCTTATGTGTACTAGCACTGCCACTGTTGCCGCTTGTTGATGAACCGGAGCTTGGAGCGGTTGATGGCTTCGGTGTCGGTGCAGACGAAGAGCTGCCATTCAGGCGAAGGACTTGCCCTACATAAATCAAATCCGACTTTAGCCCGTTTGCCTGCTTTAACTTTGTGACGGTTGTCCCGTATTTAGCCGCTATACGGCCAAGTGTATCGCCGGATACAACCTTATATGTACCAGCATTGGCGCCGCTGCTTTTAGCTGATGAACTGGAGCCGGAAGCGGTTGATGGCTTTGGTGCCGGTGCAGACGAAGAGCTGCCATTTAGGCGAAGGACTTGCCCTACATAAATCAAGTCTGACTTTAACCCGTTTGCCTGCTTTAACTTTGTGACGGTTGTCCCGTATTTAGCCGCTATACGGCTGAGTGTATCGCCGGATACAACCTTATATGTACCAGCATTGGCGCCGCTGCTTTTGGCTGATGAACTGGAGTTGGAAGCGGTTGATGGCTTTGGTGCCGGTGAAGATGATGTGCCGCCGCTTCCCTGTGACACTTTCAAAACTTGCTTCGGATAGATAATTTCACTGCTTAAACCATTCAACTTTTTAATATTATTTACGGTTGTTTTGTATTGGCTTGCTATTTTCCAAAGATTGTCCCCGGGCTTTACTTCATGGCTTGCTGCCGAAGCTTTTCCAGAAAAAGTTGCCATTAATGCTACTGTAGCCACGCCGCCTACTAACTTTTTCCGCACAAATTATTCCCCCTAATAATTATAGCTTATTAGCCAGTTTAGCATAAATACTTCACAATCCATGCAAATAATACAAAATGTTACATTTTTTTAATAATGCAACCATATTTTACCAGTATAAATAAATGATTTTCTTTTCATCTGTGGGTCAATATCATAGAATAAGAATAAGAAGGATTTCAGGAGGTTTTTGACTTGGCAAAAAAGAATCAATTTGAAACAGATGTCATTCATGCAGGATACAAACCATCCGATCATCTGGGAAGCCTTGTCCCGCCTATTTTCCAAACTTCGTCATATACATTTCCATCTGCCGAAGAAGGGGAAAGACGGTTTGCAGGGGAATCGAATGGACATATTTATTCAAGGCTGGGAAACCCAACTGTCACTGCACTAGAGGAAAGAATGGCGGTGCTTGAAGAGGGAGGGGCGGCGCTTGCATTTGCTTCAGGAATGGGGGCAGTCAGCGCTACGCTTTTCCATTTGACGAATACAGGCGACCATATCTTATGTTCCGACGGGATTTATGGATGTACATTTGGCCTTTTACAATTAATGAAGAAAAAATATGATATCGACCATGATTTGATTGTCATGGACAGTGAAGAAACGGTCAGAGCGGCTATTCGTGACAATACGAAAGTGATTTATATTGAGACGCCTATCAATCCAACAATGAAGCTGGTGGACCTTGAAATGATTGTAAGCATTGCAAAGGAACGCGGCATACGTGTTGTCGTTGACAATACATTTTGTTCACCTTATCTGCAGCGGCCGCTTTCCTTGGGATGCGACTATGTTGTCCACAGTGCTACCAAGTATATTGGAGGCCACGGCGATGTAGTTGCAGGTATTGTCGTTGGCGCTGATAAAGAGGAGATAGCGGAGATGGGCGTCACGATGAGGAAAGATATTGGGGGAATTATGTCTCCATTAGACGCCTGGCTGCTGCTGCGCGGTTTGAAGACATTAGCGGTGAGGCTTGACCGCCACTGTGAAAATGCCGAAAAGATTGCTGACAAATTAAAAGCGCATCCAAAGGTTGGAAGAATGCTCTACCCTGGAGATCCGGATTTTCCCCAGTATGAGCTTGCCAAAAGACAAATGAAGCTGCCGGGAGGAATGATCAGCTTCGAAGTCAAGGGAAGTAAAGAGGATGCTCAGGCCATTTTAAACCGGGTGAAACTCATTCGCCTTGCTGTCAGTCTGGGTGATACCGAGACATTGATTCAGCATCCGGCGACAATGACCCATTCTGTTGTCCCTGAAGGGGAACGGGAAAAAATGGGGATCTCTGATACATTAATCAGAATGTCCGTCGGCCTTGAAGCATGGGAAGACATTTGGGAGGATTTGAAGCAGGCCCTGGACGGAATTTGATAGATTATGAACCTTGCCATTTTCATTTGAAATAAGCAAGGTTTTTTTGGATATCTCTGTTTTTTTATAGTAACGAAAGTTTTTTATTGTAACGAAAAATAATGAGCTTTATAATTAATAAATGTTCAGTCGTGGTTTGTTGAATGACTTACTGGGATTGGTTCCAAGTGTCATACATTGATCTATGACTGGGTAATCCGTAGTTACGATAAATGTGAAATTGTAAAAGCGCGGAGATATGCGAGGAGGAAAAAGTATGAATGTGTTAATATTCGATAGCCCCAAAGAAGCTACAGAAGCCGCTTTTGACATTGTAATGAAACGTTTGGAAGCAGGACTGAAAACAATCGGGCTGGCCACAGGAAGCACCCCTTTGAAACTTTATGAAAAACTCCGCAGTATGGATATTGATGTATCACATGTAACGACTGTCAATTTGGATGAATATGTCGGGCTGGAGCCGTCCGATCCCCAGAGCTACAACTACTATATGAACGAGGAATTGTTCAAATATATGAATTTTTCAGCAACATATATTCCTAATGGTGTGGCTGAGGATCTGGAAAAAGAGTGTGAGCGCTACGAGGAAATTCTTAAAAACCATCCTGTTGACCTCCAGATATTAGGCATGGGGCCAAACGGCCATATAGGGTTTAACGAGCCGGGCACCTCCTTTGATTCAGTGACGCATATTACTGAGTTGACACCATCTACGAGAGAGGCCAATAAACGATTTTTTGAAAAAGAGGAAGATGTTCCGACAAAAGCTATTACAATGGGCATTTCCTCCATCATGTCCGCCAAAGAGGTTTTGATGCTCGCTTTCGGAGAAGCCAAAGCGGAAGCGGTAAGAAGAATGATCGATGAGCCCGTTACGGTTGACTGCCCTGCCTCTGTCCTGCAAAATCATTCAAATGCTGTCATCATTCTTGATAAAGAGGCAGCAAGCAAATTAGGGCGCAATAAATAAGAAAAAGGCCGGGGCACTCTTGATTTGAGTATCCGGCCTTTAGTATTTTATTGCTGAAGTAAACCAATGAAAATATATTTGATAGCTTTTTTTCGTGAGATATTTTTTACGGCGGCTTTATCTAATTTATAAAGGTTCAATGGGGTGATGAACGGCGCCTGTTTTATTGCCTCTCGCTGATCAGTCGCGTAAAACTCCTCTGCTTCTGCGCCTTCTGTAATTGCATAAAGGTTGCCCACTTCCAAACCTGTAGCAACTTTCCGCTTTTCAACAATCCCCTTTTCGTTCAGTACCCAAATATAAGACTTTTCCCCATTCCTCCGAATGCTTTTTCCAAGAACGGCGGGAACGTCGTTCGCTTCTTCCAAGATAATATCTGCTGTCACATGGTAACCGATGTGTACATCTTCGTCTTCTTGTTCAAAAGTGGCTGTAAAAGGGTAAAGGCTTTTATCATTATGGTCCGATCCGTTGGCTGGCAGCTCAACGATCTGGCTGATTTCCCCTGTTAAGCGTCCTTTAAATAAATTGGAAAGGATATTCACTGCCATCCCTTCGTTTACTTGAGAAAGCTGTTCCTCGCTAAGCTTTCCCTTGAACACTGTTTCATCAGATGCGATCGTTATGACTTTTGGTGAATCCGGGTTTATTTCCTTTACAATCCCTGTGATAGGGCTTGTGATTGACAGGTTATCCTTATCACTTAAATACGAATCCCTTTGTTGCTCGAGTTTTTTTATATCAGCTTCAATCTTTTCCATTTCCAATGTTTTTTCTCCGATTTCTTTTTCAATGGCCTGCTTCCATTCGGCCTGATTATAGTCGTCCCGAAAGATGTCAAGTAGAAGTCGAGAATCGATATCATAATCTTTATAAGAATCCGTAGAGCGTGGATTCGGTGTAACAGGAGGGGTCATTGATTTTAAGTTATTGATCAGGGATTGGACACTGTTTTTCTTAGATTGCAGGCTCTCTATCTCTCCATCCAGCATAGCGGTATGACGGTCAATGTCGTCACTTTGATAATTAAATAAAGGAGTACCTTCTTCGACAAAGTCTCCTTCGTTTACATAGAATTCCTCTATGGTTTCATCCTTTTCGGCCATTACATAGTATGTTTCGGCTTCCGCAATGACTCCATCAACAGGCATTGAATCAACAATGTCCGTTTCCCTGATTTGGGACCAGTCTGTAATATGATTAATGCGGCTGACTTTGCTTTTCTCTCTGCCGATTAGCACAATGTTTGCCGTTAGAAAAATGATTATTCCCAATACAACTGCTAAACGAAGCCACTTATTCATTGTCACAGCACACTTTCATTATAAGATCTTTTTAAAATTAAGAAATGCGAGAAACGCCGTACCGAGCCAAAATATGACATGGATGCCAAGGATGATAAAAAACGATGTCAGCCGGCGGCGGCTGCTTAAAATTCGCAAACCGTAAAGCTGGATCGAAATCACCCAAATTTTAAATAAAGAGATACAGCCAAGAAAATAAATTAAAAATCGTTTATCAGTGATGTAATGAGCAGCCGGCCCGAAGGAAAACGGGGATGAAAACCAAGGAAGGTTCATTTGCACGGCCAGTCCAATGTTGACAATCTGCTCCAATAGAAGAATTGGAAGTATAAAAGCTTGCAAAACAACGAGTTTAGGATACGGGGCATCTGTAAGCGTCCAAAACCAGAGCGCTTGAAAGAAGATAACCAAGGCTGCATAAAGAAGCCCCTGAATAAAGCGGCCCAAAACAAAATAGCTTTTCAGCCATTCGAACACCCCGCCCGAAACCGCCGTCAACTCAGATGAAATGACATGCGAGCCGATACCAGCAAGTCCTGAAACGCTGAAAACAAGAGCACTTAGGAAAAATAAAAGCAAAATATTAGGCCGAAGTCCATAAACAGCCTCTGCTTTCTCCAATTGGAATAAACTTCTATTTGGATAAAACAAGCCTTTTAATATCCTTAACTGATAAATCAATCTGAAATCACCTGTCTCAAAACCATCGATTTCTTTTCATTTTACCTCATAATGTCCGTTTTTGTAATCTGCAATATGAGAATATGACTTTAGTTCGTCGAATCCAGTAGAAATACGGACGCAGAACTCCATAATTTGCAGACTGAAAATTCCGTTGAAAAAAATTTAAAAATGCTCAAAACGGAGAACGTTGGCATGACCGCAATGTAAACGGATACAGGTTTTTTACCGGTTTTCCAACAGCTACAAGATTCTGAAAAATGGTTGACGAAACAAATAATCAGCGTTATGATTAGGAACAATATATTACATCCACAAACGACAAATGTGCGAGAGGGGCGAACAAAGGTGAGTGAGCAGTGGATATTCCTCAACGGCAGCTATGTGAATAAAGAAGAAGCCGTTATATCGGTATATGACCATGGATTTTTGTATGGGGATGGTGTTTTTGAAGGAATCCGTTCTTATGGCGGCAATATTTTTCGCCTGAATGAGCACCTTGTCCGCCTTTATGAATCCGCAAAATCCATTATGATTGATATACCGTATACTCAGGAGGAAATGACACAAATTCTTGTGGAAACTCTCCGAAAGAATAATCTGAAAGATGGGTATATTCGCCTGGTCGTTTCTCGTGGAGTCGGAGATCTTGGACTGGATCCGGCAAACTGCAGGAAGCCATCTGTGATTGTGATTGCCGAACCGCTTCGGATTTTCCCTCAAGAATTGTACGATTCAGGAATCGAAATCGCAACAGTGGCCACCCGGCGCAACCGTTCGGATGTACTCAATCCAATGATTAAATCTTTAAACTACTTAAATAATATTCTCGTAAAAATAGAAGCAAACCTTGCCGGCGTACAAGAAGCATTAATGCTGAATGACCAAGGGTACGTGGCTGAAGGTTCCGCTGATAATATATTCTTGGTAAAAGGTGATAAGCTGTTGACCCCTCCGGGGCATGTCGGCGCGCTCGTGGGGGTTACCCGAAATACCATCATCGAGATTGCGGGAGAGAAAGGCTATGAAGTTGAAGAAGCGATGTTCACAAGACATGACGTTTATACAGCGGACGAAGTCTTCCTGACAGGAACGGCAGCGGAAGTCATTGCTGTTGTAAAAGTGGACGGACGTGTCATCGGTGAAGGCAAGCCAGGTCCTGTAACAAATGATCTGCTTTCAAGCTTTAGAGAGATAACCTTGACAGATGGAGTAAAAGTTTACAGCGAATCATTACATGTCAGCTAAGATTAGAGGGGGATGACGATGCGCAGTGATATGATAAAAAAGGGGATCGATCGTGCCCCTCACCGAAGTTTGCTTTATGCTACCGGTATTAAAACAAAAGATCTGGACAAACCATTTATTGGTGTCTGTAATTCATATATTGATATTATTCCGGGACATAAACATTTGAATGTCTTTGCGGAAGTTGTCAAAGAAGCGATCTGGGAAGCAGGCGGGGTACCGTTTGAATTTAACACAATCGGAGTGGACGATGGCATCGCGATGGGACATATCGGCATGCGCTATTCACTCCCGAGCCGCGAATTGATTGCGGATGCTGCTGAAACAGTCATTAACGCACACTGGTTTGACGGGGTCTTCTACATTCCGAACTGTGATAAAATCACACCCGGCATGTTGATGGCTGCATTCAGGACAAATGTTCCGTCAATCTTTGTATCCGGCGGACCGATGGAAGGCGGAACGTCTTCCGAGGGAGAACCGTTAACATTGACTTCGGTATTCGAAGGCGTCGGTGCCTATCATGCCGGAAAAATGACGGCCGAAAAACTATTGGACATTGAACAAAACGCATGCCCGACATGCGGTTCCTGTTCCGGAATGTTCACAGCCAACTCCATGAACTCTTTGATGGAAATGCTGGGTATGACCATTCCCGGAAACGGCACAATTGTTGCAACTTCAGATGAACGGCACCGTCTGATCAAAGAAGCTGCCCGCCATTTGATCCGGATGGTAAAAGAAGACGTCAAACCAAGAGACCTTGTCACCGAACGCACGATTGACGATGCATTTGCACTTGACATGGCAATGGGCGGATCAACCAATACCGTTTTACACACATTGGCTATTGCACACGAGGCAGAAATAGATTACGATTTATCTAGAATCAATGAAGTTGCGGAAAGAGTCCCATATTTGGCGAAAATCGCACCGGCTTCAGACTACACGATGCAGGACATCCATGATGCCGGCGGAATCAGTGCCATCATCCGCGAATTATGTGAAATGGGTGCGGTTGAAGCGGACCGTATGACAGTCACAGGCAAAACGGTTTACGAAAATGTAAAAGACAATGTGATTAAAAATCCTGAAGTCATAAGGCCGAAGGAAAATGCATATAGTCCAGTTGGGGGATTATCCATCCTTTATGGAAATATCGCTCCAAACGGCGGAGTCATCAAAGTAGGAGCGGTCGACCCGTCCATTAAAACTTTCCGCGGGAAAGCGATTGTGTTCGACTCCCAGGAAGATGCGCAAAAAGGCATCAACGACGGAACTGTCCAGGCGGGCCATGTAGTGGTCATCCGCTACGAGGGGCCAAAAGGCGGACCCGGAATGCCGGAAATGCTCGCTCCTACATCGGCCATTGCCGGAAGAGGCCTCGGGAAAGAAGTTGCATTAATCACCGACGGGCGATTCTCCGGAGCTTCACGCGGCATCTCGATCGGACATATTTCACCGGAAGCTGCCGAAGGCGGACCGATTGCATTGGTTGAAAACGGCGATGAAATCTTCATAGATTTGGTGAACCGTACCATTCAATTGCTCGTGGACGATGAAGTATTGGCCGGACGGAAAAAGCAATTAAAACCGTTTGAACCGAAAATTAAAAAAGGATATTTGGCAAGATATTCGAAGTTAGTTACATCCGCAAGCACAGGCGGAGTCATGAAAATATAAAATTGAAGGCAATGATAAGGAAAAAGTGGGTGAAGCCCTGCATTTACAGAGAGCCGGTCATGCTGGAAGCCGGCAATGCAGTCATTCGCGACATCGCCTTGGAGCCGGGATTCTGAAAGCGAAAGCGACTAGGAATTCACGGGGATGCTTAGGAGTTCCCGTTATCAATGAACAGCGCGAAAGCTGTTCTTAAGTCAGTGATTGACACTGTAAAGTAGGGTGGTACCATGAAAGTTTTTTCATCCCTGCATAAAAGGTTCTCCTTTTGTGTGGGCTGAAAAAACTTTTTTTTATTAGAAAAGCGCAAGGCGCCCGCCTATCGGCGACAAGCACAAGACGAATTGCGAGGAGGCGGCTTTTCAGCCACCACAGCAATTCGGCTTGTGACCTCGAGCCGATGGCGCCTGGAGCAAGACACAATTCCTTAAGTTGTAAAGAAATTAGGATATTTACATTTAGCAAATACACTAAAAAATAAAAATTGAAAGGAAGGCGCTAGTGGTGAGCATAGGTTTCCCGATGAAAACAGGCAGCCAACAATCAGACACGGCCGTGAAGGAACAAGTGAAGACAGGGGCAGACTTGTTTATTGAGGCATTACAGAAGGAGAACGTAGAAATCATTTTCGGCTACCCGGGAGGCGCCGTACTTCCGATTTACGATGCATTATATAAGAACCCCATCAAACATATTTTGACAAGACATGAACAGGGGGCCATCCATGCAGCGGAAGGATATGCACGGGTAACCGGTAAACCGGGTGTTGTCATCGCAACTTCCGGACCGGGTGCCACCAACCTGGTTACAGGTATCGCAGATGCGATGATGGATTCCATTCCTCTTGTTATCTTCACAGGACAAGTAGCAAGTCCTGTTCTTGGAACAGATGCATTTCAGGAATCCGATATTGTCGGAATTACAATGCCGATCACAAAACATAACTACCAAGTGAAGAAGCTTGAAGATCTTGGACGCATCATCAAAGAGGCGTTCTATATCGCCAATAGCGGAAGGCCCGGTCCTGTATTGATTGATATCCCTAAAGACATCGCAACAGAAACGGCCGGAAAATACCCGGATGAATCGCTTCATTTGCCGGGCTATCAGCCGACAACGAAGCCGAACTATTTGCAGCTTCAAAAACTTGCCAATGTCATGTCGGCAGCTAAAAAACCGCTTATCTTGGCCGGTGCGGGCGTTATTTTTTCAAAAGGCGCTGACGATTTAAAAGCATTTGTCGAAAAAACAGGATTTCCGATTACAAATACTCTCCTGGGCCTTGGAAGCATTCCCGGCGACCATCCGCAATTCCTGGGAATGGCCGGCATGCACGGAACATACGCATCCAACATGGCCATCACGGAATGCGACCTGCTGATCAACTTCGGAGCGCGTTTCGATGACCGGTTGACCGGGAACCTGAAACATTTTGCACCGAACGCAACAGTTGCCCATATCGACATCGATCCGGCGGAAATCGGCAAAAATGTTTCGACAGAAATCCCGATTGTTGCGGACGCGAAGGAAGTCTTGAAACAGCTTGTTGAAATGGACTTCAAATTGCCTGATATTTCTGCCTGGACTGAGCATATCCAGGAATACAAGGAGAAATATCCGTTTAAAAAACCGGTGTCCAACGATAATGAGCTCTCTTCTCCGCATGTCGTCAAAATGATCCATGACATGACCGGCGGCGATGCCATCGTTACAACGGACGTTGGGCAGCATCAAATGTGGGCCGCCCAATATTACGGATTCAACGGGCCGAATCATTGGGTTACGTCCGGAGGGCTTGGCACGATGGGCTTTGGTTTCCCATCAGCAATCGGTGCCCAGTTGGCCGATCTCGAAAAAACCGTCGTATCCATCTCAGGTGATGGCGGATTCCAAATGTGTCTTCAGGAATTATCTGTTGTCAGAGAATTAAATCTTCCAATCAAAATTGTCATTTTGAACAACAAGGCCCTGGGGATGGTACGCCAATGGCAGGAGAAGTTTTACGATGAGCGATATTCGCAATCCCTCATTCCTGACCAGCCAGATTTCATCAAGTTGGCTGAAGCATATGGAATAAAAGGATATAAAGTCGAGACCGAGCAAGAGGCCAAGGAAGTATTTGAAAAAACGCTGAACAGCAAGGAACCGGTTTTGATCGACTGCCGCGTCGTACAGGATGAGAATGTATATCCAATGGTTGCACCAGGCACAGGACTACATGAAATGATCGGGGTGGGAGAATGAAACGCGTTGTATCTTTGACAGTCAACAATAACAGCGGCGTGTTAAACAGAATTACCGGGCTAATTTCAAAAAGACAATTCAATATTGAGAGCATCTCAGTAGGGCCTACAGAAAACCCAAACATTTCCAAAATGACGCTGATTGTTCCGATCGACGATCCAGCCAAAATGGAGCAGCTCTCAAAACAACTGCAAAAGCAAATTGACGTACTAAAGGTAACGGATATTACCGACAAAGCGGTGACCCGGGAGCTGGCACTGATCAAAGTGTCTTGCCCGCCGCCGGTTCGCAGCGAAGTATACAGCATTATCGAACCGTTCAGGGCAACCGTCATTGACATTGGAAAAAATATCATCACCGTCCAAGTCACTGGCGAACCTTCAAAAGTCGAAGCATTCATCGAACTATTGAAGCCATATGGAATCAAAGACATTTCCAGGACAGGGGCAACCGCCTTTGTCCGGGAACAGCAAAAGCAAGACGCACCACAACTATCAATTTTACAATTATAAAAGGAGATGGATTTAAAATGGCAAAAGTTTACTACAATAACGAAATCAATGAGGCAGTACTGCAAGGAAAGAAAATCGCAATTATGGGTTATGGTTCCCAGGGACATGCACATGCAAGCAACTTGAAAGAAAGCGGATTTGATGTAATCGTTGGGGTAAGACCAGGTAAGTCTTTTGAGCAGGCTCAAGAAGACGGACACGAAGTATACACTGTCAAGGATGCAGCTTCCCAAGCGGACATCATCATGATTCTTCTTCCAGATGAAAGACAAACAGTTGTCTATGAAAATGAAATCAAACCGGAATTGACTGAAGGAAAAGCATTGGCATTCGCCCATGGATTCAACATCCACTTCAGCCAGATTGTTCCACCAGCAAACGTTGATGTATTCATGGCAGCACCAAAAGGTCCTGGCCACTTGGTAAGACGTACATTCCAGGAAGGTGCAGGCGTACCGGCTCTGTTCGCTGTTTACCAAGACGCTTCAGGAAATGCAAGAGACATCGCTTTGGCTTATGCAAAAGGAATTGGAAGCGCCCGTGCAGGCGTATTGGAAACTACTTTCCAAGAAGAGACAGAAACAGACCTTTTTGGAGAGCAGGCAGTTCTTTGCGGTGGTACGACAGCCCTTGTAAAAGCGGGTTTCGAAACACTCGTAGAAGCTGGGTATCAGCCGGAAGTGGCATACTTCGAGTGCCTGCATGAATTGAAATTGATCGTTGACCTTATGTACGAAGACGGATTGGCAGGTATGCGCTACTCCATCTCTGATACAGCGCAATGGGGAGACTTTGTATCCGGCCCGCGTGTAATCGATGCTGATACAAAAGAGCGCATGAAAGACATCCTGGATGATATCCAAACAGGAAAGTTTGCAAAAGGCTGGCTGCTTGAGAACCAATTGAACAGACCTGAATTCAACGCCATCAACCAACGTGAAAGTGAGCACCTCATTGAAAAAGTCGGTCAAGAGCTTCGTGAAATGATGCCGTTTGTCAAAGCAGGCAAAAAGAAAGCCGGCAAGGAAGTGGTAACTAGTGAGAAAAATTGACATCTATGATACAACTTTGCGTGATGGAGAACAATCTCCCGGCGTGAATCTGAATACAGCTGAGAAGCTTGAGATTGCCAAACAGCTGGAGAGGCTTGGAATGGATATCATTGAGGCGGGTTTTCCCGCCGCCTCTTTAGGCGATCTTGATGCCGTAAGGAAAATCGCTTCAACGGTTAAAGATTCGTCTGTAACAGGGCTTGCCCGCTGTGTCAAATCGGATATAGACGCGGCATGGGAAGCATTGAAAGTGGCGGAATGTCCAAGACTTCATGTATTCCTTGCGACTTCTCCCATCCATATGACGCATAAATTAAAGCAGACGCCCGAGCAAGTGGTTGAGACTGCGGTTGAATCAATCAAATATGCCAAACAATTCTTCCCGGTCGTCCAATGGTCAGCGGAAGACGCTTTCCGGTCAGACCCGGCATTCCTTGCCCATATTGTGGAGCAGGCAATCAAAGCCGGGGCGACGATCATCAATCTGCCTGACACGGTTGGTTATGCCACACCTCAGGAGTACGGGGCCATGTTTAAGTATATGAAGGATCATGTACCAAATGTGGATGCGGTTAAGCTTTCTTCCCATTGCCACAACGACTTGGGAATGGCTGTAGCCAATACTCTGGCCGCCATTGAAAACGGAGCGGATCAAGTGGAAGGAACCATCAACGGTATTGGCGAAAGGGCAGGCAATGTTGCCTTGGAAGAAGTCGCGGTTGCTCTTTACACAAGAAAAGATGCGTATGACATTCAATCGGGTTTGACCTTGAATGAAATTAAGCGCACAAGCCAGCTTGTCAGCCAGTTGACTGGCATGGCTATTCAGGCGAATAAAGCTGTTGTCGGTAAAAATGCTTTCGCCCATGAATCGGGCATTCACCAGGACGGTGTCTTGAAAGAGCCGACTACTTATGAAATCATCACACCTGAATTGATCGGCGAAGAATCAAACAACTTGGTACTCGGAAAGCATTCAGGACGCCATGCCTTTAATGACCGTGCCAAGTCCATGGGATTCGAGCTTGACAAAGAAGCACTCAATCAGGCATTTAAAGAATTCAAGCAATTGGCTGACCGTAAAAAAGAAATTACATCTGAAGATCTTTGGACCATTTTGACCCAGCAGCAATTGAAAGATGAAGATGCTGCCATCTATGAACTGGAATCCGTTCAAGTACATTACGGCACGGAGGACAGCCCAATGGCCACTGCCCGCGTCAAAGTGCCCGACGGCAGGATACTTGAAGATGCCTGCAACGGAGCAGGAAGCGTCGAAGCCATCTTTAATACACTTGAACGTATCATTGATGGAAAAGTCCATGTGTTGGATTACAGAGTTTCTTCCATCGGCAAAGGCCGCGATGCCCTTGGTGAAGCAGTCATCAACCTTACATTCAACGGCGAAGAATTTACAGGCCGGGGAGCAGCGCAGGACGTATTGGAAGCATCTGCGAAAGCTTACTTGAACGCCATTAACAGAAACTTGCTTCAATCGAAAATGAAACAGCTTATTTCAACATCAGTTTAAAATATTACAAATTAGGAGGAAAACGGGATGAAGAAACGGGTAGCTGTACTCGCTGGAGACGGTATTGGCAAAGAAGTAACGAATGCGGCAACGGCTGTTTTGGATGCAATCGGCCGCCGCTTCCATCACGAATTTGAGTGGGTGCATGGCTTACTCGGCGGAGATGCCCTTGACCAGGCCGGTCACCCGATCCCTGAAGAGACCATCAGGAAATGCGAAGAAAGTGATGCGATTTTACTCGGAGCAATCGGAGGGCCGAAATGGGATCATTATCCAAAGGAATTGCGGCCGGAAAAAGGGCTTCTTCAACTTCGCAAGCACTTTGAGTTAAGTGTGAACCTAAGACCCGTGCAAGCATACAAAACATTGCTTTCCTCTTCTCCTTTAAAGGAGGAAGTTGCAGAAGGCGTCGACTTGGTATTCGTCAGGGAATTGACAGGCGGCCTTTATTTCGGGGAACCGAGCTTTCACACGGATGAAGAAGCAGTTGACACATTAGTGTACAAACGCGAAGAGATCGAGCGCGTTGTCAGATTTGCATTCGAATTGGCGAAACTCCGCAAGAAAAAAGTATCGTCGGTAGATAAAGCCAACGTGTTGGAGTCAAGCCGTCTATGGCGAAAAATTGTGGAAGAAATTGCGGCTGAATTTCCTGACGTGGAATATGAGCATATGCTTGTGGATTCGACATCCATGAAGTTGATTACTTCTCCAGCTTCTTTCGACGTAATTGTAACTGAGAATATGTTCGGGGATATTTTAAGCGACGAAGCTTCCGTCATTTGCGGATCGCTTGGAATGCTCCCTTCAGCAAGCCTTCGTGCAGACGGATTCGGCCTGTATGAGCCGGTGCACGGATCTGCTCCCGATATTGCCGGACAGAACAAAGCGAATCCGCTGGGAGCCATTTTATCCGGTGCCATGATGCTGAGAACGGCATTTGGAATGAACCAGGAAGCAGATGCCATTGAAGAAGCAGTCAAAAAAGTATTGGAAGCCGGATTTGGCACAGGTGAGTTTAAAACCCAAGGCGGAAAAGTATTGACTACGACAGAAATGACGGAAAAAGTCATTAACGAAATTGAGTGTGAACTAGTTTCAGACCATATTTTAGCAGCGTATCAGTGAGGTGTGGAAGATGGGCAAAACAATTATTGAAAAAATTTGGGAAAAACATGTTGTTCATAGTGAAGAGTCAAAACCGGATCTCATTTATATCGATCTGCACCTTGTCCACGAGGTAACATCTCCGCAGGCGTTTGAGGGACTTCGCTTAAACGGCCGTAAAGTGAGAAGGCCTGATCTTACGTTTGCCACTATGGACCATAACGTTCCAACAAGAACGAATGAAGAGGTAACAGATCCGATTGCCAAAACACAGATGACTACGCTGGAGAAAAATTGTGCGGAATTTGGGGTGCCGTTGGCAGGAGTGGGCCATCCTGACCAGGGAATCGTCCATGTCATCGGCCCTGAACTTGGTTTAACACAGCCGGGAAAAACAATCGTGTGTGGAGACAGCCATACTTCTACACACGGCGCTTTCGGAGCTCTTGCTTTTGGAATCGGAACGAGTGAAGTGGAACACGTTCTTTCTACGCAGACTTTATGGCAGCAAAAGCCGAAAACAATGCAAGTCAAAGTGAACGGCAAACTTGGTGCCGGAGTTACTGCAAAAGACTTGATTTTAGCGATCATTGCCAAGCATGGTGTTGACGTTGGAACAGGGCATGTCATTGAATACACAGGTGAAGCCATCCGCAATTTGACGATGGAAGAGCGCATGACCGTTTGCAACATGTCCATCGAAGCCGGGGCAAGAGCAGGCCTGATCAGCCCGGACGAAACAACATTCGAATATTTGAAAGGCCGTGAGCATGTCCCGTCAGGAGAAGAGTTTGATAAATTAGTAGAAGAGTGGAAACAGCTAGCGTCTGATGCAGATGCTGAATATGACTCAGTGATCGAAATTGAGGCTTCGGAAATCGAACCATTCGTGACATGGGGAACAAATCCTTCCATGGGTGTCCGGATTTCCCAGAGCATTCCTAAACCGGAAGATGCGGCAAGCGAATCAGAAAAAGAATCCATCGAGCAGGCTCTTCACTATATGGGCTTGGACGGCGGCATGAAAATGTCCGATGTGGATATTCAATATGTGTTCATCGGCTCCTGCACAAACTCCCGCATCGAAGACTTAAGAGCGGCGGCTGAAGTGCTGAAGGGGAGAAAAGTCAAAGAGGGGGTAACAGCCATCGTTGTCCCCGGTTCCCGTACTGTAAAGGCGCAAGCTGAGGAAGAGGGCTTGGATAAAATTTTCCTAGAATCAGGTTTTGAATGGCGGGAGACAGGGTGCAGTATGTGTCTTGCGATGAATGCTGACCAGGTACCTGCAGGCAAACGCTGCGCCTCTACATCCAACCGGAACTTTGAAGGACGCCAAGGAAACGGATCACGTACGCATCTTGTCAGCCCGGCAATGGCTGCAGCGGCAGCTGTTGAAGGCCGCTTCGTTGATGTAAGGCATATGATGAAAGGAGAGGTTCACGCATGAGGCCGATAAAAGAAGTAACAAGCGTCATTACACCATTGGATCGCGTGAACGTCGATACGGACCAAATCATTCCGAAACAATTTTTAAAAAGAATTGAACGGACAGGGTTCGGGAAGTTTTTATTTTATCACTGGCGTTTCAATGACGATGGTACGGAAAAGTCCGACTTTGTCTTAAACAAGCCGGAATATAAGAACAGTGAGATTCTTGTAGCCCGGGAAAATTTCGGTTGCGGCTCTTCCCGTGAGCATGCGCCATGGGCTTTGGGAGACTTCGGCTTTCGCGTTGTCATTGCTGCGAGTTTTGCTGATATTTTCCATAGCAACTGCTTTAAAAATGGCATTCTGCCAATACAATTGAAAGAAACAGAGATTGAAGAACTTCTTCAGGCAGGGAAAGAAAAACCATTGAAGATTACCGTCAATCTGGAAACGGAAACGATTGAGGCAGAGAATGGAAAAACGTATACTTTCTCCATTGATCCATACCGCCGGCAAATGCTTTTAAACGGGTGGGATGAAATCGCATTGACACTGCAGCTGGAAGATAAAATTGCAGCATATGAGAATTCTATAGCAAAATAACAAAATGCCCGCAGGCACCAGCCCTGCGGGCATTTTTTCACTTCCTTCATTGCTCCAAACGCCGGCCTTTAGGAATGATTCGGGCTTTTCCACATACAAATTAGTGAAAGAGGAATGGAAAATAAGGAGACCAGCCCTATATGATCCAAGATTTCCTTCAAGTGTTTCTCATGACCCTTGTGAGCGATATTGATAACATGCTGATTCTTGGAGCCGTTTTGCGAAGGCACTCTTATTTTGAAGTTACTTTTCTTGCGGCCGTTATGTTGACGATTACCCGGACAGCATATGTTTGTGTCGTGGAGGGGCTGTCGGATGTCCCGATGTTTCATTTTCTGACTGGACTCATTTTGCTTTTTATATCTTATAAGCTTGTAACAAAACTGATTTATGGTGTAGAAACATTAAGATCATCGCGTTCCATATTCCTGCTTCAAAAAATAAAAATATTAGCCGCTTTGGCTGCAACTGACTTTTTGATCTGCTGGGACGGGGTTCTCATCGTATCAAACATTTCCGATCATATCCCCATCATTTCAATAGGAATTTTTTGCAGTCTTTTAATCTCTCTCTATTTTTTACGGCTCATTATAAAACTGGCTGCCGCTATTCCTTGGATCAACGTGGTTGCGGGGGGATTTATTGCTCAAAATGCCATTATGTCAATGGCAAAGGATCCGTGGATAGAAGGCTGGATCAATTATGCTGACGAGTTTGTACCAGAGGTCAACATCGTAAATACCGCTGCTAATGGCGCCGTCATTATCATTGTGGTCATTGGCCTGATTTCCTATATTAAGCACCATCGAATCATTATACATAGGAAGTTTTGATGAAATAGGACCACACTATAAGTCCCTTACTTCTGATCGAAGGGGATTTTTTGTTTATTTCACCATAAGATGGAAAGTCGATTGAAAGATATTTCTTTCCCGGGGATGTTTTTGTCATTATAATACCCCTTGCGGCCCCAACTTTTTGCCTGTATAATAAGAAATATCAATTAAACTAATAAAACTTTTTTTGTTTAAATGGTTTTCAAAGGAGTATTTCAATGAAAGATCGGATTATGCAGGCTTTTGTTGATGAAGTCAAAGACAAGGGAATTAAGTTTACGATGGATGATTTAGCAGGACGATTGGGCATCAGTAAACGCACTTTATATGAGCACTTTTCTTCCAAAGTTGAGATTCTGGACGCTATTATAGATTTAACGATCACAGAATTTGATGAAAAAACGGAAGCTATTATTCAAGACAGCAGCTTAACGCTTTTGGAAAAAATTAAAGAGGCGATTATGGTCGTTCCGAAGTACGATGAATTTTATGATCTGCAAATACTTGAACAGATGAAAAGGTATTACCCTAAGCAGTGGGAAAAAATGAATAATTCTCTATATGAGTGGGAGGCTTTAAAAAAACTGCTTGAACAGGGTATTGAAGAAGGCCTCATTAAAGATCAAAATGTTGAATTGCTTATGCGGTTGGTTATTGATGCTACGAATCTGACGTTGGACCGGCGTTTCATTTGGGAAAATAGGATCACCGTCCAAGAGGCAATGAATGGGATTGTGAATGTGTTATTGTTTGGAATGGTTGAGGAAAATGCCGAGCCTTAGTAGTTGTCTCGGCGGTTTAATTTTCTTTAAAAAACTAAAAAAACCTAAATAGTTTTCGAATTTTATAGAGGTGTAAAATGAATTTTATTAAACAAATGAGTGTGAAAAAAAAACTTGGGTTAATGTTTGCCATCACGATTTTGTTTTTAGACATGCTGCTATATAGCGTCATCATACCGCTGACGCCTTATTATGAAGAAAATTTCAAAGCTTCGCCGACTATGATCGGTATATTGTTCAGCAGCTATTCCATTACTTTATTGATCTTCACCACATACTTTGGAAAATTGACAGATCGGATCGGCAGGAAAAAGCCGATTGTTATCGGGCTGATTGGGATGACTGTCGCGACCATCGTATTTGCCCATCCCATCAATTTTGAGATGCTGATTATTGCAAGGGGGCTGCAAGGTGTCGCTTCGGCGGCAACCTGGACCGCATCGCTTGCTCTCCTTGCTGATATGTTCGTCAAAAAGGAGCGGGCATTTGCCATGGGGGTTGCCATGACAAGCATGTCTGCAGGAACATTATTAGGAGCGCCGATTGGCGGCTTTCTAATTGAGTTTGGAGGATACGCAACGCCGTTTTATACGGCTTCAGTAATGCTGATCATTGTCATGATATTGGCGGCCATCTACCTGCAGGATGAGCATAAGGCAGTTGTTCAGGCGTCCAAGAAGGTTGTGGATCTGTTAAAACAGCGTGAAGTCGTTTGGATTTTGACCATCATGGTGGTTGGCGAAGGAATTATGACGATGCTGGAACCGATTTTGCCGATATATTTATCGGGCACTTTTACTGGGAATTCATTTTTCATAGGCCTGATGTTTGGAGTAATCACGTTGGCTTATGGAATAATGGCTCCGGTATCAGGACTTCTGATCAATAAATACACACCGAGCCGGGTTGTGCTGGTCGGTTTGCTGCTTGCAGGGCTTATCCTGCCTTTCGTCGTTATCGCCCAATCCACCTTGCAGATGGTTATTGCCTTACTATTCTTAGGGGCAAGCATGGGACTCGCCGTATCTCCTACGTTAACAATGCTTGGCAACACACAAAAAGAGGGAGAGCAAAACTCCTACGGAGCTTTATACAGCTTATTTAATATATTTTTTGCCGTCGCTGCCATCATCGGTCCCTTTGTGGGAGGAGTGCTGACGGATGTATTCACTTCGAAAATTACGATTTTCATTGCAAGCGGAGCCGTCATCCTCTCCACATATGGACTTTCTTTAACGAGGAAGAAGAGCATGGGGAACCTGGAGTGTGTGCCATCGGCAGAAACCGTTCAAAGGATGGATTGATGCTTGGCCCCCCAGGTCCACTAAACCGTAGAATCATCCGCTTTAACCAAACAAAAAGCCTTGGCTGAGTGAATAAACACAGCCGAGGCTTTTTTAAAGGAAAGTATAATTTTTCATTGGTATTCATATAAAAGTATTGTTGCTTTGTCCAGCTCCAGCGCCCAGCGACTAGCAGACTTCACGCTTCTTCCTACGATAAGTCAACATCGCTCCGTTGCGCTGCGCGTGTTTCCTTTATCTCGTCAGAAGCGCTCCAGTCTGTACGTCGATAAACAGGCGCTTGCGCCTTTGTTCAAACCGACACTTTACGGAGCAGCAAATAGGAGGCAGCCATACTGAAAAGAACAACCGGGATGAGCCGATAGGAAAGCCCGACTGCTGTTTGGTTTGAGAACCATTTAAAGATATCGGGCCAAACATGAAACTGATGGAACAGCAGCACAATGACACTTCCAATCAGTAAAACGGCCAGCGATAAGATCATCATTCCTTTCACGCCAAAACGCCGGGCAAAGCTTGCAATCAGAAATCCAAGGAAAAATAAAAAGCTGAATAGGATCACATACATAATCAACTGCTGGAAAAATGAGGTTCCGTCATTTAAATACGGGAAGTAAAAAAAATGGAACCTATTTCCCCAGCCACTGGTCCTGTTCTCGATCGAAGTGAAGATACGTATTAATGCACCGAGGATAAAGCATGCTGCCAGACCCATTAAAACAGTGCCGAAGAAGTAATCCTTTCTCGTTACAGACATCCCGATCGCAAACGGAAAAGACTGTACGACGACCAAGATGCCCATTACAAAGGCATAAACAAAAATGGAAGTGATGCCCCCTGTGTAAAACGCTTCATCATTATTGATCAGCAGGCTGACGATCAAGTGAACAAAAAAGCTTGAAGAGAGAATGATGGATGGGATATAAAGCCAACCCCATTTGTCTTTTCTATGAATGTGTAGCACGCTTTGGATACTCATTTGGCCACCGCTCCTTTTTGGTCACGCTTTCCGCCTGTCAAATAGACGATTAACTGTTGAAGAGATACCGATGACACTTCAAGATCAAGTGATTCCGCCTGGTTTTGCCCGGAATAGTGATCATTCCGAATGACTGTAGCGGAAAGCAATCCTCCAAACGGTTCCTGATGAACGACTTCTTTTCCTGCAAGGAATTTTTCAACTATGGCCGCTTTACCAGTAACCGTGTAAGCCATTCCCCGGAGTTTCTCCGCATCTTCATCAATGGTAAGCTCACCGTCTGCAATGACTAATACGTGCTCCAGTAAATTACTGACTTCATCGATCAAGTGAGTGGAAAGGATTACTGTGCGCGGATGTTCAACATAATCCTCCATTAGCCGGTTGTAAAAAATTCCGCGCGATACGGCATCAAGCCCCAAATACGGCTCATCGAAGACCGTCAGCGGTGCCCGGCTTGCAAGGCCGACAACAATGCCTACGGCCGACAGCATTCCGCGCGAAAGCTTCTTTATTCTTCTATTGACGGGAAGGTTAAAGCTTTCTATTAGTGAGTATGCAAAGTCAGCATCCCAATTCGGAAAAAGTGACCTTGATACGTCAAGTACATCTTTGACAAGAAAATTATCCGGATATTTTTGGCTTTCTTTAATGAAACATATTTGTTTAAGCACTTTGTTGTTTTCATAAGGGTTTTCATTAAAAACTTTTATGTCTCCGCTTGTTGGAATGATTTGAGCTGTGATCATCTTCATCAAGGTAGTTTTTCCAGCCCCGTTTCGGCCAAGAAGCCCATAAATTTTATTCTCTAGAACAGTGAAGCTGGCGTTTCGGACAGCTGTGAAATCGCCATATGCTTTCTCCAGACGGCTGGCCTCAATAATATGTTTCAATCCTGCCCCTCTCCTCTCTGAATCATTTCAGTCAATTGATCGGTCGTGATTCCAAGCTTTTTCGCTTCATGGATCATCGTGACCACATATTGCTCAAAAAAATGCTCTTTTCTTTTTTCAATCACTTTTGCACGTGCACCTTCTGCCACAAACATGCCAATCCCTCGCTTTTTATAAAGAATTCCTTCGTCCACCAGCAAATTGACTCCTTTCGCGGCTGTAGCAGGATTGATTTTATAAAATGCTGCAAACTGATTTGTAGAGGGTACTTGGGACTCTTCTGCCAATCCGCCCGAAATAATATCATCTTCGATTCTCTCGGCAATTTGAATGAAAATAGGGCGCCCATCATCAATTAAACTACTCACTGCTTCACCACCATATTGGTTAGTTACTCATGTAACTAACCATATAACGTTTGCGATGAAAAGTCAATGCAAAGTAGAAAATTATTTGAAAATGGGCGAAGTCATAAGTGTGAAAGCTTCATAATAAAATGAATAGATACAGGGGTTATGAGAAAGGGGGAGGACATCATCATGATACTGGGCGGCCTTGCTGCTTGGAATATGCCGCTCGTGTTGATCCTTGCATGC
This sequence comes from Siminovitchia fortis, assembly GCF_003605365.2. Classification (GTDB taxonomy): domain Bacteria; phylum Bacillota; class Bacilli; order Bacillales; family Bacillaceae_C; genus Siminovitchia; species Siminovitchia fortis. The sequence continues at coordinate 65,301 of NZ_QYTU02000006.1, forward strand.
ATATCAGCGATGTACTTCTTTTGGGCAAAAAAACATCCAGACGTAGGGTCCAGTCAATTTTATTTGTTTCATGCGGGCATTGGATTGTTCTACTTATTAATGGGCAGCCCGCTATATATGCTCAGCCACCTCTCATTCAGTACCCATATGCTGCAAATGAGCATTCTTTATTTTTTTGTACCGCCTCTTCTTCTGCTCGGGATTCCCGCATGGAATGGACACAAATGGAAAAAAAGAAACATATCTTCTTTTTCAGCCCTCATTCTCTTCTCAATATTGTTCTTTCTTTATCATTTACCCCAAGTTGTTCCATTTGTTTATAAAAGTCCGGTTATCCACACAGGCTTCATACTTCTCCTGTTTGGCCTTTCTTTTCTAATGTGGCTCCCTGTCATTACACCTGGCCCCGGTTCGAATCGATTTTCATGGTGGAGCAGTATTTTATTAATGCCGGCCTGCCTATTGCTCATATTGAATGGATTGATGGATGGGCAGAATGCGAGTCCATTGTTCAGTCAGCTGATGTTAAAACTATGCATCCCTGCCGACCAGGCAGGAGCTTTGCTACCTTTTCAAATCAATGCAAAAGCCGATCAAATCTTTGGCGGCCTTTTGATGCTTGTGCTTCATAAGTTCAGTCTGCTGGCGGCAATACGACTTGGAAGCCAGAGAATAAGCCGGGAACACTTAAAATTAAAACCGTCACTCCACAGGATGGAATGACGGTTTTTCATGTTTTTAAACAGCTTTTTTATTTTCAACCACACGTTTTGGCCAAAAGCTCCATTTGCCAAGGAGCATCAATATAGCGGGAATGAGGAGCGGTCGAACAATGAATGTATCGATCAAAATCCCTAATGCCATGATGAAGCCAAATAATTTTAGTTCATAGATCGGCATAGTTGCAAGAACAAGGAAGGTTGCGGCCAAAATCAATCCTGCGGAACTGATGACGCCGCCTGTTCGGTCAACGCCTCTTCTGACCGCATCAGCAAACGGCATTGTCTTGACCTCTTCTCGGATCCTTGCAATCAGCATGATCGAATAATCCACGCCAAGTGCTATAAGAAACACTAAAGCGTATAACGGAATACGATAGCTGATGGCATCCAGGCCAAGGAAGATTTTAAACAAGAATAATGAAAGGCCGATCGTTGCTGCGTAAGAGAGCAGGATGGTCCCCATCATGTATAATGGTGCGACAATGGAACGGGTCTGCAATCCCAGCATGATGGAAATAAGGATGATCATCAACACCAGTACCACAATCGTGTCACGCTTATTGATATCCCGAAGATCCGCATTTTTTGCACTTTCTCCGGCAACGAAAAGCTCAGTATCCGTTAAACCGGCATCATTTAAAATTTCACCGCTTTTTTCCCGGATTTTTTTCACGGCATCCAGCGCTTCATGTTCATATGGATTTCCAGTAAATATCAATGAAAGCTTGGCGCTTTTTCCATCTGCAGAGAGGGGATGTCCCTGCGCAGTCACCTGATCAACGCCTTTGATCTCCTCAAGTTTCTTTATTACAGACTGCAAACCCTGCATATCAAGGTTCTGATTAGATACGAAAAGCAGTGTTCCCGGTGCCAAACTTCCTTCAGAAAAATCTTTCCCGAGCTGCTCATAGCCGATCCGGGAAGACAAGTCTTCCGGGAAGGACGCAATTAAATCGTACGATTCTTCCATTTTTGTCATATTTAATGCGGCAAGTGCCAGAAGAAGAACAATTGGGATTAAAAAAGCTGCCGGACGTTTTGTCACTTTGTCGGCCATTTTTCCCCAGATTGTTTTCTTCTCCGATTTTTCATCCCCGAATTTCGGAATGGCCGGCCAAAATGCCTTTCTGCCCGTCAATGCGAATAAGGCCGGGAGCAGCGTCAGGCCTGCAACGAGCATGAAGGCTGCTGCGATTGCAAACGCTGGAGCAAAGTTCCGATATGGCTCATATAAAGCGAAGAACAAAGTGGCTACACCAAGAACAATCGTACTTCCGCTGAAAAAAATCGGCTCTTTTACATGGCGCATCGTCTCGCGCATAGCCGCATCTTTCTTCTCATGGGTACGGAGTTCCTCGCGATAACGGGAGAATATGAGCAGTGAATAGTCGGTTACCACTGCAAATAAAAGGATGGTCATGATGGAAACCGCCTGGCTGTCAATGGCAAACAATCCGGCTTTCATCGACAGACCTATCACTTTATCGACAACCGTGTAAACGATGGCGGCGCCGATCAATGGGATGAAAGTCAACAGCGGTGAACGGTAAATAATGAGAAGCAATACCAAAATCAGCCCAACGGTTGACAGCAACAGGACGATGTCTGCCCGGCTGAACAGTTCGACTGCGTCTGCTGCGATTCCTGCCGGTCCCGTCCAAGATAGCTTTAAGTCATGATCCACGGTAAATTGTTTCTTGATTTGCTCTACTGCTGCATGCAAATCGCGACCCTCAAGGTTTTCAGGCAGCGTGATAGGAAGGAAGAATGTCCTTTTATTTTCTGAGAGAAACGAATTTCTTACTTCCGGAGGCATTTTGGATAATGGAATGGTCTCGATGTCTCCGTATTTTTTATCCACCTTCAGATCCTCGGCCACTTGGGCAAAGGTCAATATTTCATCATCCGTCAGGCCGCTTTCCTTGGAAAAAACAGCAAACAGCGGCAGTCCGCCTTCTTCTGGGAAATACTTTTCCAATTGGCGGTCGGCGATGATGGATTCGGTATCCGGAGGGAGGCCTGCATCTTTATTCGCAGCCACAAACTCCTTGGCACCGGGTGCAGCACTTGATAAGATGCCTGCAAGGGCCGCCCAAATCACCAGCATAAACCACCAAAGGCGGTTGCCTTTTAATAATCTATCAGCCATTATTGTTTCACTTCCTTCTCGGTAAGAAATGTCACGATGATAAACAAGGCAAAGCTAAGGAGAAGGATACTACCTCCAGCGATATAAAAGATCAACGAGAATATTTTATTCACACCAAACGGCTGGATGAATTGGAACCACATGCCCGCTGTCAGACCGATTGAACCGATGATAGCTGTCCAACCATGGAATGTGACCAATTTTTCTGCCCTGACCTCAAACATCCGGTAAAAGGCTCCCCATGCAAACATCGATAACCAGCCTACCAAAAGAATATGTGCGTGGATCGGACGGAATGCATAAGATCCGGACCCTGCCATATGTGACCCCATTACCGTTCCTATTAAGCCAAAAATTGCTGCAATACGAATGAATCGGATACTCCATTTCTTTTGTGACATCATTCATTCCTCCTGTTTTGTTCATTTATATGTTCATCCTAAGCAGTGAACATGAACAGAACATTAACGGAAGGTTAAAAATCAGTTTTTGCTATGATTTTGTCATCACAAATAGAAAGCAGGCTATGGCTACTGCTTACGGCCGAGTCTGTTAAACACTTGTTCAATCATGTTAAGGCTTGTTTGATAAAGAAAGCGTAAGTTTTTCTCTACAGGCTTTTTAGTTTCTATTGTTGGAGATCGGCAATTTCACAATAAATGTCATACCTTCACCTTTATTCCTTTGTACATCGATAGAACCCCCGTGCAGATTAACAACCTGATGGACAATTGATAGCCCAAGGCCCGTCCCCGATATTTGCTTCGTTCTCGATTCGTCTGCTCTGTAAAATCTATCAAATATACGCCCCATATGATCCTCTTCTATCCCTATGCCGCTGTCACAATAGGCGACTGTCACTCCATCATCTTTTTTTGTCAAAGTAATATCAATCGAACCGCCGGCCTCTGTATATTTTAAAGCATTGGATAAAAGATTTTCCCAAACCTTTTCCAAAAAGGCCGGGTCTCCAAGGATTTCCGTTTCATCAAGATCCATGGATAAAGACATCTCTTTTTCCTCAAGGAGCCATCTGTATCTCAAAGTCACTTCTTTTATTTGCTCATCAAGCCGGAAGGTTTTTTTGCGGAGTGGTGAAACAAGCTGGTCCAGCGATGTCAAAAGCATGAGCTGCTTAGTCAATGAAGAGAGACGTTCGGTTTCGGATTGGATCACTTCTGCATAGTTTTGTCTTTCCGATTCTGGAAGATCGCTTTTCGTCAACAGCTCCGCATACCCTTTTATATTTAAAAGCGGTGACTGGAAATCATGTGACACATCGCTGATAAACTCCTTGCGGATGCGATCATTCTCACTCAACCGCTCCGTCATGTTTCGAAAGCTTTGGGCGAGTTGCCCGATTTCATCCCGCCGGTCAATATTCAGTTCAGGGGAAAATTGCTCCTCGCCCACTTTTATTGCAGCTTCAGTTAACTTTGTAATCGGATCAATGAGCATTTTGGCGACGGTTAACATGACCAGTACACTGATGATTGCCATGATAATAACCATACCACCCAGCAAATAATGGACCTCTGTAAAAAGGAACTTAATGTCAGGACGGAGGAAAAGGGCATAGCCCGTTCCGTTATGGCGGAAAGGGACTCCAACCGTATTGGCCAGCTCGTCCGAGAAGAAACCCGTTACAAACGTTTCGGTCGGGAAATCCCTCATTCCGTGGTAGGCACGCCCATCCAGCACCTGATTGACGGCATTCTGCGAGAGATTTTTGAGGCGAAAGGGAGCACCATATTGCTGTGTTTCGTCCTTCTCATTGACAACATAAATTTTATAGCCCGTAGCTGATTGGGTTTGAAGAAAGTCTTCCAAATCCAGGTTTTTCTCCGATTCAATGAAGGAAGCCAATGATAAAGCAATTTTCATGTTTTTTTCATCATTTTTTCCTTTGAGCTGCTGATGATAGTAGGTGTTGACAGCCAAGAAAGCGATGAGCCCGCTCATGATCATCGTTCCGAGCGTAAAGACAACGAACTTGCTGTAAAGGGATTTCAATTTTTCATTACCTCTAGTTTATAGCCGACTCCCCGAACAGTGGAGATAATGACATTTTCGGCCAGTTTTTTCAACTTGTCACGAAGCCTTTTGATATGTACATTCAAAGTCTGCTCATCACCTTCATAGTCATAGCCCCAAACACGTTCGAGCAATATTTCGCGTGTAAAGACCTGATTGGGACGGGATGCAAGTACAGACAGCAATTCAAATTCTTTCAGCGGCAGCAGGATCACCTTTTTACCGGCAGACACTTCATAGCTTTGCCTGTTTATCGTAAGGGGACCCACTTTGATCAAGATATCGACCGCTTTGTCATATCTTCTCAAAATGGCGTTGATCCTAAAAAGCAGCTCTTTCGGCTCGAAAGGTTTGACAAGATAATCATCTGATCCTGCCAGAAAGCCTTTTTCCTTATCCTCCAGTTCTCCCTTGGCCGTCAGCAGGAGAACCGGAATATCCGCTTCGGCCCTTAATGTTTTCGTCAATGTATAACCGTCCATTCCCGGCATCATGACATCCACAACCGCGAGATCCGGAATCTCATCCTCTAATAGTTTAAGGGCTTCGGAACCGTTGGCCGCTTTTCGGACGATATATCCTGCTTGGGTTAAATGAATATTTACAAGCTCCAAAATATGCGGGTCGTCATCGACAACAAGTATTTTCAAGTCGCCAGCTCCTTTTTGACTACAGTTTTTTCTTCATTATAAAGCATTAGTTAAAAAGAGGAGACGCGGAAATGCCCCTCTCGCAAATCGGGTAACTTGTGGTATAATTTTGATTATTCATAAATTGGTGGAAAGGGGATTTGCAGATGTCTCTTTTGTTGACGCAATTTTTGGATCGGGCAGTTCATTTGTACGGAAGAAAACCGGCTATTATTGATGAACATGGCAAGCGTTACACCTATGAAGAAGTGAACGGGCGGGTGAACAGCCTTTCATTCGGACTGGCTTCCCTCGGGGTTGAAAAAGGGGACCGGGTGGCTTATTTGGCTCCAAACACACTCGAAATGTACGAAGGTTTTTATGGGATTTTTCAGGTAGGGGGCATAATGGTTTCATTGAATACGAGATTGAAACCGAAGGATTACGTCTATATTTTAAATCACAGTGAGAGCAAGGTTCTCTTTGTGGATCATGTACTGTTAAATCTGATTGAACCGGTCCGAAATCAGCTTGAAACGGTTGAGACGATCATTGTTCATGGTCTGCCAGAGGATAAGGATGGGCTTATTGCGTATGACTCCTGGCTTTCTTCCTTTCCATCAACTGATTTCCCGCGTGTGGAATTGCATGAGGATGATGTCAGCACGTTGCTTTATACGAGCGGTACAACCGGGAATCCAAAAGGCGTCATGCTGACGCATCGGAATAATTATTTGCACGCTTTATCCACCATGCATCACTTGCGGGTAAATGACCGTGATGTCCTTATGCATATTTTACCGATGTTTCATGTTAACGGCTGGGGATCTCCTTTTTATTATACGGCGAATGGCGCAACCCAGATTATGCAAAAAGCGATCGATCCTAAGGTGATCTTGGAAAAGGTTGAAAAATATGGGGTCACAGTGATGCATATGGCTCCAACAGTACTTCAATCCATTATGGATCAATATAAAAATGTAAATCCGAAAATCGACCAAAATGTCAGGATTGTTGTTGCAGGTTCCGCTCCGCCTAAAGCGTTCATCAGACAGCTGGAAGAAGAAATCGGCTGGGAATTTTACCAAGTATATGGAATGACGGAAACGTCGCCATTGAGCCTGGCGTCTTATATATCATCCGAAGATGAAGGCGCTTCCAATGATGAATATTATAAGCTAAAAGTCAAAACAGGGCTCGAAATGATCGGAACCGACGTTAGGGTGGTGGACGAATTTGGAAATGATGTTGAAAAAAATGGCAAAGAAATCGGAGAAGTAATTGTGAGAGGACCTGGCGTCATGAAAGGATATTGGAAAGATGAAGCGGCGACGAAATCGACCATTATCAATGGCTGGCTTCATACAGGGGATATGGGAACGATGGATGAAAACCACCGCATCCAAATTGTTGACCGGAAAAAAGACATTATTATCAGTGGCGGAGAAAACATCTCTACAATAGAAATCGAAAATGTCATATACGACCATCCGGCGGTGAAAGAAGTGGCGGTCATAGCTACGCCCCATGAAAAATGGGGAGAGACTCCGCATGCCATTGTTGTTGCGCGGGACGGACATGAAGTGGCCGGGCAGGAAATCATTGATTTTACAAGAGAAAGACTGGCGCATTTCAAATGCCCGACCATCGTCACTTTCATGGAGGAGCTTCCCAAAACGGCGAGCGGCAAGATCATGAAAGTGAAGCTGCGGGAGTTTGTATCGCCTGCAGCAAAAAATTGATATAATGATGGCAGCCAAACAGAAATTTTGACAGAAAGAGGGCTGCCTTATGACTGCAACTATTGATATACGTGTTTTAAACAGCAACGAAGAAATGAGACAAATGTATCAGCTTGAAGAATTCATCTGGCAAGGGGAAGGCGGAATTCCTGTTCATCAAACAATCACGGCCATTCGGAACGGAGGCCTTGCGATTGGTGCATATTGTGATGATCAGCTTGTCGGATTCAGCTATAGTTTTCCCGGATTCAAGGATGGTAAGGCGTATCTATGTTCACACAATATGGGAATTCATCCCGATTACCGTGACAAAGGCATCGGCGCTTCATTAAAAAACAGGCAAAAAACGGAAGCGGCCCGAATAGGGTACGATATGCTGACATGGACATATGATCCGCTGGAAACACGCAACGGTTATTTGAACCTATCGAAACTCCGTGCGGTTTGCAGTACATATATTGAAAATTGCTACGGGGAATTCGATGACGGGCTCAATGCGGGTTTGCCGACAGACCGCTTTAAAGTGGAATGGTGGATAAAAAGCCGGCATGTCGATGAACGCATTCCGGTGCCTGTCAAGGATGATGCCTTCTATATCCCGTGGAAACAGGCTGCAAGCGGCCCGGTCCTTGCTGATGATGTAGAAATTCCTGAGGCAGCCCAAATAATGGTCCCGGTTCCTGCGGCATTTCAAACGATCAAGCAGGAGGATATGAGCCTCGCATTGGATTGGAGATTGAAAACCCGCTCTGTTTTTCAAGAGCTGTTCCAAAAGGGGTATGCCGCTGTTTCTTTGGAAAGAAGCGCCGAGGAGCCTGTGCATCATTATTTATTGGTGAAAAGAGAATCTCTTCAAATTTAAAATAGGATTCTTACCCATAGCGACGGTAAAAACCAAAAAACGGTCACGAATACCGGTGATACCTTCCCGAAGGGGCGTTGAAAATGGGAAAACGGTAACGAATACAGAGGATACCTTCCCGAAGTGGCGTTGAAAATGGAAAATTGGTAACGAATACAGAGGATACCTTCCCGAAGTGGCGTCGAAAATAGAAAAGCGGTAACGAATACAGAGGATACCTTCCCGAAGTGGCGTCGAAAATAGAAAAACGGTAACGAATACTGAGGATACCTTCCCGAAGGGGTGTCGAAAATGGAAAATTGGTAACGAATATCCGTGATACCTTCCCGAAGTGGCGTCGAAAATGAAAAAGCGGTAACGAATACCAGGAATACCTCCCCAATGTGATAAAGAAAACCGATATTCAGGCGTGAATATCGGTTTTTCCTTGAAGTAAAAGAAAGTATAAGCTGATATGAAGATTTTTTCAAAAAAAGCCTTTCTTTGTCCAGCTCCAGCGCCCAGCGACTAGTAAACTTCGCACTCCTTTCCTCGAAAAAGCTTCGCTTTTTCTGCGTGGATGTTTATTCGAGGAAGTAGGCTCAGAGCACTACGATAAGCCAACATCGGCTCGTACCTCGCCGTGTTGTCCGGCTCCGAGTGCCATCGGCGCAAGGATTAAGCCAATCGCTGCTGAAGGCAAACTACGCCTTCTTCAGCGCTCGTCTTATGCTTGTCGCCGATAACCAGGCACTCTCCGCCTTTCCTTATCCTTTATCTCATTGCGGAGTGCTCCAGTGTCTAGCTTCAGACGGCAGGGGCTCGAGGTCGCTTCGGTCAATCCAATGAAGTCAAAGAACGACTTCACTGGATTGCCCTCCGTCGGACAGGATGTCCTAGTGCCACCGACGCCACAGGATGTGGCGTTTGTCGGCGGCCAGCGCTTGTCGCCCCTAAACAGCCGTCTTCCGCATTTCCGTTTGTACGTTGCTAAACGGGCGCTTGCGCTTTTCTTATAAGCTATGGCATCGGATGCGGCGTCACCGCCGTAGTAATGCTCTCTTTTTCAACCGTCAGCTGTTCAAGCTTTTCACGATTGACGTCAAATCCGATCCCCGGACCTGTCTGTACCTGAATGATTCCATGATCCATTGTCACTTCGGGCTCGATGATATCCTCATCCCAATAGTGGGAAGACGGTGCCGTATCCCCTGGTATTGTAAAGTTGGAAAGGGAAGTCAAGGCAATATTGTGAGCTCGCCCGATTCCCGTTTCCAGCATTCCGCCGCACCAGACAGGCACACCGTTATCCCTGCACAGGTCGTGGATTCGGATGGATTCTCCCAAACCTCCGACGCGGCCGATTTTTATATTGATAATCCGGCAGCTACCCAGCTGTAATGCTTTTCTGGCATCTTCGAGAGAATGGATGCTTTCATCAAGACAAACCGGTGTCTGGATTTCTTTTTGCAAAGTGGCATGGTCGATAATATCGTCATGGGCAAGCGGCTGCTCGATCATCATCAGGTTATACTGATCAAGCTGTTTCAGCTGGTCCACATCGTTCAATGTATAGGCGGAATTTGCGTCAGCCATCAATGGAATATCCGGAAATGCCTTCCTTACTGCATCAATATAATCCAAATCTGCCCCGGGAGCAATTTTAACCTTTAATTTCCGAAAACCTTCCTCCACATATTCGCCGACCTTCTCGACAAGCTTCTCAGGAGTTGCTTGAATCCCGATGCTTTTTCCTACTTCTATTTCCGTTTTCGTACCGTCGATCAATTCGGACAGCGGTACATTGTTTTTCTTTGCAAACACATCCCAAACCGCTGTTTCAATCGCGGATTTGGCAATCTGGTTTCGCCTTACAAACGTAAGCATGTCATGGACATCCAGCGGATGTTCAATTGTTTTATGAATGATTCTTGAAATGAGAAAATCCTTTAACATATAGACCGCTGTGTGTGTGGTTTCCTCGTTATAATAAGGTTCGTCGCTTGTTGTCGTCTCTCCCCATCCTGAGATGCCTGATTCGTCGATCGCCTCCACAAGGCATACATGTTTCTCCTGAAATGTGCCGAAACTCGTTGTAAATGGTGCAATCAGCTTCATCTTTACCGTGTGAAGGACCACTTCTTTAATTTGAACTGGTTTCAATGCTTGTTCTCTCCTTTTTTGCCAACACTTGTACAATCTCTGTAATAATATCAATCCCATTGAATAGGGCTTCACGGTTGAAAGTCATATGCGGATGGTGAAGTCCCGGTTTCAAGTCGCATCCGAGTCCGATCATCGTCGCTTTCAGTTCTGGCTTTTTAATCGTGTAAAAATGGAAATCATCTCCGCCCGGTGTCATAAGCGGATCCATTGTATGATCAGGGCCTAAAACGTTGGAAATGGCCTGTCTGGAGATTACTTCTGCCTCCGGGGCCACTTCCGCTGCGGGAATTCCGTAATCATCTGTAATTTTTATTTTGGATTGAAAAAGTTGTTCGGTTGCCTCTAAAGTCTCATATACTTTTTCTTTCAGCATCTTCATATGCTGGTTTGTCTGCGCCCTTAGATCAAAAGCCAATGATGCCTGGCCCGGGATAATATTGGTGCTTTTTCCTCCAGCGTGGAACTTTGTGACTTTTACAGAATACGGAACGGTCGGATCCAAGTGGATGGCGTTGATTGCATTCACAATATGGGTTCCGACATCAATCGCATTGCTTGTCAAGTGCGGTCTGGCACCGTGGGCGTCATCCCCGATGATGTCGCATTCGATTGACGTGGCAGCCCCGTGGATAATCGCCGGGGTCGCATATCCGTCCGGAGCCTCCTGAACGGGGCGCAAATGGATGCCGAATAAATAATCGACGTCATCGACAGCGCCTTTTTCAACCATTCTAAGTGCTCCGTCACCGACCTCTTCCGCCGGTTGGAAAATAAAACGGACGGTCACCCGATCCTTGATGGAAGGGTCTTTCGCCAGCTTCCACAATGCGCCGAGCACCATCGTCATGTGGGCATCGTGGCCGCATGAATGATTGGCCTGAAATTTTCCGTCCACTTCCTGCCACAGCGCATCCATGTCGGCGCGGATCGCTACAACCGGATTGCCTTTAATTCCGCCAAAGTCAGCGATTACTCCCGTGCAATCACTGAATGTCCGCACTTTGCAGCCTGCTTTTTCAAGCTGCTCCTTAATAAACTCGTTTGTGTTTACCTCCTCCCAGCTGAGCTCCGGATGAGCGTGAAGATGATCAAACGTATCGTAAACTTGTTGCTTAAAATGTTCGTCCTGCATGCCTGATGATATCCTTTCCCGAAAAAAGTATTGGTTTTGAGAAACAGTAAGTAATCACCGTTACAAAAAAAGCGCACTTTTTTACCCTGTGCTGAATTATATGAAATATGGTATATAAAAGTCGCCCTGATTGAGTGTCTCTTGGTGAAAAAGGCGTATAACTATTTCGCAAATTGTCCCTACTGTAAATTATAGGCTTCAGGAAAAGGGGAATCAACCGGTTGCATTTAAGGCGGGAGGCGTGGTCATTCGATTATTATAAAAGAAAGGATCAAATGGGAATTAACAAAGCTTTTGACGATTCCTTATATTGAGCGCTTGGGCGAGTACGATGACATCTTCCATGATATCCGCCCTTTTATTGTTTGGAGAGCGTTCATAGTCGTCGAGCAGACGGCGCATCTCTCTAATGAATAGCAGATTTTCCTCTTTAATGGACATAAGGGGGCCCCCTGATTGAACTGAGTTTGTGAAAAAAGTCATGGCACGAGATACATATCCCCAGGTTCCCTCATCATTTCCTCTTAAACATATATTCTTTTTTTAACCCATATTTCAGTTTTTAAACATTTTGTAATATTATTGTTATATGGTTTTAATATTTCATTTTGTGTAGTGTCTTTCTTATTTTGCATCGTCTAATAGGATGGAGGGGATTTTTATCGATAGATTAAAAGCTTTTGAATCTTTTTGATGTGTTAAAACGTTATTATTATTGTCGTTATTTGCGAAATTCCCTGAGGATATATAAATAGAGGGAATGACGCCACTATTTACTAGGGGGATATAGTGTGAAGAAGAAAGCCTGGATATGGACAGGATCAATTGTCGGGGTGTTAGTATTGGCGCTTGTGGTCACGTTGGTGATCAGGGCGCAGGCAGGAAAAATGGCAGGAGCCGATGTTGAAGAGCCGGTGACTGTTCAAAAAGTGTCGGAACAGGAACTGAGCGAAACCATTTTGGTGACCGGAAAGATTGTTCCGGAAGATGAGCAAAAAGTATTTTTGGAGCCGGACAAAGGAGAGGTAACGGAATTTAAGGTAAAGGAAAATCAGAAAGTGAAGGCCGGAGACCCTTTGTTTGTCTATGATTCTTCCAAATTGCAGTCAGAATATAATAAAGCTGTAAGAGAAAGGGATTTGGTGAAAAAACGCTCGCAAACAGAAATTAACCAGATCGCTGAATTGAACAAGCGGATTGCAGACGCGAAAAAAGCTCCGGCTCCATCTGGAGATGGAGAAGAAGGCGAAGCGCCGGCGGGGGATGCAGACGCTCTGAAGAGTGAAAAGCTTGAAATGGAAATCCAACATGAAAGCACCAAATCAGAAATTGAATCCGCCCAGGAGCAGATCAATGATTTGAATGAACAGATCAAAGAGATGACTGTAAAGAGCAAGATTGATGGAATCGTTGTAAAGGTGGACCGAAATGCGGTAAGCACGGAAGGGGGAGCGTCAAGCCCTGCAGTACATATTATCTCAAGCCAGCCATTTAAGGTAATTGGTACAATGAGCGAGTTTGACGCGGTAAAAATAAAGGAGAAGCAAGCGGTGACCATTCGTCCAAAGGTGTATAAAGACAAGGAATGGAAAGGTGCCATCGAATCGGTTTCCCAATTTCCGAATGAAGAAGGCGGTGAAGAGGAATTCGCCGGCGGTGGAGGAGGCGGTGGCGTCACCATGTATCCATTCAAAGTCGCTATCACAGATGATACGTCTGAACTTCGCCAGGGCTTCCATGTTTCATTGGAAATCAAGATTGACGGGGACGGAAAAAAATTGGCCATCCCACATGCTGCTATTCTGGAAGAGGGCGACACCAATACCGTTTTTGTATTGAAGGACGGAATATTGGAAAGCCGTGAAATTGAAACGGGTGCATCGAATGACGAATTCATCGAAGTCAAAAATGGCCTGGAAAAGGATGAGCTTGTTGTCATCGCTCCTCATGAAGGCATGCATGATGGAATGGAAGTGACCACCTTTGATGAAATTGAGTGAGATAACAAAAGTTTATGGAAACGGGTCGCTTCAGGTTCCGGTGCTGCACGGCATTGATTTGGCCGTTGAAGACGGTGAGTTTATCGCGATCATGGGACCGTCGGGATCCGGAAAATCAACGCTGATGAATATTATCGGCTTTTTGGATTATCCGACAACTGGGACGTTTGAACTGAATGGAGAAAATATCAGTTCGGCGAAAGAGAAGCAGCTGGCAAAGCTGCGTAATGAACATATCGGATTTGTGTTCCAGCAATTCTTTTTGCTGCCGAGGCTGAATGCGCAGAAAAATGTGGAAGCCCCGTTGATATATGCGGGTGTTCCAAAACGGGAGAGGATGGAAAGGGCCAAGCAGATGCTGGAAAAAGTGGGTTTGGGAGACCGCGTGAAGCATTTGCCCAACCAGCTCTCGGGAGGCCAGAAGCAAAGGGTTGCGATTGCGCGCGCCCTTGTGAACAATCCGACACTCATTTTGGCGGACGAGCCGACAGGGGCCCTCGATTCCAAAACGAGTGCCCAGATCATGGACCTGCTCGTCCAGCTGAACAAAGAAGGGAAAACCGTCATCATCGTTACCCACGAAGAGGAAATCGCCGCATATACTGATAGAATCATCACCTTAAAAGATGGAAAGATCATTGACGACCGGAGGACAAGTCTATGAATATGTGGGAAAGCTTTAAAATTGCACTGTCCTCCATTTGGAACCATAAAATCCGGTCGGTTTTGACTATGCTTGGAATCATTATCGGAGTGGCGGCGGTCATTGTCATTGTGGCGATAGGACAAGGTGCGAAAAAAGAAATGATGGATGGATTGTTCAGCACGGATAAAAATGTGGTCGAAATTTATTACGAACCGCCACAGTCAGAAGATGAAGGAGACATGTTCTGGGAATTGCCCGAACTTTCTTCAACGGACGTGGAATTCCTATCAGAGGTTGAAGGGGTGAAAGCCGTCCTTGCGACTAATCAGGGGTTTGGAACCGTCATGATTAATGATAAGCAAGGTGAGATGGACATCACCGGTGTAGGCGGGGAATATTTTACTGCTCAAAACATTCAAACGGTGGAAGGCCGTCCGTTGAATGACAGCGATATAGACGGTTTAAACCGTGTTGTTATGATTGATACGGTTGCAAGGGATAAATTTTTCAAAGGGTCGAGTGATCCAGTTGGGGAAATTATCGAGTTGGATGGAAATCCTTATAAAATTGTGGGAGTCTATGAATCTCCGATTCCTGAGCAGTTCCGCTGGTCTGAAAACGGCGAGATGGTCATGCCAAGATCCGTCGTTTCCATGATGTTCGGCAACAGCGAAGTTGAAAACCTGGCCATAATTGCAGATGACCCGGAGCGGATCTCTGAAATCGGGATGCAAGCGGCAGACGCTTTGACAGAACACAAGAAACTTGAAGACGGAATGTATACCATTAATGACTTTTCGGAAATTGAAGAAGAGATCAATACAGTGATCACGACAATGACGCTGTTTATCGGAAGCATCGCGGCTATTTCCCTCTTGGTCGGCGGGATCGGGGTCATGAATATCATGCTCGTATCTGTCACAGAGCGGACGAGGGAAATCGGCCTCCGCAAAGCTCTTGGGGCTACAAGAGGAAAAATCCTCCTTCAGTTCCTCATTGAATCGATCACGCTGACTTCATTGGGCGGGTTGATTGGGATCGGCCTGGCAGCGATAGGGGCTTTACTCGTTACGGTGTTATCGCCGATCACAGCAGTCATCAGTCCAGTGGTTGTGCTGATTGGCGTCGGCTTCTCGGCATTTATCGGTATTATCTTTGGAATTCTTCCCGCAAATAAAGCGTCCAAGCTGAGCCCGATTGATGCACTGAGGTATGAATAGAGACGAGCGGTCTTCATATAAACGAGAGAATCGGTTAATAGTTGAAGCAAAGCACCCGTGTTCGGGTGCTTTACCTTTTAAACCAGTCTGCGTTTTCATCCATATGTACGAACGGGATATCCGTATCTACTGCACCTGTAATTCGTTTCGCCCCAATATCCTCGCCTGCCAGCCATTTTCCGAAATCAAACTCCGCCGGTTCCTGATTCCCGCCCAACGCCATCCATGTTTTCATTTCTTTTGGAAAGTATGCAGACGTATGGATTGTGCCTGCCCAGCTGCTGTATAGGCCTGAAAAAACTCCTTTGTCCTTATCGTTAAACAGGCGGAAAGCTTCGTATGCGTCAGAAGCGGGATTTTTTCGAATCGCTTCAAGCCTGCGCTCGGAATCCGCAAGATGATGCCGGTTTTCGTGCTTCAACTTTTCAAAGTGGTTCGTGCAGGCGTTTGACTGCCTTACGGTGATTTCCCTTGGCGCCGCCTCCACAATTTGGGTCTCGCCGCTTCGGTCGTACACGATATAGCTGAACGAATGCCTGTGCGGAATTTCTTTTAATAAGGAAACGGCTTCCTGCACATTTGTGCAAGTCTCCAAAACAAGCCTTCCGATCATTCCGCAAATAAAACCGTCCTTGGGATTCTTCCGGTTCATGAAATTGTAGCCCATAGCAAGCCCCTTTTCATTCAGTCCATCGGAGCGCCCGGTAATTCTTTGGCTTGGCCCCACAGTCGCATGACCATCTCCCGCCGGCTGAAAAAATACATACCGCCCTTCATACGTCTTCGGATGATAATCGTAATTGCGGACCAAATAGCCTTCACCCGTTAAAATTGAGCATCCAGACCGCGGAATCTCCAGCCGGTATCCGCCAAATTCAGTCAGAGCACGTTCGAGTGGCCATTCCAGCGCCTCCTGCAGCCCGAGAATCTCTTCCCAAATCCCCGGAGCAATCGGTGTGATGGCCGTTTTCACTTCCTTGGGGTCAATGGCGAACCGTGGCCTGCGTACTTTCCACTGATTCTTCCGATTTTTTATTGTTAGTGAATCTTTTAACAGTTGTCCCTGCATAAAGCCGAAATCGAAATGGGAACCGCGGAATTGAATAATATCGGTGTAGATCTTTTTCATCATGTGTCCCCTGCTTTCTGTTAAGGTCTTAAGTCTTGCCAAAAAATATATCGAGGATTAGCTTGTTTGTCTTTGCTTAAAAAATAGGAATGGCACCTCTTTTTTGTGGAATGTAAAGGTTAACCAAACCAATTCCAAAAAAGAAGATGCCGTACAAAAATGATAACCTTTTATTCCGGTATAGTATTTTATGGTTGTTTAGGGCTTGGATTTCAAAGTATCTCTAATTGTAGCAGGCTGATGCTCTCCTCTCCATTAATTGGATTCAAACCATTTGAAATTTCGAATTTATGAAGGGATTTGCGCATTATTGTCAAAATATTATTATAAATCTCGATGGAAGATGAAAGGGTGAGAAAGCTGCCAAACAAAAACAAAAGGTTATCTGGTCCTCAACAGGTTGCAGAATTTATGAACAACCTCGAACATCCACTTAAAGAGGAAATCACAGAAGTTAGAAAAATCATTTTAGGAACAAACAGCAAAATTACAGAAAAAATTAAATGGAATGCACCCAGTTTCTGTGTAGATGGCCATGATCGGATAACGTTTAACCTTAATGGAAAAGGATTTTTTCGACTTATTTTTCATTGTGGGGCAAAGGTTAAAGATAACGCGACCAATAAACCTTTGTTTGTAGATAATAGCGAGATATTGGAGTGGGTAACTGACGACAGAGCCATAGTGAAATTCACTAATATGAATGATGTGAGGGCCAAGGAAAATGACCTTCGAGAAGTGATAGATAAGTGGATTCACGCTACGATTTGACCGGGCTGTCCATTGTCAGATGTAACTTGACAATGGACATGGCTTCTTTTGCATCCCAAAGGGGATAAGTTAATGACTAAATAACTCAATAAACAGAATCTTGACAAAAATAAAAGAAAGCTATAACATTAAAACATATTAGTGCTTAAGGTAGGGGGCTGAATTGGTACATACAAAATCAGCAAGAGAAATCTGTCGTACGTACACGCAACTCAATGATGAAGATATTGATGAAATAGAAAAGATAGAAAGCAACCTACAGCTAATTGCGGATTTGAATCAAGCCAATATTTTTATAGACTGTCCGACCCGGGAACTAAAACATGCAATCGTTGTTGCAGAAGCGGTTCCGTCTAATGGGAATTCGTTGTACGACCGGCCTGTTACAGGAGAATTTGCCTATGAAGCCTTTGAGCCTGCTGTCTTTTTCACGCTGCGAACAGGGAAGCAGATGATCCTTAACAGGGCACTTACACAAGAAGGTAAAATGGTGAAACAGAGCGTAGTTCCGATTAATGGGAAAGGCGGAAAAATAATTGGATCATTAATTATGGAAAAAGATATCACTGAACAGGTTGAAGAAGAAGATAAAATGAAAGCGTTATCCAAGGCTACAGCTACCCTCGGTGATATCATGATCAGAATGACTCAAAATGATCCGATTGTTCCTGAAATCATAGAAGAAGCGCTGTTTTATATTGATGAAAATGATGATATCGTTTATGTGAATCCATCAGCAATGAACCTTATTTATGAAATATATGGCAGTAAATGTAAAGTGGGCACGCCGATTACTGAATATCTACCTTTTGTTGAAGATCTTCTGTCTCTGCCAGAGGCGTTATTAATGAGGGAGATTCAGATAAAAAGCCGTTTTTTTCAATTAAAGAAGATATCCCTGAACCATAATAATAATGCATCCGGAACATTTATTATTCTGCATGATCTTACAGAGCTTAAAGAAAAAGAACGGCAGCTTGTTGTAAAGTCAGTGGCTATCCGTGAGATTCATCACAGGGTAAAAAATAACTTACAAACAGTCGCCAGTCTTTTGCGGTTACAAATGAGAAATGGGGTCCCGGAAGAAAGCAAGCCACACTTCCAGAAAAGTTTAAATCGGATATTAAGCATAGCGGCCGTATATGAGTTGATTCTTTCCGGCTCAAGCGCTGACGATGTTAATGTGTTGAATTTGGTGGAAAAGATTGCCCGTATGATTGTTCACAACGATCACCAGACGGACATAACCTTACAAATTAATTATGAAAAATCCAATTTACAACTTCCTTCCCATAAAGCTGTTTCAATTGCTTTGATCATTAATGAATTAATTCAAAATTGTGTTAAACATGCCTTCAAAGACAATATTCAAGGACGAATCCAGGTCGATTTTGAAAAGAGTGATAACAAAATAGAAATGAAAGTTATTGACAATGGAATCGGCTATCCAGAAGATACTAGTACATCTTTTGGCCTGGACATTGTAAAGATGATGGTCGAATACGATTTGGAGGGTGAGTTTTCCATTCAGCGTAAGCAGCCGGGAACAGTAGCAACGGTCATATTTCAATCGAAGGAGAACCATCATGTTGAACAAGCGCATTATGGTAGTGGAGGATGAATCCATTGTTCGACTGGATATCGTTGAAATGCTCGAAGACGAAGGATGGGATGTTGTAGCTGCGATAAATAACGGGGAAAAGGCTATAGAACTTGCGGAAGCTTTGGAGCCCGATCTCATTATAATGGATATAAAAATGCCTAAACTGGACGGGATCAAAGCAAGTGAAATCATTTCAAAAAAATTAGATGTTCCTATTTTGTTATTAACGGCATATACACAGGATGAAGTAATAAAAAGCAGAAAGATCGAGTCTATTTCAGGATATTTGGTGAAACCCATATCTGAAAACAATTTGATACCAGCAGTGAAAAATATATTATTTTCATCTCAGTACAGAAACCGAAAATAGATTTCTAATCTTCTAATCGAAAGTCTATTGTTCCTATGAAAAGTTAATAAGTTTAAGCAAAGGTGCTTATCCGTATTTATAAAATTGTATAAAACGGATAGGCACCTTTTTGTTTGAATTTTATGGTTCTACAACTTTAGTGGAAATCTAATCATTTCGGTTGATATAGATATAAAA
Organism: Siminovitchia fortis; assembly: GCF_003605365.2. Taxonomy (GTDB): domain Bacteria; phylum Bacillota; class Bacilli; order Bacillales; family Bacillaceae_C; genus Siminovitchia; species Siminovitchia fortis. The sequence continues at coordinate 84,632 of NZ_QYTU02000006.1, forward strand.
TTTAAACGGAGGGATACCATTGGAGCTCGTCGGAAATATAGTTGTCTATATTATAATGATTTGTGCAGTTTTGGGTGCGTTTGCAGCAATGAAAGATGCCCATAAAGGACTTGGCAAGGAGTTTATGGAAGGCATATATACGGTTGGCCCTATTTTTGCAAACTCAGCAGGGATCATGGCATCCATTCCATACTTGTCCAAGTTTATAACCAACGTTTTTGGCCCCTTTTTTGACAAACTGGGAGCAGATGCAGCCATTGCTGCTACTTCTATCCTTGCAACGGATATGGGAGGATATCAGTTGGCCAATGTTCTAAAATCCTCCTATGAAGGGTGGATTATGGCTATGATTGTTGGCTATATGGCTGGTGCTACCATTGTGTTTTCGATTCCACTGGGTTTGCCTATGCTTGATAAAAGAGACCACAAATATATGGCGCTTGGCATTATGTCAGGCCTGTTGACCATTCCAATCGGAGCTTTTATCTCCAGCGTCATTATTGTTTTATCAAATGCAAAGATCCGCACAATCATTGATACGAGTGCAGATTCAACTTATGAGTTTACTCTGAGCTACCTATCAATCCTTGTTAATTTGCTGCCTCTTTTTATATTCGTAGTCATTATTGCATTGGGATTATATTTCTTCTCTGATTTAATGATCAAAGGTTTCATGATATTTGGAAAACTACTGGACATAAGCATTAAGATCGTTTTGGTGTTCTCTATTGTTGAAATCTTTACCGGCTTATTCTCTACGCTTTTTGGTTCATGGGGATTCGATCCTATTATGGCTGATGGCAAGGATAATTTTAGGGCATTGGAAAATGCGGGAAATATTGCGATTATGCTCGCAGGTGCATTCCCAATGGTATACCTGATTCGTAAGTATTTATCAAAACCCCTTACAGCAATGGGAAGAAAGATTGGCCTTAGTGAAGCCGGCAGCGCGGGAATGCTAGCCACTGTAGCCAATATATTGGCTATGTTCAAGCTTGTTCGTGATATGCCTCCAAAAGACAAGGTTATAAATATATCTTTTGGGGTATCGGCAGCATTTTTACTGGGAGATCATCTTTCCTATACTGCCAACTTTCAACCTAGTCTTATTCCTGCGGTATTAATAGGAAAAATTTGTGCGGGGGCTTTAGGAGTTGTTTTTGCTTATTGGATTTGTGTTCCTAAGGCTCTTGAATTGGAGAAGATGGATAGGGAAGCAGGTATCATTGGAAAACAAGAGTACATCTATGATGAAAAGCATCAAACATCGACAACAGCATAATCTTTTTCTAAGGTGTTTGCCCGGAAGGATTTATATCTTCCGGGTTTTAATTGTGTTTATGCGAAACGGGGAGGCATAAACCAAGGGGGCCGGAAGCAGATATTGCCAGTTCCATAATCATATAAAGCCCTGGGAAACTTCATTGGAAGTTTTCCAGGGCTTTGTAGTCTTTATGAAAGTCTCCAATACAGTGAACAACTCGATGGTTAATATTAAATCTTTGCACTGCTGTATTTTTAAAAATAATTTGATGTAATTCCGCCATCAACATTTATTAATGCGCCGTTCGTCCAGTCAGATTCATCTGAAGCGAGATACAAAGCACAATTAACAATATCTTGCGGCTTTCCAAACCGTCCCGATGGCTGACGGTCCAAGCGAACGCGTTTTGCTTCTACATCTGTAACAAGCCATTCCATTAATAGCGGCGTTTCAATCGGCCCCGGACAAATGGCGTTTGTACGTATTCCTTTTGGTCTGAATTGGATGGCAAGAGATTTTGTGAGTGAACATACAGCTCCTTTGGAAGCAGTATAGGCATCCTGAGGTACCGAACAGCCCATAAAAGCAACAAATGAAGCGATATTGATGATGGAACCCGATTGATTTTTCTCCATTTCGGGGATAACATACTTTGTCATGAAAAAGATGCCTTTTACGTTTACATTCATTACCAGGTCCCAAACTTCTTCCGATGTATCTACTACTGAGTGGTCCTCGGCCGGCATTACACCGGCATTATTATATAGAACATCTATCTTTCCGTATTTATTGACCACTTCCAAGACAGCGGAGGCAACATTTTTTTCATTGGCAATGTTGCACTGAAAAAACTCTGCCTCTCCACCGTTTTCTCTTATTTCGTTTACTGTTTCAATGCCGGACTTTTCATTGAGTTCAAATACAGCAATTTTACCACCTTCTTTGGCGAACATTTGGGCAGCAACTTTACCCATGCCTCCACCTGCGCCTGTAATAATGCATACTTTATCTTTAAGTCTCATATTTTCACCTCGTGAATCAATTTTTAACATTGTTCAAAATATCTGGCACGTTCCCAATCCGAAACAAATCCATCAAGCGCCTGCTGCTCTACCGTAGCTGCATGCAGATAATGCTTGGCAACTCTATCTCCCAGTACATCGCTTACAACTCCGCTATTTTTCCAGCATATAATGGCTTCATGTAGAGAGGAGGGAATTCTTTTTACATTTGGATCGGCATATGCATTTCCTTTAAATTCCGCAGGGAGCTCAAGTTCCTGCTCGATTCCCAGAAGGCCTGCCCCGATGAGTGCGGAATATGCCAAATAAGGATTCATATCGGCCCCGGGTATTCTTGATTCAAATCGTAAGTGATCATTATTGCCGACCACCCGATAACCCGCTGATCGATTATCTTTACTCCATACGATATTTACAGGTGCCCAGCTGTTCGGGGCAAACCGCTTATATGAATTCACATTTGGAGCAAAAAACAAGGAGAAATCTCTGGTGTAAGACAGAACCCCGGCCATGAATTGCTGCATTGTTTTTGACATGGGGTTACCCGTATTTTCACCGGCAAAAAAAGCATTTTTGCCAGTATGGGCGTCTGTGAGACTCAAATGAATATGACCGCTTGAACCGGTCCACTCGTGATGGGGCTTGGCCATGAAGGAGACAGACCGTTCGTTTTGGATGCAAATCTCCTTCATGCCATGTTTGAAAAATAAATGTTGGTCCGCCGCATTTAAGGCGTCACTGTACTTTAAATTAATTTCATGCTGCCCGTAATAGGCTTCTCCTTTTGAAGATTCGATCGGTATACCGGCCATGTCCATGTATTGGCGGACCTTCTGGTAGAGAGGCTCATTTCTAGTGCCTTGCAAAAGGTTATAATCCTCATTCACATGCCCTGCCGTCTGAAGACCCCTATACTCCTTCTCATGGACAGTTTCATACGTTTCGCTAAATAAATAAAATTCCAGCTCACTTGCCATATATGGCCGGAAGCCCATTTGCTCCGCTTTTTCCAGTTGGCTTTTCAGTATATTTCTTGGAGCTACAGCCACAGGGGAGGTGCCATCCATTTCATAAACATCGCAGAAAATGGATGCTGTTTTTTCCAGCCAGGGGATAATCTTAAAAGTGTTCCAATCCGGCTTGGCGATCCAATCTCCATAACCGTCATTCCAATTCATTGATTCATAGCCCTCAGGGACATTCATCTCAAAATCTGTTCCCAACAAATAATTACAAAAATGAGTTCCCTCATCTAAGTCGTTGTCCAGACAGTATGCGCCGGTGACCCTTTTTCCCATGAACCTTCCTTGCATATCGCAAAAGCCAAGAATGACAGTGTCTATTTGTCCTTCTTTAATCATTTGGATTAATTTACTCTTAGTGTCGGTCGCTTTAACCTCACTGGAATTGGAAAGTAATTTTGCCATAGTATGAATCTCCTCCATAATAGATTGCCTTACTGCAAAGTTAATGAGATATATTTTAGTTCTACAAATTCATCCAATCCAAAATGGCCGCCTTCTCTTCCCATACCGCTCTCTTTCATTCCGCCAAACGGGGCTTGGGGTACGCTTAATTGTGTTCCGTTAACGCCAACCATCCCGTATTCCAGGCGTTCACTGATGCGATACACCCGGTTAATATCATTTGTAAAGAAATAGGCGGCTAGACCATAAGGTGACTTGTTGGAGAAATCAATGACTTCTTCCTCATCTTCAAAAGTCATGATGGGGGCAACAGGTCCAAATATTTCTTCCTGTATAAGGTCCATGTCTTCTGTGATATCTGTCAAAATTGTAGGTGAATAAAAATATCCGCCCAACTCAGTCTGTATTCGTTCACCTCCAGTCAGTACAGTAGCCCCTTTCTCCTTGGCATCTTTTACCAAGTCCTCCATTCTTTGAAGGGCAGCTTCATTTATTAGTGGTCCCATTTGAACACCTGCCTTTGTTCCTTCACCCACTTTTATCCGCTGAACCAGATATTTAATTTTATTGATCAGTTCCTCTTTTATATCTTTATGAGCCATGATTACGTTGATTCCATTGCACATTTGGCCGCAGTTTTCAAATTTATTCTCCACTATTTTTTCAGCTGCCACGTCCAGATTGGAATCAGGAAAAACAATAACAGGCGCATTTCCGCCGAGTTCGAGTGAGATTCTTTTCACTTGATCAGCCGCATTTTTCATTAATGTCTTCCCTACGTTCGTAGAACCCGTAAATGAAATTTTGCGTACACGCTTATCTTCAAATAGAGCATCGGATATTACAGAAGCCTTGCCTGTAACAAGGTTGGCGACGCCGGCCGGTATTTTCGTTGCCATTAGCTCATCAAACATAGCGATAGCGATTCTCGGTGTTTCACTAGCAGGCTTCACGATAATGGTGCAACCGGCAGCTAAAGCGGGGGCCACCTTTCTGGCGATCATCGCACCTGGAAAGTTCCATGGAGTAATCAACCCGCAAACACCCACTGGCTGTTTTATTACGGTAATCCGCTGATTTCGACTGGAAGGGGGGATGACTTCTCCGTATATCCTTTTTCCTTCCTCCGCATACCACTGAATAAATTGAGCACTGCCCTCTATTTCACCACGTGCCTCATTAATCGGCTTTCCCTGTTCTTCACTCATCAATAAGGCAAGTTCATCCCGTTTATTTAGTAAATTTTCAGCCCAATGAATTAAGTAAATTCCACGTTCGGATGGGGTCAACTTTGACCAGCTTACATAAGCCCTGGAAGCTGCCTCTATGGCAGCGGCTACTTCTTTTTTTCCTGAGATTGGTACATTTCCGATTACTTTCCCGTTTGCGGGGTTAATCACATTAATCATTTCATGAGTATATACCTTGTTTCCGCTAATCCAGTTGTAATCAAACATGGACATTCTCTCTCCTTCCACATCGTCTTTGGGCAAAAAATAAAAGGCGCTCCAATAACAGCGATAAACTGTTTGGTAAGCGCCTTTGCCCATTTATTTACTTGTTTTTAACTGATATTTCTTTAATACAGCAGCTGCGATGACTTCCAGCGGCTTTTGATTATTCATGCTCATCTTTCTAAGTAAAACGTATGCTTCGTCTTCCGATAAACTCTTAACTCTCATTAAACAGCCTTTCGCCCTTTCAATCAATTTTCGGGTCTTAAGCTTCTCCTGTATATCCTTTAGTTCATTTGTAATTTGCTTTCTAATATTTACTTGTGACAAGGCTATTTCCACTGCAGGAATCAAACTTGCCTCTGTAATAGGTTTTACAATATAACCCAGTACATGAGGCTGTTTTGCATCCTCAATCAAATCAGGCTGGCTATACGCTGTTAGAAAAATAACCGGCGTGCCGGTAGCCTTTCCGATAATCCGGCTTGCTTTGAGGCCATTGAGTTTTGGCATCATAATATCCATTACGATAAGGTCCGGTTTAACTTTATATGCCAATTCGATAGCAGATTCCCCATTCGAGGTGTCATATACTTCATACCCTGCAGACTCCAACATTTGCTTTACATCCAAGCGTATAATCGTTTCATCTTCAACTAGTAATATTCCGTTTTTCACTATGAACCACCTCATAGAAAGTTAGCAATGCTTCCAATAAAGAGGAGAAGCGATAATAATAAAAGGCGCCCTAAGAACTCCTTTCAACATTTTTGGAAAGTGTCTATAAGCGCCTTTGCTTGTTTTATGAACTTTTGTAATAATTCTACTAGAATAAAAAAAGCTTGTCAATTATTAATGTATAATTTAGAATATTTCACTAGCGATAAAATAAGAGAGGGGCATACATACATGGGCAATTTGATAAGTCTAATAAAGGATTTGATTCGAATCGACAGTTCCACAAAACAAGGAGCCAATGAGGCAATTGCATATTGTGAAAACTGGCTTCTCGCACGGGGGCTTACTGTAAATAAACTTAAAAATAACGGGTTTGATATATTGATATGTGAAGTGGGCAGCGGAGAAAAGACCTTAATTTTAAATGGACACGTAGATGTCGTAAGCGGAAAGGAAATTCAATTCCAACCATATGAGGCAGAGGGGAAATTATATGGCAGAGGATCGGCAGATATGAAGGCCGGTGTGGCGGCTATGATGTTTGCGATGGCTGATTTAAAGGATGAGGAATTAAACAGCAAAATACAATTACAGCTTGTGACAGATGAGGAAATAGGAGGGTATAATTGTACGAAATATTTAACGGAATCCGGCTATGTTGGGGAGTTTGTAATATGTGCTGAACCTACTAATCTGGGAATTGGCCTTCAGGCAAAAGGGGTTCTCCAATTGGACATACTTGTCAGGGGAAAATCGGCTCACGGCAGCCGGCCGTGGGAGGGAGAGAATGCTATTTTACGTTCCTATGAATTGTACAAAAATATTCTTAGCCTTCCTTTTGCAAAAGAATCCTCGGAATTTTTTAGATATCCGTCGATCAATTTGGCGAAAATTACGGGAGGGGAAGTGTATAACAAGGTGCCCGACGCGTGTGTTATGTCGCTTGATATTAGATTTCTCCCTTTTCAAAACAGACAGATGATTATCGATCAAATCCGAAGTATTGATAAATGTGAGGTTGAGGTTGTCTTATATGGAGACCCGGTCATGAATTCAGCTGATAATATACATATACAGAGCTTGGTATCACAAATAAGAGCTAACACAGATAAAGACAAGGTTGAAATTTTTGGGCAGCATGGATTCGCCGATACCAGGTATTTTTCCAAGTTCGGCATACCTGCCATTGAATTTGGCCCGGCAGGAAACTTCTGGCATGGTGATAACGAATATGTGGATTTGAAATCTGTTGAAACATATAAAGAAATTTTAATTGAATTCGCGAAATCTTTTAAATAAATGAGAAATACGCATTAATTCTCCTGCAAAAAATTTGAGGGCGGTGTTGCCGTCCTTGTCTGTTTACTCATATAAAGATTGTCCAAAATTGAACCACTGAATCAGGTCTAAAGGGGTTTGCTACTGCCGTATGCCCTTCGTTCCTGCACTAACTTTAACCATTCATATATTATTTGATGGCAGTACCTTTTGGAAGAGGAAAGTTCTACCTTTACCAAACCATCCATCTTTTCCATAAAATTTGAGTCCTGCTGCAGAATCCAATTTTTCTTCTCTTTTACCCAACTTTCCAAGATGGTCTTATTAACCTCAGGATGGAATTGGAAACCATAAATATAATCTCCAATTCTAAATGCCTGATTTTTACAGTTGCTACCTGTAGCGAGGCGAACTGCTTTTTCAGGCAATTCAAAGTAGTCCTCATGCCATTCCATAAAAGAAAATGTGTCTGGCAAGTTACGAAATAGTGGATCACTTTTCCCTTCCTCTGTTTTTCTTAACTTCATCATACCAAATTCAGGTTTTTCCATTTTGCGAACGGCTTTTTTATAGGCGCTGCAAATTAGTTGTGCTCCTAAACAAATGCCTAAAATGGGCTTGTTAGACCGATAAAAATTCAAGATGGCCGATTTAATTTCTGTTAAGAAAGGAAAGTCAGAATCATCGTAAGCCCCCATGCTTCCGCCCATTATGATTAATGCTTCATACTTATTTATTTCCTTTGGCAGTATTGTGTTTTCTTCCATTCGAAAAACTGTATAGTGCTCCCCAGCCATTTTAAGGGCAGTAGTTATTTCTCCTGCAGGAGCAAGGTCTTCTGGTTGGATAATCAATATGCTCATACTAATCCCCCCAATTCGACAGGTGAATATCATCTGAAAAATGGTTTTATTGAATATGAAGACTATGAAAAACGGTGGAAAGATTGTCGACAATCAACCATTTTTATATTCTATAAGGTATATTCAACAGAAAAGTTTGTAATCCTTTAAACTTATAATGTTGATACAATAGAAGCAGCATCGAAAGGTGTATTCCAATGGCCCAAAATTATAGAAGTTGAAATATATGGCGGAAATAAAGGGGGAGTCAGAGTGGTGGGTCATGAGCATTTTTTGGTTATAGATGTCCGGGCCGACGGAGATAAGCCAATCTAATTAAATTTGCTTTAAAGAAAAGCGCAAGGCGCCCGCCTATCGACGCAAAGCTAGACGTGTGCTGAAGAAGGCGTAGTTTGCCTTCAAAGGCGATTGGCTTAATCCTTGCGCCGATGACGCCTGTAGCTGGACCCCATCACATTCTATTAGAAGATACGGTTCAAATTTTAGCTTTTTTTAGCAGGAAAAAAACGCCCCCGGGGGCGTCCTCATCAAATCAACAAATGAAACAGCGTACTGTCTTTGTTCACTTCCGTATAGGAGATGTTTCTTTGTTTCATCCGCTCGATCAGGCCTGCGTAGTCCTCACGGCGTTTCAATTCGATGCCGACAAGGCCCGGGCCTCTTTCTTTGTTGTTTTTCTTCGTATATTCGAATGTGATGATATCGTCGTCAGGGCCAAGCACTTCATCCAGGAATTCCCGGAGTGCACCTGCGCGCTGCGGGAAGTTCACGATGAAATAATAGAGTAGCCCTTCGTAGATCAATGATTTTTCTTTGATTTCCTGCATTCTGCTTATATCATTGTTGCCGCCGCTGATGACGCACACAACCGTTTTTCCTTTGATTTGGTCTTTATAAAAGTCCAATGCCGCAATCGGAAGGGCGCCCGCAGGTTCCGCGATGATGGCATGCTGGTTATAGAGGTCCAGGATGGTTGTACATACTTTTCCTTCCGGAACAGACACAATATCATCGATATATTTCTTGCACAGTTCAAATGTCTTCTGGCCGACGCATTGGACAGCAGCTCCGTCTACAAATTTATCGATGTAAGGGAGCGTGGTCACGGAGTTGTTTTCCAAAGCCGCTTTCATGCTCAGCGCTCCGCTTGGTTCAACGCCGATCATTTTTGTGTGGGGGGACACATTTTTTATATAAGTGCTTAAGCCGGCCATCAATCCGCCGCCGCCGATGCTGCCGAAGACAAAATCGACTGGCTCGTGAATATCATTCATCATTTCGACCGCTACTGTTCCTTGTCCGGCAATGATGTCAAGGTCGTCAAATGGATGGATGAAGATGCGGCCTTCCTCTTCTGCGTATGCATTTGCCTGGGCGGAACTTTCATCGAAAGTATCGCCGGTCATAACGACTTCTATATAGTCGCGGCCAAACATTTTCACTTGGTTGATTTTTTGTTTAGGTGTTGTTTGCGGCATGAAGATCGTCCCTTGAATTCCAAGGTGGGCACATGCGTAGGCAACACCTTGAGCATGGTTTCCGGCACTGGCGCATACAACGCCTTTTTCCCTGGCTTCATGTTCAATTGTTTTTATCTTATAATAAGCACCACGCAGCTTAAAGGAGCGGACGTGCTGCAAATCCTCTCTTTTTACATACACCTGGCAATCATATTGCTCAGATAACCGGTCATTTTTCTGCAAAGGTGTATGTGCCACTACGTCTTTTAAAAATTGATACGCAATGAGAACATCTTCCAAATTCAAGGTTTTTGTCTTTTCCTCGGTTGTATTCATGGCGTCATCCTACCTCCGCTTTCGTATAAACATTTCTATATTATAGCATGAACATGCTGAAAATAATACAGGAGTTTTCGAAATATTTAGGGAAAGCGTTTACATAGAAGCATAGGTGAATTCTGCATGAACGCGGCTTATAATCGCAAGCGTCCCGGGATGAAAGGATGTCGACGCTTCGCTGACCGCAAATGTCTTTGTCTGATAAGGAATCATTTTACCATCGGTGATTTCGACAATCGACAGAGGCACTTTTGACAGCAGCACATTCAGCGTTTCAGCAATGGTTTCGGCTTTCCGGCGGGCATCCAGAACCGCAAGGGAGAGTGCCTGCCTGTAAAATTCCTCATAACGGGATGTTTCAAAGGTGACACCTGAAACAACGTTGGCCCCATTTCTCACGGCGGTATCGACAATGGCTCCCGCCCGGTTGATTTCTGCGACCTTAATTAAAAGCATATGCTCAACCCTGTAGTTTTTAAAAACCTGCCTGCCTTCCACATAATCATATTGGGGATGGATGGAGTAATCGGCAGTTTTGATTTCGTTTTCAGGAATGCCTGCAGTGGTTAAAGCCTTTTTAATATCGGAAATAGCTCTTGCGTTTTCCTCCTGCGCCTTGGCCAAGGCTGAATTTTCCGTGGAGACCCCCAATCGGATCTCCGCGATATCCGGTTCAATAGAAATTTTCCCCTCGCCGGCTACTTTAATGATTTTCGGCTTGCTTTTGGCCGTTCTGTATGGGGATTGGTAGTACATAGGAATCTCACCGCTTTCTGCCAGTTTCATTTATAATATTTTTATAATATTTATGAAAAAATCCGAGTAAAACAACTTTGTTTTAACATAACTTGAAGTTGACGCAGCGTCAACTTGTATACTGGTGTCAGAAACGAAATGAGGTGCACTATGATTACCATCAGCGAATTATCGAAAAAAGCTAATGTAACCCCAAGGACTTTACGATACTATGATTCAATCGGTCTTTTAAAGCCTTCCGGTGCGACGGAAGGCGGACACCGCACATATGAAAAAGAAGATATTTTTAAGCTCCAGCAGATCCAATTCCTGAAGAAAGTGGGATTTTCTTTAAAGGAAATCAAGCAGCTGATTGAAAATGATGACTTAGATCCTGTTGACCATATAAAAAATCAACTGAACCTCATCCGGTCGGAGCAGAAGATCCTCGAAAAAATGGAAAGGGATCTAGTGGGGCTTCTCCATAGCTATTCAATAGAGGGCCGGATCAATTGGGATCTCATTTTACAAATGCTCAAGCATCAGCAGAGCGGCCAAATGGAGATGAGAAAATGTTCAAAGCGCTGGCTTGGAGAAAAAGCGGAAGAAGTTGCGAAGAAACTTCCCAATATAAATGATGACAACAAAGAGACAAAGGAATGGATTGGTTTGTTAAAAGAAATTCAAAGCGTGATGGACCAGTCTCCGGATTCCGAAGAGGTTCAAACAATCGTTAAGAAGATTTGGATGAAATCCGAATCGCTTTACGGGGAAGATGAACAGCTTCAACACCAATTATGGGAAGTACGAAGGTCACCTGAAAAGTCCTTGAAGCTTGGCTGGTACCCTTTGGATGAAAACCTGCTGGAGTTTTTAGACAGGGCATTTGCGATTTATGAAAAAGGGAGAGATGGGCATGATTGATTTTATCCTCCAATATAAGTGGTTATTTCTCATCCTTGGAGAAATCATATTTTGGGTCAGTCTCTTGGGATTTTTTATCGTCAGATATGCGTTCGGCCTGGAAAAACTCAGCAAGTACTTCATTTTTATCTGGCTTTTCAGCGATGCCTGGCTTCTGGTGCTTGGCATCATGGACTATAGGAATACAGGAACTTTTGATACATTCCAAGTCATCATTGTCATATTCCTGCTGTATGCTTTAACGTTTGGAAGAAATGATATGCGGAAACTCGACCGCTGGATGAAAAGAAATATCCGGAAGTGGAAAGGCGAGCCGCCTATTGAAGAGGAAAAAGAGGAAAAATTGTACGGTTTGGCATATGCGGCCAAACAAGGGAAGGAATTCGCACTTCATGCGCTGATGTATGCAGTTGCGTTGGTGATCTTCAGCTTTTTCAGTGATTTTCAAAGCCCGGTTGAGGTTTTGGGAATGAACGATTTCGGGGATACTCTCGGAAACATCATTGAAAAAGGCTGGTTTGCGGATCCGATAATTGGAAAGATCACCGGCATTTGGATGCTCGTCCTGCTCATTGACGCAGTCATCACGTTATCGTATTTTATTTTTCCGAAAAAAGCATAGCCGAAAAAACGCTGGCTGTTGAAAAAACAGCCGGCGTTTTTGCATGTTTCTTTTCATTTTCCGCCTGTTGATTACATACATTGTGATGAAAAAATCCCAGAAATTATTATATAGTTCATACATTCCATAGGATCAATGTTAAAATAGTCGATATGAGAATTTTTGGGGGAGGGTAATTTTTGAATGGATGAGAAGTTTACTAGACCGAAAGGGTTTGGCCAGATTCTGGATCATACGTTCAGTTTAAGCAAAAGACACTTTAAGGACTTTTTTTTAATATTTCTTATTTTTATGGGTCCCGTTTATTTATTGCAGGCCCTGATCGAATTGGCGTCCGGCGTCAGCTTTTTCAGGGAAGTCGGTCCGGGCGAGACTTGGTTTGAACAGGTGATCATGAGTTTCGATGACACGGAGACCGTGAACCTGGGAGCCGACTTAGGCATTGCACTAGTGGGCCTCATTGCGATTTTTCTGGCTCCTGTTGCTACTGCCGCGGTCATGTTTGCGATTGACCATTTGAGAAAAGGTGAGGAGTATACAGTCGGCTCTGTTATTAAGCAGGCATTTTCACGCTACTGGCCAATGCTCGGAAGCACTATTTTGTTTGGATTGATTGCGTTCGGTTTATTTATTGTCCCGATTATCATCATAACGATTGCGGGCGTTGTCGGAGCGATTGTCCTGCCAATTGTCGGCATCATCCTGGCTATTTTGCTTTTTGTGGGATTTGCCATAGGAATCGGCCTCTTGCTGACCCGCTGGAGTTTTTATTTTGGTTCGGTCGTGTTTAAGGAGGAGACACCGGGATTTTCACGCAGCTGGAAATTGACGAAAGGCCGCACTTGGGTGCTGTTTGGGCTTTTTATCATTTTCTCTATGATTATTACAATGATCAGCGTAACATTGGAACTTTCCTTTATGATGGTTCTGGGAGACAGTGTGCTGCTTTCACTTATTGTCAACGTAGCAAGCCTCTTCACAACGATGATTTTTACCGTAGGATATGCCGTCATGTATTTTGACCTGAAGGTCAGGAATGATGCGGACGATTTGAAAGAAATGATTGGGGAATATAACACACCACAAATCTAGGTCAGGTGATGGTTCATGCTGGATGCCGATCAGGCCAGGGAAAGGCTTCGGGAAATATTAAACAGAGCTGAATATAAAGTGTATGAGGACCAGCCGAAAGGTTTCCTGCAGAGTTGGTGGGATGACGCCAAGGAATGGATGGCAAGGCAGCTTGAAAAACTGTTTCCTTCCTATGAAGCGACAAGCGCGGCTGCAGGTCCGGTTCTGGCGGTGATCATTGTTTTGATCGTCATCGTGCTGGGCGCAGCCGCCTATTTTGTCGTCCGCAATACGCGGCGGTCCAGACAATACCGCGACAAGTCGCCTCTTCAATCCATGAGAGAACTGGACTGGACATCCGATATGCATTTGTCGGAGGCGCTGAAGCAGGAGCAGCAGCACGATTATTCTAAGGCTGCGCGCCATTTATTTTTGGCGCTCCTTCTTTATTTTCATGAAAAAAAATGGCTGGAAGCAAGGATATGGAAAACGAACTGGGAGTATTATGATGAGTTAAAAAAGATCAACCAAAATTGGGCCGATCAATTTTATCATTTGGCGCGTGTATTTGACGAAGTGACTTACGGCGAAAGGAAACTGGAAAAAGAAGAGTACGATAAGTTTCGAAAAGAAGCGATGGAGCGGCTGGAGGAGCCGGAGAAAACGATGGAAGGATAGGAGGGCACAAGTTTGCAGAGATCTGGAAAAAGAACATGGATTTTGCTCAGCATTCTACTTTTATGTTTTTTGGCCGGCGGATATTTTTTGCAGTCAAAGCAGCCCGCCGCCTATCCCGCCTATGTTTCCGACTCTCCTTCCCCTACCGGTACAAAGGCCATTTATACATATTTAAAAGAAGAATCGGAATCTGTTCAAAGGTGGAAAAAACCGCCGCAAACGTTGGATGCTGAAGACGGCGGGCAGGTGCTCGTCATGGTAGAACCGCTGAATATGCCAAAAAGTGAAGAAATGAAGGCTTATGAAAAGTTTATGGAAGCAGGCAACACCATTTTGTTATTCCAAAGGAACCCGCAGGGGATGTTTGATCTGGTGACGGACCCGGTCGAGGCCGGAGCGGAAGAAGGAATACTTTATGATCAAAAAGATAGCAGGAATAAAGCGGAAATTTCTTACTTGAACCGCATGCAAACGGAGCAGGGTGATGACATCCTTTTGTACGATGATGCAGGAACGATTGCGCTTGAACGCCCTTATGGCGATGGGCGGCTGATCGTTTCCATTTTTCCGGAATGGATGACAAACGGGCAGATTTTGAAAAAGGATCATGTTTCCCTTCTTACTTCACTGCTGAATGAAACAGAAGGCCGGCAATTTTTATTTGATGAGTATGTGCACAAGCCACAAGGCGGGGAAAAAGCATTAAATGTTTATCCGATGTGGTTTTTACTCTTCATGTTCCAAGGGGGAATCCTCGCGATTCTTTGGCTGTGGTATCAGGGGAAACGGTTTGGCCCGATATTCAGTCCGAGGGAGGCAACTGTCCGTTTCAGCGACGAAGGGATCCGTGCATTGGCCGCCTGGTATATGAGAAGCCGGCGCTACCATGATTCAATCGCCATTCAGGCTGATTATTTAAAATTGGTCCTGCAGGAGAAATGGCACATTCCTTACCGTGAGGAGTGGAGGAGCCTGGCCCCTCTTTTGGAGCGCAAAAGCCAAGGGCGGATGGGAAAAAAAGAGATTGATTCTTTTCTATCCGGTTTAACGGATGTTTTAAACAAAGAAAGATTGAGCAAACAGGAATATTTATTATGGTCGAAAAAAATTGACCGGCTGAGGAAAGTGGTGGAAGAGAGATGAGTACAAAAGTATTGGCGTTGTTGGAAAAATACGAAGAGCGGATCCTTGGACAAAGCACGAATCTCCGACTCTTGCTGTCTGCGATTCTGGCAGGGGGGCATGTACTGCTGGAAGGGGTGCCGGGTACAGGTAAAACGGCGACGGTCCGGACGCTCGCAAATCTTTTGGGCGGACAGTTCAATCGTATTCAGTTTACCCCTGACCTGCTGCCAAGCGATATAACAGGAAGTGTCATTTACAACGTGAAAGAAGGTTCTTTCGAAACACTGAAGGGGCCGATTTTTACAAATATCCTGTTGGCGGACGAAATTAACCGGACTCCTGCTAAAACGCAGGCGGCCCTTTTGGAAGCGATGGAAGAAAGACAGGTGACAATCCAAGGGACAACCTACCCGCTTGCCGATGTGTTCTTTGTTGTGGCGACGCAGAACCCGATTGAATTTGAAGGGACTTACCCGTTGCCGGAAGCCCAGCAGGACCGCTTTTTATTTAAGCTTATGATTGATTTTCCGACATTTGAAGAAGAAAAAGATGTATTGAAAAATGTGATCGAAAACAATTTTAAATCAACAGCTGTTGAACCGGTTCTGGACATCGAGGAGTTTTTAAAAGCCAGGCAAGAGATTGAGCAAGTCACGGTGAACGACAGTGTGCTGGAATATATCATGCAGATCGTTAGAAGGACAAGGGAGACGGAAGCGATCCGTTTCGGGGCCAGTACAAGGGCCGCGATTTCCATCGGGAAAGCCGCCCAGGCTTGGGCGTATTTGGATGGCCGCGATTATGTAACGCCGGACGATGTGAAAATGGTCGCGAAACCATCGCTCAGACATAGAATTCAATTAGCCCCGCACGTGGAATTGGAGGGAGGATTCGTTGACCAAGTCATTGAAGAACTTGTGGGCTCGGTTCCTGTTCCGAGATAGGGGGATATTGCCGACAAAGCGGCTGCTGTTCGTTTTCCTTGGCATCTCTGCTCTTTTCGTCCTGCTCGGCGTATGGGCGGATGTATCATGGACATACATCATCGTGATGAATGTGATCGTTTTTTTGGCAAGCTTTCTGGACCTGTTTTTTTCACCCGGAAAAAAAGAACTGGATTTCAAACGGATCATGCCGGAGGAAATGGAACGGGGCCTTCCGTATATAGTGAGGATAGAAGTGGAAAACCGTTCCGGCCGCCCATTTTCATATGCGATTGTTGACGATTTGCCGCAGACTTTTGCCCGGCCTTTCCCTGTAACAGGAACGGGACGTAAAGAGGCGGTGGCGGCAGCGTTATATGAAACGAGTGCGCCGGTCAGGGGAGACTATGAAGTCACGCGGCTTTATTTCCGCTATAAAAGCACGCTGGGCCTGTGGGAAAAACAGAAAACAGAGGAGCTTCCCCAAACTTTGAAAGTCATCCCGGACATGACCGAAACGAAGCAGTACTTGCAGGATGCGCAAAGATATTTATTGCATGAAGGCATGAAAATCCGTAAATACCAGAGCGGGTCAGGGGAGTTTGCACAGATCAGGAAATATGCCGCCGGAGATGACCCGCGCATGATCAACTGGAGGCAGACGGCGAAGCTTCAGGAAGTCATGACGAACGAATATGAGCCCGAGCACGGAAAATATATTACGATTTTAATAGATTGCGGAAGAATGATGGGAGCGGAGCTGAAAAAAGGCAACCGTTTGGAGCGTGCGCTTGAAGCCGCCATGACCGTCACTGCTGCCGCATTGCGGAAAGGGGACTACGTATCCGTCCTCGCTTTTTCCAAAGATGTGAAAGTCTTTGTTCCACCGGCCAAAGGGATGGAACACATGCAGACCATCCTGAAATCCATCTATGATTTGCAGGTCGATCCGGTGGAGCCGAATTATGGGGCCGTCTTTTCCTTTTTGGAGACGATGCAGAAAAAGCGTAGTCTGCTATTGTTGTTTAGTGACATACGCACGTTTTTGTATGAGGAAAACACACTCACTTATTTGATGCGGATCAGGCAGCGGCATTTATTTTTAATGATCGGCGTCGAAGATGAAGTCATCAAGAAACGGATAAATGAAAACCCGGACCAAGTGGAGCATGCCATGATCAAAAGCATCGCCCAGCAGCAGATGCTTTTTAAAAAGAGGGAAAAAGCCAAATGGGAAAATCAGGGCCTGCTCATGATCGAAGCGGATGAGGAAAAGCTGGCGGTTGCCGCCGTCTCCTACTATATTGACATGATGAATCGGAATTTGTTGTAGCTTTGGATGTCTATGATCTGATCGGACTTTTGTGAAATATGGTCCGATTTTAATGCAATATAATCCTGCGTTAATAGGATATGATCTTGCATTTATAGCAAATGATCCTGCGCTCATTGGATATGATCCAAATAGAGCAGGATATGATCTGGTTGCCCGGAAATATGATCAATTTCCGGGCGGGTATGATCCGCTTTGGATGGAATATGATCCGAATGAGAACTTATATGATCCTCAAAGTTCGCGCAGGAAAAGTCTTTTTCCAATAATAAAATAGCAGATCAAGCCAAGGACGGTTGCGAAAGCGACAATATATTTGGCCTCAAGCGGGATGGGAGCAGGGGTGATGAACCCTTCAATGATTCCCGCAATTACGAACAGCGGCACCGTACCAAGCAAAAGCTGCACGGACCTTTTCGCGTTCACTTTCAATTGGTATCCCCTGGAAAAATGTCCCGGGACGAAAAGTTTGTATCCCATCAGAAGCCCGGCGCCGCCTGCGATAAAGATGGCGGTAAGCTCAATCATTCCGTGAGGTAAGATGTAAGCCCAAAATTCATAGCTTTTCCCGTGGGTCCAGAACAAGGCGGCAAGGGCCCCGATAACGATGCCGTTATAAATAAGGACATAGACGGTCAACAATCCGAAGGTGACCCCTCCGGCAAAAGCCAGGATGGCGACTTGGATATTGTTGGTCATGATACTGGCTGACATCACCGAAGAATCCCAATGCCCGCCGTCCGAGCTTCCAAGCGAATCAGGGTCAACCCCATAAGCCATTTCAGGCGGTAGAATGGCATACATATTTTGGGGATCCTGAAGCACGGATATGTAACTGCCGGCAGCTCCAATTGTAAAAAGCACAAGGGCTGCAACGACGAACTTCCACTGTTCCCAAAGCAAACGGATAAATGTGGCAGTGAAAAAGTGGCGCACCTGGTTCATGCTCGACATTTGATCCTTGTATAATACATTATGGGATTTGGAAACAAGGCCGTTTAAATAGAAGGTGACCTCTTCCTTTGGAAAATAAGTTTGGGAATACGAAAGGTTTTGGGCGGCTTTCTGATACAGCCGGTAAAACTGATCTATGTTTGCGCCTGTTACATTTTTTTTGCGTTTATGCATCGCAGCAACAAGCTGCTCCAGCTGTTTCCAGTCATCCCGGTGTTTTTTTATAAACTGCTTTACATTCATGTGACTTGTCACCTCTAGTAAAAGATCGGCATCTATACTCTACTATTATAGTAACACTCTTGGGCAATAGAAACATCAACTTGGGAAAGGAGGAAAAAATATGGAAAAAGAACAGGTCGGGATCAAAACGCCGGAATTCGTTTCCATCCAGTTTCAACTGGCCGGTTTGGGAAGCAGGGCAGCGGCCTATTTGCTTGACCAGTTCATTTTGACAGTAGCCAATATACTTGTCATTATCGTCCTTTTGATTCTGTTGACCGGCGGGGCATCAATTTCGGGGTTGAATGATGAAATTACCTCCATTATTTTCGGGATAGCGATTATCGGGCTGTTCATCCTTAATTGGGGATATTTTGTTTTCATGGAATTTTACTTTGGCGGAAAAACGATCGGAAAAAGGGCATTGGGCATTCGGGTAATCCAGGATAACGGGCACAGCCTGACACTGTTATCGAGCTTCATCCGGAATTTTATGCGCATTGTGGACTCCCTCCCTGCAAGTTATTTAACGGGATTGCTGATGATCTTTTTCCATCCTCAGCATAAAAGGGTCGGGGACTTGGTCGCCGGAACGATTGTCGTTCACGAAAGGAAAGCGAAGCGACCGGGAAAACTTACGCCCGTTGAAAAGGAAATTCAAAGAAGAGGACTGTCAAAGCACGACATTCTCATTGAATCATTTACGCTTCGCGCACTGACTGCCCAGGACTGGAATCTGGTCCGAACGTACAGCGACCGCCTGCTGCAGCTGCCACTCGAGGAGCGCCATGATTTAACGAAGCAAGTGGCGGAAATTCTCTTTCCAAAGCTTGGATGGGAAACGACCGGAAAAAATACGCGCGAGCTTGAGGATGCACTTCTGATTTTATACCTGAATTTAAAAGACGAATGGGAATTCGAACTGTAAGGGCCGGCAGAAATGCCGGCCCAAAAGCGTCTGCGCGGGCGTTGGCACACTGAGCCGTTGCCCGCGACCGCCGAAAAAAAGCTCGCGCGGGCATTGGGTTGCAGAGCCGTTGCCCGCGACCGCCGAAAAAAAGCATGTGCGGGCATTGGGTTGCTGAGCCGTTGCCCGCGTCCACCGAAAAAAAGCTCGCGCGGGCATTGGGAAGCTGAGCCGTTGCCCGCATCCGCCGAAAAAAAGCGTGCGCGGGCATTGAGGTGCTGAGGTAGATCTGCTTTGCATGATATCCATTTTGCAACATATGTTTTATAAGAGAAAAGGCGATAAAGCCCGGAAAACCGGTGAAAAAGTACATCTTGGGGCAAGAGACCCTTCTTTATTTAGAGTCCAAGAAAAAATTTTTAAAAAAATATTTACAACTCTGCTTTCCGGGTATATACTAAAAACACTAAAAAAAAGGAGTGACAAATTTATGAACAAAACAACAAAAGCTGGACTTATATTCACGGTTGTGCATACTGTCTTTTTCCTGAATTTAGCTTTAGATTTATCATTCCTTTCTTAGTTTCACTTCTATGTAAAGCGCTTTCAAATAATTTCTTCAATCGAACACTTCTATACTTACCAATCGAGCTCTCTTTCCAAGAGAGAGCTTTTTTGTGCGGCAAGCCTCATGATCCCTCCTTGCAACGATCTTTCCCTTTTTCGGGTAATTTACACTACAACTTTCCGACAGGAAAAAACAGCCAAAGAATCAGCAGCCATGCGGGTTCAAGGCTGTTTTTTATTTGTTTTAACTGCAAAAGCCGTACCCTTTTGCAAAATAAACAAATACTCTTACCATTGCCAATTTGAAAAGGTGGTTTTTCCAAATGATAGGTGAACCGCTGGTATCTTTCAGTATCCTTTTTCTATATTTATTTCTTTAATTCCTTTACATTAGATATAGAAGTTTACTGTTGCTTTACGGAACTTAGCATCTACTTTATTCAAGAGAGGAAGTTATTGAAATGACTATTTATCGTCTGGGAGTACTTGCTGGAGATGGCATTGGACCGGAAATTGTAAGAGCTGCAGTAGAGGTTTTCAAAACAGCTGCCCGCAAAACGGGCGTTGACATTGACTGGGTTAACCTTCCAATGGGGTGGGAAGGAATCAAACATCACAATGACCCCCTTCCGGAGATTACCACAGAAACGTTAAAAAATACGCATGGATGGATTCTCGGCCCTCATGACTCCGCCGCCTATCCTCCTGAGCATAAGAATAAGCTGAACCCTAGCGGTGCCCTTCGCCGCAAACTTGATTTGTACGCCAATATCCGTCCGGCTAAAACTATGCCTGGAATTAAGAGTGTCGTAGAAGAAGCAGATCTAGTGATCTACCGGGAAAATACAGAAGGTTTTTACGCAGACCGCAATATGTACAACGGACATGGAGAATGGCAGATTACCGAAGATGTAGTCTTGACATCCGGCGTTTTTACCCGAAAAGCAGTGGAACGTATTGCCCATGCCGCGTTTAAAATGGCCATGCAGCGCAGTAAAAAAGTAACCATTGTCCATAAAGCCAATGTTCTCCGCTTGAGTACGGGCTTATTTTTAAAAGTTTGCCGGGAAGTAGCGGAGCAGTACCCTGAAGTTACAGTAGACGATTACCATATTGACGCAATGGCAGCCCACCTGGTACGCCGTGCCAAAGACTTTGATGTGATTGTGACGGAAAATATGTATGGGGATATTCTTTCTGACCTTGCAGGTGAACTTGCAGGGAGCCTGGGGCTGGCCCCATCCATCAACTCAAATGATCACCTTGCGATGGCGCAGGCAGCGCACGGTTCCGCACCGGATATTGCCGGTTTAAATATTGGCAATCCGACTGGTATGATCCTTTCCACTGTGATGCTGATGGACTGGCTGGCAGAACGCCATAACGATCCAAAGCTGAAGGAAACCGGCCGGCTCGTAGAGCAGGGCCTGTATCAGTCGTTTGAAGACGGCGTCAAAACAAAAGACCTTGGAGGCAACGCATCAACATCCGATTTTGCAGAAGCGATCTCAGAGCGGATTAGTCAGTCTGTTTTGCGTTAAAATCAGGCCGCTTTTCGGCGCACCCGATTTTCTTATTACAGCAACTAAACATTTGAAGGATTTAACTTAAATACCTAAAAGATAGCGCTCTCACTTATCGCCATTATTTTTCTTAATGGCAGGCTATTCAAATTTTCTATTTAATCAATTACAGATTATATTGTAAGCTTAATATAGATTCATGCGGGCTTTTCTGACCTACTTATATCGGGGCCTGTGACGGAGAAGGAAAATAATGCAGTTGTGGTTGCGACAATCAAAGCGCAAGCCCGACAGGGGATGAATGAGATTGAAAGCAGTCCATCAGTCTATAACTGTACCTCTATGATGAACAGAAAGGATTTTTTATGGTCGTACAAAAAGGGATTTATCTATTATTGGCAATATTTGCAGGCTTCATTTTTGATACGCTCAATATCCCTGCTGGATGGCTTATCGGGTCATTAACCACAGGGATTGTTTTTGGGATATTTCTTACACGCTTTCAATTTGACAGGAACCTTTTTAAACTGGTCCTGGCTTTTGCCGGCGCAAATATTAGCCTGTTATTAAATTTGGATACCTTAAAGCAGATGCACTATTTGTTTATACCTTTGTTTGCCACCATTATTATTTTGATTGCTGCAGGATATTTACTCGGTATCCTGTTGTATAAAATAACAAGCATCGATAGGTTTACCGCATTTTTTTGCTGTATTCCGGGCGGAGCTTCTGAAATTATTGGGATTAGTGGCCAATACCGGGCAGATGATCGATTGGTTGCTGCGTTCCATACAATCAGGATCACTTTTTTTACTATATCCATCCCCTTAATTATAGGTTATATTCAGCCTGTTTCGGTTGATCCTGCAACTGTCCAATCGACAATCCTTCTCCAACCATCACAAATATTGTTTTTTATTACGGTTATCCTGATCACAGTTTATCTTGATGCCAGATTTAAAGTGCCCGGGGGAACATTGCTATTCTCCATATTAACGGGCTTCCTGCTGACTGTATTTGTTGTCGAAATTGATCCGGTTCCAAGGAATGTTTCAGGGATTGGCCAGGCATTGATAGGTGCTTTTGTCGGTATCCGCTTTGATAGAGAGGTACTCAGAAGGGTCTGGAAACTTGGCCCGGCCACGTTATTGATCATTTTGCTGCTATTTTGTTTGACCTTAATGACAGCGTTCATTTTTAAATTAACTACGAAACTTCCCTATACAACCAGCTTAATCAGTACTACACCAGCCGGTGCAGCTGAAATGACGGTTACAGCCGTAGCACTTGAAATTAATCCTACAATTGTAGCAACTTTACATATTATCAGGGTCATTACCTTGTTCTTGCTGTTGCCTTTTTTATTAAAGCTTTTTAAAAACATTGACAAAGATGCCAGTGAAAAAATGATCAAAGATAACTGAAAATAGGATTGATCAAATATTCACAATTCTATTCCCGGCTTCCACCACCGATTTCCCCGGCTTCATCCTGCTTTAAAGGAAGTGTTATAATAAACTTTTAAAATATTTTTAGGGGATTTGTCATATGTATCGGGAACGCAGAATTCCAAAGGTGAAGTATAGCTTGAAAATAAAAATGATCCTATTAATTAGTTTGTTGATCATTGGAATTTGCATTATTTTTTTGATATTTCTTCATAAATTTATTGTCAATATGATAGAGGACCAAATAGGGGAACGAGCCATTGGTTTAGCACATAGTGTAGCCAATATCCCCAAAATTCAAGAAGCACTGCAATCGGAAGAGCCTTCATCAGCGATTCAAGAAATCGTTTCACCAATACAAAAGGAATCGGGTGCTGAGTTCATCGTTGTCGGGGATACAGAAGGAATTAGATACTCGCATCCCGATGCCGGAAAACTTGGGAAAAAAATGGTGGGCGGGGATAATGATAGAGCATTGCTTCACGGGGAATCGTATGTATCGAAAAAAAACGGATCACTTGGCCTGTCTATTCGCGGGAAGGTGCCCATCTATTCAGATGGAAAAATTATTGGAATCGTATCGGTTGGCTTTCTTAACGACAGTGTCCAAGAAATGATCAAAAATCAAAGCCGGACATTGTGGACTACCCTTGGTATTATTATGCTTTTAGGTATTTTAGGAGCAAGTTTGATCTCCCATTATATTAAAAGCTTGCTGCATCATATGGAGCCGGAGGAAATCTCCCATTTATATTTACAAAACGAAGCAATTTTACAGTCGACACATGAAGGAATCATCGCTGTGGACAGCCAAGGGATGATTACAGCCATGAATGTGGCGGCAAAAGACATTCTTTTTTCCAAAAAGAAGCAGAAAGAAATCAATTATCTGGGGACATCCATCAAAGAGATTGCCCCCTCATTATATAAAAGTGCTTTATTTAAACAAAAGGATCATTACTATGACAGGGAAATGGTTCTTGGGAAAAATATCGCCCTTGTCAATCAAACTCCGATATACAGTGAAGATGTTTTTACCGGCGTTGTTTATACTTTCCGTAAAAAAACGGAATTGGAAAAAATGACAGCGGAGTTAGTGCGAATCAGGCAATATGCCAATACGCAGCGCGCCCTGACGCATGAATACTTTAATAAACTTCATATTATTCTGGGATTGATACAGAACAATAGAAAGAAAGACGCAATTGATTTTATAAAGAAAGCAATATTCAACAGGATAGATTGGACTTTTTGACAGAAAAGGTTTCTGATCCGTTAATTCATGCATTATTGCAAGGGAAATTTAATCAGGCAAATGAATTGGGTATTACGATGACGATTCATCCAGATAGTCAGTTGGAATACGAATTTTCCGAGAAAAAGCAGGATGCCATATTAACCGCACTGGGGAATGTAATTGAAAATGCATTTGATGCGGTAAAAACTAAAGTTGAAAGTGAGCGTAAGGTTTCCATCTTTTTTACTGATCTAGGGGACGATTGCATTTTTGAAATTGACGACGCCGGCATTGGTGTGCCGCAAGAAAATATGTCCCGGATTTTTCAGCAAGGATTTTCAACCAAGAGGGGTTTCAATCGGGGAACAGGCTTGGCTCTCACTAAATTCGTGCTGAATGAAGCCGGCGGTGACATTGTTTTGGAAGAAGGCGAACTTGGAGGGGCCTGTTTCGTCATCATTATACCAAAAGATTAGAGGAGAGAAGGATGAAGAAAACATATTCGGTACTCATTATCGAGGATGATTTTAGAGTGGCGGAAATTAACCGTCAATATGTTGAAAAAGTAGCAGGGTTTGATGTTCAAAAGGTTGTAAAAAGCGGGAACGAGGCACTGCAATATCTTGAAAACTGCCAAAAGATGCCCGATCTGCTATTGCTGGATCTATATATTCCGGATGTCGAGGGTCTGGAGCTTTTTTGGCAAATCCGCCATAAATATCATGAGGTTGATATCGTAATCGTAAGTGCTGAAAAAGATACATCCGCCATACAAGAAACATTGCGCGGCGGAATTTTTGATTTTATCGTGAAGCCTGTGGACGATGAACGATTCGCACAAACTTTATCCAGGTACAAAAAATATAGAAATTATATGCAATCTAAAAAAGAGCTGGAACAGGCGGATATTGACTATCTGACGGGTTTTCGCCGTTTATTGGATTCACATAGTCCAGATCAGGAGCTTCCAAAAGGCATTGATTCGATTACTTTAGACAAAATTAATCAATTATTAAACGATAAGATGGCTGCTGGAGTAACAGCTGTACAATTGAGCAAATTATTAGGAATAAGCCGTTCGACAGCACGCCGTTACTTGGAATATTTAGTTTCGATAAAAAAGGTAAAAACAAAGCTCAACTACGGAACTGTCGGGAGGCCAGAACGTCAATATATTTGTTATGAAACTTATGAACAAAATTACTAAAAATGATAATTATTTGTTTTATGAGTAGAACATTTACCCTTTCCTTATTCCGTGATAATTTTTTACTAACAAAAAAATAGCACCAAATGAAAACGTATCCAGATAAAGAAAATTAGTGAGTTACGGAAAGGGGAATATCAATTGAGTCTTAGTTTAATTGGTCTTATGACGATTTTAGTCATTGTCACTTTACTAATCAGTGGAAGAGTCACCCCAATTGTTGCTATGGTTATACCACCTATTCTCGGTGCGTTGGCTGCGGGGTATAGTATGGGGAAAATTGGCGGCTTTTTTGAAAGTGGTGTCGGGTCTGTTATTAATGTTGCCATAATGTTTATCTTTGCGATTATTTTCTTTGGAATTTTGCAAGATGTAGGTCTCTTTGACCCGCTCATTAATAAAATGGTCGTTTTTTCACGCGGAAATGTAGTTACAGTGAGTGTGGGAACCGTTTTAATTGCAGCGATTGCACAGTTGGATGGATCGGGTGCTTCTACCTTTTTAATAACAATTCCGGCACTTTTGCCATTGTATAAACGATTGAAAATGAATCCATATTTGCTTCTTCTGCTAGTTGGAGGGAGCGCAAGCATTATGAATATGCTTCCTTGGGCAGGTCCATTAGGAAGAACGGCTTCTGTATTGAAGATGGATGTAACAGAATTATGGAGACCCCTGATTCCAATACAAATGATTGGATTAATATTGATGATTGTCTTAGCGGTTTTTCTAGGAATAAGAGAAAAGAGAAGAATTATTGCGAACTATGGAGCATTGGAAATGGCAGCAGCACTGGATGCTTCGGCAGAAGATGATCACGAGGCTTCCCAATCTGCAAGAGACCAGTCTTTAAATCGCCCTAAATTAATTTGGGTAAACGCACTTTTAGCATTAGCCGTTATTGGTGTCCTTGTTGCAGGGATTATCCCGGCAGGTTTGGCTTTCATGATTGGTGTAAGCATCGCATTGCCCCTTAACTTTAGAAAGGTCAATGATCAGATGGAGAGATTGCGTGCCCATGCACCCAATGCACTTACTATGGCCTCCATCATTTTGGCTGCAGGATTGTTCTTGGGAATATTGAATGGAACAGGGATGTTAGATGCAATTGCAAAAGATGTTGTAAAGGTACTGCCTGAAACCGTTACCCCTTATTTGCATATAATTATTGGGATTTTAGGTGTCCCGTTTGATTTATTATTAAGTACAGATGCCTATTACTTCGCATTGTTTCCTGTTGTTGACCAAATTGCTGCAAGTTTTGGCGTATCCTCTTTATCTACAGCGTATGCAATGATTATTGGAAACATCGTTGGTACCTTTGTCAGCCCATTGGCGCCGGCAGTTTGGCTGGCACTCGGATTGGCAGGATTGGAAATGGGCAAACACCTGCGCTATTCCCTATTCTGGATGTGGGGACTAAGCATCATCTTAGTCATAATCGCTCTCATTATTGGATTAATTTGAAGCAGGGGACAGTTTTCCTTGCCTTTTCAGGAGACTTCATGCTGCCTGAGGAAAAAACGAGAATTCCTCCTTCCTATGGGAGGGATTTTTTTGTATGTGAATTACTTGACCAGAAAACTTTTCAATAGTATTCTGGCGGTGGCCGGCAGGAGAAAGATGACTGGCTGGCCCAAGCAGATTTTTTAACAGAAGTAAAAAAGGAGACTATATAGCATATGCAAAATTTAAAAGGGAAAAATGCCCTGATTACCGGAGCGGGAAGAGGAATCGGCCGGGCAACCGCGATTGCTTTTGCCCGTGAGGGAATCAATGTGGGGCTTGTGGGAAAAACGTTTGATCATCTGGAGAAGGTGGCCAAAGAACTTGAGGAATTCGACGTAAACGTGGCAGTTGCGGTTGCAGATGTATCGGATCAAGCTTCTGTGACAGCGGCAGTCGATCATGTCAAATCCGATCTTGGTTCGATCGATATTCTGATCAACAATGCGGGAATTGCCAAATTCGGAAAGTTCCTCGAGCTCACTCCCGAAGAATTCAAGCGGATCATCGATGTCAACGTAATGGGCATGTATTATGTGACAAGGGCGGTTTTACCGGAGATGATGGAAAGGAAATCCGGGGATATTATCAATATCTCTTCAACCGCCGGCCAGAAAGGCGGGCCGGTCATGAGTGCCTACAGCACTTCGAAATTTGCCGTCCTGGGATTGACGGAATCCATCATGCAAGAGGCAAGAAAATATAACATTCGCGTGTCCGCCTTGACACCAAGCACGGTTGCCACTGATTTGGCATTCGCCCAAAACCTGACAGACGGCAACCCTGAAAAAGTGATGCAGCCGGAAGACCTCGCCGAACTTATGGTCTCTCAGTTAAAATTGAATCCGCGCGTCTTTCTTAAGGAAGCAGGTCTGTGGTCGACGAATCCATAAGGTTAAAGCCCTCCGGTGTAGATGGAGGGCTTTAACTTTTTAGGAGGCGGGTGCTTGTGCGCGGATTTTTTAAGAAAATAGTACTTTAGACAGCAACGGTTAAAAGCGGCGTTGTCCAGTGCATGCGTAGGCGGTTGAATGTCGAACGCGGTCAACGGCACAGCGAG
>NZ_QYTU02000060.1 GCF_003605365.2 Siminovitchia fortis
ACCAGTTCACACTGGTGGTTTTGATTTTAAAAAGGTCATGTTCATAGGGCTTGTCTCGTATAATGTATCGAGACTCCTGAAATAGGGGGAAGAGGATGAATATAAAAGAACATTACTCTTTCATGGCCCGTCTGTATTTTCATCAAAGCATCCTGTTTACCGTCGTTTTTACGGTTATCATCCTGCCAAATGTGAAAAAAGCTGATTTTTTGCTGAGCAACCTGGCAGGCCTGGCTGTATTTCTATGCATGATATATTTTATATTGAGATGTTTATATTTTTCATATAAGATCAGTGCGGTGTCAATGATGCTCAGCAACGGCCCGATGGCCGAGCATAATGAAACCCTCCTCATCATCCCTTCACACAATGCCAATTGTCTGATGGAGGCTTACTCTTCAGACGGAATCCGGCGGCTTTCCCTATTGATCGTCAAAGGAAAGGAGAGGAGGGCCCGCCTGAAATATTATGAACTGGGAAAAAGGGGACGGCTGTTTAAAATCAATGAGCATGGAATAGGGACAACTGCTTACATGCATATAGACCAAAGCGGTATAAGCTTCATCACTTCGAAAAAAAAGCTTTCTGTGATGATCAATACTAGAGGCAGCAAAAGCCGCAGCTTTATTGTCGGCCCTGATCATTTCGAGCTCAAAAAGCCGTATTCGGACAGGATGTTATTAAAAAATGGACGGCCGGTCATGACTATAAAAAAAGGGTTGATGCCCATTAAGTGGCAGCAATACTTTTCTCCAAATACCCCCTTGCTGAAAGTGGATTCAAGCTTGTCAAAGGAAGAGAGAAGCCTCTGTTTATGTCTGCTGGTATTGTTTTAGCCTTGATTTCCCAAAAGATCAAGCACTTTCTCGAACGGCTGCTTGTTTTTGCAGTGAAAATATCCGGAAAATGGGTCTTTCATCTGGGCAAGTCTTTTGAGGACGGCATTCATAGTAAACTGGGCGGGGCATAGATCATCGGTCAGCTCGTCCCAATGAATGGGGGCAGCCACAAGTCCGTCCTCATTGTTCCTGACCGAATAAGGTGCGATGATCGTTTTTCCTTCGGCGTGCTGGACAAAATCGACATAGAGCCGTTCGCCCCGATTTTTTTTCAACCTTTCCGTAGTGAAAGAATCCGGATCATACTGCACCAAAAATTCGGCGACAAATGATGTAAACCGGCGGGTGTCCTCCCATGTAAACTGTCCTTCAGGCAATGGAATGTAGACTTGAAGCCCCTTATTACCGGACAGTTTTACAAATGACAATAGATTCAGTTCATCTAAAATCTGTTTAAGGATTGTAGCTGCGTATACAGCCAGCTGGAAGTGCGACCGGTCCGGGGGGTCAAGGTCAAAAACAATCTCGCTCACATACTTGCTTGCCACAGTATGAAAAGGGATGTGGAACTCGATCGCAAGCTGATTTCCGAGCCATATGAGTGATTTCAAATCGTTGCATACAATGTAGTCGATGCCATCTACTACGAATGATTCAACGAAACCGGGGGAGGTTTCCGGCTTGTTCTTCTGATAAAAGGATTCTCCGAATACACCGTGCGGGGACCTGATAACTGTAAGAGCCCGATTTTTCAAAAAAGGAAGCATGAAATGGGCTGTCTTTCTAAGATAGCGGACATAGTCCAGCTTCGTTGCATAATTTTTTTTCCATAAAACTTTATCCGGATGAGTGATTTCGATGTCGGAAGGGAACATTGCTTCGTCATATAAAAATTTTTCAAAAGTACAGTCGTCCGGATGAAGGTCAAACCGCAAACATTTGAAATGCGGCTCCCGCAGCTGATTGTCCGTCCATTCCAGATAGTTGATGTCAACACATATGCCGGGATCAACGAAATACATCGATCCCTCCCGTCCGGTATGGTTTTCAAGTATGGTTGTTTTCAACGCCGCCTTCGCCTCCGAATCAAGGCTGAATAAAAATTGGCCAAGCGGAAAAACAGTGCCTTCTTTCCAAACCCCAACATAAAAATACCCATTCTCTTCATCCATGGAAGTGATGAAACAGGATGCGGTTTTCCAATTTTTGATTTTCAGCCAGTTTGCGGATCTTTTACCCTCAAGCCATTTGCTTTGTGCCTGTTTGGCGACAATTCCTTCGCTGTCAAATTCCATCGCGGTATGCAAACTCTCTTTAAGGGATTTTGAAAAGGGGATGTATTGGAACAGCCTGCCATCTCCCGGGGCAGGGGAATCAGGGAGCCCAAGAATTTGGACCAGCTTTAATAATTTGCTTTTCCGCTGATGATAGGGCGAGGCAGCCAGGTCGCTTCCTTGACAGGATAATAAATCAAATAGGAGATAATGGCATGGCCATTCGCTTGATTCCAGTGATATTTTTTCTTTTGAGCGCATCCTTCCCCTTTGCTGCAGCTTTGAAAAATTAGCCTTGAACGGATTTTCCAAAATGACAAGTTCCCCATCCAACAAAATGGGAAGATATTCCTTCATTTTTTCTAAATTTGCGTCCAAAAAAGTTTTTATTTCCGGGAATTGTGGAAGCATATCCTTGCCGTTCCTGCTCCAAAGGTGTACTTCATGCTCTGTCCATTCCAACAATCCACGATACCCGTCATATTTTAATTCATAGAGCCAGTTTCCTTTTTGGGGTGGATCAAAGGTTAAAGTGGGAAGCATAGGCCTCATCGAAATCACACCTTTTCAGCATTTTCTCTACATGTAGTTTTTCCTAACCGATTTTTTTTACCAAAAGTTTATGTGTGTATATCTTGGGGCCATGAACAAAAGCTATGGAAAAACCAAGCAGACAAGGGTGACCATATGCATACAATGTGGAAAGGAAGCATCAGTTTCGGGCTTGTGAACATCCCGATCAAACTGCATGCCGCAACAGAAGATAAAAATGTTAAATTCCGGTCATTGCACAATGAATGCCACACACCTATCAAGTACGAAAAGGTTTGTCCCACATGTGAAAAGGAGATTGGCACCAAGGACATTGTCAAAGGCTATGAAGTCACAAAAGGAAAATTTGTCGTCGTTGAAGAGGACGAATTAAGTGGATTGAAAGAGGCGGTGGAAGAAAAAGCGGTGGAAATCATCGATTTTATTAAATTGGATGAAATCGATCCCATATATTTCAACCGAAGCTATTATATGTCCCCTGATGGCGGAAATAAAGCTTATGGACTGCTCAGGAAAGCTTTGACCGAGTCGGAAAAAGTAGGGCTCGCAAAAATCATGATCCGTTCCAAGGAACAACTCGCGGTCATTCGGGTTTATCAAGATACCCTTTTAATGGAAACGATCCACTTTCCGGATGAAGTTCGAAAAGCCGCTGACGTCCCCAATGTCCCATCCGAGGATAATGTGACAAAGAAGGAGATCGATACGGCGATTATGCTTATTGATCAATTGACCACCACATTTGATCCGGAAAAGTATAAAGACGAATACCGAACGAAGGTTCTTGAATTGATTGAAGCGAAACGGACAGGAAAAGATCTGGTCACTGTGAAGGAAAAAGAGCCTGCAGCCCAAATGACTGATCTGATGGCTGCGCTTCAGGCTTCAATCGACAGGACCAAGCCCAAAACAAAACGGCCGGCTAAAGCAAAAAAGCCTGCAGCGAAAACTTCTGCAGCTGGAGAGAAAAAATAATGAATAAAAAATACAGGAAACGGGTAAAAAAATATTAACATAAAAAAATAACTTTGCCCGCTTCTTGTTTTTTTCTTTTCGTTCATGTATAATGAATGTGAAGTAAGGATATGAATTTTATTTACCAGTAATTGGAGTTACCATTATTCACATGTTATAATGAATATCTACTCCAGCAAGTGGGTATTTATTATAATATGTGAATTTTTATTTACCCGGTAAATATTAGGAACATATTAAATAATTTTTGGAGGTTTTTGTGCATGACAACTGGTACAGTTAAATGGTTTAACAGTGAGAAAGGTTTTGGATTCATCGAAGTAGAAGGCGGAAATGACGTATTCGTACATTTCAGCGCTATTCAAGGTGAAGGATTCAAAACTCTTGATGAAGGTCAACAAGTGGAATTTGAAATCGTTGAAGGCCAACGTGGACCACAAGCGGAAAACGTTGTTAAACTATAATTTTATTCATGAAAAGAACTGCCCTATTGAGTGGCAGTTCTTTTTTTACTGTTAGGAAATTATAAAATGCTCAGGTTGTGAGTAACTTATTTGTCACTTAGTGCTGCGTCCGGCTCCAGCGCCTATCGACTAGCAGACTTCACGCTTCTTCCTACGATAAGTCAACATCGCTCCGCTCCGCTGCGCGTGTTTNATTATAATTCATCAAATCCGTTCAGATCGCTTGTTTTGGTGTATTGGCGGGATTTTTGTTCGAAAAAGTCCGTTTTCGTATCATCAAAATTGTCTACATAGGCACGGATCCATTTCATCGGATTATCAACATAATCTTCATACATTTCGCTCAACCCCAGCATTCTAAGCATTTTATTTGCTCTGTACTTGATATAGCCTTCCATCTCAATGAGGTCGATTCCATCAATTCCATCCAGTACATAGCGGCTCCAATTCATTTCCTGATCGACCGAATGGCGGAACTGGCCGTATACCCAATCCGTAAATTCCGCCGTATTACATTCCGGATTTTCGGCCAGAGTGGCACGGAACAGATCGCTGATAAAACGGCCATGCTGAAGCTCGTCGCGGTTAATATAAGAAATCATCGTGGATGTTCCGACCATTTTTTGATTTCTTGCCATGTTATAGAAGAAAGCAAATCCTGAATAAAAGAATAATCCTTCAAGCAATGCTGTGTAGACCATTGCCTTTAAAACATTTTCAATGGAAGGGTTCAATGCAAACTCATTATACACTTGCATGATCCTTTCATTTCTTTTCAGTAACACTTCATCTTTTCTTCCGGTTTCAAATGATTCATTTTGTCTGTCAAAAGAAGTGACGGAAGAAAGGACATATGCGTAACTGTGGTTGTGCTCGCTCTCCTGGTCGGCGATTGTCGCCATGATTGATTTTACAGAAGGGTCGGTTGAGTAATGGCCGATTCTGGCTGCAATATCAGTCTGCGGGCCGTCAAGTGTCGCAAGCAATCCGATAATTTTTAAAAATGCATCCTGTTCTTTTTCTGGAAGTGTTGGAAACTGCTTGATATCCTGGGTCATATCCACCTCGCTTGCACGCCAGAATAATGCACGGATCTGCTCCCTGTGATTGTAGAAATGAGGGTAGGCAAGGTCGTTCCAATTCAAGATGCCGCTGGCCTTTCCCCCGAACAGTGCTGTCGATTTATTAGGATTCAGTGGTTCCAAAACGGCTACTTTGTCAAGTGTTTTAGGCATTGATTCAATACTCCTTCCGTCCATTTTTTTACTGTCTTTTCCTGAGAGCCTCTGGGACTTTGTTCAATTTTTAAAGGCTCAAATGATGAATGATAAAATGCCGCGAGTTTTTCAGCAGCATGGCAAAACAATGCATCGCCCCCGAATTGCGTATCTCCTGTTCCAAATACATAAACGCTGGGCGGCTTATACCCGATTTCGTAGACAAAATCCTTTACAATTTCCGGAGTTTTCCCTTTCCCCCAAGTAAAGGTTCCGACCAGCATGGCGTCAAAGCGGGAAGGATCGGGTGCAGGTCCCGATCCGATCCGGTGCAAAAGGGTGGAATGCCCTTTTGTTGAAAAAATGTCATCGATGATTTCGGCCGTCTCTTTCGTGTTTCCGCTGAAGCTGGCATAGCAGATCAGGATTCGCACCATACACAATCCTCTATATCCGATGCGGTCGATCTCACGTAATACGTTGTTTTCAACCCTGAATCCCAAGCCTGCAAATGCAAATCGAGCATGACCTGCGCCTTAATATGATTCGGGACGTAAAAGTTAAATGAGACGGCCTGGTCGATATGTCGCTGTCTCGCAGCATTTTGCTGGATGGACCAGCGCTGATCCACAATGTATGCCGATTTCCTGTACACATTGTATGTATGATGGTCAAGGTCCGGCGCAACAACCGGAAGCTTATAATTTTTCTTTTCTTCATGGTAAAACGGTTTGAAGACGGGGTCGATGCTGGCAGTCGAGCCCGCTATGACAGATGTGCTTGAATTTGGAGCAACTGCCATCAAGTACCCGTTTCTTATGCCGTGTTCTTTTACATCATCCATGATTTCTTTCCACTCATTTTCGTTGTCATCCGCAAGGTAGCCGCGCACTTCAAAGTAATGGCCTGTCTGCCAGTCGCTTCCTTCAAACAGCGGGTAAGCGCCTTTTTCTTTTGCCAGCTGCACGCTTGCTTTGATGGTCAATTGGGCAATTTTCTCATATAGGCTGTCCGCCAATTGAACAGCCTCTTTGGATTCCCAGGCGATGCCCTTTAAGGCCAGCAGGTGATGCCAGCCGAAGGTTCCGAGGCCGATGGCACGGTATTTTTGATTAGTAATGGCAGCCTGCTTGACATCAATCGTATTCAGGTCGATGACATTATCCAGCATTCTTACCTGGATAGGAATCAGCCTCTCCAAAATCTCAAAGTTGTCCCCATTCGGATCAACCGATTTTCCCAGATTGATGGAAGAGAGGTTGCATACGACAAAATCACCGGCTTTTTTATATGAAATGATCGTATCCCCATCAACCGTTTCCTCACAATGAATGGTAGGGGACATATTTTGCATGATTTCTGTACATAAATTGCTGGAATACACCATTCCGGCATGTTTGTTTGGATTCATGCGGTTCACTTGATCCCTGTAAAACATGAAAGGAGTGCCTGTTTCCAACTGGGACTTCATGATTCGGATCATGATCTGGATGGCAGGAATCGTTGTTTTGGTCAATTGTTCACACTGGACACATTCTTCGTATTTTTCCCTGAATGAACCTGCGCCTTTTTCTTCATCATAAAAGTCTTCCAAAGAATAGCCCATCACTTGTTTCACTTCATAAGGGTCGAATAAATGCCAGTCTCCGCGTCTTTCAACCTGCTCCATGAACAGGTCGGGCAGGCAGACCCCTGTAAAAATATCGTGCGCCCGCTGCCTTTCGTCTCCGTTGTTGAGCTTCAAGTCGAGAAAAGAAAGGATATCGGCATGCCATACGTCAAGATAGACGGCAATGGCGCCTTTGCGCCTTCCAAGCTGGTCTACGCTGACTGCCGTGTTGTTCAACTGTTTAATCCACGGGACAACGCCTGATGAAGCGCCTTTAAACCCTTTGATGGAGCTGCCGCGTGCTCTCACCTTGCCCATGTAGACGCCGATTCCGCCTCCGTCTTTGGATAGTCTGGCAACATCCGTGTTGCTGTTGTATATGCCGATCAGGGAGTCATCCACGGTATCAATGAAGCAGCTCGACAATTGCCCGTGGGCGAGCCCGGCATTGGCAAGTGTCGGCGTTGCAACCGTCATATAGAGATTTGAAAGCGCCCAGTAGCTTTCCGCCACATGTTCCAAGCGTTTATCTGCCGCTTCATCCTGCATGAGATGCATCGCAATGATGAGCCATCTTTCCTGTGGCAGCTCGAATGTGTTCTTTTCATGGTCAACAGCCAAATATCTTGTAGCCAGCGTATGCAGGCCTGTATAATCAAAAAGGTAATCACGCTCCGGATCAATCAGCTTTGACAATTGATCGATTTCCTGTTTACTGTATTTTTCCAAAAGGGAGGGGGAATAAATCCCTTTTTCCGTCAACGCTGTTATAAGGCTGTAAAAATCGCCGTATTTCTTATTTTTATCATAGGAACGGCTTTCGGCAGCCCTTCTGTATAAATCGTGCAAATATATTTTTGCTGCATCAAAAGACCATTGTGTATTCAATTCATCAACGTTTTCCAGCGCGGATTGAATGAGCAGGTCTGTAATATGCTCTGCTTTTAGCTCTGTTTTTGCTTCAATACTTCTAAAAATTTTATCGCGGTAGTCCATTGAATCTATCAAAGTGACTCTCTTAAGAAATTTGTCCAGCCGATCCCTGTCAAATGGTTTTTTTCTGTTTCCATCTTCTTTAACGATGATTGTTGTCATTTTTAATAGAAACCTCCTGTTTTCTCCAATAAAAAAATCCACTCCGGGGAACAGAGCGGAACAAACGATAGGGAAAAAAGGAAACAGTTTCGCTATCGTTTCATCTTCCCAACCCCCGAAGAATTGAAACTCGGACAAGAAAAGGCAGGTCTCCTGACTTGTGCATCATCCTACTGGGGAACCTTCCCGTTTATGGACAGTGGTTCTTTCCCGGTCGTTCGCACTTACAGTTGCGGGGACAGTTCCGGATTTTCACCGGATTCCCTTTTAAGCCCTCAATGGGCACCTCGTCTTGTGAATTATCAATATATTGTGTTGTGTAAAATATTTGTCACCAAATATAGTGTCGATTGTGATTTTATCATGAGTAAAATTGAAATACAAGCACAATCTTTTTTCTTTTAAGAGAATGGCAGGCAACCTTGATAAGGAGGGGGAGAAGCGGTAACCTCGACAATTGGGGTGTAATTGCAGGACAGGAAGGCTAGATATGCAGTTTGATATATTTGAAATCTTGAAGTACATATCCTTGTTTATTTTAGCATTTATTGTTTTGTTGTCGGAACTCTCGTTTTGATTTTTATCTGTTTAAAAAATTTTTCCCAGTTGAAAATATGGATAAAACCTTTCTGATGTATGAAAAATAATGACTAAGCAATTTTATCTGGGAGGAATCCGATGTGAACAGTAACCAAAAAAAACAGCAGGCGGAACTGCAAGCATTTGCACAGAAAATAAATCAGCAGGAAGCCCAAAAAAACGATCAGCAGCTGGAACAGCAATTCCAGTCACAAAAAAAGCAGGCGATCCAAGCCATGCAGCAGGCAGAAATGACGATCCGGCAAAATGCTTCAGTGACTGATATTCAATCATTGCAGCAGGCGCAGCAGCAGCTTCAGCAGGCAACGCAGCAATTGAGCCAAATGCAGGGGATCTCCGTCACACACTCGACAAGCGCCCAGCAGCAACAGCTGGAACAGGTCCAGCAGCAGATCGAACAGGCTTCCCAAACTTTGCAGCTGATTCAATCATTAAATAGCGGCGACAAGAGCTTTAAGAAAGGTTAAGAGGAAGATGTCCCCGGCTTTCACGTAAGCCGAGGGTTCTTTTTTTCCGCATCCAGGACTGACTTGACCGCTTCCTTTATTTCGGCGTATCCTGTACACCTGCATAGGTTTGATTCAAGCCATTCTTCAATCGTCTCATCCGATGCATCAGGGTGAGCCTGCAATAAAGCGTGGCAATTTAAAACGAACCCAGGTGTGCAATATCCGCATTGGATGGCCCATTTTTCAACAAATGCCTTTTGGATAGGCGAATCTTTCAGCTCCTCAATCGTCAAAAGGGATTTATTCAAAGCCTCAATTGATAAAACAAGGCAGGAATGCACTGGCTTTCCATCCATCAAAATAGTGCAGGCACCGCAATCACCATTTCCGCAGGCGGGCTTCGCTCCGCTTAACCCCAGCTGCCCCCTTAGAGTCTGAAGGAGGGTATCTCCGGACCGGATGATCGCTTCCCGTGTTTCTCCGTTAACATGAAACTGTACGACCGACTTTCCTTTTCCGTGAGAAAGCATCATTTCGCCGCTGCCTCCAAATCCTTGATCATCAGGAAAAGACCATTTTTTAAAATGAACTTTCGATATTTGGCAGAACCCTGAAAATCCTCAATAACAGGTGCAGGAAGATGTTCAAGTGATTTCTCAACCCGGGCAGAAGGTGATAGTGAGTCATCGTTTAATGCTGATTCCAATTCTTTTGACCGGAACGGACTGGAACAGATCCCCGAAAAAGCAGCTGTAATTTTGTCCTGCTCTTTAACCGCCGCTATTGTTACGAGCGGATATCCCACTTTTGAACATCTCGTTTTCTTGTAGTGGAAGAAGGGAAGAGATGCGTATTTCTTGTCAATTATGATTTGGGTCACCATTTCGCCGGGTTCCAGCTGGAGTCGATTGGATGAACCCAACGAAATCAGTCTTTCTCGGTCACTGCCTGCGATTTTTAGTTTTGCCTCCGACAACAACAGCGGAAGCATGCCTTCCCGATAGATCAAACGGCTGTTCAAATGCCCGCCGATGGTAATTTTGTTTCTGGATGTATGGTCGGCGATCCGTCTGATTGTTTCGGCAAGAAGGGGAAAACAGCCCGCCTCGATGACTTCATTTAACGTAAGGGCAGCACCCAGGACAATTTGCTCCCCATCATCTATAAATTCATGGCACTCAGGTATCCCTTTAATATCAATGATTGCTTCCGCCTGAATGTTGTTGTTCCTGGCAAAAGTGATGAACTCGGTTCCTCCGCAAAATATGGAGGCCTTTTTTGCCCCCAATGATTGCATCAATCCCACTGCATCATTCACATTATCAGGGCGGTAGTATTCAAAATCAAAAGGAATCATTCCAAAGCCTCCTTTTGTTTCCAAATGAGCTCGGAAATGAGAGGCAATCGGTTCAGGTTTGTCTGGACTGCTGCCGAAAGAGCGTTCGCTAGCGCAGCAGGCATCCCTATGACTCCATATTCCCCGATTCCCCGCGCCCCGAAAGGGCCATCAGCCGATGGTGTCTCTATGAAATCAACAAGGTACTCATCAGGCTCTTCACCGAATCGGAGCATTTGATACGTTCTCAATTGAGGATTTTGTACAATTCCATTTCCGTCAAAAATAAACGACTCACTGCTGGCAAAACTGAGTCCCAAATACATGCCGCCCCTCATTTGCTGGGCGGCTGTCGCCGGGTTAATGATAGTACCTCCGTCCAATACAGTGACAGCCTTTAAAATTTTATAAGAGTAATCTTCCGGATGCAATTCTATTTCAACAGCCTGTGCGCCGATTGACCACCACGGACCAGGCTTGCCGAATCCGGTATTTTTGTCCATAGGGGTCAAATGCCTCTGAATATATCTTCCATAACCTACGATTTGCCCTTCGATCGCATGGCCATTAG
Source organism: Siminovitchia fortis (assembly GCF_003605365.2). Taxonomy (GTDB): domain Bacteria; phylum Bacillota; class Bacilli; order Bacillales; family Bacillaceae_C; genus Siminovitchia; species Siminovitchia fortis. The sequence continues at coordinate 10,982 of NZ_QYTU02000060.1, forward strand.
GGAACTTATAGCCAAGCGCCAGGTCTTTAAGCTCAACTCCGTATTCCGGACTCGGCTTCAAATAAACGCGCCCTCCGCCGACATCAAGATCTTCTTCCGAACATTTGAGAACGATGGATGCCGTTCTTTTCAGTTTGGTTTTGGCATCTTTTGCGGCGGCCAGTACAGCCCTTCCCGCAAGAAATGTCGTACTGCTCGCAACGGTTCTCCATTGGTGCGGATCATACTGGGTGTTCACTTCCATCGTTACATGGATTTTATCTGTTTCCAATCCCAGTTCTTCCGCCGCAATCTGCGCCAAAATGGTTTTCGTTCCCTGTCCAAGCTCTATGGCAGCACAGTTCAGGTTGACTCTGCCGTCTGCTTCGAAAGTTAAAAAGGCTCCGGCTTGGGCATTAGTGGCAGTTGTCGATGTTTTCCAAAACAGGCTGATGCCTTTAGCTTTGATTTTCCCTTCTTTTTCCGTTCTTTGGCCCTCGTCCCAGTTGATTAATTCCTTTGCCCTTTCAAGACATTTTTTTGCGTCTCCGATATTATTGGCATTTAGCGCCGTTTGGGTTGGGGAAGTTGCCCCAGGTTTAATTGAATTTATGAGACGAAGTTGTACCGGATCGATATCGAGCTTTTCTGCAAGCTGATCCATTGTTCTTTCAACGGCAAATGTCAGCTCAGGGTGGGCATAGCCGCGAAATGATGTGGCGTAGAGGTGGTTTGTATACATGCAGTATGAATCGCACCACACGTTGGGAACATCATAGGGGCCGGTGCAATCAAGCGCTGCTGCTCTTGTAATGCCTGCCGCCTGGTCCGTATAGGCGCCCGAATCGATTAGATAAGTGTATTGGCCTGCAGTCAGCTTTCCTTCCTTTGTAGCACCCAATCTGACTGTGGCATGAAGCCCGATATGGCCAGGTGCGGTGATCAAGTCTTCTTCACGGTCATATTGCAGCCTCACAAGCTTCCCGCCGGTCATTTTGGAGGCCAAATAGGCGAGAGGCTCCAGTTGAACGGTGCCTTTTCCTCCAAATGCCCCGCCCAGCAGAGGGACATGGACTACGATATTCCCGACCTCGATATTAAAAAATTGATTTAGTACCTTTTTGATAGTGTAGGGAGATTGCGTGCTAGAATGAACAATAACCCTGCCCGAAGGGTTTATTTCAACGCTGCAGGTTCTCGTTTCCAAAGCTGCATGATCAGAAAGGTTAAATTCATACTCCGCTGTCACTTTCACTTCGGACTGTTCCCATGCCTTGCTGAAATCGCCTTTGCGTATTTTGATATGGCTCCCGATATTAGTTCCGGCGACAGGATACACATTGCTGATGATTTTTTGATATTGTCCGGAATTCTCATGGACCAAAGGGGAATCCTTTTGGAATGCCTCTTTTGCCGAATTGACAACCGGGAGCGGTTCATAATCTACCTTAATTGATAATGCCGCCTGTTTAGCCTGATACTCATTGTCGGCAACGACCAATGCAACCGGCTCACCGTAGTAGCGGACTTTGTCGATCGCCAAAGGGGGGCGGTCCGCCAATATGGGCCCGATGTGAAATGGGAACATCTTTCCGGTAATGACAGCGCGGACCCCCGGCACCTTCCAAGCGTCACCTGTATGAATGTATTTGAGTTTTGCGTGTGCATATGTACTTGTTGCCAGTTTCGCATGCAGCGTATCCGGGTAGCTTAGATCTCCGGCATATTTAAGGGTCCCTTCCACTTTTTCCAACGCATCGATTCTTAGCTGCGGCTGGCCGACTTTTGTCAAAACCTTACTGAACAATGAAAACCCTCCTTCTTCCAATCGGGTTATTTTTTATCTGAGTAAGAAAGCATTCCTGTATTT
>NZ_QYTU02000061.1 GCF_003605365.2 Siminovitchia fortis
TTTTACTTTCGTAATTCAGGATAAATGGAAAATATGCCACCTTAAGTGGTACATCAATGGCTGCCCCCCATGTTTCTGGGGCGCTCGCCCTTATAAAGGTTTTGGCGCACAAATATTTCGGAAGGCAGCTTTCCGAGCCCGAGCTTTATGCCCAATTAATCAAAAGAACCGTGCCGCTCGGTTTTTCTCCGAGGCTTGAAGGAAATGGCATTGTTTATCTGACAGTCCCGGAACATCTCGCCAAAATATTCGATCAAGAGTTTGCAGATACAATTATAAAAGCTTGTACTGGAGATTTGCCTTTGGAGGTTTGATTGGCAGGCTGGATACTAAATCAAGAAAAGCGCAAGCGCTCGTTTAGCGACGTACAAACTGGAGTGCCTCCGACGAGATAAAGGAAACACGGCGAAGAATGAGCCGATGNTAAGTTATCCTCAGACATGAAATTTTTATAATTTCCTAGACGAATATAAAAGGGAAGCGCAGGCTTCCCTTTTATTTTTTATGCGTTTTGACGATTGATTGGGATCACTCCCCGTTCATCTCGTCCATATTAATTTCCTGTGCATTTTCTAGCGCTTCCTTCGGAATCTCGATGTTTTCCACTTCGTTGTAGCCGCTATAGGTAGATTTCATATCCATATTCATATTTATTTTTTGGCCTTCAACTTCTGTATCCATATCGGTCACCATGTTCAATGTGTTCAAATAGAATGTTTCTTTATCGATCAATAATTCGTACTCAACCTTATTGAACTTCATGTCGCCCAACATTTCTTCGGCCTGCATTTCAGGAGGCATCGTTTCCTTGACAGTATCCTTTAAAAACTGATCGAATTTTTCACCGGATGCTTTTAATGTCAATATATAATTCTTGTCATCTTGTTTAAAATCAAACTCATCAACAAATTCTTTTAACTGATCCAATTGTCCTGAAGGGTTTGTCTGTCCTTCTGACATTTGCAGAATTTGACCCGAAAATTCTTCCGGAAGTTTAATCCACATTTTTTCATTCGGCTCATACATATAAAAGCCTTCTTTAGTCAAATAAGCATCGATTTCCTGCTTTTCTCCCTCTATGGACATCGTCATTTTTTGATGCAACGCCATTGGCTCAGTGACGAATTCCATATCGATATCCGAATTGATTTCCTGTTTTTCTCCGGCTGCATCGACCGTCTGCTTCATGTTCATCTTACTTTTGAAACTTTTCAGATCCTTGTTCGCTTCTTCCGTTTTCTTAAAAACTTCTTCCAGTGTCAGATCACTTTCTTTTTCCTTGTCCGCTTTCTTCTTTTCTGCCGTCGTCCCCTGCTCCGCTTCCTTCTCCACAGGCTCCGCTGTCTCGCCGCATGCTGCGAGCATCAGCATTAGCATCGCACCGAAAATGATTGATATTGCTTTCTTCATTAAAAGTCAACTCCCTTGAAATTTTGTAAAGCGTTCTGGATGCTCCTTATTATTTACGGATCAAATACCCGATAGTTTCACCGTTTCAGAGAATGGTTCTTACGAACTAAAAAAAAACGATCGGACCTTTCTGCCTAACCCTCAGTCGTAATAGCATTTTCCCAACGCTGATTAATGGCTTCAACCAACTCATCAATGGAACACTCCAAATTTTTGACCGGTATATTGACCTGAGATTCCAAGAGGCCTTTATTCATTACATTTAACACTCTTTTCACGCCGCTTGACCGATTGATGATCAACTCGCGGTCAAATGTAAAAATGCCGAGATAAATCTGCCCGGAAAAATGAATGAAATCAATTGCTTCAATCTCATTCCATTTGACAAGGCCGGCTGCAATATAACTGGACTGATCAATGATACCCTCTTTGGAAATGATGAGTGCCGGCTCTCGTTTTATGAGCACATAGATGTAGTAAATGAAGCAAAGCCCAAATACTGCAATGGAAAGTCCCCCGATAATCGCCGGCAAAGTCCCTTCAAATTGCTCGTTTATAGATAATGATAGGATGAATATCCCCACCGCGACGAAAACGAGAGAAAGAACTGCCAACATCATCATTCTTTTTATTTTTGGCATGACAATATAATCGTCCATGAAACATCCCCCTTCAGGCCAAAAACGCAATACTTCCTAAGCTTAAAGGTTATCAATAAAAAAATAAATCCTCCGAATGTCCTACGGAGGATTTATGGCACCCTTTTATTTCCGGGTGATGCGTTCAATTTTAATTTCACTTTTGGGTATGCTGGGCATGCTGACAAGGCTGTAGCTCAGATCCTGCTCCGGAACTTCATAAGCAATGCGATGAATCAAAAAATCAGCACAAACTTTCATGGCTTCCATTGTAATCCATTCCCCCGGACAACGGTGCCCCTCATAATAGCCGCCTCCGCCTTGCGGAATCAGACTGTATTTCAAGGTGTCGGATTTTTCTTTAAAACGGTCCGGATTAAACACATCCGGGTTGTCCCATAACTTTGAATCGTGGTTTGTTCCGTATAAATCCAGCAAGGTTAATGTATTCTTTTCAAAAGTATAATTTCTCCATGTAAAATCCTTTTTCACCCGTGCGGCTGCAAACGGAAAGAACGGATAATACCTTCGAACTTCCTGGACGAACAATTGCATATACCCGTCCTCGGAAGACAGCTTCTCTTTTTGTTCCGGAAACTGATGCAAAGCCAATGCAGTAAAATTAATATAGATGGCAATGGCTACGATCGGCCTTAAAATGTTGATGATTTCTACAGCAGCCGTCTCAGGATCCAATAGCTTCCCTTCCAAATCTTTATGCCCGGAAATGACTTGAAGGGCAGTCTGGCTTTCGGGCAAAAACTTTCCTTCTCTGACCTGCTCTACAAGCCCGCCGATCCATTTTTCCGCCTGATTGCGGGAATTTCTGCCTTTCCAGTGCTCGGGTCCTATAGAGGCAGGTGACTCGAAAAGCGAACTTAGTTCGTCCGTTCTTTTGTCAAGCTCTTTATCGCTTAACGGAACCCCTGCCCACCGGCATGCCGTTTTGCATAAAATTTTCTTTGCTTCTTCATAAAGAACGATTTCACCTCTAGCTGCCCATGATTCCACTGCTTTCTCCCATTCGTTCCTATTTATTTCAACGAATCTTTGTATGCCCTCTTCTGACATGAGAGACATGAACATTGCCTTCCTGTGAAAATGTGCCTTTCCATCAAGCGTTTGAACGCCTTTTTCCCCAAACAATGTTTGTCGTACACGTTTGGGAGCAGCACCGCTCCTTTTGAATTTACTATTGTCATAAAAAAGCTCGGCCGCTTCCTTTCCTCCCATGCAAATCGCTTTTTGTCCGAGCAAGTGTGTTTCAAAAACGTCCGATTGGAAACTGCGGCGCCTGTTCGGGATATACAGATAACCTTCCCTCATTAAAGAAACACTATGATCCAATCCCTCTTCACGGGGCATTTGATTTACATCCGACATATGAACCGTCTCCTTTCCCGGTAGTGCCATCTTTATAAATGTTCCCCAATCGATTCATTAAAAAACAGTCGAAATGCCAAGGTTTCATGGGAGGCCTGTATTACAGGGCTTTTCACTATTCTTTCATCCAACTTTCAACTTTCCTATCCATCTCTTTCTCCAAGTCACCTATGTTTCCCGTATCCCTATGTACTAATTTTAAGTACCTTTTTGGAAACATCTTTTTCAATGAAGATGGGTACAGGCTTCCATCTTCAGGCTCTTTATATTGGATAACAGTGTAAGAATCTCCATCTTTTTTCAATCGGATGACGGCGGGCAAGGAATGCCCTGCTTGTGGTTCTGCCCCGGTTGTTTTGTTAAAGCCGCAAAAATAAGACCACATATAGACACTGAGGACCCCGTTTGATTCACTTGTACCATATATTTTATGGACTTCAATTTGCTTTTCCGTATCATAATAGGAAGACTCATAATGCTGAATGATATAATTTGATATCACCTCATTCATTTCTTTTGAAATGTGTTTGTCTCCGTCCTTAAAATTGATTCCACTTCCATTGCACCCTGTTAATACTGCGGTGAAAAGCAACAGTGACACAATCATTAATTTATTTATGGAAATTATCATTTGGCCACTCCCCAAGGGTTCAAGCAGGCTTATTTCCTTACAGGAAACTCAAATTTCAGCCTGCCATTTTCAATCTGCAAGTATGCTTCAAAGGACTTTCCCTTTTTGCTTTTAAAGCCTTTTAGCAACCCGGTCTTTCCACCGTTCAATAATTTCCTGATCATCGCGTCACTTAATTTTTTTCCACAAAAAATCTTTGGCAAAGTAAATGTACATCCTTTTTGATATTCTGTACATCCATAAAATTTCCCCTTATCCTGGACTCTTCCGTTCCCACATACGGGACACGTTCCAATAAATGACTGTTGTTCTTCCTCTTTGACATGAACATGTAATGGTCCTACGCTTCCTGGGGCACTTTCCAACAAGGATTGGATAAACTTCTCGATTTGCTGGATAAAGACTTCCTGCGTTCCTTCGCTTTGACCAATTTTATGTAAGTATCGCTCCCATTTCCCGGTCATTTCCGGGCTGGAAAGCAAAGTCCCTTCTACTGCCCTGCAAAGGATTTGGCCTTTTTTCGTAATATGGACAATGTTCTTTTTCACTTCAATATATTTTTGATGTTTCAACGTTTCAATGATTGCTGCGCGTGTCGCTTCGGTGCCGATCCCTTCCGATTTCCTCAGCATTTCCTTTGCTTCTTCGTCCTCAACATCCTTTCCGGCACTTTTCATCACTTGGATCAATTTACCTTCTGTAAACGGCTTTGGAGGCTGGGTCATTCCTTCTTTCAATTTCACATCAACCGTGCAGGCCACCCCTTCCTCCATTTCGGGAAGAGCTGAGTCCTCTTCTTTTTTGGGATCTGCTTTTAATTCGTCCTTGTCAAACAACATTTTCCAGCCTTTTTTCCGCTCTACTTTTCCTGTTTTTTCAAAAAGCAATCCATTCACATTCACTACGACTTTCGTCTCTTCATATTCATAATCCGGTGCAAACATCGCAAGAGTGGTTAAGATTACTTCTCGATAAATATTCCGTTCCTTTGCTGATAATGTTTTTAAGTCCAAAGTTTTCCTTGTGGGAATGATGGCATAGTGCTCCTGGACTTTGGAGCTGTCAACAAACCGTTTCTGCGCATTCGGAAAGGCAACATCCAAGTTAACTCCGGCACAGTTCTGATAATCGGAAAGATGTTTTTTCAAATAAGCAAATTCATTTTCTGTAATAAAATGGGTGTCTGTCCTGGGATAGCTGATCAATTTCTTCTCATACAAACTTTGTGCAATTTTCAGGGTTTCAGAGGGGCTGTATTTCCAAATCTTGTTGGCTTTGGCCTGTAATGAGGAGAGAGTGTGGAGCCTGGGAGACTTTGTTCTTTTCAACGCCTTTCGCAACCGCTCGATGACTCCCCTATTTTCCCCCACAATCACATTGTGTTTATCCAAAACAGCCTGTGCTTCTTCTTTTGTTTTAAATCTCTCTTTGTGTTTTGCTTCAAATTGGCCGTTTTTTACTGTCGTGTCTCCGATCCATTCGAAGAAAGGCTCAGACTGAAAGTTTTCAATCTCCTGTTGACGCTTGTAGATCATATAAAGAGTCGGAGTCTGAACCCGGCCAACGCTGAACGGTCCCCGCACGCCCTTTTGTTGGAGCAGCAATGTGTACAATCTTGAAGCGTTCATGCCGACAAGCCAGTCGCTGAACTGTCTCGTCTGCGCTTCCCGGTACAACGGAATATAATAATGGCCTTCCTTCAGATTTCGAAAGCCCCTATGGATCTCTTCCACTTCCAATGAATTGATCCATAGCCTTTTGACCGGCTTATTCCACGCACCCGCCAACATGATAATACTTCTGGCAATATTTTCCCCTTCACGGCCGCAGTCTGTTGCAACAATGATTCCCGTTGCTGACTGAAGCAGTTTTTTTACCACAGCAAATTGCTTCCTTTTGTCTTTAGCCACTTGGAAATTGAACTGTTCTGGAAAAATCGGCAGCGTCTTCATTGACCACCTTTTCCATTCATCCTTATACTGTTCAGGCTCCACCAACTCAACTAAATGGCCGAACCCCCAAGTGATAAAGGCTTTGCCGTTAAAAAAGCGGCTGTCAACCACTTCTATATATCCATCTTTTTTAATCGTATTTCGAAATGCATCAGCATAGGCCCTTCCTTGGCTTGGCTTTTCTGCTAAAATGACGATCGACATTTCACCATTCCCCTTCATTGAACCTCGCCGTTTGAAGCATTCTGTTATTTTCCATGGCTTGAATTTGCTTTTAGTGATCCGGATATGGGATTCTTTGCATTGAAACAAGGCTCCAAGGCAAAGGCTTGTTTTATTGGAATAAGGGATTTCATTTACAGATTATACCCGCCAAACCGAACCTGTGTTCCTTTATTTGATTATACAAAAATGGAACAGACATTTCAAGGGCAGCCCCGTATGGTACAGTTTTTTACACAAGCAAAGATTGGGACATTCCTTCATCAAACTACGCAAGGAAAAAGGGTTCTCGCCCCGTCTTATCATGCCATTCATTTTTGTACTTGTTCTTCATGGATAATATAATTAGTATAGATCGCACAATTTTAAATGAGTCAATAAATCCCCTCTTTAACGCATTGATCTGGATTTAGTATTTATGTCGCAATTTAAACTTTATAAAGCAATCGGGCGAAATTCAGAAGTTGGAAGTGCGCTCTTTCTTTATGTATAGGGCCATATTGCTGCACAAGTAATTGTAAAGGATTTGAGATATATGAAATTATACAATAAACCGATTAAAGCATATTTACATAACGAATTAAGTGCTGTTGAGGAACATGACGGTGAACTTATTTATTTTTTTGAAAAGGGATACGTGACAGTTCTTGGTGAGTTTGAATGCGAGAAGTATGCTGGAGGAACAGCCTGTATTATTTTTAATCAGGAAGATGTTATTTCCGTTGGAAAAGGAATGCAGCGATTTGTTGACGAAAAGAGCTTATGAAGACCTTATCGTATTGTTTAGCTTCCAAGAAAAAGAATATTAAGGTATCTTGCATAATAAATAGGGTGCTTAATAGCAATTGTTAAGGGGGAAATTATGGTTTATTTACATGCTTTTTCATTTCCAAATGAGGAAATGGAATTTGACTTTTTCATAAAGATAAAAAGAACGTGCTATGATTCGTTTTATCCATTTAAAGTTTTATCAAGAAAAGGTTTTGAAACGATTGTATTTGAGCCAGTGACGATTTTATATGGCGGAAATGGCTCAGGAAAATCTACTGCATTAAATGTGATAGCAGAAAAAACAGGGAGCAAACGAGACTCCATCTTTAATAAATCTAATTTCTATCCTGATTATGTCAATATGTGTGAGATGCAGCTTAAAGCTGCCATTCCTGAAAATAGCAGGATTATTACTAGTGACGATGTATTTGACTATATGTTGAATATCCGGAATCTCAATGAGGGAATTGACCAAAAACGGGAGCAGCTTTTTGAAGAATATTTGGATGCGAAGTATTCCCAATTTCAGATGAAGTCTATGGCAGATTACGAGCAGTTAAAAAAAATTAACACAGCCAGAAGTAAAACGCAGTCCCGTTTTGTGAGAAATGAATTGATGGATAATGTGAGAGAATATTCGAATGGAGAAAGTGCATTCCGGTATTTCACTGAAAAAATTGGCGATAATGGACTTTATATTTTGGATGAGCCGGAAAATAGTCTTTCTCCTAAACGCCAGATGGAATTGGTTAAATTTCTTGAAGACTCTGCCCGTTTTTTTGGCTGTCAGTTTATCATATCAACACATTCTCCATTTCTGCTATCCATGAGGGAAGCAAAAATTTATAATCTTGATGAAAACCCTGTCAAGGTGAGACGCTGGACGGAATTAGAAAATGTCCGCACATACTATGAATTTTTCAAAAAACATGAAAACAAGTTTCAACTATAAGAGAAGAATCCATTTTGATCAATTTTTTTCAAAATGGATTCTTTGACTTTTTCCGAAAATGCGGGTTTGTGCTTTAAATTTGATCAAACTTTATTCCAAAGCAACAAGAGGGACCGCCTGCAATGAAGTCCATGCCACTTTCAAACTTCAGGAAAAATTCATGCTTTGGTCTTGTTTTTCTTTTTTTCAGCAAAGTTCATGGTTTGGGTTTTTAACCAATCGGCCATCTTCTCAATATCTTTTGAAAAGACCCGATCATGTTCAATGAATGGCACGATCTTTCTGGCCTCTTCCAAAAGCTCTCTAGTGGCTGTCGCCATTTTCTCTTTTCCCCGTGTTTCCGCGGCCTGCAGACTGCAAATCGCTTCAATGGCCAATACACGTCTTGTGTTTTGGATAATTTGATACGCATGCCTTGACGCAATTGTTCCCATGCTTACATGGTCTTCCTGATTCGCAGAAGATGGGATGGAATCAACGCTTGCCGGATGAGCCAATGTTTTATTTTCCGATACCAATGATGCCGCAACATACTGCATGATCATGGCACCTGACTGCAAGCCCGGCTCAGGGCTTAAAAATGGGGGCAGGTCATTTAGCTGCGGATTCACTAACCGTTCAATCCGGCGTTCCGAAATGTTGGCTAGTTCCGCCACCGCGATCGCCAGGAAATCCATTGCCAATGCAATTGGCTGTCCGTGAAAATTCCCGCCCGATAACACCTTTTCCCCGTTATCAAAGAGTAAAGGGTTATCCGTAGCCGCATTCATTTCGATTTCCAGTTTCTCTTTTACATAGTTCAATGCCTGCCATGAGGCTCCATGCACTTGCGGGATGCACCTTATCGAATAGGCATCCTGAACGCGGATTTCTCCTTGTTTCGTTGTCAACCGGCTGTCTGACAGAAACCGACGGATCCGTTCGGCTGTTTCCGCCTGCTCCCTGTAGCCGCGGACTATTTGAATATCCTCGTCAAATACATCGATGATGCCGCGCAGGCCTTCAACTGTTACAGCAGAAATAAGTTCTGCTTGATAAGCCAGTTTTTCAGCTTCCAAATAAGCGATAACTCCCATAGCCGTCATTGCCTGTGTTCCGTTAATGAGAGCCAAACCTTCTTTAGCCGTCAAACTGATCGGGAAAATGTCTTCCTTCGTCAAGGCGTCAATTGCAGATGTTCTTTTCCCTTTATAAAAGACTTCACCTTCTCCAATTAAAACAAGGGCCAAGTGCGAGAGAGGAGCCAAATCGCCGCTGGCTCCCAAGGAGCCTTGCTGTGGAATAACCGGATGAATTCCCGCATTGATCAAATCCAACAGCCTTTCCATTACAACCGGACGAACACCCGAAAATCCTTTGAGCAACGCATTGGCACGAAGCAGAACCATCGCCCGCGATACGATTTCCGGAAAAGGGTCGCCGACTCCGCAGGCATGGGATCGAATTAAATTCAACTGTAATTCTTCTACATCTTCTTTCCCGATCAATACATCACTGAATTTTCCAAATCCTGTTGTAATCCCATAGACGATCCTTTCTTCGGACACGATTTTTTCTACCGCTTTTCTGCTCTCTTCCACTCTCTTCATGCTATCCTCCGAAAAATGGACCTTATCCCGATCATACAGAACTTTCTTTACCTCGGAAAAAGTGAGTGAATTGCCATTAAGTGTGACCATTTGAATTCTCCTTTCATACTTCCTTTAGTTAAGTAAAGCAGCCATGAAAAAGAGGGCTATATCTTAGAATCGTGGTGATTCCAAGATATAGCCCCCTGCTAACTAATCTAATAAACTATGGGCATTTATATATGGTTGATTCCCAATCCGATGGTTTCATGCTCGGATCCTTTCACTGGCGCTCCTATCGTCCCGTATAAAGCAACAGCAACCCAGTCTCCTTCCAGCTCATTGTCATACGGATTTCCCCGTAAAACAGCAAATGACAGGCCGACCGTTCGAAGGATGGAGCCTATTTGTACCTGGCCCCTTGTAATTCCATGCAGTGCTTCGATGATCGCATGGTATAGAGCATGCATCTCACGATAAACGTCCGAACGGACAATCCCGTTTTTCTTCGCGGCCGTTTCGATTGCAGCGACCACTTTATGCGCATCCATCGAACCAACTTTCCCTATACAGCCTTTCCATTTTGACTGCTCCAGTTTTTTCAACTGCTCGGCGGGATGATCGGACAACAGGAGAAGAATCGCATGACGGCCAATTCGACGATCTTTGTTCAAAGACATATAAAACAACTCTTTTTCTAATAACTAAACTGATCATCTCAATTGTAAGCGCTTTTCACATTCATGTCAATAAGTTTAACGGTTGTCATACCACAGACATTGGAGCCGCTATGCCGGAAAGCCACAGCATTTCCATTCTAATCCTTATCTGCTTCTTCAATTCGCTCGTTTATCTCTTGTTTTTCTTCACTCCACCAAAGTACATTATTTGTATCTTCTATGACTTCTTTGATTTCATCTTTTTCTGCAACTGCAGGAGGAGAGCCGCGCAGCGGTTTTCCGGAAGTGTTTTTCAGGAATAAAGTAACAACCACAATTCCAATTAGCGAAGCGAAAATTAAGTAATATGCCGGCATTAGCCGGTTTGCGGTGGTATTAATCAACCACGAAATCAATAAAGGAGCCGTTCCTCCAAATATCGATGCGGAGATATTGTAAGTAACTGCCAAGCCCCCGTACCTGACTTCTGTAAAAAACAGAGATGGCAGCTGTGAAGTCATCGTGCCTTTTATGCCTGACAAGAGTGCACCTAATATCATCAATCCCAAGAAAACGAGCCAATTACTGCCGCTTCCAATTAATAAAAAAGCTGGAACAGCCAACAAAATAATACCCATCAAACTCATCTGAATGATTCGTTTATTTCCGACCCGGTCCCCAAAATATCCTATGGCTAATACAATCGGAATCATAATAAACATAACAACCAAAATTAACAGGAGACCTTTGGTTTCTCCATAGCCTAAAACCGCTGTTAAGTGAGATGGCATATAGGTCAGGACTGTATAATCAATCACATTATAAAAGAACACTAAGACCAAACACATAAATACCGAACGGCGATGAAACAGAAATAGTTCTTTCATGGAGACATGCGGCTTTTTACCTTCTTCTTCTTTTTTCTCCTCCATTGCTGCAAATGCAGGTGTTTCTTCGAGATGGTTCCTGAGATATAGACCTATTATGCCAATTGGGCCGGCAATCAAAAACGGCACCCTCCAGCCCCAATCCAGCATCGTATCTGACCCCAAAGCGTAGGTGAGTACTGTAACCAGCCCGGCACCGGCAATATACCCGGTTAGTGTGCCAACTTCCAGCCCGCTTGCCATAAACCCGCGTTTTTTATCTGGTGTAGATTCAGCAATAAAAGTCATTGCGCCGGCATATTCTCCGCCCGTGGAAAACCCTTGCACCAGTCTTGCACACAGCAATAGAATCGGTGCAGCTATTCCAATGGATGCGTAACTGGGAATCAATCCAATGCTGAGTGTAGCAGCGGCCATCATAATTAATGTGACGGCTAAAATCTTTTTTCGACCAAATCGATCACCCAACATTCCAAAGAACATACCGCCAATTGGCCGAACAAGGAAGGCTGCCGCAAATGTCCCGAAGCTAAATACCAGCTGGGCAGAATCACTTACACCCGAGTAAAACACTTTCCCAATGACAACAACCAAATAAGAATAAATGCCGAAATCAAACCATTCCATTGCATTCCCTAATGCGGTGGCCACGACAGCTTTTTTCGCGATATCCGCATCTATAACTGTTACATCATCCTTATGGAATTTGTATTTTCGTCGTTTGTTTTTTTCTTTTTTCCGATCCATTGCAGAATCCTCCTTGACCACTTCCTTTCATAGCTTTTCCCATAACTGCAAAATTTTATGACGATCTTAATTCATAGAAATCATCGGGATAATAACGTTATTCCTTTGGAGACATTATTTTCACCTTTAAGTCACAGTTTTGTTGAGACATCCCTTGCTTTTTTTCCAAAAGTAGCCATCTGTTGATATAATTGAAAATAAAATAGACCACCTACTTCGGTGGTCTCCATAAACTTTACGGGAATGGTCATGAAGCTGCCCAAAACAATCCAATCAGCTTGTTGATCTTTTAGCCTTACTTCCTTTACTGATTTGATAAATGGGTTCTATCTTCCATTTGGGGAGGTTCTTCCATCCACCCATGTTTAATTGCGAGGTTTCCTCCATCATTCGCAAATTCCAAAATATCCTTTGCAATCATCATCATTTTCATTGGCAAGTCTTTCCTTAAGCTGAAGGAGGTGCCGATAGCACTGCTGCCTATCCCAAAATCACTTAACAAGGATGTGTTATACAACATAAGCTTATCTGAAAAAGGGGACATTGTTGAGTCTCTGAACCCTCTCCCCATTAAAAGGGGGAGGTTCCCGGACCCTAAAGGGTCACGGTTCCATTGGTCAAGGCAGATCTTGGTATTAACCTGAATTACGAAAGTAAAATC
>NZ_QYTU02000062.1 GCF_003605365.2 Siminovitchia fortis
CTCTGCACTTTTATTTTGCACTACACAACAATCCGCTTCTGACACATTGTTTGATTTCGTCGATGCTTTGGAACTCCAACCTTTCTTTCACAAATATTTGTTTGAATTTTATATAGTGATCAAAAATCAACTGAAATTTGTTTACTCTGCACACTTTCAGGACAAATTACATGTAAAATATGGTAAACAATAAAGAAAGGAGAGGAAACAGTATGGATAAGCATAAGCACGAACATTCTCACCATCATAAAACATCTCCCAATCATTCGGCTGACCACCATCAACATGGTCAGCACTCAGGGCATCAGCAGCAAAATGGGAATGAAGAAGGACACAATCATCATTCACGCGGGGGACATGGTGGGCATCATGATCATCATGATCATCATGCCCACATGGTAGGGGACTTTAAAAAGCGTTTTTATATTTCCTTGATCATTACGATTCCTATTTTGATTTTATCTCCCATGATTCAAATGTTTTTAGGTGTCAACTGGCGATTTGCTGGTGATATGTACATATTGTTTGCCTTGTCATCCATCGTCTTCTTTTATGGAGGCTGGCCGTTTCTGGCCGGGGCAAAAGATGAGGTACAGGATAAAAATCCGGGAATGATGACGCTCATTTCCTTGGCCATTATTGTTGCTTATGTTTACAGTTCAGCGGCTGCGTTTGGTCTTGCAAAAGAGGATTTCTTTTGGGAACTGGCGACCTTAATCGACATTATGCTTCTGGGCCATTGGATTGAAATGCGCTCAGTTATGGGGGCCTCAAAAGCGTTGGAGGAACTGGCAAAGTTAATGCCTACAGGCAAGCGTCATTGATGAAGACGGTAATGTAAAAGTTGTAGATATTACCGAACTAAGACACGGGGATCATGTGTTGGTAAGGCCAGGTGAGAAGATCCCGGTGGATGGTGAAATTATCGAAGGTAAGTCTACTGTCGATGAGTCGATGCTGACAGGAGAATCTGTGCCAGTTGAAAAGGAAACAGGTGAGGAAGCGATTGGAGGCTCCGTGAACGGAGAAGGCTCATTGATTATATCGATTAAGAAGACAGGTGAGGAAACATACCTTTCCCAGGTGATAAAGCTGGTAAAGGAAGCGCAGGAATCCAAATCAAAGGCCCAGGATCTTGCGAACCGTGCTGCGAAGTGGCTGTTCTATGGGGCGCTTGCCGCGGGATTGCTTACCTTTGTTATTTGGCTGTCCCTTGGTTATTCTGTTTCTTTTGCCATCACAAGAATGGTCACTGTCCTGATTATTGCCTGTCCGCATGCTCTTGGTCTAGCAGCACCACTGGTTGTGGCTGTTTCTACATCCATTGCAGCCAAAAATGGGCTGTTGATCAGAAACCGTGCTTCATTTGAAAATGCGCGCTTTATCGAGGCAATTGTTTTTGATAAAACAGGAACGTTGACCAAAGGAGAGTTTGGAGTAATGAATATCGCCGCCTCCAGTCCATATACAGAAGAGGAAATACTATCACTCGCAGCAGCAGTTGAGGCGCATTCAGAACACCCGATTGCCCGTGGTATTCTTAAATCAGCAAAAGAACGACAACTTTCGATTCCGCCTGCAAGCAACTTTCAATCCTTTACAGGAAAGGGGCTGCAGGGAGTGGTGGATGGAAAAGAAGTCATGGTGGTAAGCCCCGGCTATGTACGGTCCGAAAATCTTTCTATTGATGAAGGGCAGTTTAATGAATGGTCGGCTGAAGGAAAGACGGTTGTTTTTACCTTGGTCAACGGCAAGATTGCCGGGATGATTGCACTGGCGGATATGATTCGAGAGACGGCTCAAGAGGCGATCAATAAGCTGAAAGAATTGAATATCAAATCCATCATGCTGACAGGGGACAATGCCAAGGTGGCACAGTATGTCGGGGACAAGCTTGGCATGGACGAAATCTTTGCCGAAGTGCTTCCACATGAGAAGTCGGATAAAATCGTGCATATCCAGACAAAAGAGGGACTTAGAACCGCTATGACAGGATGATGGAGTAAATGATGCTCTGCACTTGCAAAGGCGGATTTGGGAATTGCTATTGGGACGGGAACAGATGTAGCGATTGAAACAGCAGATGTTGTCTTGGTAAAAAGCAATCCCATGGATGTATTAAATATTATCAAACTCTCAAAAGCAACTTACAATAAGATGCTGCAAAATCTTTGGTGGGCTGCAGGATACAATATCGCGGCGATTCCCCTTGCGGCTGGTATCCTGTACCCAATGGGCATTGTATTGAGCCCTGCTGTAGGTGCGATACTCATGTCACTCAGTACGGTGATTGTCGCTATCAACGCAAAATTATTGAAAATAGATTAAAAAAATGAAGATGAATGGTCAGCAGAATAAGAAAAGCGCAAGCGCCTTGCCCATCGACGTACAGACTGGAGTGCCTCCGATGAGATAAAGGAAACACGGCGAGGAACGAGCCGATGTTGACTTATCGTAGGAAAGCTTCTTCTTCGAGAGGCTTCCTGAGCTTTGCGACGAGCTGAACAAGGCTTCCTTGATAAGCTATGGCGCAGGAGCACCAGAGGTGCGAAGTCTGCTAGTCGATAGGCGCTGAAGCTAGACAACAAAAGGCTTTGTTCAAAATTTTAAAGCTAAAAATTCTTATGCTTTCTTACTCAGTAAAAAAGGGTTGTACGGAATCCAAAAAAATTCCGTACAACCCTTTTTCATGTTTATTTCGATGAAATTAGTATACAGCTACCTGTCACTTTGTATTAAAACTTTATAAACCCTTTATATTTGTATCCTATAGTCACCTGTAGGAGGGATGATCATGAAAAACAACGTGTTGGTATGCAGGAATGTTTCCAAAAGGATTAAAGGGAAGTATTTGGTCAAAGATGTTTCTTTTGAAGTGGAGAAAGGGGTGATCTGTGGGCTGCTTGGATCGAATGGGGCAGGAAAAACAACGCTCATTCGTATGTTAACGGGTCTGATCCGCCCGACTAAAGGAGAAATCCTCATTGAAAATCAGAGTGTTGTCAATCAGCGTGAGTTGGCATTGGAACATGTCGGTGCGATTGTAGAATCGCCTATCTTTTTTCCATATATGACAGGAAGGGATAATTTAAGAAATTTGGCACGGCTGCATCACATGGATTCCAAAAGTGCAGTCAATGAAAAGGTGCAGGAGGTCTTGCGAATTGCCGGGCTGGAAGAACGGGCCGATGAGAAGGTGCGGACGTATTCGTTAGGGATGAAGCAGCGGCTCGGTATTGCGCAATCGCTGCTCGGGGACCCTGACTTGCTTATTCTGGATGAACCGGCGAATGGTCTTGATCCGATGGGAATGCGGGAGCTGCGGGGACTGATTCTTACATTGAAAAAGAAGTACGGCAAAACGATTCTTATTTCAAGCCATCTTCTCGATGAAATCCAAAAAGTTTCCGATCAAATTGTCATGATCCGTGAAGGGGAATTGGTTTGGAAAGGCATGCTCGATCACGATCAAGATTTGGAAACACTGTTCATCGAGATGATGGAAAAATGAAAACTGTCATGGCAGTGGAATGGAGAAAATTGTGGAAAAGGAAGATATCATGGCTCCTGTTTGCCATCCTTCCTATGATGGCGTATGCCTCGGCAGTCTTTTGCCAAAAACAAAACCGTGCGCTCACACCGGATGTCCCCCAGTATACAGTGGCGGGGAATTTCCCGGTAATGGGACTTTCAGAAATGTTAATGACAGCTTTTAATCTGATAGCCATTGTGATCGCTGCGTTGATCTTCACGGAAGAGTATCGATCAGGAGCATTAAGAATGGCATTGACCCGGACAAAGTCTTTTCAGCAGCTTGTCCTGGCCAAGTTTTTCGTATTGGCAGGTTTTCTTTTTCTCTATTTGGCAGTCTATTTTCTTGTTTGTTACGGAATGGGATTTGCCTTGTTTTCCGCCCCGGAAACATACCCGCAATTTTATCATCATGATCGCGTCACTTTTTTCGAAGGGTTCATTTATAATATCAAATTTTACGGGTTGTCGTTTCTTACGTTAATTTCCATAAGCAGTGTGATCTTTTTTATAGCGGTCATTTCTCATACGATGACAACGGCGCTCGGTGCAAGTGTCGGCTATTTGCTTATTTGTTTTGCCTATCCAAATGTCATACAGCTGTTCCGGCCGATCGCAGGGGAAGAAATAATACTGAAAATATTTTTTACGTCTATTCCGATGATTCAATGGGAAGGCATCACGATGATGCTTGCAGAAACACCGCAACATGCAGAGTGGATGTTAGGTGTGCTCGCAGGTACTTTCGTTTTATTTCAAGTATTGATCCTGATTGTCACGAGGAAAAAGGATATTTTTATATAAAGGGTGGTTCATGTGAAACAATTGTTGGCAAGCGAATATGAGCGCGTTTTTAAAAAGAAAAAAACGATCGTTGGGATCCTCATTTTTTGTTTCGTGCTGGCATTTGAATGTTTCTTTTTATATCAGATGGATGTGAGTTTTTATGATCCGGAGCAGGTGGTACCATTAAATTCCATCAATAGTGCGCCGTTTTTCCTGAGGGAGCTGGGGGTTTTTCTTCATTTTATTTTGATTCCGATGTTTGTAGTCGACAGTTTTAATGGAGAATATTCATCGGGTGCGTTGCGGCTTGTGTTGATCAGGCCGCAAAAAAGAGTGAACGTGCTGCTGGCAAAATGGATCGTCCAGGCAAGCATTTTTTTCATGATCATGGTGTTTACGTGGCTTGTTGGCACCATATTTGGAAGGATGTTGATGCCGAATGTGGAAGAAACAAGCTTTTATCAAACAGGGTCAATGGATGCTGTTGGCGGGCTGCTTTATACATTGAAGTTTTATGCGATGGCGTTTTTGATTGTCATTGCGGTCATTGGCTTATGCAGTTTGATCAGCATGCTCATGCCGAATCCGATTTTGGCGTATGCCGGAACAGTTGTTGTCCTCGTTGGCGGAATCTATATCCAGGATGTATTCGATTATTTGTTTGTGCCCTCGGATTCGATTTTTGCCGTGCTTGGGAAATTTCAAGCAGGGTTTTATGTCAGTCTATTTCTAATCATTGCAGCAAGTTGTATGATAAATATAGGCATTTGGAAAAAGAAACAGTGGATGGGATGACAATTAATGACAAAAGTGTTAATCGTCGATGATGAACAGGATATTGTTTCGTTCATGAAGGATTTTCTTCAAGATCACGGATATGACGTTTTGGCCGCATACAACAGCAAGGAGGCGCTGCAGCTTCTTAAGGGGGAACCGGATATCATTATTCTAGATGTAATGATGCCCGGAATGGACGGGTTTGAACTCTGTGAAATGATTCGTGAACATATCGACTGTCCGATTATTTTTTTAAGCGCCAGAGGAAGCGAAGAAGACCGGATCAAAGGCTTATTGATTGGCGGCGACGATTATTTGGTCAAACCTTTCAGCATGAAGGAGTTGCATGCGCGCATCATGGCTCATTTGCGGCACGAACAAAGAAAAGCGAAGAAGCCGGCAAAGCGATTGTATTTCGGGCATCTTATGATCGATTTGGATGGCTATGCCGTCTTTTATCAAAATAAACAAATCGCTTTTACGACGAAGGAATTTGAATTGATCAAATTACTGGCGCTTCATGCAGGGCAAGTTTTTTCCCGTGAACAGATCTATGAAAAAATCTGGGGGTACGATGCGGAGGGAGATGCGTCAACTGTTACTGAGCATATTAAAAAAATTCGCGCCAAACTGGCAGACTTTAATACAGAATCCTCCTATATTGCAACCGTATGGGGAGTAGGGTATAAATGGGAAAAGCAGTGAGGCCCGTTCGCAAGCAAGTCATTGCTTCTTTTTACAAAATATTATTTTTCAGCATTGCCGCAACGATGGTGACATGGGGGCTCGTTTTCGCCGGTTTTATCTTTTACGAGCATCAATTGAATCCCGCGAATTATTACGAAAGCCAGATTCCAAGGATTATGAAATACGTTGAACAACAGCAGGAGCAGTTGTTGTTAAAAGGAAAGAAGCAGGAATTGGAAAAGCGGATTCCGCTGGAAGGAATGGATTATCAAGTGTTGGACAAACACGGAAACCTGCTGTACGGTTCGACATCTGCAGCCTATATTAACAATGAAAAGGAGCTGCTTGACAGCTTAAACGACCATTTGTATATGAGAAACAATATTATTCGCTTTTTCCCGTTGTTTGACAAAGATGGCGGCTTTATTGGAGCGGTCGGTTTTCGTTATAAACTGACGCTCGCCTCTGCGAATCCCAGTGCAAGAGGCATCATCCTGTTAGTTGGTTTTCTCTCTCTTATTTGTCCATTTGTGTACTTTTATTTCTTCTCTTATTTGATCGGGAAGAGATTGAGCAAACAAATGGAGAAGCCGTTTAACTCTTTAATGGAAGGTGTGCAGAAAATCCGAAATCACGATTTGGATTTTCAACTGGCCGAGTTTAAGACCGTGACAGAATTGCAGCAATTAACCGGTGCTTTTGAAGACATGCGAAAAGCATTGAAGAAATCGCTTTTGCGCCAGTGGGAAATAGAAGAGGAGCGCAAGGAGATGGTGGCGGCGATTGCCCATGATTTGCGTACACCGCTTACGATCATCCAAGGTCATGTGGAAGGGTTACTGGAGGGCGGGACCAGTGATCCGGAAAGACTTGAACGTTATTTGCAAACGATTTACACGAGTACAGAGCGTGCTGTCCGCTTAATGGACCAGCTGAATACAGTATCAATTGTAGATCATCCGACGTTTGCAATGGAGCCCAAGTACGTAAATATGGCCGAGTTTATTGAAGACAAGACGAATGAATACCGTCTTCTTTGTAATCAAAAAAATATTTCCTTTCAATCGTCTGCCCATTTTGACCGATCCGATCAAATGAAGCGGATCGACCCTCATCGGATTTCACAAGTATTGGACAATGTTATGATAAACAGTATCCGTTACTGTTCACAGAATGGAGAAATTGCCTGGAAAACAACGTTCAATCAGGAAACGATTATATTTGAAATTACGGATAACGGACCGGGATTCCAGCAAAAGAATGCTGATCGGTTGTTTACAAAATTTTATCGGGAAGACGAGTCAAGAACAGGCACAGACGGCAATTTTGGTCTCGGTTTGTATATTGCCCACACCATTGCGAAAAAACATAACGGTTCCATCTTGATGGAAAATCGCCTGGAAGGCGGCGCGTATACGAAAGTAATCATGCGTGAATTGAAACAGTGAAAAGCGAATAAGGGGGTCTTCTTATGAAGAAACTGTATATCAAGCAAAAGGTACTGAGCATGGGTGGCAGATTCAATGTGAAGGATGAACAGGGACAGGATGTGTATCTCGTGGAGGGAAGTTTCATGCGCATCCCGAAGACGTTTATTATCAGGAATACAAAAGGGGAGGAAGTCGCGTCCATTACGAAAAAGACCTTCAGTTTCTTGCCGACGTTTTTCGTGAATGCGGGCGGTCGGGAGGTGCTGATGATCAAGAAAAGGTTCTCTTTCCTGAAAGCCCGCTACACCATCGATACAGCAGGGATTGAAGTCCGCGGCAATTGGTGGGATATGAACTTTGAAGTGTTCCAGAATGGAGAAATCGCCGGAGCTGTCGGCAAGGAGTGGTTCACCTGGGGTGACAGCTACCAGGTTCAAATCGAAAAGGGAGAGATGGAGACCATTCTCATCGCGCTTGTTGTCGCCATTGATTGTGTGAAAGCGGATCAGGCGGCCGCTTCCTCGGTATCAGTTCCATAAGTCGAAAGTGCAGGTGGCCGGTATCTACTCTTACGAATTTGTGGATTGTTTTGCTTGAAGCTGGATTACGGAGTTCTTAACAAGGAAAGTATCGAAGGAGGAAAAAATATGAAAATTATTGTTACCAGCATATTTGTAGAAGATCAGGATAAGGCACTGGAGTTTTATTCAGAAACCCTGGGATTCATAAAAAAGGATGATGTTCCCGCAGGAGAATTTAGATGGATCACGCTTGTTTCTCCTGACGATCGCGAAGGTCCCGAGCTTTTGCTTGAACCGAATAACCATCCAGCCGCCAAAGAGTATCAAAAGAAGATATATGCCGAAGGCATCCCAGCAGCAATGTTTGGGGTTCCGGATGTTCAAAAAGAGTACGAACGATTAGTGAAACATGGAGTGAAGTTTACTATGGAACCGACAGAAATGGGGGAAGTCACAATAGCTGTCTTCGACGATACATGCGGTAACCTTATTCAGATCGCTCAGCAGAACTCATGACGAAAATGTGATGAACGGCGTCATGAATTACAGCGGAAAAGTGAAATTTAAAGATGTTATTCAAATGGCACAAAAACATTAAAATAAGATTCATAGGAAAAGGGAACATCTTTGTATAACGGAATATATGGGAGTTTGAATAAAATTTATTTTTGTAAAAAATAATAGATAAGGAGATTTAAACATGGGATTATTGGCGAATCAAATTGCTTTAGTAACAAGTGCAGGTACTGGATTAGGACGGGCAACAGCCATTCAATTGGCGGCCGAAGGGGCAAATGTTATATTAACGGGAAGACGTAAGGAAAAGTTGCAGGAAGTAGCACAGATTATTGAGCAAGCTGGTGGTCAATCCATTGTATTCCCAGTGGATGTAACCAATTCAGAAGAGGTTTTCAGACTGCGTGAACAATTGATATCTCAAGTTGGCCGGGTTGACGTGTTAATCAATAACGTTGGTGGTACCGGAGATTACAACACAGTACATGACATGACGATTTCGTCATGGGATCATACGATTCGTCTCAACCTATATAGCGCCTTTATAGTGACTAATGCATTTCTTCCCATAATGAGAAAACAGCAATATGGTCGGATTGTATCGATTACCTCAGCGATGGCCAACTTTGAGTACGAGGGCTTAGGAGCATATTCCGCTGCTAAAGCAGGTTTGGAAGGGTTAATGAGAACGGTGGCAATCGAAGAAAAAAAACATGGTATATTAGTAAACATGTACGATCCAGGGAATTTAAAAACGGAGCAAAACCCTTATGGTGAAGGAGATCCAGCTACGGTTGTTGATGGAATTGTGAAGTTGGCAGCTTTACCGGAAGATGGTATTAACGGTCAAGTTGTTAGAGCGAACCAATAAAAAATTCTATTCCAAGTGAGTTTTGATTAGACTTTTTTATAAGAAGGAAATAATACATACAAATAAGCTGATAAGTTTGCATATGTAACTCATCAGCTTGCATTTTTACTAATCCTCTAAATTTGGAATTTTGCTCATGATTTCTTCCATGGTAAAGGATAGGCAAGGGATATTGGGAGAGGTTACAAGTTCGTCTTCCTGAAAAATATTAGCAATCTCGTACTGCTTTCCTTGCAGGACATAGGCTTCTAAAATCCCCGTTCTAGGCTCCACAATCCAATATTCAGGAATCTGATAGATGGCATAGGTTTTTAATTTGTCCATTTTGTCCCGCTTTATTGTCGAGGGGGACAAGATTTCAATGACAAGATCTGGAGCCCCCTCAACCCCATGTTTCTTGATAATGTTCATGCGCTGACGATGCACAAGGATTAAATCAGGTTGCCTTACTTCATTGGAGGCTAATATGACATCAAAAGGTGCATATAAAATCAGATACTCTGACTCACAGCTTCTGGCGATCACTTTTTGCATTTCAAAGCTTAGCATCTGATGGGTAACAGATGGTCCAGGGCTCATTAACTCCAGTTGACCGTTCACTAATTCGTATCGATGTCCATCATCTATGGAAGCATAATCCTCATACGTAAGATTACTTTCTTTTAGCAAATCATGACCGGAAGCTCCTTTTTTTTCTTTATCAGACATACGAGTGCCTCCCCGTAACATGCTTGTTTCAAATAGTATACCATACTTAGAATAAACTGAATTTAATGGAATCTCCCTATAGATCAACGATCAACCAAACACCAACCTTGTTGGAGGTGTTTTTTATAGGCCTTTCCCTAAAAGGAGTGAGCTGTGTTTTCAAACAAGCTTACCTGGAGCTTATGGGAGTTCTGCTTTTGAATATGATATAATCATCATAAAGCAGGTGGTGATGATATTGTCCATGTCGCAAGAACATATGAAAAAGCATTCCTCTTACGCCGAATACTTGCAATGGGGTGAAGACGTTCGGTGTGAGGCGTTTGATGGGGTAATTGTGAACATGACTCCTGCACCAACACCGAAACATCAAATGATTCAGGTTGAATTAAGTGTAGAATTTGGTTCATTTTTAAGGGGGAAAGAGTGCCAACTTTTTACTGCACCAATTGATGTCTGTTTATTTGCAACTAAAGAAACAGCTGATGAAGACGTGAAAGATTGGGTGCAGCCAGATTTACTTATTGTTTGTGATCAAAATAAAATTGAAGAAAAGCGAATTATTGGCGCTCCTGATCTTGTCATTGAAATTCTTTCTCCTTCCACAGCACGAAATGATCGTCTAATTAAATATAACAAATATGAGGAAGCCGGAGTTAAGGAATATTGGATTGTTGATCCGCATCATGAAACTGTTGAAGTTTTTTTACTAAAGGATCATACCTTCCATAGAGCGGGTGTGTTTATGAAAAATGATGTCGCTTCAGTAAGCATTTTTGATAACTTTGAGGTAAAGTTATGTAACATTTTTAGAGATTGATCAATATAAGTCGTTCAGTAAGCTCCACCTTTCAGACTTGATATTGCGTTAATTGTCTATGGAGCACCACTAAAACATAAATATAAATAATTTCAAAACAAAAAAATGATTTCACACTTTAGAAATCATTTTTTTATTTTAGCGCACTAGCATTGCATAAATGTAGTTGGA
>NZ_QYTU02000063.1 GCF_003605365.2 Siminovitchia fortis
CAATTACACAAAACTTTTTACATTCTCTAATGCTCCGTTTTTCATAACACATAGATATCACTTGAAACAGTAGTTCTGCACCTTGCTTATGCAATGGAATATAGCCTAGCTCATCTAATATTAATAGATCAAGCTTATCTATTCTGTTAAACAGCCTGGTCAACGTACCTTTTTCATTCGCTTCCAACAGCTCATTTGCCAATGAAGCAACGGTATAGAACTTCACTCGCTTGCCATACTTCTGTATGGCATTGATTCCTATGAGCGTAGAGAGGTAGGTTTTACCTGCACCTACTCCACCATAAAAAATCATATTTTCCTTTGCCTCGATAAATTCTCCTTCTAATACCGATTCTTGACTTAACCCCTGACCCAATTGAATATCTGTCCAATCAAAAGGATTGCCAGACACGTTCGGCAGCGTTGCCGTTTTGAATAATAGGTTTATCTTACGCTCCTCACGCTGCTTCACTTCCTTTTCAAAAAGTGTTAATAAGTATTGTTGAGGATCTTCTATGTTCACCGTATGGAAATTCTCACGAATCCAGCTGAGTTTTAATCGCTTTGCGTACTCCTGAATCATTTCATGCATTATGCCTGCCTCCTTTTAGAGGAAAAGAAGACATCATATTTCTTAATCCCTCGCTCAGCGACTGGCATGACTGGGATGCTAGGCTTCATCTCCAACGTATCACGATAACCCCGCCCGTGAATAAGTTGATGGAAAACCTGTTTGATTGATTCGGAAGATGGATGGATCCTTTTAGAAGCTATCTCCAACGCTTCTGTTGCCTTTTCTAAACTATGTTCTTTCAGTAATGTTGATAATAGTTTGAGAGCTTCTTTCTTCTCCTCAACGGTGCATTCATTTAAATAGCTTCGCCAGCGTTCCGGTAATTGGCCATAGAACGTCGTATATTTCAAAGCTGTTGGCCTTGTGGCCATAAGAGATAGGTAGGGTTGCCATACCATTGATTTTGATGCATTTCCGTAGATTCGGTTATGTCTTACAATTTTTTCGTATCTATCCGAAAGGATAGTAACTTGATCATATGTGATTGCCACCAAGACTTTTTGTTTTGCGTAACGTGGGGAAGTGGAGTATTTTTTTGTATCCACTTGGACAAACCCATATTTATCAGCTTTCAAAGTTTCATAGCGTACACAACTATACTCCTTGGCCGGTAAGTGTAAAAATGCATGCTTATCTTCTTCGAATAATTTACTGATTTCTTCCTTTTTCTCATAATGTTGGCGATGACGATCTTTTTCAGCTTCTCCCCACAACTTGGTATTGAATTCGTCTAATTGAAATACTCTTCGTTCTGGTAAAAAGAAATTATTACGAACATACTTAACCATTGCTTCCACATGACCTTTTTCATTCCCTGAACCTGGATTACAAAATTCATATTCGAAACCGTAGTGTAAGACAAACCTTTCAAATCCCTCCGTCAGTTCACGTCTTCCATGAGGAAGAATCTTTTTCACCGCAGGTGATAAGTTATCAAAACGAACTCTTCTAGGTACACCCCCAAGGTGATGAAAGAATCGTTTCATGCCTTCCAAGAAACAGTCTTGATTCTGGGACTCAAACACCTGAACCAGAAATGCATTACTGTACGGGAAAGACATAACCAGATACGGAAGTTCTATGACTTCTCCCTCTACCTTAAACGGTGCCTCCCCAAAGTCTACCTGGGCATCCCCTGGACTTGCTTCTAACGGAAGAGCTGCCTCATCGTTTGCTTCCATCTCTTCAAGTAATTCTATTTTCCGCTTAGAGACATATGCTCTCACCGTTCGGTCTGAACCTTTAAATCCACACTCTTCCTTTAATAACTCCCAAATACGCTTCGCAGTTCTCCGATATTTCTTTTTCTTCTTCAAATCTTCCCTCAACCACTGATCCACAATCTCTTTCACCGGATCCATAACCGGAGAGGGTTGAGGTTTCCTTCCTTTCAATTCAGGTTGGAATTCATCTAGATCCGCATATTTCTGTACGGTTCTTGGGTCTCTATTTGTTCTTCTCGCAACCTCTGCATATGTATGCCCTTTTCCGTTCACTTGTTGTCTGATATAATTAATTTCAGTCACTTCTAACACTCCTAATCTACCTCCTGCCAGAATAATGGTCCAACAGGAAGTGTAGTTAATTATTGAGTTGTTAGCAAGTGGCTTTTTCTTTTATGCATAGCCCTATAGGCCATGCATAAAAGAAGTGCCATAACCTACATTTTTAGTTTGCCATAAACAGTTCAGATATTACAATGTGGGAAAATGGAAAATATATAAAAGTTGTTGTTTATGATAAAGAAGAAGATGATGAAAAAGAAATAACTCATTATAGATTAAAAGATGATGAATTAGTGAATATAAACGGTCATCCAGACATTGACTTTGATTCTATAGAGGAACAAGAGCCCGATTATATAGAAGAAAAAGGAAAAATAATTAAGCAGTAATTAATTAGATAAAATTAAGAGGAGGTAATAATATGAGTAAAGAAGTGACTAATGAGCAGATTTTACAAGCTATTACTGAATTATCAAAAGAAGTAAGAGATGTAAAACAAGAGGTAAAGAAAAATGCTGATAAAATTGACAAGTTAGATGCTAAGGTAACCGTATTATCAGAGGGGTTACTAGACACTCAAGCGGAAGTAAAAATTCTTAAAAATGCAAAATGATTAATTGCAATGAAAAGCAATGTTATAAATTAAATATTTGATTTGTTAGAGCAGATAATTTATCTGCTCTTTTTTTGTGTCAAAAAAATAAGGAGGAATTGTTTTGCTAATGAATAAAACTGTTTCGAAAAAAGAATTGCAAGATATGGGTTTTCTACCATATCAAGCAGTAGATATTATTAGACAAGCTAAACATTATATGGTAGAAAAAGGTTATTCGTACTATAATAATAAAAGATTAGGACGAGTGCCTTGTCATGCTGTTGAAAATATTATAGGAGTGTCTCTGGAAAAAGGGGATACGAATGGCTAAAACAAAATACCCGGGAGTATATCAAGACGAAAAGGGAGTTTTCTTTTATCATATTGAACTTGGCGTTGACAAGGTCACGGGGAAAAGGATTCAAAAGAAGAGTAGAAAAGATAGTAATGGCAAAAGATTTAGTTCAGCAAGAGCGGCTTATAAGGAAGTAACTAGAATAAAAAACGAATACCTTATGCAAAATGGCTATGCCAACTATCGGCTTACATTTGGTGAATTTATGAACTCATTCTATTTGCCACATTATCAATCTAGTGTAGAAGAAAGCACATGGGAAACTAGAAAACATGTTTTGTGGGAAATTCGTGATAGATTTTTCGATAAAGAACTTAGAGAAATTGGCGTGAGAGATTGTGAATCTTATAGAACTTGGCTTTTAAGTGAAAGTGGTCATTCGCAAAATTATGCTGGATTGATTTATGGAGCATTTAGACAAGCTATGGAATATGCTGTGACTTTGCAGTATTTAAAAGAGAATGTCTCGAAAAAAACAAAATCAATTCCAAAAGGCAGAAGTCTTGTTGAATATTGGACAAAAGAACAATTTGAAAAGGTTATTTCGGTAATTTATACGAATAATTTTTATGAGCACATGTGTTTCGTTGCTATTTGGCTTTACTATATGACGGGAGTACGTATAAGTGAAGGATTAGCGCTCCGTTGGGATGATGTGGATTTTAAAAAGAAAAAACTGCGAATCCATCATACTTTACAGATGAAGTCTTTAAAAGATTTTAAGAGAAAACCTTATACTAAAACAGTAGATGGAATGAGAACCATTTCTTTGGATGATGATACTTTAAAAGTATTACAAAATTGGAAGTTGGTTCAATCAGAGTATGGGATAGATGATTTTATAATAAGCTATACAGGATTGCCTGTTTATAGGTCAACGATTCCTAGAATTATAAAACGGTATGCAAAAGTTGCTAAAGTTCCCCAGATACAGGGAAAAGGATTGAGACATTCTCATGTTAGCTACCTAATTAATGAATTTAATGCAGATATTCTTGTTGTTTCACAAAGATTAGGTCATAGTTCACCAGAAATTACTTTAAAGCATTATGCACATTTATGGAGTAGAAATGATGAATTGATTGCAGAAAAAATGGCAGGGAATATAAAGATTCTTCCTGCCAAGGAAACAATGATTGATTTTAATGGAAATCAGAATATTGAGGGGAGTTTAATTCCCTACCAGAATCCTACCAAAGGGATGAAAAAGCCTTAGGAAGGCTGTTATATCAACGTTTCTGATAGTGAAAATACAATTGAGTGGGAATAAGAGGCTAACTTGATTTGGTGAGAGAACGCTGATTTAACAGCATTTGACCTAATCTAAAACGGACAAATTGATTAAAAATAATATGGTTCCCTGCCAAAAACCCTGCCAAGAAAAAATTTTGGCAGGGAATTTTGTTTTTACACTGAATTTTGGCAGGGAATATTTTTAGGTATCTTACGAAGTAAAAACAATACAGTTTTTGTAATATAAATTCACATCCACAAAATTTTCCTCAACATTGGGTTAACTTATAATTTATTTCAAGCATTAGATAGGTAATAAATATTATATTTTTTTTGGGGATTGACACAAGAAATGGGATGGCTTATTATAGACAATAACGTATCGTAAAAATACGATGTGTAAATGAACAAAAGGAGTTCGACTTTTGATTAATGAAGAAATCATGCGCTTCTTAAAAGCGTTGGCTAGTGAAAAGAGACAGGAAATCATATTTTTATTTTTAAACAGAAATGAAGTAACCGTGAATCAAGTGTCTGAATTAGTTGGTATTGGTCAATCAACGGCTTCTGAGCAATTAGCAATTTTAAAAAAGGCAGGGCTCCTTTCTTCTCGGAAGGAAGGGAAAGAAGTTTTTTACTCGACAGATAGAAATAAAATCATGGAGTTATTACAGCACTTAAATCAAATACTGACGGATTGTTGTAAGTGAACATGTAGGAATCCTATATGTTCATAATTTATTCGATTACATATCGTTAAACAACGATATGAAGAGGGAGAGTATAAAATGAAAAATCAATTTGATTGTATTGTTATTGGTGGAGGGCAGGCGGGATTAGCTTCTGGTTACCACTTGCAAAAAGAAGGCATAACATATTTGATTTTAGAAGCGGAAGAACAAGCAGTTGGTTCATGGCCAAAATACTATGATAGTTTAACCTTATTCTCGCCAGCACGTTATTCATCACTTCCTGATTTACAGATTTCTGGAGATTTGAATCGTTATCCAACTAAAGATGAGGTTATTTACTACTTGAATCAATATGCAGAGCGATTTAGATTGAACATTAGGACAAAACAGAGGGTATTGGATATTCAGAAAAAAAGTGATTTATTTAAAATTAACACAGCTGATGGGAACATTTATTATTCAAAGGCGGTTATTTCAGCTACTGGGGCTTTTAATACCCCGAGTATTCCTCAAATAGAAGGAAGCGAATTGTTCAAAGGTAAAATATTGCACTCCAGTCAATACAAAAATGTAGAAGAATTTAAAAATCAAAGGGTGATAGTTGTCGGAGCAGGGAATTCTGCTATACAAATTGCCTACGAATTAGCAAATTTTTCAAACGTTACACTCGCAACCAGGAAACCAATTAACTATGTTCCCCAAAGAATATTAGGTAAAGACCTTCATTTCTGGCTTAAAGTAACAGGAATTGACAACTTTCCTTTAGGAAAGAAGTTTGCCTCGAGTAGCTCTGTATTAGATACAGGGATTTATAAGGAGGCGATTTTAAATAATATGCCAGAAAGGAAAGATATGTTTATCCGTTTTACAGAAGAGGGGATTACATGGAAAGATGGGTCAAATGAGAAAGTGGATTCTGTTATCTATGCAACAGGTTACCTTCATAATGTGAGTTATTTAACATCCCTAAAGAGAGCGGTAGAATCAAATGGCGTCCCGTTACACAAAGGAGGAATAAGCATCACAACACCTGGATTATACTTTGTAGGTATTTCTGGGCAGCGTTCATTTTCTTCAGCTTCCATTCGGGGGGTAGGAAGAGATGCAAAATATGTGGTAAGACACATTAAAGAACATATAATTTAAAAGTCCTCTTAAAAGTGACTTTTTCCATAATAAATCAAAAAAAATTGATTTATTGATTGCATAAACATAATTTTATCGAGTATACTTTATATATCAAAAAAAATTGATGAAAGGGAAAATGAGAATGACTGCAATGAAAGCTCAGTTTCAAGAATATGAAAAAAAATTTAAAGCTTTAGCTGACCAGAAGCGTTTAGAACTAATGTATGAGCTTTGTCAAAGAGGAAAAACATGTGTATGTGATTTAACAGAGGTATTTGAAATGCCCCAATCAAAGCTTTCCTATCACTTAAAGATTTTGTTGGATGCAGGATTAATTATTAAAGAAACAAAAGGTACGTGGAGTTATTACGATTTAAATGATACGGAAGTAAACAAAATATTATCAGAAGAATTATGCTGCATTTTTAGGAAAACAGGAAAAGGAAGTTGCTGCTAATTTTTTTGTAACATACATCAATTTTTTTTGATTTACTAAAAAATTAAGGAGGAATTACAATGAAATACGTTCACGTGGGAATTAATGTAACAAATTTAGAGAAATCCATTGAGTTTTACCAAAAAGTATTTGGTGTATCGCCTGTGAAGGTAAAAGATGATTATGCAAAATTCTTGTTGGAAAGCCCTGGACTCAACTTTACTCTTAATGTACGCGATGAAGTGAGTGGAAATCAGGTGAATCATTTTGGATTTCAAGTAGAAACAGCAGAAGAAATTACAGCTCAAAAGGAACGGTTAGAAAAAGAAGGATTTTTTGCCCGTGATGAAATGAATACAACTTGTTGCTATGCGGTACAAGATAAATTTTGGGTAACGGACCCAGATGGAAACGAGTGGGAATTCTTTTATACAAAAGCAGACAGCGAGGTCCATAAAATTGAAAATACAGCTTGTTGCACAACTTCTAAGGAAGAGAAAACAAATTCTTGCTGCTAAGAGGTGATTAATTCTTTTTGAATAATGGAGGTTAGACAGTGACGACCGTAATATTGGCATCAGTAATTTTTTTAGCAACACTCATCTTAGTTATCTGGCAGCCTAAGGGCTTGAACATCGGGTGGTCCGCATGTGGTGGAGCACTCCTTGCCCTTTTGGTCGGCGTTGTCGGATTCAGTGATGTCTTAAAGGTCATAGACATTACATGGAATGCGACGTTATCTTTTGTAGCCATTATCCTTATTTCATTAATATTAGATGAGATTGGACTATTTGAATGGGCAGCATTACATATGGCACGGATAGCAAAAGGAAATGGAATAAAAATGTTTATCTATATGAGTATTTTAGGTGCTATTGTTGCTGCTTTATTTGCTAATGATGGGGCAGCTCTTATACTTACACCAATTGTGCTTGCAATGGTTAGGAACTTAAAATTTAAAGAACAAATGATATTTCCCTTTATTATGGCAAGTGGATTTATCGCTGATACGACATCATTGCCGTTCATTGTAAGTAACCTAGTAAATATAGTTTCCGCAGACTTTTTTAATATTGGATTTGTCGAATATGCTTCACGAATGATAATTCCAAATTTATTTTCATTAATTGCAACTATTTCAGTGTTATTAATTTATTTTAGAAAAAGTATTCCGAGAAAATACGATTTGTCCAAATTAAAGAATCCAAAAGAAGCAATCAAGGATTTGAAAATGTTTAATTTATCATGGTATGTCCTTGCTTTATTATTAATTGGTTATTTTACAAGTGAATTTATTAATATCCCAGTTTCCATTATTGCGGGAGCAATCGCTATATTTTTTATTGCAATGGCAAGAGGCAGTTCTGTTGTTGATACGAAAGTAGTTATAAAGAGTGCTCCGTGGAATATAGTAATTTTTTCAATTGGAATGTATGTAATTGTCTATGGATTAGGAAATGCAGGACTCACATCTGTACTAGCTAGTGTTATTCAAACGTTGGCAGAACAAGGGTTATTTGTAACTACGATTGTAATGGGATTCATTGCTGCCTTCTTATCGTCAATTATGAAT
The DNA here is from genome assembly GCF_003605365.2 of Siminovitchia fortis. Lineage (GTDB taxonomy): Bacteria > Bacillota > Bacilli > Bacillales > Bacillaceae_C > Siminovitchia > Siminovitchia fortis. The sequence continues at coordinate 8,092 of NZ_QYTU02000063.1, forward strand.
AATATGCCAACGGTAATGATTGATGCTTTAGCAATTGCTGAAACAAATACTTCTGGTGTGCTAAGGGAAGCTCTTGTATATGCTAATGTGGTCGGGTCGGATTTAGGTCCAAAAATCACACCAATTGGTTCATTAGCAACATTAGTTTGGCTACATGTATTATCCCAAAAAGGTGTTAAAATTTCATGGGGTACTTATTTTAAAACTGGGATTGTTTTAACTATTCCTATTCTATTCATCACATTATTAGGTCTATATGTTACCTTATTACTTTACTAGAAGGAGAAATATGTCATGTCTAAAAAGTCAATCTACTTCTTATGCACCGGAAACTCTTGCAGAAGCCAAATGGCAGAGGGTTGGGCAAAGAAATATTTAGGTGATGAGTGGAACGTTTACAGTGCTGGAATTGAAACACATGGATTAAACCCGAATGCTGTAAAGGCCATGCAGGAAGCTGATGTTGATATTTCCAGTCAAACATCAGATATGATTAATCCTGAAATCTTACATAATGCAGATTTGGTGGTTACATTATGTGGAGATGCTGCTGATAAATGCCCAATCACACCACCACATGTTAAACGCGAACACTGGGGATTTGATGATCCAGCCGGAAAAGAGTGGTCTGAATTTCAGCGTGTGCGTGACGAAATTCGTGAACGGATTAAGCAATTTGGTGAAACAGGGAAATAAAAATCCCCTTGCCATATACTAGTTACGATGGCTTATCTTAAACAAAATACTTCAACAATTTTGAAGAGAGAATTCCTATTTAACAGCATTTGTCCTACTCAAAAATGAAGAAAATGTATTAAAAATAATATTGTTCCCTACCAAAAACCCTACCAAGAAAAAATTTTGGTAGGGAATTTTGTTTTTTCATTGAATTTTGGTAGGGATGTTTTTTGCCAACAATTCTCTAATATTTGGATTTACATGCAATTATTAAGAAGCTATTGAAGAGCCTTCTTACCTAGCCTGTTTTTAGAGCTTTCTATCCTTAAGCCTATTACCCAAAATAACACCAATAGATAGTTTTCTATGGCTCCAATCAAACTGATAGTCTTACTTCCATCCTCAATAAATCCTAGAAGGTGATTGGTGCCAAAACCTAATCCTCCAACTATCAGTGATATTACGACAATCCTTAAAAAGTAATAGTCGTATTTCAAATTTACTCCTATTAGAATGGGCAGGATTGCTAAGTTCCAAAACCCAATTTCTCTTTGCCATCCCGTTGCGATACCATATTCTGAATTAGCACCCGTGATTTCTGGAAAAAACAATTGCATTATGGCGGCTCCAGTCATGGCAACAATTAAAATGATAAACATAACACGAAGTAATTTATTCATATAGTTAATCCTTTCTAATACTTCTATTCGTAATTATTGAAGCAAGTTCTCTGTATGCTTCATCAAAGTTAATAATTTCATGGCTATCAGATATGGAATGCAATAGTATCGAAACAAGCCCTTGAAAAACAGATTTACTAACAATTAAATCATCTGTAATGGACTGATAAACTTTTTCCCATATCAGTTGTTTTTGAGAATAAATTTGATTTTTGCCTTCCAGTGAAAGCTTATTTAGCATGGAATTAAACTCTTTTCCAGTGATTTTAATAATCCATGGATATTCTTTTACTACATTCTTCAAATAAAGCAATAGGTCAAAAAGAAACACGGAGCTAGAAGGGCTTGATAGTTTAATTCGCTCGATTTGTTTTTCTATTACTATGAGAATTTCCATAACTACTTCAAGAAATAGTTCCTCCTTATTATCGAAGAAAAAGTAAAACGTACCTTTCGCAATATTAGCTTTCTTTACTAAGTTATCAACACTAACTTTAGAAGTTTCTTCATCATTAATTAAGTGATTTTTGTACTCGTCTAGTATTGTTTTTCTAATTTTTTCTCTATCTGAATCACTGAATTTCTTTGGCATAACTTCTCCTTTAATGACTGTTTTTTTTATTTGGTCATTTAAAAGGTAACATAAAACCAACAATTATACAATTTTAATGACCGATTTATAAATTAAGTCATTATGTTGAATGGATAAAGGAGGGAAACTATTGTTTTTACACTGAATTTTGGTAGGGAAACTTTTGAACTAAATTAGGTAAGAGTTAGACATGATTAATTAATTATCTAATTGACATCGGTTTTTATTTGTAGTTGCAGTCGATGCTTATAATTTTACTTGACTCTAACGTAGCGTAATACCTTAGTCTTGAAATATGGAGGTGAATTACACTGTTTACAACCGGGGACGTTTGCAAAAGAACTGGACTTACTGAACGCTCTATACGATACTATTCTAATTTGGATTTATTAAAAGCAAGGAAGAATGCCAACGGCCAGTTAGTTTTATCCAAATTAGATTTAGAAAAAATTATACAAATACTCGCTGCGAAGATTACAGGTTATAAACTTAAAGATTTAAAAGACCGACAACCTTCATTAGGATTAATTAAAAAGGACTTAACACAAATAATTGCTGACTTAGAAAATATATTATTTCATTTAGACCTAACTGACTCAGAGGAAAATCTTATTGAAAATATAAAGTTGCTCCAAAATTATAATGTTAAATATTTGCTAAAAAGGTGATTAAAATGGGTATAAATTATAAGGTAATCGATACAGTGGAACAATACGAAGAATTACTCTACTAGGAATCTATAATCATATGTATATGGTAATCTAAAAATGAACCA
>NZ_QYTU02000064.1 GCF_003605365.2 Siminovitchia fortis
GTTTCGTTCAGTTTTCAAAGATCAAACATAAATTGGAGCGGGTGATGGGAATCGAACCCACGACAACAGCTTGGAAGGCTGTAGTTTTACCACTAAACTACACCCGCATTATTATTTTTTCTATGGTCGGGAAGACAGGATTTGAACCTGCGACCCCTTGGTCCCAAACCAAGTGCTCTACCAAGCTGAGCCACTTCCCGTTCGATAGATTAAAAGAGAATGTTTTAATTGGCGCGCCCGAGAGGAGTCGAACCCCTAACCTTTTGATCCGTAGTCAAACGCTCTATCCAATTGAGCTACGGGCGCATGTGTTTTTGGTGCGGTCGAGAGGACTTGAACCTCCACGGTATTGCTACCACTAGGCCCTCAACCTAGCGCGTCTGCCGATTCCGCCACGACCGCCTTTTTCAAGGACAAAATATATTTTAGCACCTTACCTTGAATGTGTCAACAAGTTTTTTATATCTCATTCTCTTTTTTTAAAAGAGTGAGCCATGCAGGATTCGAACCTGCGACCCTCTGATTAAAAGTCAGATGCTCTACCAACTGAGCTAATGGCTCTTGGCTGGGCTAGCTGGATTCGAACCAGCGAATCACGGAGTCAAAGTCCGTTGCCTTACCGCTTGGCTATAGCCCATCAATCCAAGTTCTTTATTATACAGAAACCAGCAAAAAATTGCAAGGATTTTTTAAGCGGTCCCGACGGGAATCGAACCCGCGATCTCCTGCGTGACAGGCAGGCATGTTAACCGCTACACTACGGGACCAGGAAATTATGATGGCCAGCTGCAGCGCCTAGCCCCTCGAGGTCATAAGTCAATTCCCTGTGGCGGCTGAAGTGCTGCCTCCTCGGGAATCGCCTTATGCTTGTCGGGGCTGAACAGGCCCTTCCGCTTTTCTATTGTCCAGCTGCAGACGGCAGAGGCTCGAGGTCGCTTCAGTCAAGCCCATGAAGTCAAAGAACGACTTCACAGGCTTGCCCTCCAGCGCTTGTCGCCCCTAAGCAGCCGTCTTCCGCTTTTCTAATGACCCCTACGGGATTCGAACCCGTGTTACCGCCGTGAAAGGGCGGTGTCTTAACCGCTTGACCAAGGGGCCAACATAAAAAAATGGCGGAGAAGGAGGGATTTGAACCCTCGCGCCGCTTACGCGACCTATGCCCTTAGCAGGGGCACCTCTTCGGCCTCTTGAGTACTTCCCCGTACGAATGCTCTTCCGATTATAAATACTATCCGCAGGGCTGTCAAGAGGTCCACGGCAATTTTTATTCTTAATTTCAGACTTTCCATGAGCTGTCTCCTGCTTACCTCAAAACATCTGAATTCAAACTTTTTCCTGAAGCTTTCCACGGCACTTTCCACAAAAATAGCGGTTTGTGTTTACCCTCCGCTGCCGTTCATAATGCTGTCCGCATTTCGTGCAAACGTAGATCCGCTTTATGGCAGCCCTTTTCTTTTCTATGACGAGCGGCGTGCAATGCCTGGGAGCCCCGACTTCTTTCATAAGCCACCGAAAGTCCTCGTCCCGATGTTTGTAGCCTTTCCCTTCTATATGAAGATGGTAGTGGCAGAGCTCATGTTTAATAATACCTTCCAGTTCGTCCATTCCGTGCTCCTCATAATATTTCCTGTTGATTTCGATATTGTGAGTCCCAAGCATGTAGCGTCCTCCGGTCGTCCTGAGTCGCGGGTTAAAGAAAGCCCGATGTTTGAATGGTTTTAAAAAATATGTTTCAGAAATCTCTTCAGTCAGTGCCTGAAGCTGTTCGTTTGTCATTTCCTTACCTCCGGCTGCCCTAAAAATTGAACACGACAGCTATTTTCATCATATAATAATACTACCAAAATTTTCGGCGGGGAGGTTATGACGAATGCCTGTCTGGTTTCAAAACCAGATGCAGAAAGCCTTCTTGGAAAAAGACCGGTATCAAATTAAACTGCTTAACCAATGTTGGTTTTTTTACAGAAGAAAACACTGCTCACCCTGAAGCAGTGTTTTCTTCATTTATTTATTCGGATCGATCATCGTCAAAGACAGGCGCCCTTTTTGAACATCGACATTCTCCACCCAAACGGCAACGACATCTCCGAGTGAAACAACATCAAGCGGATGCTTCACGAAGCGGTTGCTCAATTTTGAAATATGGACCAGGCCATCCTCTTTGACTCCAACGTCTACAAAAGCACCGAAGTCAACAACGTTCCGGACTGTTCCCTGAAGTTCCATTCCGGCCTTCAAGTCTTCAAGCTTCAATAAGTCTTTTTTCAACAAAGGCTTTGGCAGTTCATCACGCAGATCGCGTCCTGGTTTCATCAATGATTCTATAATGTCCCGAAGAGTCAACTCGCCAAGCCCGAGCTCCTTCGCCGTTTCCTCAACCGACAAATGCTTTAAGGCTTCAGCCATTTTTTCAGTGCCGACATCCGCAGTGGTCAACCCGACTGATTCAAGCAGTTTCTTAACTTCCGGGTAACTTTCCGGATGGATAGGCGTGGCGTCGAGCGGATCCTTTCCATCTAATATGCGCATGAATCCGATCGCCTGCTCATACGTTTTCGCTCCAAGCCTTGGGATTTTCTTTAATTGGGCACGGCTCGTAAACTTCCCGTTTTCCTCGCGCTGCTTTACAATATTGTTTGCTACTGTTTTGCTTAAACCCGATACATATTGAAGCAGCGAAGCGGATGCGGTATTTACGTTTACCCCCACTTGGTTCACCGCTGTTTCAACAACAAAGGCCAGTTGCTCGTTCAATTTCTTTTGGGTGACATCATGCTGGTATTGGCCGACGCCTACTGATTTGGGATCGATTTTTACGAGCTCTGCAAGCGGGTCCTGCAAACGGCGGGCGATTGAGACTGCACTTCTTTCTTCGACTTGCAGCTCAGGAAACTCCTCCCTCGCCAAATCGGATGCCGAATAAACGCTTGCCCCCGCTTCATTGACAATAATATAGGAGATGTCAGCATTTAACTCTTTTAAAATATTGGCTGTAAACTGCTCCGTTTCCTGTGAAGCCGTCCCGTTGCCGATCGCAACAATCTCAATGTTATATTTTTTCAAAACATCGATCATCTTCCCTTTCGCCTGCTCGGGTTTCGCTTTTGGCGGATGCGGATAAATCACATCAATATGAAGAACTTTTCCTGTCTCATCGACAACAGCGAGCTTGCAGCCGGTCCGATAAGCCGGATCCACACCAAGGACCATTTTTCCTTTTAGCGGGGGCTGAAGCAGCAGTTTCCGGAGATTTTCGGAAAAAATATGAATGGCCTGGTCTTCCGCTTTTGCCGTCAGTTCATTTCTGATTTCCCGCTCAATGGCAGGCTCAATCAGGCGCTTGTAACTGTCTTCGATTGCCTCCGCAACGTCTGGGGCGGAAACGGAAGCTTCCTTTTTAATGAACTTTCTCTTTAAATAGCCGATGATTTTTTCTGTATCCGGCTTGATGGATACCCGTAATATACCTTCCTTTTCACCGCGATTTAATGCAAGGATCCGGTGAGGAACGATTTTTTTCACCGGTTCTTCATATTCGTAGTACATCTCATACACCGATTTTTCGTCCAGCTCTGCCTTTTTCACTTCTGACGTCACTTGGCCGGAACGGAACGTTTCGTCCCTGATCCATTGCCGGACTGCGGCATCGTCGGAAATCCGCTCAGCCAGAATATCTTTAGCCCCCTGGATCGCTTCATGGGTATCTCTTACTTCTTTTTCATCGGAAACATATTTTTCCGCTTCCTCTGTCACTTTCCCCTCTGCAGGAAATCCCCACATCCAGTCAGCCAGCGGCTCTAATCCTTTTTCCTTCGCAACGGTCGCTTTTGTCCGGCGTTTTTGCCGGTATGGACGATAGAGGTCTTCCACTGTCTGCAGTTTATCGGCTTTAACAATTTTTTGTTTCAATTCTTCGGTCAGCTTTCCCTGCTCCTCAATGAGGCGAAGGACATCCTCTTTTCGCTGCTCCAAATTTTGTATGTACGTCCAGCTTTCCATAATATCTTTTATTTGAACCTCATCAAGCGCCCCGGTCATTTCTTTACGATAGCGGGCAATGAACGGAACCGTGTTCCCTTCTTCAAGCAAAGTGATGACACTTTTGACTTGTCTGCCTGAAAGCTGCAATTCTTTTGCCAGCTTCTGAATGAGCTGATCGTGATGGGTCTTCGTTTCAGTTTCAATCATCGGAATCCCTCGTTTCATTTTCAATCACTATTATTTTATCTTAACATCGCGGTACACCCAAATACCATGTTGAGTAAAAAAACAAAAAACCCGCTTACTTAAGCAGGCTTCCGACAATAAATGTAACATCATCATTTTTATTTATTTGATTCACTTTCAACCGGTTGGCAATGGCAGATACCGTTTGGCGGTTGTCGGTGAACGGTTTTGAACCCTCTTTGACAAAACCGTCTGAATGGATTAAGAAGTTGGATTGGGGTTCGTAAGGGAATGTTTGCGTCCGGAATTTTTGGGGCCTGCCTGATAAATAACCCGATACAGGCATTGGATAGACCATTTTACCGGAGGGAGTATACAAATAAAATCTGATGTTCCCGACACAGCTGTATTCAAAGGTCTTTTCACGGAAATCGACTTTAAAGATGGCAGTTGCCGCTCCGCGTTTGCTGAGAAGCACTTTGTTGCTGAAGTTCATGAGTGTCTGGACATCTTCTTCCGGGTTTGATTTGACAACGGAAGTGACTGCCCGGGAAGATTCATAGGCGTACTCACCGCTTCCAAGGCCATCAGCAAGAACGCAAAGAAAGTAATCATTGTTCGCTGTCATGTAGAAGCTATCGCCGCAATAAGTTTTTCCCTCTTTGGCTCTTTGAAAAGCATATGCCTCCAGGCGTTCGCTTTGAAAATGTATCATGAGGTTGAGCTCTCCGTATTAGCCGGCTCTGCAAATATGGCGTCCTTCAGCTTCTTAATCGCCCGGCGCTGAAGCCTTGAAACATGCATCTGCGAAATATTTAACAGGTCGCCGGTTTCCTTCTGGCTCAAATTATCCAAATACGTATATTGGATAATTTGTCTTTCCCTTTCCGTCAACACATGCAAGACTTTTTCCACAACAAGCTTCTGATTTACTTTTTCATAGCCCTCGTCCACATTTCCGATAATATCCAATAAAGTAACGGTACTGCCATCAGAATCCGCTTCAATGGAATGATCCACAGATAATGCTTGATAGCTTTTGCCCATTTCCATCGCTTCCAGCACTTCTTCTTCCGTCACATCCAGGCGGTCCGCGATTTCATGAATTTGCGGAGACCGCTGAAGCTCCCTCGTCAAATCCTCTACGGTCGTCTTGATTTTCGGCCCCAGTTCCTTGATTCTGCGGGGAACATGAACACTCCACGTCTTGTCGCGCAAAAAACGTTTAATTTCTCCGATAACCGTCGGGATCGCAAAAGCTTCGAACGATTTCCCGTATGATTCATCGTAACGCCTTATAGCACCGAGCAGGCCGATGATTCCCACTTGAAAAATATCTTCGTGGTATGACTTGCCTTTTGAATATTTGCGCGCGATTGAGTCTACCAAGTTTTTATAATGAAGGACAAGTTCGTTTTGGGCCTCTTCGTCTTCGTGGAGCTGAAAGGCCTTGATCAATTTATTGACGTCAGTGTTTTTGTAATCAGGTTGAGATTTTTTCGGCATCAAGCTCCACCTGCTCCCCTTTGAGGTATTTCGTCATATGGACACTGACCCCTTGGTTCAGCTGGACGTTTACTTCATCCATCAAACTCTCAATTAAATATAGACCCAATCCTCCTTCACGCATAAATTCCACATTTTCCTTTTCATTATATGGGCCGGTTTCGCGGCGTATCTTTCTCATATCAAAGCTTTTTCCGGAATCAGACACCATTACCTCAAGGCGGTCGTTATATAGCGCAAATCCCGCAACAACTTCACCGTCCTCATTCATCTTGTACGCATGCTGAACTGCGTTAGTGACAGCTTCACTTGCAGCAATTTTAATATCTTCAATCAATTCATATGAAAAACCCATCCGGCTGGCGATCCCCGAAATGGTCAATCTGATGACTCCAACATATTCCGGCTTGGCAGGCACCTTCATCTCGATATAATCAAAAGCTGCATCCATTATACTCCACCCTCCACCTCGGTATTGATGTCCATCACATCTGCAAGCCCGGTTATATCAAACAGGCGCTGCAGCCTTTCCGTCATACCGGTCAGCTTCATTTCACCGTTATGAGCACGAAGCTGTTTAAAAATCCCGACAAATACACCAAGACCGGTACTGTCCATATAGTTCACACCCGATAAATCTATATTCATTTTGACGTTATCGCCCTTGGCAGCCTCCATGAGTTTCTCCTTTACCTTTGGAGCTGTATAAGCATCTATTTCGCCAGTAAGCTCCACGTAAATAGTGCCGTCCTCTTCTTTTACCTTTATAGAAACATTCACATTACCCACCCCTATAATATGTAAGTTTGTAGTACTTTTTACACATACCCGACTTTTAGATAAAGCAAACATATTTTTTATTTTATGAATCTCTTTAAAATGATTAATGTAAAATCATCCCGAAGTTCAAATTCCTGCAGTCTTTCCAATTCTTTGTAGACGCTCACTACGATTTCCTGAGCCGGCAAATCAATATATTTCCTGATCAGGCCCGTCAGGTCCTCCCTTTCGATAAAACCTTCGTCAGTCCGGCATTCAGTGACGCCGTCAGATAAAAGGATGACCATGTCGCCCGGCGCCAAATCTTTTAGATATTCACGGTATTCGGTATTCTTATCAATTCCAAGTAACAATCCTCTTCCTTCCAGCTCCTTAAACTCCTTGCTCTCTGCATGGTAAAAAAAGCCGGGTTCATGTCCTGCGCTTGAATAACAAAATGTATGTTCCCGTTGGTCATAGACCCCAAAGCACATCGTAATGAACATGCTTGGATCGACATTCCTCTCGACGACCCGGTTTAAGCTTTTGAGTATCGTACCCGGCCGAAGTTGATCTTCCGGTAAACTGTCCATGGCATATTTGATCATCGACATGGACAGTGCAGCAGGGATCCCTTTTCCGATGACGTCCGCAATCGCTATCCCGACATTTTGGGCGTCATCGATGACAAAATGAAAGTAATCGCCGTTCATTTGTCTGGCCGGCACACTGATCGCCCCAATCTCTGCCCCTTGTATTTGGGGGATGGACGTCCTGAGCAGAGTCTGCTGCATGCTGGCAGCCACTTCGATTTCGTTTTTCAGCGCCATCTGCTTAGTCCTGAGAATTTGATGCTCCCTGTACGCAAGCCCGTAGGCTATCATCACTTCCAGAAGGACATCAAATGAATCCAACAATTGTTCGGCGGAATGATCCCCTTCCATCATAATCGCCTTGTGAAGGCTGACAATTTCTTCAGGTGCGATACGATGCTCAATCAGCTTGCGGCTTAATTTTTGTCCTTGATAAAGAATTTTCTCATCTTTATCAATCAAATATTTTTTAATAATATCTCTGTATTTCGGTTTAACCGTATCCCAAAAATCCACTCAACCCACTCCTTCTACCGGAGCCACTTGATAGCAGTGATGACAGTGCCCTTTCCCTCTTGTGATTGAACATCAAACTCATCCATTAACCGTTTGACACCCGGAAGACCGGCTCCCAATCCTCCGGAAGTAGAATATCCGTCTTCCATCACTTTTCGAATATCCGCTATCCCCGGCCCTTCATCTTCTGCAATTATTTTCAATCCTTTTTTTCCATCTGAACATATTTTATCAATGGTTACTTTTCCCTCACCGGCATATAAGAAAATATTTCGGGCCAATTCGCTGATCGCAGTTGTAATCCTTGCCTGGTCCACTACCCCAAAGCCCAGCTCTTTCGCGGCATTTCTGCCTAATTGGCGAACTGCTACGATGTCCCATTCATTTAATATTTTTACGAAGGACTGCAGCTCCATAGGCTTAATCCCCCAGTTCCTGTTGTAATTTATCCAATCCGTTTTCCAGATCAAGAGCGGTCATAACATCCTCCAGCCTGATTCCCAATTCAATGAGAGTAATGGCCACCGCCGGCTGTATTCCGGTAATGACAACTTTTGCACCCATCAATTTTGACATTTCCATTACGTCGCCCAATACTTTGGCAATGAAAGAGTCAATAAAATCAATGGACGTAATGTCGATGACGACACCACGGGCATTTGTCGTATGAATTTTTTGCAAGAGATGTTCCTGAAATGAAAGGGCTGTTTGGTCATCCAATTCCCACTGAATGGAAACGAGCAAACAATCCTTGAGCTTTAAGATCGGTATTCTCAATCTTTACCCTCCTTAAGCACCACGATTTTTCTATTGGTAAACTCCATTGCTTTTTCAATTCCCTTTTGCAGGGTACTTGTCGTTGTAATCTGATTAAGATTGATGCCGAGGTTAACGATCGTTTGTGCAATCTCCGGACGGATTCCCACAAGCATGCACCTTGATCCTACCAACCTGACAGCATCTGCCGCCTGTATGATGTGATGTGCAACCATCGTGTCGACAACAGGAACACCGGTTATATCGATCAAAACAACTTCCGAACGGTGTTTAACGACTCCCGAAAGCAAATTTTCCATAATCAGTCTCGCTCTATCCGTATCAATCGTTCCCACGAGCGGCATGACAGAGATTTTTTCAAATACAGGTATCAATGGGGCTGACAATTCTTGAAGGGCAACCTTTTGAAGGGAAACGGTTTTCTCCCAATTATTGGAATAAGACTCGATGATCTGATTCGTCATCGGGGCAACCCAGCGATCTATCTCGGTGATCAATTCGATCACTTCTTCGCTGCTGTAATCCTTTTCCTTTTGCATTAACTCCAAAACAAGGGTTTTTAACGTACTGAGCCCGTCCATTAAAAAGACCAGCTCCCAGCCAATCCTGACAACCCTCTCAGTAAAGCGTTCAACCTTCTGGTTAAACCCATTCTCTGAATCTATGATGTTGGAAACCGCAACTTCAATAAACTCATGGCTAATGTCTTTGAACACATCATCTGAAATGAGGTTCAATGACCGTTCGTGGCTGCTTATTTTCATTGCGGCCATCCAATTTTCGAGCAGATCGCCCTTGTGTTCTTTTATAAAATTGACAACTTCGGTATTCACTCATTCATCCTCCAATCGTTTGCCTGTTTACGCCCTAATTTTGTTTCATATAGTTATTCTAGCAATTTCGCCATGCAATTGACAAACGTTTGCAAGAAAGCCCAATTTCCCGCAATCGCTTTCAATTGGCGTTTATATCATCCCAAATTACGAAAGTAAATTTACT
>NZ_QYTU02000065.1 GCF_003605365.2 Siminovitchia fortis
AACGTTAGTATAAAGAGGGAGTATAAGCTGATATGAAAATTTTTTCAAAAGAAGCCTTTCTTTGTCCCGCTCCAGCGCCCAGCGACTAGCAAACTTCGCACTCCTCCACTACGATACGTCAACATCGGCTCCTACGTCGCCGTGTTTCCTTTATCTCATTGCGGAGTGCTCCAGTTTGTACGTCGCTAAACGGGCGCTTGCGCTTTTCTTATTTGTTGAAAATTTTTGACGGAGGTTCCGAAATGCTGGAAAAACCTGAATTGAACAATAAAGAAATGATTGTTGTTCTCGGTTTCGGCGATCAATCCAACCCGCTCATCAAGCAAAGAATCCAGGAATTGGGGGTCTCCAGTAAGCTGTATCCGCACACGGTGACCGCAGAAGAGATCAGGAAATCAAATCCGAAAGGGATTATTTTATCCGGCGGCCCCAATCATGTCGATTCGGATAATGCCCTTATAGTTGATAAAGAAATATTCAACCTTGGAATCCCGGTTCTGGGAATTTGCTATGGCATGCAGTTGATGGCGATTAGATTCGGCGGACGAGTCCAAAGAAAAGAAGAACGGACATATGAACAAGCTGCCATTCAAATTAAGGGCGGCGGCCCTGAACTATTCAAAGGGATTCCTGAAAAGCTGAACGTTTGGATGAGCTTAGGCGATACAATTGAGGAAATGCCTGCAGGGTTTGTCGTTGATGCGGAAAGCGAAAAGGCACCGGTTGCTGCAATCAGCAATACGGACAGTAAATTTTATGGCATCCAGTTCCATCCGGAAGCGGAACAAACGGAGTACGGTACCCAATTGCTCAAAAACTTTGTCTTTGGTTTGTGCCATTGTACGGAAGACATGAATGCTGCAAAATAAAATATTGACGGGCTGTAACAATATTGATAAAGTAGAAATAAACAGAAATATGTCGTTTTATATCGTATAATCGCGGGGATATGGCCCGCAAGTTTCTACCAGGCTGCCGTAAATAGCTTGACTACGAGATGAAAACGGGGATTACTTTATTGTGGTGTAATCCTCTATTATTATTTAAATCGCAGTCAGCACCTTAAGCCTTAGTTGCTTAAGGCGTTTTTCTGTTTTCTTGAAGAGGAGGTACGCGTACTTGGAAAAATTATTCGAGCCTGCTTGAGTTCTCAAGGGATTGAATAAAAAACTAAGGCAAAGAAAAAGATGATATCATGCAGGTTTGGCATCCAGACCTCATTTTGGAGGAAAGACAATTGAGGAATTATTTTAAGTTTGATGAATTAGGCACCAACTACCGCAGGGAAATTATTGGCGGATTAACGACGTTTTTATCCATGGCTTATATTCTTATTTTAAATCCGATCACACTTTCCCTTGAAACTGTAAAAGATCTTCCTGATGCCTTAAGAATGGATCACGGGGCTGTGTTTGTCGCAACTGCTTTGGCTGCTGCGCTCGGAACCCTGCTGATGGGACTTATTGCAAGGTATCCGATTGCGCTGGCTCCAGGAATGGGACTAAATGCGTTCTTTGCCTATACGGTTATTTTAACAATGGGTATTCCATGGCAAACGGCTTTAACCGGGGTGCTCTTTTCAGGAATTATTTTTATATGCCTAACGCTTACAGGTATTCGGGAAATGCTGATCAATTCGATCCCTCCTGAACTAAAGATTGCAGTCGGGTCGGGGATTGGACTTTTCATCACATTTGTCGGGTTTCAAAATGCAGGCATTATTGTGAATGACGACGCCGTTCTTGTCGGCCTTGGCAATTTAAGAGACGGAAATGTCATCTTGGCTGTTGTTGGCATTGTCATTACAGTAATTTTAATGACCCGTGGTGTCAGAGGCGGTATTTTCTTCGGAATACTAATTACCGGCATCATCGGGATGATGGCGGGGGTTGTTCCTAAACCAGATGGGATCGTTGGTTCCGTACCAAGCATTGCCCCTACTTTCGGGGTAGCGATTGAGCCGATTTTCAATTCGCCGGCTGAAGTATTTACCCTTCAAATGCTTGTTGTTGTATTGACATTCCTATTTGTTGATTTTTTTGATACAGCAGGGACATTGGTAGCCGTTGCCCAGCAGGCCGGGCTGATGAAAGGCGACACGCTGCCGCGTGCCGGCAAAGCTTTATTTGCTGACTCTGCAGCAACCGTGGCAGGCTCCATTTTGGGAACTTCAACGACAACCTCTTATGTCGAATCAACTGCCGGAGTGGCGGCAGGTGCAAGAACCGGGTTTGCCAATATTGTTACAGCGATTTTATTCTTATTATCCCTGTTTTTCTATCCATTGCTCGGTGTCATCACCTCCTCTGTCACTGCACCGGCACTGATTATCGTCGGGGTACTGATGGTGTCCGGAATTGGAGGGATTGACTGGAAGAGATTTGAAATTGCTGTTCCGGCATTTTTTACTATTGTCGCCATGCCGTTGACGTACTCAATCGCTACCGGTATCGGAATAGGCTTTATCTTTTATCCGATTACAATGATTGTTAAAGGAAAAGCGAAAGAAATTCACCCGATTATGTATTTCTTCTTTGTGATCTTCGTGCTTTACTTCATATTTATAAAGTGAAACTTCAATCAGTGGGGGTTTTCTTCATCCCCCACTGATTGTTAGTTGAACGAATCGGGCTTTTACGGGCAGTTGACCTCCCACCTAAACTATTCCGATTCATCTAATGTTTTGTGGTGGGAGCCATACTGCCCGTTAATGCGGGATAAAATAATATCGATGCGGCTTGCAGAGCAGACTTCTCTTCTCTGCAGGCTTTTTTGGAATGTTTAGCGTACTATAAAATGCTCAGGTTGTTAGTAACTTATTTGTCACTTAGTGCTGCGTCCGGCTCCAACGCCTATCGACTAGGAGACTTCACGCTTCTTCCTACGATAAGTCAACATCGCTCCGCTACGCGTGTTTCCTTTATCTCGTCAGAAACGCTCCAGTCTGTACGTCGATAAACAGTCGCTTGCGCCTTTGTTCATGAAGTCCAAGTGATTTAATGGAAAATTTAATCATANTCGCTTGCGCCTTTGTTCATGAAGTCCAAGTGATTTAATGGAAAATTTAATCATAAAGGCAACATATTGACCATGGGTGAAAACGAGTATAAAATGAAAAAAATTGACAAACATATGAACCAGTCTTGGTGGGAACACTGCGATAAGAAATCATGATATGATGAGTATAGAAGTACTCCGCCGAATGTTTGGACGGTAGAGTTTTGAGATATGGAGGGTGCCTAGATGCCAGGAAAAACAGAACTGCAAAATCAAGAAATGATTATGGTATTGGACTTCGGAAGTCAATATAACCAATTGATTACTCGAAGAATACGCGAATTCGGTGTTTACAGTGAGCTTCATCCGCATACGATCACAATTGAAGAGATTGAAGCCATTAATCCGGCGGGGATTATTTTATCCGGTGGACCGAACAGTGTATATGGAGAAAATGCTTTCCGTTGTGACGAAAGAATTTTTGAATTGGGAATTCCTGTTCTCGGAATCTGCTATGGGATGCAATTAATGACGATGCATTTTGGAGGCATTGTCGAAAGAGCGAAAGGAAGAGAATACGGAAAAGCTTCTATTGAAGTAAGAGAAGGGGCTGCCCTTTTTAAAGGCCTTCCTGTGGAGCAAAAAGTGTGGATGAGCCATGGTGATTTAGTAAAAAAAGCACCTGAAGGTTTTGTCGTGGACGGTGTTAATCCTTCCTGCCCGATCGCAGCGATCAGCAATGAAGAGAAAAAGTTTTACGGTGTTCAATTCCATCCGGAAGTCCGTCACTCTGAGTACGGCAATGAACTATTGAAAAACTTCGTTTTTGACGTATGCGGCTGCAAAGGCGAGTGGACAATGGAAAGCTTCATTGATGTTGAAATGGAAAAAATCCGTCAGGAAGTCGGAGATAAGAAAGTTTTATGTGCACTCAGCGGCGGTGTGGATTCTTCCGTTGTTGCGGTTCTGATTCACAAAGCGATCGGTGACCAATTGACATGTATTTTTGTCGATCATGGCTTGCTTAGAAAAGGTGAAGCCGAAAGTGTTATGAAAACTTTCCGTGAAGGCTTCCACATGAATGTGATCAAAGTGGATGCGAAAGACCGCTTTTTATCAAAATTAAAAGGCGTTTCTGATCCCGAGAAGAAAAGAAAAATCATCGGAAACGAGTTTATTTACGTATTTGACGATGAAGCGGCCAAACTTGAAGGCATTGAATTTTTAGCTCAAGGAACGCTTTATACGGATATTATTGAAAGTGGGACAGCGACTGCACAAACAATTAAATCTCACCATAATGTCGGCGGATTGCCGGAAGATATGGAATTCAAATTAATTGAACCATTAAATACATTATTTAAAGATGAAGTAAGAGCGCTTGGTACTGAGCTGGGAATCCCTAATGAAATTGTTTGGCGCCAGCCATTTCCAGGACCGGGTCTTGGAATCAGAGTTCTTGGAGAAATCACGGAAGAGAAGCTCGAAATCGTTCGTGAATCTGATTATATTTTACGTGAAGAAATTAAAAAGGCCGGTCTTGATAAAGAAATTTGGCAATACTTCACGGTGTTGCCAGATATTCGAAGCGTTGGTGTCATGGGTGACGCCCGCACATATGATCACACCATTGGAATCAGAGCCGTTACTTCCATTGACGGGATGACTTCGGACTGGGCCCGTATACCTTGGGAAGTTCTTGAGATCATCTCCACCCGGATCGTTAATGAGGTGGAGCACGTCAACAGAGTGGTATACGATATTACAAGCAAGCCGCCTGCTACGATTGAGTGGGAATAATTCACTAAGAGCATTTGAAGTGAAAACGTTGATTTGACTGCATTTCGATGGTACGTAAAATGGATAAAACAATTAAAAATGAATAGGTTCTCCGCCAAAATCCCGCCAGAGGAAACGGAGAAAAGTGAGGGATATTGTGTAAAAGCAATATCTCTTTTTTTATTTTCTAGATATTTGCAGATCTCTGTTTATCTAGCTTTTTGCATATTCTTAATTAAGCAGTGGGATAAACATTTATAAATTTATCAGCACACCTAAGCGACCTTTGAAGGACTTTTCTCCGCCAAAAGGTCGTTTTTTTGTTGTAGCTAAACTTTGGAGTTGTGAAAAATGAAATATAACATTATTTATGCTGATCCACCGTGGCAATATCGACAAAATAAAGGAAATGGAGTGGCAGAAAATCATTATCGCACAATGAGTTTGAAAGACATTTGTAATCTACCTATTGATACTATCTCTCGCAAAGATAGTGTTTTATTTTTGTGGGCAACCTTCCCTATGTTACAAGAGGCATTAAAAGTTATCGCTGCATGGGGGTTTACGTTCAAAACGGTTGCTTTTGTCTGGGTGAAACAAAATAAATCAGGGAATGGCTTTTTCTTTGGCTTGGGTCACTGGACACGCTCGAATGCTGAAATTTGTTTATTAGCTGTGAAAGGACGTCCCAAAAGAGTATCGAAGAAGGTTCATCAGTTAATTGTTAGCCCAGTCGAAGAACACAGTAAGAAACCAGATATCGCTAGAGAAAAAATTGTAGAACTGATGGGAGATTTACCACGCATTGAATTGTTCGCCAGACAAACTTCTTCAAATTGGGATGTGTGGGGAAATGAAGTGGAAAGTAGTCTTTCTTTAGAAAAGGGTAGCTTATGACAAATTTTAGCGTGTGGCAATCAGCATCCGTCACGCTCTTTTATTGGCAAAACAATAAGGGGAGTGGTTTCCTTTGGAAGGAAATGAAGAAAAGGTGATGGAATGGATTGAAGATCATTTTGTTCTGAATGAGATTGAGATTGAAGACTTTCCGTTTTTTCCTTACGGGAAATTGATACGTGACAAACAAGGAAAGACGATGGTTGTTTTTTGGTGTGTGATTTATGGACGTGTGGATTATCGTTTTCAAGAAGCGTAAGGAGTGATTACAATAAACATTTCTCGTTCTCCTCCCTTCTTACTTGATTCCCACATTGATGCATAAGTGAAAATAAAAATAAGAAAAGAGGTCTATATGATGGAATTAAAATACGTTATTCCAAACATGGAAAAGACTTTTGGAAATTTAGAATATGCAGGAGAAGGGAAAGTCGAACAGCGACGGATCAATGGACGTATGACTACACTGTCTCGCAGATATAACCTATATTCTGATATTCAACGTGCAGATGATATTGAGGTGATTCTCCCACAAGAGGCTGGGGAAAAGTTCTTTGATGCCGAGGAAAACGTCAAGTTGATAAACCCACGTATTACCGCAGAAGGTTATAAAATTGGGGATCGTGGTTTCACAAATTATATCTTACATGCAGATGACATGGTAAAAGCATAAGGAGGGAAAAGAGATGAGATTAGCACAAGGAATTGTAATCGATAAAGAAAAGACATTTGGCTTATTAAAATTTTCTGCATTACGGCGTGAAGTGTTTCTTCAAAACGAAGATGGTACAGTATCATCAGAAGTAAAGGAACGCACCTATGATTTAAAGTCTCGTGAACAAGGGCGCATGATTCAAGTGAGTATTCCTGCTTCTGTTCCATTGAAAGAATTTGATTATAATGCGGAAGTAGAGCTTATTAATCCCGTCGCAGATACGGTGGCGAATGCAACATTTCGTGGCGCGGATGTTGATTGGTATATTAAGGCAGATGATTTGGTCTTAAAAGGAAAAGCTGTCACATCGGGTGGTAATGCTACAAAAGCTGCACCTAGTAAGGATAAATAATGAAGGTTTTCAAAAAACGAGGGAAACGCATTAAGGAAAAAGATGCTTCTCTCGTTTTTCAATTTGGGGAGTATAAATTATTTTGTGTAATTG
>NZ_QYTU02000066.1 GCF_003605365.2 Siminovitchia fortis
TGATCGAAGTAGCTTTGGAATCTGCGATTAAAAGTCCGGAATAGAATTTTTTGAAAGTGAATTGGAGTCGTGGGATTTTTTATGAAAAAACTGATAGGTATCATCATGATTGTACTCTTGCTTTCCGGTTGCCAGTGGAATCAATTCACGGGTGAAAGCAAGCAAAAACAAAAGCCGGACGACGTTTCTGAAAAGACTCAATCAAATGAGGAAGAGGGCTTGGCCTTGGAATCCGCCTACTTCAATGAAGTGGTGGAAGTGGATGGCAGAAAAGAAATTGTGAATGCAAGCAATGTACTGGCCTTGGTCAATAAAACCTATGCATTGCCGAGTGACTACGCACCTGATGATTTGGTCCGGCCAAAAGTAGCTTTTTCCTTTGGGGAACAGGATATTGAAAAAAGTTATTTAAGGAAGGAAGCTGCTGAAGCGCTGGAAAAAATGTTTGAAGCAGCCGAGAAAGATGGAATTCAACTGTATGCTTCCTCCGGATATCGTTCATATGCCAGACAAGAAGGGGTTTTCCAGGTAGAAGCTGCAAGATCTGGAGAGAAAAAGGCCGCCCAGGCGGTTGCTGTCCCGGGATACAGTGAACACCAGACAGGCCTTGCTATGGATATTACAAGCGAGTCTGTACAATACCTTTTGGTTGAAGAGTTTGAACAAAAACCCGAAGGCAAGTGGTTAAGGGACAATGCCCATCGTTTTGGATACATTTTACGTTACCCGAAAGGCAAAGAAGAGGTAACGGAATATCAGTATGAACCATGGCATTTCAGATATGTAGGAGTAAAAGCTGCAAAAATCATCTATCAGCACAATTGGACATTGGAAGAATATTTCGAGCATGCATCAAAAATTTAATGGCTTTGCCTTTTACTGGGCAAAGTCTTTTTATAGTTAAAGCATAAAATGTTACCGAATTTTCTCTTCAAACAAAGATTATATAATGTCCAGCTCCAGGCGCTTCTTACTGAGTAAGAAAGTATAAGATGTTTTATCTTTAAAATTTTGAACAAAGCCTTTTGTTATCTAGCTCCAGCCCTATCGACTAGCAGACTTCGCACCTCTAGTCTGTACGTCGATGGGCGAGGCGCTTGCGCTTTTCTAATTACAATAACACTTACACTCCATTATCCTTTCACTGGCTGTGTAAAACTGGTAGAATAAAGTGGTTGGATAAACCTTCAGATGATTGAATATGCAAAGATGAGCTGACGTGATGAAAGTGGTGAAATGGATGGAAGAAAATCAAAATAATAGAGAAGATACGCCGCAGCATGCCGGATTTATTCAGATGAAGAAATTCAGATTCGTCATGTTAATCTTTCTTATCGTCTTTTTAACAGCGGGTGTAACCATTTTGGCCCTATCGTTTGGCGATGAAAAAGCAGTCAATGTGGGAATGCAGGAAAGAGCCGAGTTTAATAAATTGTACAACACATACGATAAATTGAAGAAAAGTTATTTTCAAGATGTTGATGAAGAAAAGCTTGTCGATGGTGCCATCGACGGTATGGTGAAGTCGCTCGATGATCCATATTCCGATTATATGACAAAAGAAGAAAGCAAAGTCTTTGAAGAAAGCATTACCTCTTCGTTTGAAGGAATTGGAGCGGAGATTCAGGAGAAAAATGGCGCAATTGTTGTTGTTTCCCCGATAAAAGGGTCTCCGGCAGAAAAAGCCGGAATCGAACCAAATGATAAGATAACGGAAGTGGACGGGAAAAGTGTCAGGGGCATGAGCGCCAATGAAGCAGTCCTGTTGATCAGAGGAGAAAAAGGCACGAAGGTGACATTGACGATTGAGCGCAAAGAAGGTGAAGAACCGAAAAAAGTCACCATTACACGCGATGAAATTCCGATCAATACCGTCTATCCCGAAATGCTTGATAACGGGGTAGCGAAAATTCAAATTACGAGCTTTTCCAGCCACACGGATAAAGATCTGAGCGAAGCCTTGAAAGAGATGGAAGACAAGGGAATGAAGTCCTTGATCCTTGATCTCCGTAAAAATCCGGGAGGGTTGCTCGATCAGGCCATCAGCATTTCCAATCTGTTCGTTCCAAAAGGAAAAATGTTGTTCCAAGTAGCCAACAAAGACGGAAAAGTGGAGGAATATGTTGCAAAAGACGGTAAAAAAATTACCGTTCCGACGGTAGTATTGGTCGATGAAGGCAGCGCCAGCGCCTCGGAAATACTGGCTGCGGCTGTAAGTGAATCCGCAGGTATTCCGCTTGTCGGTGAAAAAACATTCGGGAAGGGAACCGTTCAGACAACTTACGAGTTCCAAGACGGCTCCAATATCAAATACACAATGGCCAAATGGCTGACACCTGACGGCAATTGGATTAATGAGAAAGGGATCGAACCGGATAAAAAGGTGGCCATGCCTAAATATGCTTCATTGTCCTATATCGATCCGGATCACAAACTGAAGGTCGATTCAGCCTCATCGGATGTGAAAGCAGCCGAGCAAATTTTAAAAGAGCTGGGCTATAATCCGGGCAAAGTGGACTCCTTTTATGACGAAGATACAAAAAATGCCGTCATGGAGTTTCAGAAAGACGAAAAGCTGGAAACAACCGGTGTTTTGACCGGCGACACAACCATTGCGCTCATGAATAAAATCCGCGAGCACCTTCAGGAAAATGATCCGCAAGTGAAGGAAGCGGCTAAAATGTTGTCCAAAAAGAATAAATAAATGAAAAAAGAACTCCTTCCTTACAGGGAGTTCTTTTTTCATGAGTGAAGTTAAAGCAGCCCAGGCTGCTTATTGTTCACCGTATTTTGCAAAAGTCCTTTCGTCTTCTATCAAGCCGCATGAACCGCATTGAATCCTTCTTTCAGGCCCGTTATAATGTGCGTGGAAAGGGCCTGCCTCCTCCATCGTGTCATACCTTTCAACAATTTCACCTGTATCCGGGTCCATTTTAACCGCTGAAACGACTTGTTCCACAATATTGAAACGTGTTCGATTCGTCTTGCAGTTGGGACAGCGATATTTTGTACTCATGATGACCTCCTTTTTTATCAGAATAACCAACTAATGCTTAATTTATTAGAGAGGTTAAGCTGCTAACAATACCATAACAATTGAAACAGCGCTGTAATATATGTAACAAAATACGCCTTCTTCAACATTTGTCAACCACAAATATTTAGAAGTTTTTAACTGTGTATATAGTAATTTGCCAGCGTTGGCAATGTAAGTTATTTCTTCCTCTCTAAAAATACCGCATGATATCAATCATCTTTTCTATGAACCTATGTAAGGAATAATAGGCTATTAAACTGGAACTTCCTCCCACTAATATTACAAAAATCCTATGATACTATGAAAACAGAAAAAGACAGGGAGGAATAAATGAGATGAAAAAATCAATCGTTTCAACTGCGGCAGCGTTGGCGATATTGGCTGCTCCAATTGCAGGACAAGCCAGCGCAGCAACGCCGGATCAAGCACAATCCAATGTAAAGGTGTATTACTATCAAACTGATGGTATGCAAAAGATGAATAACTGGTGCGATCAGTTTGTTTATAAGTATTATCCTAATTGGAAAACAGAAAAAGACAACTATCAGCCTGAAAAGCAGGCGCAAAAACCTGCTGAACAGCAACCAGCCCAAAAACCTGCTGAAAAACCGCAGCAACCTAAAAAAGAAGAGCAAAAACCCGCTGAGCAGCAAAACAGCCAGTTAAGCGCCTATGAACAAAAAGTGGTCGAATTGACAAATGCGGAAAGAGCTAAAAATGGACTTGCACCGCTTAAAGTAGATGTGGAATTAAGCAAAGTGGCTCGCGAAAAATCAAGAGACATGTCTGCAAACAACTATTTCGACCATAACAGCCCAACATACGGTTCCCCATTTGATATGATGAAAAAATTCGGAATCAGCTACCGTTCAGCCGGTGAAAACATCGCTCAAGGTCAACGTACACCTGAAGAAGTTGTGAATGCTTGGATGAACAGCTCAGGCCACCGTGAAAACATTTTAAGCAAAGATTACACACATATCGGTGTGGGTCATGCAGCTGACGGAAATTACTGGACACAACAATTCATCGGAAAATAATAAATTGAAAAAAGAACGAACAGCTTTTCGTACAGAGCTTGTTCGTTCTTTTTGATGTTCACCATGATTTTTTGGACACGATCTTTTGCACACTGCTTGAATGATTAATTTTAGCGTATTGGTCAAGCAACATAGAATCGCTCCTTTCATATGATAATTGGGCATGTGAAAAGGGGAGATGAAAAGTGCACATTTATTCCAAGGGTTGGTATATTGCGAAACTGAAAGAAAAGGGTATCCGTTTCCACCCGGAGAAGAAAAAGAAGCTGGAATTATTTAAAATACACGTTGTGAGAAATCTTTACAATGAAATGATAGAAGCAGAAGAAAAAAGAAAAGATTAAAAAACAGCCGGAAACATTTGCTTTCCGGCTGTTTTTTAAAGCTAGGCTTCCATTGGCTGTGTCTCTTCTTCGGCTGCGGAATTGCGGATAAATTCCATCGTGTATAAATCCTTTGGCACTTCATAAAGATCATATACATATCCGCCGCTGTTCAATTGATTAAAAAGCTCCCGCCTTGTTTCATTGGCCAAAATGGTATACGGAAGCTTTTCTGCTGCCTTTTTCGACCGGATATTTTCTTTTCGGATGCGCATAAAAACAGTTTCAATGTCACTTTCGAAAAATAGCTCCTGAAAGAAATTTTCCTTCGCTATATGGTTATAGCCTTTTCCATGAAACGGTTTGCCGATCCATGTTCCCAAAAATCCGCTCTTTGAGTCAATATCAAAAAGATTAATCGTACCTATCGGATTTTCCCACTCATCCAGAATGGTCCTTGAGATCAATTCGCCACGCTCTTCTGCTTCAATTGTCTGCTTTGTTAAAAAGACAAACTCGTCGTAAGAAAAAGCTTTCTGACGTACGTAAGGGAAGACATCGGGGTGCGTCATCAAATCAAACAAAATCCGGCATTCATGCCCATTTACTTCACGTTTCTTGAGCATCATCTGAATCCCTCCTGCCCAGGGCAGGTCGGCGTTCGATCCTGCCCTCGAAATTTTTTAAGTTTGCATAAAAAATTTCGGGGTGGGAATCGAACCCACTAATACCAGTCAGAAACAGGACTGGTGGCGCACCATTTGCCTTCCCTCAATTATGAGATGTATTCTGTTTTTTAAAAGAAAAGACTGTCTAGCTCCAGCGCCCAGCGACTAGCAAACTTCACCCTCCTCCAATCGATAAGTCAACATCGGCTCGTACCTCGCCGTGTTTCCTTTATCTCATTGCGGAGTGCTCCAGTTTGTACGTCGCTAAACGGGCGCTTACGCTTTTCTTAGTATCTACCCATATAATACAAAAATTTATTTTGTTTGGAAATAGCTAAAATCCGTTTTTTTAAAATATTATTTTTCGTTTTTCGACATGCGTTTTAGGGGCCATTTTTTAAATAGAAAGTATAGCAGGAGGACTGCCAGTGCTGTTCCGATAATCGGTCTTAAATAAGCCGCGGCGTAGTCTCCGATTTGATCCCAATGATTTTCAAGTTCGATGCCGATCAAGAGGAATAGAACCGTCCAAGGAATCATCGCTGCAACAGTAAGAATGGTAAATTGGTAAAAAGGCATCCTGGCTATGCCGGCAGGAATGGAAATCGCATGTCTGATGACTGGGATGAAACGGGCAGTGAAAATGACAATCGTTCCATGCTTCGAAAACCAGCTTTCAGCTGCATTTAAATGTTTAGATTGGATGAATAGATACTTTCCATACCGGTCAAAAAAAGGCCTGCCCCCGTAAATCCCGAGCCAATACAAGAAGAGTTGAGCCATCGTTCCGCCAAGAACTCCCGCAATTAAGGCTTCAAAGAAAGAAATTCTTCCGATTGCTATTAAATACCCGCCATACCCGAGGACAATTTCACTTGGAATGACTTCTATCATCAGACCGATGGTTATGCCCAGGAATCCATAGTCTCCAAGAATTTGCAGTAATTCAACAGCCCATTCGCGAAGCATGAAATTTTACCACCCCATTCACACAAGCATGCTCAAAGAATGATTATGCTTGTACGAAAAAAAATATCATCTTTTTTGAAACTTTCCATGCTTGTTTTCGTATAAACTAATAGTTATTCAATGGGAGGGAATTATATGGATACGGTATCCAGCAATGAAAGAATGCTCGCAATGGTCATATATGTAACGAGTTTTTTTACAGCTTTGATCGGCCCGCTGCTCATTTGGCTGCTGAAAAAAGATGAATCGCCTTTTATCGATTTTCACGGGAAGGAATACTTGAATTTTTTCATCTCGTATGCAGTGTATAGTATAGCGGCTTATATATTAATGCTTGTACTCATCGGATTTATCCTATTGCCGATTATTGGGGTGATGGCATTTATTTTCACTATCATTGCGGCAGTCAAAGCGTACAACGGAGAAATATATCATTTTCCACTTATATTCAGAATTATCAAGTAGGATGCTGCAATAGGATACCCTTGATATTCCTTATTAGAGGAATATCAAGGGTATTTTTATTAATGGTTTAGAAAACCCCCGGCTAT
>NZ_QYTU02000067.1 GCF_003605365.2 Siminovitchia fortis
TTACTTTCGTAATTCAGGATAATTTTTTTAAATCTAAATCTGTTCCAATATACGTAAAGGAATAATAAAAAATATCACAGATCTATTTTGTAAATGTTCTTCGTCTTCTTTAACGAAAATCGGAATGATATCAAACGAGCTCTAAGATTGCTTTATTAGTTTTAATGTAACATATATGCCACTGAAATTTGTTCGTTCCATTAAATTTTTTTCAAAAGAGATGCAAAATAAAATTACGAAATGGTTCACTTTCTTCTTGCTCATACAGAAAAGTCCTTCTTCCATTCAAGTGTCTTCATTGGACCGGCCTATTGCAAAAAGTCGAATAAACAGCAAAATCTCCACAACGCCTTTTAGGGACACAGCAATGGCCATAATCTTCATCCAAAGAATTAAATCCGGCTGATAGATTGTTAGGACATGCCAGATGAGTACGACATCTGTTACAGTCATTCCAAAAATGGCGACAGGGCATATAAAATGTAGCGCGAAAACTAGAATGAAGCGCCAAATTGCAGCGGCCAAATTCGATTAAGAGCGCTAATGTCTAAAATTTCGGGGTTAATCCGACCTGAAATCCCTTATCATAAAGGAATTTCAGGGTCTGATAATAAAAATATTGGAGAGTCTTAATCCCCACAATACAAATTTAACTTACAAAACTATCTAGAAATTTACTTGCTTCACTATTAAACTTCCACATTACACCAAATTTATCGATTAACATTCCAAAACTAGCTGACCATGGAGTAGAAGATAACGGCATGATCACAGTACCACCTTCTGATAGCTTTTCGAAAATTTGTTTATTCATCTCTGGATCAGCATCAATGATACTAATTAAGAGAGCATTTCCCTTTATGACTTCGCCAGTCACAGCTTGCATAGAGGGCAGAACATCAGAGAGCATTAAAACATTCCCTGAAAACTCAATACGAGATTCCATAATCATGTTTTGCTCCTCTTCTGTTAATGGAGCATTTGGGTCTTGATCAAAAGCACCAAATCTCACTTTTTTTACGCTTGTTGCTTGTAACGCCTTTTTATAAAAGGCTAACGCTTCTTCTGCTTTTCCATCAAATTGTAGATACGTTATTGCTTTCATCATTTATTTCCTCCTTTTCATATTTGCAGTATAATAGCACATAGGTGACATATGTATGTCGTATATAGGAGGAAAATATGAAAAAAATTGAGAGACTTATCTCGATCGTGATGATCTTATTACAAAAAGAGGTTGTTTCGGCATCAGAATTTAGTCGACTTTTTCATGTAACAAGACGAACTATTCAGCGTGATATGGAAACACTAAGTTATGCAAACATCCCTATTTATGCCAAATATGGTGTTGAAGGCGGATACACACTGATGGAAGAGTATAAATTCGATAAACGATTATTAAATAACAAAGATATTGAAAATATACTCGTAGCTTTAGGGGGTTTTGAGCAACTGATTACGAATCAAGAAATTCAAACGACTATTCAAAAAATCAAAGGAATGACCAGCACAGATATAGCTCCAAAACTTGATTTATCTTTTTATGATTGGGCAGGGAGAAGTCAAATTAAAGAAGATATTTTATTTATCAAACAAGCCATTGAAAATAATTGGTTATTAAAGTTTGAGTATGTAGACCAAAAAGGAAACATAACATATAGAGTCGTAGAACCCTATATGATGTATGTAAGTGAAATGCATTGGTATCTTTATGGTTATAGTTTAGAACGGGAAGATTATCGAACATTTAAAGTGACGAGGATAGCAAATATCCAAAAAGACGGTTTTTTTGTTCCAAGACCTGATAAAGTTTTGGAAGAAGAAAAGCAACATAATAAACAGTCAAATTTGGTTAGTGTACAGCTATTGATAGATGTTGTTGTAAGAGATCAATTTATCGAGAGATACGGAAAAAATGTCGTAACAAAAGTGACTCCAAGAAGTTATCTTGCGACTATTGAATTACCTGAGAATCAATTTGCCTACCAGTTTTTAGCGGGATTCGGCAATAAAGTTAAAATTATAAAGCCAAAAAGCTTTATTGCTAAATATTTGAATATTTTGGAGGAGACAGTGAAACTTTACAAATAAAATGTTCACCGTTTGGTATCTCTCTTTAGTATGGGTATCCTGATTTCAAATCTCTTTCTCTGTCTCCCATCAAAACCTTTTTATTATACGCTCCCCTATTTTCACTATGATATCAGCCTCTTGAGCTGACTCCTTAGGATAGTCTCGACACATTCCATTATTGAAGCATTGTGCAAAAGAATCATCTGCACATACGGACGGAATCGCTGCACACGGATCAAACGATGGGTTCCTCAACACTTCGTAGGGTCGCATCATATCATGGTCTTCATGCTCAAGCATATGGCAATGCCATGGGTAGATTCCAGTGTAAGGGCCAAAACGGGCAATGATCCGTGTGACCATTCCCGGGTCAACACGTACTGTGTCTTTCCAGCCACGTTCATTTGGTAGAGGTGGGATTCGATCTCCTATTACCAACGGTTCTTTTGGATTTTCTGGATGAAGGGGATTTCCACTAAACTTCGCTTGGTCTAGGATTTGAAAATGGACGAGATGCAGGTGAATCGGGTGCGAATCGTTAGTCATATTGTAAAACTCCCAAATTTCAATTTTGCCGTTGGAAGGCGTCTCTGTAATAGGCTGCTCCCCCCACATCATTTTATTGAGCAATTGGAATGGACGACCATACTCATCCGTATCCTCATCTAATGTGTTCACTCGAGTATAAGTAGATTCTATGGGATTTAATATTTCCATACAGCTTAGTTTCGCGGGAATTATACTAGAATCAGCAATTTCCTGATGTTCGTTAACTCGAAACTCCATAATTTGTGAGGTATCGGCTGTTGGAGCATCACCACTGCCCCCCGGGAATGGTGCATTCGCACTATTGGTAAGAATAATTTGTTCTCCCTTACTTTTAGAAAAGTCAATAATAATATCGGCACGCTCTGCAGGCGAAAGCAGAATCGTATTTACTTCGACTGGAGACCCTAGTAAGCCGCCGTCTGTACCAATTTGAATAAATTGTTGTCCATTGTTTAACCGTAGCTCATAAAAACGAGCATTTGATCCATTTAGGATGCGAAAACGGTATTTACGAGGTTCTACTTCAAGATAGGGCCAAACTTTGCCATTGACTAGAATTGTATCACCAAAAAACTCTGGCACAATAGAGGGATTGGGCATAGGCGGCGAATTGGGTGCAGTTGCTGGTGGTTTATCTGGTTTAGCAGGATAATAGAGCTCTCCGTTAGGATAAAAAGACTTGTCTTGAATCAGCAAAGGGATTTCATAATCCCCGCTTGGCAGATTCAACTCCTCTTCTTGCTGATCACGAATTATATAAAACCCGGATAATCCGGCATATACATTCAAACGAGTGATTCCCAGGGCATGGTCATGATACCAAAGAGTTGCAGAACGCTGACAATTTGGATAATAGTAGATCTCTTTAACAAAATTTGGACCTTTTTTTCCAAAGTCACGTGTGAACCATGCATCGGGTGACCCGTCATTTTCAGGTCGATTACGCCCCCCATGTAAATGAACAACCGTACGGACGGAAGGTTGGTCAGTTCCAGCACCCATAAGGCTTCGATCAACAGGTAAGAGATGCTCAAATGGAAGCTTATTCTTCCATTTCACATAGATCGGCTGATTCCTGATCGCTTCAAATGTTGGACCAGGATAGATACCGTTATATCCCCAAACAGTCGTTGGCGGCAAATCACGATGCAGCTTCTGCTTTATCTGTCGCATGGACACTTCAAAATAGGGAACTCCTTGATATGTCCCAATTGGTTTATGCGTTGGAATTATCGGCAATTTATCGACAAACTTTGTTAAAGACATGACGACCAGCCCCTTTACACATTTCTATATATAGAATGCAGAAAGACTGTTCAGTGTGTGGAAAATTTATTGGAACATAATGATTATTTTCTATGCATGAAATCTCGCAACATATCACCTCTTGGTGGAACTTCCTGATACACAACACGGGTGACCAGTCCGTCTTTTTCCAGCTCTTTGAGTTGTTGCGTTGGTACAGCTTGCGTTAAATTCGGGCATTAAACGTCTTAATTCCCCAAAGCGTTTTGTCCCCTTTTCTATGCGACTTCCATTTACCATTTTATCTTTCGGAATTTGGCAATAATCAAACTAATCCCTCTTTCATTTCATTTTTTTAAAAGGTGCAACTAAACATAAGCTAGTTGGATATAAAAATTTAAACATCCTATTGGATAGTATCTTGCCTATTGGAAAGGGAAATGGAGAGAAAAAAAGAAAATAAACCAACCAAGGTAATAACTCCTGCAAACCAACTTAGTGAGGTATAAGAATAATGATTGCTGATGATTAATCCTCCCATTGCTGATCCTAAAGCAATACCTAATTGCATGAAAGATGTATTCACCGCAATAATCATATCCGCTAATTTTGGAGCCAAAGATCTAAGATATGTTTGATTCGCGGGAGTCGTTGCCCAGCCGGAAGCACTCCATACCATCATGATCAAAAATAAAAAAATAGGATGTTCCCCAACCAGCGGAAGTAAAAAGAATGTAAGTACCCTACTACCTATCGTTACAAATAACGTCTTCTTAACACCCCACTTATCTACGCTATAACCACCTATATAACTTCCTAGAATACCAAATATGCCTAAAACAAAGAATGCGATGGTAATTTTTCCCATATTAAAACTAGCCAGATGATGCAAGAAGGGTGTGAAATACGTATACAGAGAAAATTGGCCAATAAATACGAACGCACTCACCAATTGCCCCATAACCATTGCGGGTTTTCGTAAGATAGAAAACTGTGTTTTTAGCGGTACTGGATCCTCTCCTTTTACTTTCTGAGTAAATAGCCAAATTCCAAACACAGGAAGAAGAGTAACAAGTGCCACAAAAGTGAACGTCATTCTCCATCCAAATGCTTCTCCTACAACTGTTCCTAGAGGTACCCCTAAAACCAATGAAGAGCTAAATCCCATAACCGTTGTCCCGATTGCTTTCCCTGCTTTTTCGGGAGGGACTAGTTTGGCAGCAAATGCAATGGAAGATACGCTAAATATCCCGGCACTAATGGCTGCAATCATTCTTGAGATCATAAGAAAGATATAATTTGGACTAATGGCTGCAATGACGTTACTGAGGATAAAAGCGAATAACGAAAGTAATAACAGCTTTTTCCTCTCTATGCGGGAGGTTAACGAAATGAGAATAGGTGTACCTATTGCATAAATAACAGCATAAATGGTCACGAGCTGTCCCGTAGTTGCGACCGAAACTCCGAGGTCAGTGGATATCAGTTTCAACACTCCAGCAAAAACTAATTCAACTGTCCCAACAACAAACATTCCTATAGCAAGCATCAAAATGCCCAGATTCGTTTTAGAATCAATCCTTTTGTTGTTTTCCACAATATCTCTCCTTTTTTGACCATTCGGTCTAATATAATCGCAAAAACCCCAGTGAAAAATGGTTATTATAGACTGATCGGTCTAAAATAATCATAAATAAGAAAAGGGTCAGCAAAAGGTTAATCTAAGACCGAGAGTGTAATTTTAACAATATCATTTAAAACAACGGGATCCGAAGTGGATTTAGATGCAATAAACAAACTATATCGAGCATGGTTCAAGAATCGGGCAAGTGCCATAAGATCATTGTGCCGCTCACTTAATTCACCTTCTTTTTGTGCGCGGATTAATGCCCGATAAAATGCAGACACTTCATTCTCCATGTTCGTTTCAACCAATCTCGAAATTTCCTGATCATGTGGCGCCAGTTCTACTGCCGTATTGATCATAAAGCATCCTTTTTTTCGTTCTTCGTCAATGAGAAATTTTACTAAATCGTAAAAAACAAACATGATGGATTCCTTTGGCGAGTCATATCTTTCAAGCGCGTCATTTAGATACGTTATCTTCTGATCCGCATAATGTTTTAAAGAGGCTAAAAATAAGTCGTGTTTATTTCCATAGGTATCATACATACTTTGCTTTGCAATTCCCAAATATTTCAGTAGTTCTTGAAGAGAAGTACCCTCATAACCCCGATACCAAAAGAATTCCATTGCTTTACTGAGAACCTTTGCTTCATCAAATTCTTTATGTCGTGCCATGTGCCTTTTCCCCCTTTCTTTTAAAAGAATAACATTTTCAGAATGAATGGTCAAAAATTATAAGGACTGGATCTACGTCAATATTTAGGACAC
>NZ_QYTU02000068.1 GCF_003605365.2 Siminovitchia fortis
CTAGATTTTACTTTCGTAATTCAGGATCATTAAGTCTGGGTCGATATTCCCGACTGTTTTAAACATAGCAATAGCGGGTATAAAAAAAAGACGCCAATTAAGCGTCTCAAAAAGCGATGAGGCCCAGGCTGATCTGCAAGGCATCATCCACTTTCTCCATCATTTCTTCATCCAGATGTGTAATCTTATCAGTAAGACGCTGCTTGTCGATTGTTCTAATCTGTTCAAGCAGTATGACTGAATCCCTTTCAAAACCGTAACGCTTTGAATCAATTTCCACATGTGTAGGCAGCTTTGCTTTTTGGATTTGGGCAGTAATGGCTGCAACAATGACTGTGGGACTGAACCGGTTTCCAATATCGTTCTGGATCACAAGCACCGGCCTGACTCCGCCTTGTTCCGAACCAACTACTGGGGATAAATCGGCGAAAAACACATCACCCCGTTTAACGACCAAAAGATCATCCCCCGCTTACAAGCCGCTCGACAGTATGCTCTGCCTCATATTCCGCCTGTATAGCCTCCGATGCGATAGCTAGGTTGATCTTTGCCATTTCCATGTAGCCTCGTCTCATTGATTCTACTATGTGGCGTTTTTTTCGTTCGCGAATGTACATTTTTGTAGCCCGGTAGATAAATTCATTTCGATTTACATTTTCTTGCTCCACAAATCCATCCAACTCTGCCAAGAGCTGCTGTGGTAAACGAATGATAATTTCAGTTGTTGCGCTGGATTCAGACACCAACTACACCTCCACCATATTTCAATCCACGCACCCGCGAGAGTGCAAAAAACAAACCATTTTTAAAAAAGCCTTAATATAAATCCACATACCATCATAACATCATTCATCCTTGGTGCAAAGAACATTTAACATTCTTTTAAAAAACAAAAAAGGACAAATCGTTTATATCCGGTAAAACTTGCCATGATCAGCTGCAAATTTTTAGTATTTCTTCTTATTATCGGCATGACAAAGAATTCCTTATACATGAATTCTTCTTTTTTGTCATAACTCCTTCTTTTTTCAGCAAAATAAATTAATTTTTTGCAAGAAAAGCGAAAGGCGGCTGCTTAGGGGCGACAAGCGCTGGCAGGCTCAGGACGCGACATCCTGTCTCTTCGCCTGCACTAGCACATCCTGTGCGTCGCTGGACAATAAAAAGCGGAAGACGTCGTTTATACTCCCCGAAAAAGCGGATTCTCGACNTAAAAAGCGGAAGACGTCGTTTATACTCCCCGAAAAAGCGGATTCTCGACTTCGATTAATTTAGAGCCCCTTTTATAAAAACGGGGAACACGAAAATTGATCATGCAGATCACTTCATAATTGATTGTGTCAAGCTTTTCGGCAATTTCTTCCACTGTTATAAAATCTCCGGTCCCCTGGCCGCCAATCAGGGTGACTTGCGTGCCAATCGGCATATAATGGGGCAATCTGACCATTGTCTGGTCCATGCAGATCCTGCCTACTATCTCCGCACGCTCGCCGCCGGCTATAACACTTTGTCCTTCCAGCTTGCGCAGCCAGCCATCTGCATAGCCGACCGGAATTGTCGCAATCCATTCTTCTTTCTCTGCCTGGTAGGCGGCCCCATACCCGATGCATTCGCCCGGCCGTATTTTTTTTACATGAACAATTTTACTGTGAAGCGAAAATACTTGTTTCCCCTTGTTCAGCGGTGGTCTTTCCTGTGAAGCGGAAAGGCCGTAGATAGCAATGCCTACTCTGACCGCGTTGAAAAAAGAATCATTGTGGCAAAGGGCGCCTGCACTATTGGCGGCATGTACGTACTTTGGAACTGTTTCCAGCACGGATACAAATTTTTTAAAAGCAGCCAGCTGCCCTTGATAATACTTTTCGCTGGCTTGGTCTGCGGTCGAGAAATGGGTGAAAATCCCTTCGAATTCAAATTCGTCTGTTTGTTTGATGAACTGCTCAATTTCTTTCAATTCTTCTTCATGCTTAAGTCCGATACGCCCCATTCCCGTATCGCACTTAACATGAATTTTCAGCGGCGGTACCCCGGCTCCCATTGTCCGGCCAGCCTCTTTAAGCCATTCCAATTGGACGACCGGCACTGAAATATGATGCCTGGCAGCAACGCCGGCATCCGCCGGCCTGATCAGGCCAAGTACAAGAATCGGCGCTTTTATCCCTTTCTGCCTGAGCACCAATGCCTCATCAAGCAATGCAACAACGAGGCCGTGGGCGCCTGCTTTCAATGCTTCTTTCGCAATTTGAAAATCTCCGTGTCCGTATGCATTTGCTTTGACTGCAGCAAACAATTTCGTTTCCCGAGGCAGCCCGTCACGGATTGTTTTTACATTTTGATACAAGGCATCTAGATCAATCTCTGCCCATGTATCACGAAAATATTGAGTTTGGCCAATCAAAAAAAGTCACGCTCCCCAGGAAATCAAATTGACTCCTATTTGATTATTCAATTCACTCCCGTATATGTCAAATAAATTTTGAAGTCATCTTTGTAAAAAATTGATGACAGTCAACGTAAAGCAATTGAGAGGAGCAACATTTTAGTCAAATATAAGCTCCCGCCTTGCAACGGGAGCTTTATCTTCACTATTTTACGCTTACAGCTTCAATATCTATATGTTGGAAAGTTTTTACATCGAATAGTCCGTTATCAGTAAGTTTCAGTTCAGGAATGACGGGCAGGGCAAGAAACGCTAAAGTGATGAATGGTTTGAATTCCATGGAACAGCCGATTTTCTTCAAAGCGCCGTTAAGCTCATGAATCCGTTCATTAATCACTCTGTATTCCATATCCGACATTAAGCCTGAAACAGGCAGCGGAAGGGAAGCGATCAGGTTTCCGCCTTCGACGACGGCAAGGCCGCCCTTCATATCTGCCGTCATCTGGATTGCCTTTAACAAATCTTCATCATTTGTCCCCGCAGCTACGATATTGTGGGAATCATGAGCAACCGTCGATGCAATCGCACCATTTTTGATCCCCAGTCCCTTGATCACTCCCAGACCAATATTGCCGGTCCTATAGTGGCGTTCGATGACAGCTATTTTCAACTGGTCTTTTTCGACGCTTGGCTGAAAATGGCCGTCTATGACATCCACCTCTTCGACGAGGTGCTTGGTCACAATCATTTTGGGCCTTATTTCAATAATATTCGCCATGTTCCCTTCGCTCATTTTCACTTTTAAGTCTTCCAGGGAAACAGAGCTGATATTGATGCTGCCGGTAATAATGGAAGGGGGGGTAACAGACGGCTTTGCAGGCCGGATGACGTCGCCGTTCTTCGCCACGAGCCTGCCGCCTTTATACACCCGTTCTATATCGACCTTCTCCAGGTCATTTAACAGTAAAAGGTCGGCTTCATATCCAGGCCCAATGGCCCCTTTTGTCTTAAGGCCGAAGCATTCTGCCGCATTCAGCGTTGCCATTTGAACGGCAGTCAACGGGTCCACCCCTTCCCTGATCGCCGTTTTCACATTGAAATCGATGCTTCCCTCATCAATGATTTCATCCAGATGCTTATCATCCGTAACGAACAGGCAGCGGCGCGCATTTTGTTCATTCACCGCTTTGAGCAGGGTGACCAGATCCTTTGCCGCGGACCCCTCACGAAGCATGACGTACATCCCTTTTCTCATGCGGACAAGAGCTTCTTCCGCAGTCACGCATTCATGGTCCGTTCTGATCCCTGATGCCATATAAACATTGATCCCGCCAGCATCAATACCGGATGCGTGGCCGTCAATGCACTTTTCTTTTGCCGAGGCATCTACGATCTTGTCCAGCATTTTATCATCCTTGTAAAGGACGGAGGGGTAATCCATGACCTCTCCAAGACCGATGACCCTTGGATGGGAATAATAAGGCTCCAAATCCGAATGCTCAAGTGTGGCACCCGAGTTTTCAAAAGGAGTGGCGGGAACGCATGAAGGCAGCATCAACAGAACTTCGAGGGGTATGCCTTCAGATGCTTCAAGCATAAAATCAATGCCGGCCGTTCCGCTTACATTCGCTATTTCATGGGGGTCGGCCACAACGGTCGTAACACCATGCGGAAGGACAACGTTGGAAAACTCCGAGGGGATGACCATCGACGATTCGATATGGACGTGCCCGTCAATAAAGCCGGGCACGACAAATTTGCCGGAAGCATCCACCGTCTCATATCCTTCAAACGTTCCTGTTCCAACAATATATCCATCAACGATCGCAATATCCTCTGTTATGATCTCTTTCGTAAAAACATTGACAACTTTCCCGTTTTTAATGACCAAATCGGCTGGGACTCTTTTTGCCGCCACGTCGATTCTTTTTTCCAGCATTTCCTTTGTAAAAGTCAATCAGTATCCCTCTCTCTATTTATCGGATTTAGCCGCTGCCCATTATAAAGTTGATGATGAACGCCGCACTTACGATATACATGATCCAGTGGACTTGGCCGGCCTTTCCTGTCAGAAGCTTCAATAGTGTATAAGAGATGAATCCGAAAGCCAATCCGGTGGCGATACTGTAAGTCAGGGGCATTAAAATGATCGTCAGGAATGCAGGGATGACATCTGTAAAGTCATCAAAACTGATATTTTTGATTTCGCCGAGCATGAGTGCCCCAACTAAGATGAGGATCGGAGCTGTTGCTACCGAAGGGACAAAAACGATCAGCGGGGCGAAAAACAATGCCAATAGGAATAACAGCCCGGCGGTCAGCGCAGTCAGACCGGTTCTGCCGCCTTCCTGAATACCTGTGGCGTTTTCCACATAAGCATTCAACGCAGTGCTTCCAAAAGCGGCACTTGCCATTGTACCGATTGAATCAGCCTGCAGGGCGCGGTCCAAATTTCGGATTTTTCCGTCCTTTTCGACCAACCCGGCTTTCTTCGTCAATCCGATTAATGTGCCCAAGTTATCAAACAGCTCAACAATTGTAAAGGAAAAGATGACGGAAAGGATACCGTAAGCGATGGCTCCTTTAATGTCCATTGCCAAAAATGTCTCGGACATGCTTGGCAGGTTAAACGAAACAATGTCTCCTATCCCTTTCGGAAATCCGACAAACCCTGTGATCATGGCAATGACGGTTGTTCCGAGAATACTGATGAGAAGTGCCCCTTTTACCTTTTTTGCCGTCAATACCGCTGCGATGATAAAACCGATTAATGCAAGGATCGGCCCGAGGCTTGTCACATCACCAAGCGCCACAGTTGTTGCTTCATTTGCAACGATCAATTCCGCATTGGAAAAACCGATAAAGGCGATGAACAAACCAATCCCGACGCCGATCGCCGATTTTAGTACGTCAGGAACCCCATCCACAATTTTTTGCCGGACTCCAGTCACTGTCAAAATTAAAAATAGAAGACCGGAAATAAATACCGCCCCAAGTGCCGTTTGCCATGTCAAGCCATGGCCAAGGACAACAGTATAGGCAAAGAAGGCGTTCAGCCCCATTCCTGGTGCCACTGCAACGGGGTAATTTGCCCAAAGAGCCATTAATATCGTACAAAAAACGCTCGCATAAATAGTTGCAGCCAATGCCGCTTCTCTAGGAATTCCGGCATCTGAGAGAATTGCCGGGTTAACGAAAATAATATAGCTCATTGTCAGAAAGGAAGTCAGCCCAGCAAGCATCTCCGTCCGGACATTTGTATTCCTTTCGGAAAGCTTAAACAATCTTTCCAACAGACTGTTCTGAGTTGGAGGCGGAACGCTGGGTCCCATATCTTTTTCTATCATACCCATACCAAGATCGCTCCTTTTTATTAAAATCAAAATCAGCTATTCTGCCAAGGACTCCTTATACCCCTCTTTAAAAACTGAAAAATCCTTGAATGCCTGACCCGATGTGTGGAAGCGGTTTCAAATGATGAAACACGCTGAGCCCCTATATTTGCAACCCACCTCCCCAGTTTATTTAATTTTCCGTATCGAAATGCCCACCTCCTCCGTGACGATCCTTAAAAAGGGACTCCCTCCATAAATGGAGGTCAAGAAGGAGCAGGCTTGATATTTAAAGTTCAAAATATTTATAATTGTTAGGGACCATTATACCATTTTTTAAAAAACGTACAACTCTCTCTCTTTATTTTTTGTAAATCAAAACCACCCGTGTGAACGGGT
>NZ_QYTU02000069.1 GCF_003605365.2 Siminovitchia fortis
AAATTTACTTTCGTAATTTGGGATTATTTTGCAATCAATATCCAAAGTGAAAAAGGAGATGCCAACGGAAGCAAAGCAGCGGATATTGCAACTCAAATATTACATGATAAGCAAATTTATTAAAGAGGGTGTTCAAAAAGTCACCAAATGATAAGCGGCGAATCTCTTCGTTGGCTTGTTTCTGGCGGCTCTTATCTAAAAGCATACATTGTGCTGCAACTTTTTGAACACGCACTTAAGCAGTCCCAAAAAGGATTCTTCCTTTTTGGGCATTTTCCACCTTAAATACTACAAACGTAGTATTTAAGGTGGAAAATGGATCACACCCATACAGTTATTAAAGAAGGTGTTTTGACGATGAAAGAAAAAATGAAAAATGTAACTGCATTTCGGATCAATCTCCTGTCTCTTATCATTTTTTTAATTTTTTGCTTGCTGATTATTCGGCTGGGTTATCTTCAAATCGTGCACGGTGAACAATTCAATAATGAAATGAATCAATCGAATGTGGTCACTGTGAAAAAGCCTGCTCCAAGAGGATTGATTTATGACAGCAAACACCGCTTGTTAGTGGGCAATAAAGGGTTAAAAGCTATTACATATTTTCGCTTGAATAATAGTACGCCTGATTCCATGTTGAAGATAGCAGAAGAACTGACAAAGTATATTTCCGTAGATACTTCCGAGTTAAAAAAGCGTGATTTACGGGACTATTTTGCCGCAAAGTATCCGGATAGAATCAATAAAAGGCTAAGTGGAAAAGAAAAGCAATTACAGGGAGGGGAATTATATAAAGCCCAAATAAAAAAGGTGAGCGACAAGGATATAGCTTCTTTGGACCAAAAAGAAAAAAGTGTTGCGATTCTGTATAAAAAAATGAACAGTACTCCTGAATTTGATACAGTCATGATAAAAAATAATCATGTTACGGATGAAGAAGTTGCCAAGGTAAGTGAACATTTGCAAGATTTGCCGGGAATTGATGTGGCGATGGACTGGGAAAGAGATTATAAGGAAGGTACTATGTTAAAAAGTGTTTTTGGTTCAGTAACTTCTGAGAAAACAGGCTTGCCCAGGGACCAAAAAAAACTTCTGCTGGCAAAAGGCTATGCACTGAATGACCGGGTTGGAAAAAGTTACCTGGAAAAAGGATATGAAGACATTCTTAAAGGTACAAAAGAACAATATGAATTAAGGATAAATAAAGGACAGCTGGAAAAATCAAAACTTAAAACAAAAGGGAAAAAAGGAGATAACCTCGTTTTAACGATAGACATTGATTTTCAAAAAAAGTTAGATGAAATTGCAGCTAACGCATTGATTCAACGGAAAGGCAAACTGGCAGATCGACTTTATATTAGTGCCATCAATCCGCAAAATGGTGAAATTCTCGGCATGACCGGGAAAAGATAAACATGTCGACTGGGGAAGTAGGAGATGATACGTTAGGTGTTTTTACCACTCAATATACAATGGGGTCAAGTGTAAAAGCGGCTTCCGTTCTTGCAGGGTATATGGATGAAGTGATTTCCCTTGATGACAATGTCATGATTGATAAACCACTTAAATTTGCGGAGACCAAGTCGAAAAGTTCATGGTTTAACCGGAACGGGAGCATCGTGTTAAATGATACTACCGCATTAGAAGTCTCTTCAAATTCCTATATGATGCAATTGGCAATGCGGATGGGTGGAAAATATCATTACACGCCCGGGGAAACTTTGAAGATGAATAGTGAAGCGGTATTTAAAAAGCTCAGATATTATTATTCCCAATTTGGCCTTGGCGTTCCTACTGGAATTGATATTCCAGGTGAAACCGCAGGTTTAAAAGGCAAGGAAAGCAATCCCGGCCTTGCGCTCGATCTTGCTTTCGGCCAATTCGATACCTACACAACATTGCAGCTAGCTCAATATATCTCGACTATTGCAAATGGAGGCAACCGAATTACCCCAAGAATCGTAAAAGAAATTAGAGGCACTAATGAGCAAGGGGAATTAGGTGAACTGAAAAAGGCTTTTACCCCGAAAATATTGAATCATATAGAGATTGAAGACAAATATATTAATAGAATCAAAACGGGATTATACAATGTTGTCCATGGCAGCAATCAATACGGGACGGGAAAAAAACTTGCAAGTTCCCCCTATGATATTGCAGGAAAAACCGGAACAGCTCAAGCTTTTTACAGCGGTCCTATTGAATCCGCAAATATGACGGCTGTGTGGAACTTAACTTTTGTTGGTTATGCACCATCAGAAAATCCACAGATTGCTATTTCTGTCGCGCTGCCTTTTATGGACACAGATAAAGAAGATGCTATTTTAGATATTCCCAAAAAGGTATTTGATGCTTATTTTGAACCTGAATCGTGATTTGATTCGTAAAAATAAAATTAAGAGAGACCGGTGGTTAAAAATGCAGTATTGCCCGCCAGTAAACCGGGTGAATGAATTCCATTATTAGTGTAAAAGAAGGAGTTAGGCCCCTTTTTGCTGAATATAGGTTTTATATGGGCGTTAATGAGAAATGAGATGATCATGTATGAAGAACAAAAGCAAGTTGGTACGGATGTATAAGGTGTTATCGATGTTCTTTACCTTTTTCATTCAGATCTATTGGTACAAAATGAGCAAGAAACCTGAAGCTGAATGGGAAAAGCTGTGGGGGAATATTGGAAAAAGGTTTAGGAGAACGCTTTTTGAACTTGAAGGCCTCCTTATTAAAGTAGGGCAGATCATTAGCAGCCGTGCCGATCTGCTCCCACAGCCATTGATTCGCGAAATAGAGGATCTGACCGACAAGGTTCCGCCTTCGGATTGGAGTGAAATTCAGGAGATTCTCGAGAAAGAATGGGGAAACAATCATAAGGAACTGCTGCTTTCTATTGAAAGAGAGGCGATTGCCTCCGCATCCATTGGAGAGGTTTATAAAGGTGTTCTCCAAGATGGATCAAGAGTAGCCATTAAGGTACAGCGCCCGCACATTAATTCCGTTGTTCAAACTGATTTCCGTACGTTAAGTATTGCCATTTGGTTTGCGAACTATTTTGTGCCTATTCCCAAGGGATTTATTAATCTTAAAGTTTTGTTCTCCGAGCTAAAGCAGGTGATTGAACGGGAGCTTGATTTTACAAAGGAGAAGGAAACCCTTCTATACTTTCAAGAAAGATTCAAGGGGAATGATATTGTTCAAATTCCGCAAGTATATACTGAGCTTTGTACTTCCAAAGTGTTGGTGATGGAATGGGTAGATGGGAGAAAAATAACCGATATTGCGGCTTTAGATCAGTTGGATGTACCCCGTAAGGAATTGGCGGAGCGGCTCATCAAGGTGTTCCTGCCGCAATGGCTTGAGCCCGGGATCTTTCATGCTGATCCGCATCCGGGAAACATCCTTGTATCCGGGGATGGACGCATCATCCTGCTCGATTTCGGAATGGCAGGTGAAATTTCAAAAAATGATGCCTCTGCATTTCAAAGTTTAATTGAAAGCTTTTTGGCTAAAAATTATGCCAAGGCAGTCGAATGCCTGTCACGTTTGGGTTTCTTGCTTCCCGAGGCTGACACCAGGATGATGGAAAGGTTACTGGCTGAATGGATGACTTTCCAGCCTGCTAAAATGACTGACATGGATTTGATCACATTCAAACGTGAACTTAACGACATGATTCAGGCGCTTCCAATCCAGGTTCCGACCCGCTTTGTCTTTTTGGGCCGCTCTTTTGTTGCGATTGAAGGGATTATGACTCATTTGGTGCCGGAGGAGGAAATCCTTGATCTGGCTAAGCACGTTTTCATGAATTGGTTAATGTCCCAAGGGAATAAATGGTCCTTTGTCTACCAATGGATCCAATCACAGCCGATATTTAGGGTCTTTCACTCAGTGACAGAGTTTTTAAAGACACCAGAAAAACT
Source organism: Siminovitchia fortis (assembly GCF_003605365.2). GTDB lineage: Bacteria > Bacillota > Bacilli > Bacillales > Bacillaceae_C > Siminovitchia > Siminovitchia fortis. The sequence goes on from NZ_QYTU02000069.1 coordinate 3,918, forward strand.
GGAACTCATGAAGGAAACTGAACAAAGAAGACAGTTTCAATTTACGATTTACGAAAATCATAAGAAGCAGTTATTTCTATTGACACTGTTTGGGTTAACAGGGATTACTGCTGGAATCCATCTATCAAACTTGTTAATCTTGAAACTTTTTATCGTACTGTCCGCCTTTTCGATTGCGGGTTATGCGATTATCGGTTATAAGCTGAAAAAATGGATGAAGTACATGCATAAAAAACGGTAATACTTTTTGTTGAAGTATTGGCATCAAGAAAGGGAGAGTGTCTTGAAATCGGCATTGCCATTAGCTTTAAGAATGATTTTATTGCCAGGTTGCAGAACGCGGCAAGCGTAAACTTGGACAGGAACCACCTGTACTTCCGATATAAATGTTTTTTAGTTTTCGGAGGTAAATCATTGAAGGTAAAATCTTGAACCAACAGTTTAATGTAATTTAGCGTTGATATTCCTTTCGTCATCATTTAAAATCAATTATGGATATCAAAGGTCTTTAATAGACATTAAAAGGAGTAAAACAATGAAATATTCAAAAGCTACTAATTATGCGTTACATGCAATAGTCTATTTAACTCTAACACCAAGTGGAAAAAGTGTAGGAGTGGAACAGTTGGCTAAAGTGCAAAATCTTTCTCCGACATACCTTTCGAAGATTTTAACAAAGCTTGTGAAGGCAGGATTGGTTGAATCAAACCCGGGTGTAAATGGCGGATATTCATTAGCAAGACAGTCATCAAACATTTCTTTCTTAGATGTTGTTCATGCGATAGAAGGGAAAGCACAATTATTCAGCTGTTCATTGGAGCATGGCGAACTAGACAGGAATCAAGGCTGTTTAATTGAAAAGGTGATGACTGAAGCAGAGCAAAAGATGAATGATGAACTGAGCAGCGTATCGATCTGTAAAATTGCTGAACAGATTCAATCATTAAAGCATTAAAATTCCTTGTTACAGTCTTAGGTTATATTTTTTACATTAATTATAGATATTAAAGGTCTTTAATAGGTTTATTGAAAAGGAGAAAAAAATTATGGATAAAAAACAATGTAATTTTAATGAGATGGAACGTTTAGCAAAAAAAGTTGAGTTCCTTGATAATCCGGAAAGAAGAGGGGATATTCCACCAAAGAAGCTCATAAAAAAGCTTCCTGTTAAGAAGACCGACAGTATATTGGATTTAGGCGCCGGTACAGGATATTTTACCATTCCTTTCGCTAAAACCGTTGAGGGGCCGGTCTATGCATTAGATATAGATTTAGATATGTTGGAAATTATAAAGAAAAAGGCAATAGAAGAAAATATAACGAATGTCAAATCTATTAAGGGCTGTATTGATGACCTTCCGCTATCCGATAATTCCATTGATCTTGTATTCGCTTCATTAGTTCTGCATGAAGTCCAGCAGTTATCCACTTCATTACAGCAAATTAAGCGAGTGCTTAAAGATAATGGATATTTCATATGTATTGAATTTGAAAAGAAGGATAACCAGCCCCATAATCACCCTAGAATTACATCTTCAGCGATGGAACAAGAACTCATAAAGGCAGGATTGGCGGTAACGGAGAAATTAACTCCTACAGATGCTATATACATGATCATTGCAAGGAAATAATTATTTATTGCTAAATATCCGGCACCTGGCCAACAAGAAATAGCGAGGAAGCTTAATAATAAGGAATTGAGGAAAGGGGCGGCAGCTATACTTATCCTATTATTTTTTAACCGTTAACCTACATCCGTAAAAATTTTACGAACAACTGGCAGAAGGCCCG
>NZ_QYTU02000007.1 GCF_003605365.2 Siminovitchia fortis
CCGGGCCTTCTGCCAGTTGTTCGTAAACGAACCATTTAAATTCCCCCTTTTTGATTGAACATCTTTTTATTTATCTATCTTTTTTATAATTACTTCAAAAAACATGCTTAACAATAAGCGCAAGCGCCTTAACCATTGCGGGGCTAGCCGCTTTTAACTCTTCTATTATTAAGCCTCTTCAACAGCAAGTTCCGGCGGAGGCTGCCTAAACATGTTCGTAAGAATTAGCAGGTATACAAATCCTGCCGTAAACCAAATTCCACCTACAATAAGTGAATGAATGTCCAATTTTAAAAAGAATAAGCCTGTAAGCGAAGCGCCAATTAACGGCAGTATAAGATACCGGATGGTCCCCATAATGGATCTCTGTTTTTTGCGGACATAATAGTGTGCGATAACAGAAAGATTAACAAGAGTAAATGTAAGCAACGCACCGAAATTGATCAGAGATACGGCAAGTGTAAGACTTAAGAAGAGTGCACTAAGAGCAATGCCTCCTATGATTAATAGGTTAAACACAGGAGTACGATATTTAGGCGAAAGATACCCAAATATTTTGCTAGGGAGTACACCTTCACGACCCATTGCATATAAAATACGGGATGCACTTGCCCCTGATGCAACGGCTGATCCGAAGCATGCCATGGCTCCTTCTGCAACCATGTAACTCACCAAGAAATTACCTCCGATATACATGGCAATTTCAAGATAGGCTGATTCCGGATCTTTGAAAGTTTGGTATTCCGGCCAGACAAGCTGTAAAAAATAGGAACCGATAATAAATGATGCCCCGCCAATAATCGTAATAAGATAAATGGCCCTGGGTATAGATTTTTTGGGATTTTTCGCTTCCTCAGATAGGGTTGTTACGGCATCAAATCCTAAAAAAGAAAAGGCTAGAACAGGGATTATGCCCATGATTTCCGGCATATTTGCATTTGAATCAATAAATGGAAGGATGGAAAAGAGTGTGCCTGCTCCTTGACCATTTAGAAGACCCTTAATAGAAAAGGCAATAAAGAGGACAAATGTTCCGAGTTGTAAAAGCAGAACCCCTGCATTAAACTTTGCCGCTATAGTGATGCCAAGTATATTTACGACCGTAATAATAAGGATAAAGAGAATAATCCAAATGTACATTGGAATAGAAGGGAAATACGCCTTCATGGCTATTCCCAGGAATAAAGAACTGATCATTGGACTAAATGCATAATCCAATAATATTGTCCAACCTACAAGAAAGCCAACATGCGGACTAAGGGACTTTTGTGTAAACGTATAAGCAGCACCCGCAGTTGGAAAGGCTTTCACCAGCTGCGCATAACTATAGGCTGTAAATAACATAACAAGCAAGGCAACGATATAAGCTGTTGGAATCATCCCATTCGTGCTATCAACAGCGACTCCATATGTTGCAAATAAAGTAGTTGGAGCCATAAAGGCTAGTCCAAAAAACACTAGATATTTTACTGAAAGAGAACGTTTAAGCGTTGGTGAGTTTGTATTATTCATGTTTCATTCCCCCGTATGCCAACTTTCTGTCTTTTTGTTAAATTTTCGTATCTTTTATCCGAAGGTATTCAAATAGATTTTGCGTAAACGATTTTTTCTTATAGCCCGGGAGGGAAAGATGGATCACCCGCCCATATCTGCTTAATCCGAAATGCTGTACGAGCGGTAATGACACCATCGATAACACATGGAGTTCTTCGATTGATACGTACCTCGCAATGTTTACATACAAGATTATCATTCATGCTTTTCATTGCTGCCCATGCCGCCAAGACAGGCATTTCAAATGATTAGATTTTAATTTCCCAAACTCCCTTTTCAATTTCCTTTGAAGGTATATTTAATGGCACCCTGCGTTCTTTCAGATAGTCGTATTGTTGTTTACTCTCCTGAATAAGAGACAAGTCCAGCGATGCTGATAACACTTCCTCTTCACGTCCCGCTTCAGCAATAATCCGTCCATACGGATCAACAATAACGCTTTCACCGCAAAAAGTAATATCCTCATCCTCCAGCTGTCCAAGCCGATTCGTCAAAGCGACAAACATTTGATTCTCTTGTGCCCTGGCTTGAACGGCAACGCGGTGCACCGGGCCCTCCCAATTTCCATCTGTCACCAACAATAGCTCTGTTCCCATACTGGCAACAGCACGTGCTGTTTCCGGATATTCTATATCGTAGCAAATGAGCAGCCCGACCTTTGTGCCCTGCCAGTTGCAGCTCCGAAAGCAATTTCCGGCTTTAACTGCTTTTTCCTCACCTGGGAATAAGTGGACTTTACGATAAGAGAGCAATAATCCTGCCGGCCCTACCAGAACCGTTGTGTTATAAATGTTTTCTCCCTCTTTTTCGTATAAACCAACTACAATGGAGGTATCAGCTTCCCTCGCTTTGCGTTCTAAATGTTTCACAATAGGTCCATCTAATGGCTCAGCTAATGTACGGCAAACCTCCGGAGGAGGAAATCCTGCGATAAATGTCTCAGGAAACAAGATCAGATCGTGAGATTGTCCATATTCATCAACGACATGATCCAAACGGGCAAGATTGTTCTCAGCTTTCCCGTCTTCACAAATAAGTTGCGCCAATGCGATATCTATCTTTTTCATCATAAAAGCCTCCTGATACTTTTTCTCTTTATATTTCATGCTTCTATATACTACACGCAAAAATTATGCCAACCAATAAAGCCCCTTAATTGAAAAGCGCTTACAAGCGTTTGACCCATATTTGCATTAAGTTTTAAAATATTGATTCATTAATGAATTTTAATTTGAATTCGAATTAAAATCGGCCCGCACGAAGCGGGCCGATTTTCTTACTGAGCAAGAAAGTATAAGATGTTTTAGCTTTAAAATTTTGAACAAAGCCATTTGTTGTCTAGCTTCGACGGACAGGAGGTCCTAGTGCCGCCGGCGCCACAGGACGTGGCGCTTTAAGGCGGCCAGCGCCTATCGACTAGCAGACTTCGCACCTCTGGTGCTCCTGCGCCACAGCTTATCAAGGAAGCCTTGTTCAGCTCGTCGCAAAGCTCAGGAAGCCTCTCGAAGAAGAAGCTTTCCTACGATAAGTCAACATCGGCTCCGACGCACAGGATGTGCTAGTGCAGGCGAAGCGACAGGACGTCGCTGCTTGAGCCTGCGTTCCTCGCCGTGTTGTCTGGCTGCGAGTGCCATCGGCTCGAGGTCATAAGCCAATCGCTGCTGAAGGCAAACTACGCCTTCTTCAGCGCTCGTCTTATGCTTGTCGCCGATAAGCAGGCACTCTCCGCCTTTCCTTATCCTTTATCTCGTCGGAGGCACTCCAGTCTGTACGTCGATGGGCAAGGCGCTTGCGCTTTTCCTAGTCATTCGATGAAAACATATATTTTTTATAGTGGTAGCGTATGGACATGATAATTCCAATCGCAAGCATATTCGAAAGCAGCGAGCTTCCCCCGTAGCTGATGAAAGGAAGCGGGATCCCTGTAATCGGAAGCAGTCCAATCGTCATGCCGATGTTCTGGAACACGTGAAAGGCGATCATCGAGATGACACCTACACAAATATAGGAATAGAATGGATTTTTCGTATCCAATCCGACTCTTGTAATCTGATAAATCAATAAGAAAAAGAGACTGATGACGATGCTTCCGCCGATAAACCCGAACTCTTCCCCAAGCGTGCTGAAAATAAAGTCCGAATGGCTTTCCGGCATGTAAACTTCCCTGTTTCCGAATCCTTTTCCGCTCGTCATTCCCGATCCGATCGCAAGGAGCGACTTCACAAGCTGGAAGCCTTCATTCGACTGATACGTGTAAGGGTCAAGCCAGGAATAAATCCGTTTGAATTGGTACTGCTTGACGCCAAGGAACTTTAAATACTGCGGCATTTTGATCGCTATATAGAGGACCGTTCCCCCAAACAGGGAAACACCTGTAAAGATTGGGACAAGCAGCTTCCAAGTGATTCCGGATACGAGAACCATTCCGAGAAAAATAGCCAGGAATACGAGCGAAGTTCCGAGGTCCGGCTGCTTTAAAATAAATGCCACAGGAACCGCTGTAGCAATTCCAAGCTTCACCAATAGCCAAAAGTCCGTTTTCGTCGTTTTATGGATGAATTTCACGTGGTGATCCGTCGCAATTCTGGCCAGCGCCAATATCGTAAATACCTTCATAAATTCCGACGGCTGAATGGCTCCGACTTTTGGAATGAAAAACCAGCTTTGCGCTCCGTTTACTTTCCTCGTAAAATCAATATTTTCCGGTGAAAGAAATAAGATAATAAGCATAACAAGACCGATTCCATATAAATACCAGGAAATCTTTCTCATCTGTTCAGAATCAAATTGTATGACAAAAGCAGCCGCAACCGAGCCTATTGTATACCACATGATCTGCTGCAGGACGAAGTTTTGTTTATATTGGCCTGTTGTCTGGGCGCTGTAAATAATGATTAAGCTTGCGATCATCATTAACATCAAGGTTAAAATGATCCCATAGTCAATTTTGGGTATTTGTTTTCTCTGTGAGGTCATTCCGCTATCTCCTCTTTAATCAAAAAATCACGTTGTAACCATCTTAACATTATACTGAATGATGGATGATTTAAAAAGGAGCAAATTATGTCCATTTCGGATACAGTCAAAAATTGTCATCTTAAAGAAAAGCGCAAGCGCCCTGATTAGCCCCGACAAGCACAAGACGATTCCCGAGGAGGCAGTTCGTAAGCGAACAGGGAAGCGGCTTGGGACCTCGAGGGGCTAGGTGCTGGACGCTGGACATTACATAACCTTTGTTCGAAGAGAAAATTCGGTAAAATTTTATACTTATCTTTTAAAAAGAAAGGCAGCCGCTTGGGCTGCCTCCTTCAATTACTGTAAAAAGGTTTGCGGATGTTCCTGCTGCCCCCCGAATAGCGGAGGCTGCGGTACGATTTGATACATGCTGCTGACCATCTGGATGTCTTCCTGCGGAGCAGGGGAAAGCGGGTAGTAGCCCTTTTGGGCCATATATTGCCATACATCGTATGAATGCCTGCTGCTGTTTAGAAAAGCGTTCTCCAGGAAAGTCCTTAATTCAGGGTTGGCGCATTCCAATACGGAGCTTGCATAGTTCTTTGCCGCTGCCTTCTGGTTGAGCAGATAAGCCAAGGCAATTTCACGGTCCGTATGCGTGGTCGCATCCGTTCTTGGGGCTGATGCGCTCACTATTTGCGGCGGCTCCGTGTAATTAGCCAATCTCCCCTTCAACTCATCGGGCTGAAATTTCGTTATATCCGGGGTAGAGGCACTTTGGACAAACTCCACCTTCATGTTGTAGTCAGCGATATGTTTGGGGTAATGCCTTTGGAGCATTGATTTCAGTTCCGGGTCCTGAGCCTGATTGATAAACGCCCCCAGACAAGTGACCGTATTATAACAGCTTGCAATCAATTCTGTCAGATCGCGAAATTCATGCGCAGCCAATTGCATCGTCTTTTCACCTCCATCTGTCTGCTCTTATTTTTGTTTAACGCGCCGGTTTTATTCGTGCGTGTTAAAAAGTCGTGAAGTAGAACACCTTTTGCAAAAAATAAACAACTCGCTGCCCAAAGGTCAGCGGACTTACATTTTCCTTCAGATCGACAGTGAATTGCCCATCTTCGTTCGTCCATTGCCTTTTAAAATAATGGTCCAGCTCTTTTGCAAGCCGGGAATTGACGGGAGTTTCTATATATACGTTTGTTTCAAGATTGAAGTTATCCAGATTTCTTGCGGTGAAATTGGTTGAGCCTCCAGTGATGAGCACTTTGTCTTTTTTCTTAATATACAGGAGCTTCGTATGATATTGTTCCTGCCCTGTGTTGTACCAGCGAATTTTTATTCGGCTGTCCGTTTCTTCATCAAGCTCCTGTGCAACAGGCTTATTTGGGAGGCCCGTTTTTTGGGAACCGAATGCATTTTCATTTGGGTCAAGGATGATTTTTATATGTACCCCTCGCTTATCCGCATCAAGCAGAGCATCGATTACTTTTCTCTCTGCCAAATAAAACATGGAAAGCCATAACTCGTCCCCTTTACCTGTTGAATTGATGGATGATAATGTTTTCTCCAATACCTTTCCTTCCGTAATGAGCTGAACCTTATTGTTCCCTGATGAACTTTCATTGCCGCCGTAGCGGGGAAGCTTCTTGCCTCCCGCAAGATTAGCAGCTGCCTGCTCGGATTCAAGCAAATCCCCGACGATCGGGCCGTCAATCCGGAATCCGATATTCGAATGAAAGGCACTGGCATCATGGGGATTTCCCGACAGGATGAGAGCTGTTTTTTCCGTAGCCACTGTCTTTCGGTGGTTGGCTTTGATATTCAGAAGCTTCAGGTAAGACCGTCCTGTCATGTTGGGCGCATCATCAGCCATGGCATTGGGGAAAATTCCCTTTCCCTCCTGGCCGAACCATTGAAAAAACATTCTCCAGACCGCTGTATACAAAGGGTTTGAATCCCTGAGAGGATCAACGTCAGTCATCAGGACGTCAATCCCATTTTTCTTCAAGTTTTCAAACTGCCAATTTTTGTGGGAATTATAAGAAGTATTGATTTCATCGGTTATAAGAACAATTTGAATATTGGGGTTTTCCCTTTTCTTTGCGATCAATTTTTCAGTAAGGGTGGAGCTGAGCGGCGGGAACTTCTGGTCATGATCGTAATAATCGTTATATAAAAAGAAATCAAGAACAATAAATTCCTCTGCATCCTCTATAGCTTCAAAGACGGCCTTGAACATATGCTGGTCTGTTTTTTCATGATTCCCGTCCTTGTATGTCAAATCATATAAAAAGGAAATGGATCCGTCAGGCACTTGATGCACCTTTCCTTCAAAGGGGACTCCTACCGGAAGAGACTTTGTTGATTCGTAATAGATGACCGAAAAAAACACACATAAAAAAAGGGCCAAAGTGCCGATCAGCCATCTTTTCATTTTCCGCTTTCTCATACAAACCACCCCGGTGAGGACTTATTTACCCTTTACTTTCCCTATCCCGTTTTCACAAAACTTGCTGCCTTCTTTTACCAAAAAAGGAATAGTTTTAATTGCCAGTGACCGGGTAAACATAAGACAAGCAAGCCTTACCACGAAGGGAAGTGAAACGAATGCTTTGGACAATCATTGGTATATTGCTTGTATTATGGATTCTGGGCCTTGTTGCAAAGGTCGGCGGCGCACTCATTCACATTCTGCTCGTTGCGGCTGTCATCATCTTTATCATTAATCTGGTTACGGGGAGAAATAAAACGGGTTAAAACAAAGACCGCTCCGAAAATCGGAGCGGTCTTCCTATTTAAATTTCAGCAGCATATCTGCATGAGGAATTCCCTCGTCCAAGTATACTTCCGAAATTTTCTCAAATCCGAGCGAACCATAAAAAGACAGCAAATATTCCTGGGCCTGAAGCCTGACCACCTTTTCTTTCAGCTCTTCACGAATAAAGTCAAGAGCCCTTTTCATTAATTCAACGGCTAAGCCGCGTCCTCTATATGACTCCTTTACTAATACTCTTCCTATCGATAGTTCCGGATACGCCGTACCTGATGGCAATATTCGCGCATAGGCTGCAATTTCCTTTCCATCGCAGGCATATATATGGTATGAAGACTGATCAAAATTATCAAGCTCCCTGTAGGCACATTGCTGTTCCACAACAAAAATGTCCACGCGCTCCCGCAATATGGCATATAGCTCATTAGTTGTCAATTCATCAAATGTCTTTATTTTCCAATTCATTCGCAATCGTCCCTCTTCATGTCAATTTTTTTGAATGATTATAGCATGATTCTTTTTAGATTTGCGAAGTATTTTTGCCCGCATTTTTGTCCAAGGGCTTTATTTTGATGAGATTCTGGTATATAATTTTGAAAATAACGCCAATTTAAAATCCATCATATTTTTGCTAAAAAAAGCATATTTTACTATGACTGAACGCCTATCAACCTCCCTTCGACATCGTTCAACAGCACTAGGAATAGACCATAAGGCTCATGTTTTCTAATAAAAAGATTGATATAGTAATAGATACAATTACCTGAATACCGCCAATTTTTCTACAGAGGCCATATACTCAAGGACGGTGATCTGACATGACAACATTACTAGATGTAAAAAATTTAAAAACTCATTTCTTTACAAATAAAAAAGTGATACCTGCAGTGGACGGAGTCGACATCAACATTCATAAAGGAGAAACCGTTGCGCTGGTCGGGGAGTCCGGATCCGGAAAAAGCATCACTTCCCTCTCCATTATGAGATTAGTTCCAAGCCCCCCGGGGGAAATCGTAGACGGCAGCATTTTTTTTGACGGGACCGATTTGGCAACACTTCCAGAAGAAGAGATGTACCGTATCCGCGGAAATGATATATCTATGATATTTCAGGAGCCGATGACCTCTTTAAACCCCGTTTTGACAATCGGCGAGCAAATCACAGAAGTGCTGATCTATCACAAGAAACTATCCAAAAAGGAAGCAGCCAGAAAGGCAATCGACCTGCTGAAAATGGTGGGATTTTCCCGTCCCAAAGAAATGCTTGATGATTATCCGCACAGGCTTTCGGGCGGGATGAGACAACGTGTCATGATTGCCATTGCCATGAGCTGCAATCCGAAGCTGCTCATCGCCGATGAACCTACAACCGCACTGGATGTGACAATCCAGGCTCAAATCCTTGACTTGATGAAAGATTTGAGCAAACAGTTTCATACCTCCATCCTATTAATAACCCATGACCTTGGTGTCGTTTCCGAGATCGCCGACAAAGTACTTGTCATGTATTGCGGTCAAGTTGTAGAGGAAGCTCAGGTTGATGACTTGTTCAATGAACCTTTGCATCCATATACTGTCGGTCTGATGAATTCAATCCCATCCATCGATGATGATGCCGAAAGGCTTGTGGCCATCCAGGGCAACGTTCCCTCACCGGAGCATTATCCGAAAGGGTGCCGTTTTGCCTCCCGCTGCCCGCATGCGTTTGACCGCTGCCTCCAGGAAGTTCCCGGATTGCTGACAGTCGAAAGCTCCCGGTCAGTGCGCTGCTTTTTATATGCAAAAGAGGAGGCCCGATCATGACAACAACCTTGGAAAAGCAGAAAAAACTGAACGAAAATGAAACGGAGTACATGCTCGAAGCCGTTAATTTGGCCAAGCATTTTCCAATCAAATCAGGGATCTTTCAAAGGGCCACCGGGCACATCAAGGCAGTCGACGGCATCTCTCTTTTTGTAAATAAAGGGGAAACATTGGGGATTGTCGGTGAATCGGGCTGCGGCAAGTCGACGGCCGGACGGACATTCATCCGATTGTATGAACCGACTGAAGGAAAAGTCCTTTTTAAAGGCAGGGACATTTCCCATCTGCCTGAAAGTATGCTCGGCCGCACAGTCAGAAAAAATATTCAAATGATTTTTCAGGATCCGTATGCTTCCATGAACCCGCGGAAAACATTGAAATCTATTTTAAGCGAGCCGCTCATTACCCATCATTTATATGACCGAAAAGGCCGCGACGAGAAAATTGCCGAGCTTCTGGAACGTGTCGGTTTCAATCCATCATTCATCAACCGGTATCCGCATGAGTTTTCCGGCGGACAGCGCCAGCGTATCGGGATAGCCCGCGCCCTGGCCCTTCAACCGGAGTTGATTATAGCGGACGAGGCCGTTTCGGCACTGGATGTCTCCATCCAGGCACAGATCATCAACTTAATGGAGGATCTGCAGGAAGAGTTCGGCCTTACTTACATTTTTATATCACATGATTTAAGCGTTGTCCGCCATATAAGTGACCGGGTCGCCGTCATGTACCTGGGAAAAATCATGGAATTTGCAAGAAAAAAAGATTTATATGAGGACCCTCTTCATCCATATACGAAGGCACTCCTATCTGCCGTTCCTGTGCCAAGAAAACGCGGAGTGGAGAAGCGGGAAAGAATTATTTTAAAAGGGGATCTGCCAAGCCCGGCCAACCCGCCTGCAGGCTGTGTCTTCCATACCCGCTGTCCGGCGGCGATGGATGTGTGCAAAGTAGTCACTCCAGAATTCAAAGAGATGAAAAAGGAGCATTATGTTGCCTGCCATTTATACCAGTGAGGGCAGTCGACGACACTTGAAAGGGGTGATTCATGGCGGAGTGGTCAATCGTTCATTTGAATACCAAAAAATTCTTTAATGGGGGGCATGACAATGAGAAAACCGGCTTGGTTAATATTGTGCATGATGCTTGTTCTTTCGTTGTTTCTCGCTGCATGCAGCGGCGGGGATAAAACGGCTACGGACGGGGACAAATCAAAGGAAGAGGATAAAGCGGCCGAAAATAAAGAACCGGTGGATGGCGGAGACCTTGTCATGGGTTATGGCGGCTCACCTACTCTGTTTAACTCGCTTTATTCGGATGATAATGTGAGCGGAGACGTCGAAGATTTGATTTTTGATGGCCTTGTCGGCTCAAATAAGGAGGATTTCACTCCCAACACAGATGAGCTGGCCGAGAGTGTCGAAGAATCCGAGGATGGATTGACATATACAGTGAAATTGAAAGAAGGCATCAAATTCCACGACGGGGAAGATTTGACTGCCGATGATGTCGTTTTCACTTACAACATACCACTGCATAAAGACTATGACGGGCCGCGCAAATCTAATTTCGAAGCATTGGAAAGTGTTGAAAAAGTTGATGACTTAACCGTTAAATTCCATATGAAAAAAAAGGATGCACAATTCCATACTGTCGGCTTGAGCTATAAAATTTTACCGGAGCATATTTTGAAAGACGTCCCTGTGGCCGAACTTGGAGACCATGAATTCAATACAAAAAATCCAATCGGTACGGGCCCATTCAAATTTGTGGAATGGAAGGACGGCGAATACTTAAAAGTTGAAGCCTTCGATGATTACTACCAGGGCCGTCCGCATTTGGATACGATCACACTGAAATTTGTGCCGGATGCAAATGCCATGCTGACACAGCTCCAAAACCGTGACATCGACTTCTGGGACGCCGTTCCGCCTTCAGACATTGAAACGGTGAAATCTTTCCAAGATGAGATTGGAATCAAAGTGGAAGAAGGATTGGCCCTTCAATATAATTTCTTTGCCGGCAACTTAAGAAATGACTTGTTCAAGGATAAAGAGGTGCGCCAGGCGATCACACATGCGATTGACCGCGAGACAATCGTAAATGAAATAGTGGAAGGCTACGGGGAGGTGGCCCATGTTCCGGAAAGCCCATTAAGCTGGGCATATAATGAGGATGTGCCGCATTTTGACTATGATCCGGAAAAAGCGAAGAAAATGCTTGCAGATGCCGGCTGGAAGCCCGGAAGTGACGGCATTCTTGAAAAGGACGGCAAGAAATTCTCATTTGAAGTGAAAACAAACCAAGGAAATAAAGCCAGAGAAGACATTGTTGTATTATTGCAGGAACAGTTGAAGGAAGTGGGCATTGAAGCGAAGCCGAAGGTTGTGGAGTTCAGCTCACTGATTGCGGATATTGATCCGGGAGTCTGGAATTTTGACGCAATCGTCCTTGGCTGGTCGCTTGCTACAGATCCGGACCCAAGCGGGATTTACCACACGAAAGAAATTGAGAAAGGGCTCAACTTTACAGGCTATTCGAATCCGGAGCTTGATAAATTGATGGATGAGCAGCTTCAAGAGTTAGACCAGGAAAAACGGAAAGAAATGCTCGGTGAAATCCAGAAAAAGCTCGCAGAAGACCAGCCGTACACTTACCTTTATTATCCGACCGAGTTCCGGGCAATGCCTGCTGAATTGGAAGGGTATGAATTCCACGCAAAAAATACGATTTACAAGCCTCACCAGTGGTGGCTGAACAAATAACAGGCATGCCCGACGATATGGGGAATGGACGCCATTTCCCATATCGTTCTATTATAAAATGCATCAGCAGCGGAAGGAGCATAGTGAATGATTTCTTATATTATTCGGCGGGTTCTCATGGCAATCCCTTTATTGCTCGGGATCACCATTCTATCATTTGCCATTATCAAAGCCGCTCCCGGAGGGCCGACATCTTTGTTGATGGATCCGAGCACAAAGCCGGAGGACAGGGCAAAGCTTGAAGAAAAATATGGTTTGAATGACCCTCTTTATGTTCAGTATGGGAAATGGCTTGGGAATATGGCCAAGGGGGACTTTGGTACGTCTTTGATCCGGAGGGGTGTCCCAGTCAGCGAAATGGTTTTAAACAGGCTTCCAAATACCCTGTTGCTTATGGCAACCTCCACCATATTAGCATTCCTCATTGCCGTGCCGCTCGGTATTTTTTCCGCTATGAGACCGTATACCAAACTGGATTATACAGTCACAGTCGGCTCTTTTCTTGGCGTAGCCACTCCAAATTTTTGGCTTGGAATCATGTTGATTATTATTTTTGGTGTACAGCTTGGGTGGTTTCCTACAGGCGGGGTCGCAACGCTGAACGCCCCATTTAGCATATGGGACAGGCTTCACCATCTGATCATGCCTGCCTTTGTATTGGCCGCTGCAGATATGGCCGCTTTGACCCGCTACACGCGTTCCAGTATGATGGAGGTCTTGCAGCAGGATTATATCCGGACGGCCAAATCGAAAGGGTTCAAAGAACGAACAGTAGTGTTGAAGCATGGGTTACGCAACGGAATGATTCCAATTATCACCATGTTTGGCCTGATGCTCCCGAATTTCATTGCAGGAGCGGCCATCACCGAATCGGTTTTCAGCTGGCCGGGCATCGGGAGATTATTTATTGAATCTGCGTTTACTCGTGATTACCCTGTTATCATGGCAGTGACTGTCTTGACAGCTGTATTTGTCGTCATCGGAAACTTATTGGCGGATATTTTATATGCTATTTTTGATCCGCGGATTGAGTATTAAGGGGGGAATGATATGGCACAAATAAACTATGAACCGGCATACAACAACTTGAATATGAACCCCGAAATCAAAGAAAAACCGGAAACACTCACCAGAATATTCATCCGCAAATTTATAAAAAACAAATTGGCCGTATTCGGCGCGATCGTCCTTTTTATCATCATACTTTCCGCGCTGCTCGCTCCCTGGATTGCCCCGTATGATCCCGGAGCGACCAGCCTGGCCAATAAGCTGGCGCCTCCCAGTTCAGAAAATTGGCTTGGCACAGATCGATTCGGGCGCGACATCTTTTCCCGACTTTTGTATGGGGGAAGAATTTCCCTTCTTGTGGGTTTTGGATCCGTAGCGGGGGCCTTGATCATAGGAACAACTATCGGCGCCATTGCCGGCTATTACGGTGGACTGGTTGATGCATTATTAATGAGATTTGTCGATATCATTATTTCCATTCCATCGATATTCCTGCTAATTACGATCGTGACGATTTTTCAGCCAAGCGTGAACAAGCTCATCCTTGTAATGGCCATCACCTCATGGACCACCACTGCCAGAATTGTACGGGGGGAATTTTTAACATTAAGAACGAGGGAGTTTGTGCTCGCCTCGAGGACGATTGGGACAAGGCCCGTAAAAATCATCTTTAGCCATATATTGCCGAATGCCATGGGCCCTATTATTGTTACAGCCACCTTGCTTGTCGGTACTGTCATCCTGACAGAAGCCGCTTTAAGCTATCTGGGGCTCGGCGTCCAGCCGCCTACACCGAGCTGGGGAAATATGCTGGAGGATGCCCAGAACTTTACCGTTCTGCTGAAAGCGCCATGGTACCCCGCATTTCCGGGACTGTTGATCTTAATTACGGTCCTGTGCTTTAACTTTGTGGGAGACGGTTTAAGGGATGCTTTGGACCCGAAGGGGGATTAGAAAAGCGGAGGTGCCTGTCCATCGACGTACAGACTGGAGCGACTCCGACGAGATAAAGGAAACACGCAAAGCGAAGCGGAGCGATGTTGACTTATCGTAGGAGGAGGAGTGAAGTCAGCTAGTCGATAGGCACCGAAGCTGGACACTAGAAAAGCGGGGGGCGGCTGATTAGGGGCGACAAGCGCTGGCCGCCTCAAAGCGCCACATCCTCGAAAAAGCTTACGCTTTTCCTTCGTACGATGTAATGCTGCCGTAGCTTTCCTTGTCCTGTGGCTTCGGTGGCACTAGGACGTCCTGTCCGTCGGAGGGCGAGCGGGTGAAGTCGTTCTTTGACCTCATCTGCTTGACCGAAGCGACCTCGAGCCCCTGCCGCCCGGAGCTAGACATTAGAAAGCGAAAGCAGATAGCCGTTAAGACCGTGCCCATTTATATTCATCCAAAGAAAAAAGCCGGGATTAATTACCCTCGGCTTTTTTCTTTTCCGGTTCTTGTGTCTTGCCCTTATTTATGGAAGGCTCTGTCTGGGCCGGTTCGTTTTTTTCCAGATCACTTACATCTGTTCCCATGCCTCTTAAAAATTCCAGAAGCATAGTGATCGAACGGTTGATTTCAGGATCTCTTAATGCACGCGCCATGCCAAGATAGCTTGTTTTTTCCGATTCTTTATCTTCTATCTCCGCAACTCTCGCGATTCCTGCATTTAATTTTAATAAAATCGGTTCCAGCTGGGTCACGTTGATCATTCCGATTGTCCCCAAAAGCAGAAGGAGGTTTTTAAGGGAATTTTTATTTTCAGGCATGTTCGCTAAGTTAACCGCAATGTCCATGACCTTATCACCTTGTCCCAGCAGCCCTTTGGCTATATCGAGAATCCCCCTATGTTTCAGGTGGCCGATGACTTCCAAAACGTCCAATATCGAGTCCTTATTGGCCAAAAGGGCATCTTCGATTTCCATCATATCCTGCCTTCTTTGAGCTTCCTCATCCATTGGCTTGAATTGAATGTTTTTAATTGGTTCAGCCATTCGTCTTCAGCCCCTTCCTTTTTACAAGGTCACCAGGAAAGACATAGTCGTGCCTTGCCCATTTTCTCTCGACCTCCACACCTTTTTGTGGATTCGGATTTCCAAAACGGTGATTGATTCTTGGAAGCGGGTCTTCCCCCTTCTCCTCGACTATTTCCATTTTGACCATGATATCTTTATATGCCGGGGTATCCGTATCTTTATCGGCGAAACTGCTCGTCAACAGGTTGATAGCCGCATTTCCTGCATCATTCATCGGAAGGTATACTTCCTTACCTTTCACGCGGTCCGTCACATGGCATTTGACGACCGCCTGGCCATACGGAGATATAAGCCTGACAAGAGTTCCGCTGACCAATCTTCTTTCTTTCGCAAGCTCGGGGGAAACTTCAAGGAAAACACTTGGCGTTTTTGAAGATATCCCCTTGGAGCGGTATGTGAGATTCCCTTCATGAAAGTGTTCCAGCAAGCGCCCGTTGTTAAGATGGATGTCGTATTTCTCCTCATACTCAAGCGGCGTTGTCCATTTGACCGGGAACAGCCTCGCTTTTTTATCCGGGAACGGGAAACCGTCTGTGAAAAGAAGCGGTGAATCCGTGCCGTCTTCTTTTACAGGCCATTGAAGCGTGTTATACCCTTCAAGCAATTCATACCTTACCCCTGCAAACAGAGGTGCAAGCTTTGCCGCTTCTTCCATGATTTCGCTCGGATGTTCATATTTCCAATCAGCACCAAGTTTGTTGGCAATGGCCATGATGATTTGCCAGTCGGGCTTTGAATCACCAAGCGGTTCAAATACCTGATAAAGCCGTTGGAAACGCCTTTCCGTGTTTGTAAAAGTCCCTTCTTTTTCAAGGCTTGGAGAAGCAGGCAAAATGACATCGGCGTATTCGGCTGTTTTTGAAAAGAAAATATCCTGGACAACGAAGAAATCAAGTTTTTCAAACCCTGCCCTGACATAGTTGACGTTGGAATCGACCAAGGCCATTTCTTCTCCCTTTATATACAGGGCCCTTAATGTGCCGTCGTGCATCGCATCGACCATATCATGGTTGTTTAATCCGGGATGCTCGGGAACTTCTGTGCCCCAGGCTTCGGAATATTTGGCCCGTACCTCCTTGTCAGCCACTTTTTCATAACCCGGGAATCTGTCCGGCATGCTGCCAAAATCACTTGCTCCCTGCACATTATTGTGGCCGCGGAGCGGATAGGAGCCGGTTCCCGGACGTCCGTAATTTCCTGTCACAAGCAAAAGGTTGGAAATCGCTGTACTCGTATCGCTTCCGCCCATCTGCTGTGTAACGCCCATCGCCCAAAGCACTGCCAGGCTTTCCGAGCCGTGGATCATTTCAGCAATTCGGATCATGTCGTCTTTGGAAATCCCTGTTACTTGTTCGGCATGCTCCAAGGTATATTCTTCCAGGCTTTTATAGTACTCATCAAAGCCATTCACTTTTTCATCGATAAAATCCTTATCCGCCCAGCCTTGGTCAATGATATATTTTGTTACGGCCGACAGCCATACAAGGTCTGAGGACGGTTCCGGTTTAATGAACAGATCAGCCCTTTGGGCCATCTCATGTTCTCTCAGATCGGAAACGACGAGCTTTTGCCCTTTTAGCTTATGTGAGCGTTTGACTCTCGTGGCCAATACAGGATGTGACTCGGCGGTGTTTGATCCGATGATCAGTACCATCTCCGCCTGCTCGATATCCGTGATGGAGCCGGAGTCCCCGCCATAGCCAACTGTCCGGAATAATCCCATCGTGGCAGGAGACTGACAGTACCTCGAGCAGTTGTCAATATTGTTCGTTCCGATGACTCCTCTGGCCAGCTTCTGCATTAAATAGGACTCTTCGTTTGTACATTTGGAAGAACTGATAAAGCCCAGCGCATGAGGGCCAGATTCCTCCTTGATTTCGGTCATTTTTTTGGCAATCAGGTCAAGGGCCTCGTCCCACTCCGCTTCGCGGAACACCTCTCCTTCACGGATGAGGGGTTTTGTCAGACGGTCTTCGCTGTTGACAAAATCCCAGCCGAATTTTCCTTTGACGCATGTGGAGATGCCATTGGCCGGCGCCTCGGCATTCGGCTCCACTTTTAAAATCTTTCTGCCTTTGGTCCAAATGTCAAAGCTGCAGCCTACGCCGCAATAGGTACAGACTGTTTTCGTCTTTTTGATCCGTTCTTCCCTCATGGCGGCTTCCATATCCGAAATGGCAAGGATAGAGCCGTAACCCGTTTCTATATCCTTTGTCAAGTCAATCATCGGACGCAAAGTTTCCCGCTTGAGTCCGGTCAAATATCCGGCTTCTCCGAGCATCCCTTTTTCCATCATGGCATTGCACGGACAGACAGTTGAGCAATGTCCGCATGAAACGCAGGATGATTCATTGATAGGGACATCATTGTCCCAGATGACGCGCGGATGCTCTCTTTCCCAATCAATCGAAAGCGTTTCGGTCACCTGCACGTTTTGGCATGCCTCCACGCAGCGGCCGCATAGAATGCATTGGTCGGGGTCATACCGGTAAAAAGGGTGGGAGTTGTCCACTTCGTACGGCTTTGGCTCAAAGGGGATGCTTTGGTGGTTGATCTTCATCTCTTTTACGGTGTTATGTACCTCGCAAGTGCCATTATTGTAATCGCAGACGGTGCAATACAACTCGTGATTGTGCAAAATTTGATCCATCGCAATGACCTGTGCTTCTTTGACTTCCTTCGTTCCCGTCTCTACGATATCACCGCTTTTAATCTCCGTTGAGCAGGAGCGGACGAACTCTCCGTTCACCTTCACAATACAAGTGTCGCAAGTTTCAATCGCACCCAGGCTCGGGTGAAAACAAACATCCGGAACAGAAACATCAAGCGCTTTCAATGTTTCCATAACGGTGCCCGTTCCTTTAACCTTTATCCGTTCACCATCAATCGTCACCTTATATTCCGATGCCAAATCCAACTCTCCCTTCCTAATCATTTGAAAGTTCTGATTACAATAAAGTCTACCATTTAAAGGTGTATTTTTCAAAGAAACGTTAATGGGTCACATACAGATTTACCCTTTTCAGTTGGTTATAAACAATAAAAAAAGGAGCCTCCCCCTTTTTTGCAAATGGAGAAAAACCCCTTAACCCCGCAGCTCCAATAAATCTTCTGCCTGGCTTTCACTTATATCTTTAATTAAACACAGCTCGCTTCCAACCAACCGCTTTGCGTTGTTAAGCATCTGTTTTTCGCTGCCGTTAAGCGGTTTTTCCTTATTCCGGTACAAGAGGTCACTCACCACTTCAAGGCCGGCCTCAAACTCTCCCGTCTTGATTTTCTCCATGTTTGAACTGTACCTTTGTTTCCATGGCAGTGTGCAATCAAATTCGGCATGATAATAATCCTGGAGTAGTTTCTTTGCCGCCTGTTGATCTACAATTAAGCGCAAACCGGCTTTTGATGCTTTTTTCAAAGGCAGCATTACGTCCATATGACTGCTGGGAATGGTGATTAAACAATAGCTTTCCATTTCCCCGCGAAAATCTTTCTCCTCAATGGCTGTCACAATACCTGCTCCGTGCATCGGATAAAAAACTTTATCACCTACTTGGAACAAATTGTCCACCTCCAAATTTACTCACATGTTAATTATATCACAAATAAGTAAAATTGGCAAATTTATATATTTTAACACCCATTATATGTACAGTCAATACTTTTTTTGAAAAAAATGGCGGTTTTTTTGGACAAAACATGCATTTTGTTACATTAATAAAAGCCCAAAAAAAGCTCCCTTCTTTTAAGGAAGCCTTTCTGCATACTTCTCTATAGTTTCCGCTATTTCTTTCAATGGAATAGGCGGCTTTTTCTTCACAATTGCAAGGGAAATTCTTCCACCCCTGCCTCATCGATCCTCAAGCGGAAGCCATTCACCCATAAAAACTGATATAACGCGGCAAATCCTGTGCGCTTATTCCTGGCGGCGAAAGCGTACTTTCAAACAACGCAGCGGCTTTCAGCCAAATGGTCGGATAAGCGTCTTCACCAAACGCGCTTTGTTTCGGCCGGTTCACCGCACTATTTAACAAGCTCGGCTCTTTAACCCGGATTTCTTCTGTTGGCGTATATTGTTTAGCGACTATTGCATTGATGAATATGATTTCTTTTTCCGTTAAAAACCTGACTTCGTCCAATTCATTTATCCGCCAAATTTCTTAAAGTATTATCATAATCATTAAAAAGTTGTTTCATACCATCAAGAAACTTTTTGTCGATTCCTTCTAATCCTTCAAAATCCAGGTGCTCATTTTTTTTCAAATAGATTCTGCCGTCTTTTTCTAAATACAAGGAAACGTCATCCCCTCTTTTTACACCCATATGTTCTAATGCTTCAGTTGGAATGGTTACACCATTGCTATTTCCCATCTGCGTTATTTTAAAATGGCTTTTTTCTCAGCAGTTGTTTTTTTTGATTTTAGGTTCAATATAATTACATCATCATTGTCCTGAAATTCCAAATCAGTTAGTTCATCATTATCATTTTTTTTAATCAAACTTTTTCTAATTTTATCTAAAATATCTTCTATATCATTGTAAGTGTAACGGCGCGCCATTTTATCATCTCCCGCTTGTTATTTCATTACAATTATATCACAACCAAGCTTAAAACAAATGGAGCGCCTTTGGCATCGTTTGACCTTCCGTTGCCGAAGATGGAAGCCTGTTTGCCAGGCGCTCAACCACTGCGGCAGCCAAAGAAACAAAGGCTGCGCCCGGTATCGCGTGTCCTTTTTTCTGCCCTCCGGGCAACGACTGTATCTGGGAACCGTCGGCGAAAACTGGATTGATGCAAGCCAGCGGAAACCCTTCAAGCCGATTCGCTTTTTAATCGGCTAAGGAGGAGAGGTTCATAATCCAGGAATGCAGATCGACGACTCTCATATGCTCTGGCTTTGTTTCCGTTCCCGTTACGATCATTGGTATCAATGAATCCTGTTCGTGTATGGATCCGTGTGCCGCTCCTCCGGGATGAACAGGTGTACCTTCGCCGGCAAATTCGAAACCGGGCTTTGCGTCAACGATAATATAGTTTCCGGAATGGGAATGTAATGAACTGTGTAACCGGGCCAGTGCATCCGGGTAAGTTCCGTATTCAATTTGCCGGTTGTTTACGGAAAGATCCAAAACGGAATAATCCCCATGCAGCCACCATGACTGGCCATATCGATCCTTATAATCCCCATGTGGGCGGAATGTTAATTTTTCTTTATGGCCATTTGCCGCTGCATGCACATCTGCACCATTTTTCCAGGCTATCAGATTCATTCGGTCGTCTTGCTGAAGATGGCCTGCGATTTCTTCAAGCGTTATATTTGGATCCAAATTATAAATGAAAGCCATTCTTTCGTTATATCCGATGACAATTTGATCATCATCTTTTACCGGTTCTGTGATTTTGTGTATTTTATAATCGGAATCCAAAATCTCGTTTAATTGGATTAAGGATTTGGTTTTGTCTTTCCCGACCTTGGCCTGCCCGCTGTCTCCCATCACGATCCAAATGGCAGACTGCACTGCTTCGTCCCAAGATTCATATGCATTCAGTACCTCCTGAATTTGCTTATCGTTTTTTTCAATACTGTCTATATGATTTATGGGGCCTTTTTCGTGAACATTTTTATCAAGATCCGGGAAATAAGCAATGGTAAAAGCGGGAAGCTTTCCATTTTGAATTAAATATTTTAATTCCTGGGCTGTAAATTTGTCATTAAATCCATACCTTTCCCATAATTGGGTGTTTTGATTGTTTTGCGGGCTAAACTGTGCCAGTGCTCCGTAGGAAAACAATGCCGGCGCTTCAATTTGCAGACTTTCAGGCATCATGTCCAGCTTCGACAACAGTTTCGACAGATGTAATTTCTTTTTTTCATTACCTCTATAGACAAGCGCATTTATCGACGCGCTTTCCAATCCTTCCATCCCCAACTTTTCATGTATAGTCTTTACGTCACGGCTTAGGTGGGAGTGATTTAAATGATACAGATTGTCTTCGACCACCTGTTTAATTCCCAATTTAAACACTTCTTCTTTGGCACTTCCATAGTTCACAAGCCGCTTTTCTTTTTCATCATACCAAACAAGGCCGGGTACCCGATGCTTGTCCGAATATGTACCGGTCAGAAGCGAGCTGTCAATCGTTACTGACATCGTTGGATAGCTGCTGATCATGTTTGGATAATAGCGGCCCTGTTCGATTAAATATTTTAACGCCGGTGCGCGCTCCTTTTTGATTGCCTGCTGTAGGGGCTCGTCCATCAAAGAATCAATGATCAGTAGAATGACGGGATTTTCCGTTTTTGTGATGGCTTTACGTTCCAATGACTGATTTGCAGGTTTAAGACCTCTTATCAAAAAGATGATCGCCACCACAACGATCACGATGATTAAAACATATAACATTTTCCTCATCCTTTACTCTTTCCTTTTCTTAAGATGTAATATGTCCCTAGTCGATATTGGATATCGATATCTTTTGATATGATATGAATTTCTTGTCTTAATGTTGGCGGGGAATTTACAAACGTGATGCCAAAAGGCAATATTGTCAACATATTATTTTATTTTGTATAAATGAACGTATAAATATCAGTGGAAAAATAAGCATAATGAATGCATGAAAAATAATAATGCTGATTTTTTGAGGAGAGTAAACTTTTGGTGATCAAAGTAATGACTTTTAACATACATCATGGCAAGGGAATGGATAAACAAGCGAACCTTCATAGAATTGCCGAAGTGATTGATATTTGTGAAGCTGATATCATTGGCCTTAACGAGGTTGACAGCCGCTTTTCCAAGCGCAGTCTTTATGAAGATCAAGCGGCTTGGCTTGCAAATCAATTAAAGATGGATTATTCTTTCAGCCCGTCTATATCAAGATCCTCCAAACGTTCAGCAGAGATTCGGGAATATGGGAATGCTCTCTTATCCCGATTTCCAATCATTAAAATGAAGTCTCATGTATTTAATAAAATAGCCGGAATGGAAGGGAGATCTTTGCTGGATGCAACCATTCGGATAAACAAACAGCCCATACAAATCAATGTCACTCACCTAAGCATTAATCCCTTTCTCCATAAGAAACAAACAGATTTTATCTTAAGCCATCACCATCAGACAGCCAATCCGATCATTTTACTGGGCGATTGGAATATGAAACCCGGATCTAAAGGGTGGAGAAAATTAACCGGTCAATTTCAGGATGCCTGGCACATCGGGGGAAAAGGCCAAGGCGCCACTTATCCTTCACTGCGGCCCAGGTTAAGGCTGGATTATATTTTTGCCAGTCATGATTTTAAGATAGCAGATGCCGAGGTTGTTACCAAAATACCCGTTGCCTCTGATCATTTGCCCGTAACTGCAACATTATCTTTTTAAAAAAAATGTCCCGAGAAAACGCAAATAAAGCCGGAAATCATTATCCGGCTTTTGTACTATTAATTGCGCGGGGCAACTGGACGTTGTGGATGGTTATTTCAGGACGGCTGCCTATTCTGATATTTACTCCTGTTTGGCCAAGCCCTTCACTTATATAGAATCGCTTTTCTTTGTAACTGTGCAAACCTTTTATCATATTCATCTTAACCAGTTTGCCCATTTTCTTAAGGTGATATGGCTTTGGCCAATGAATTTGGCCGCCATGAAAATGGCCTGAAAGCAAATAATCAAAATGATAGTCATGCATGGACAAAACAACATTGGGATCATGGGTAAGTACAAGATTATAGCCTTCTTGTACACCATCATAAGATTCCTTCAAATTACTTCGTTTCGTACTGAAATCATCGATACCGATAATATTTAATGGAATTCCGCCTATGTCAACCATGTTATTTTCATTTTGCAATAATTTTATGCCGTTACTGATCAACAAACTTTTTAATTGATCCAAATCACCTTTTCGCAAAACATAATCATGATTGCCAAGCACAGCATACGTTCCATGTACTGGTTCCAATTTTTTTAAGACTTGCAAATATGGCAGGAGTTTAGGAATGCTTTTCTTCCTGTCCATAAAATCACCGGTTAATGCAATTAAATCGATCGGCTGCCTTTTGATACTTTCGTACAGTTGTTTCGGAGATATAGAAATATTTTCAAGATGCAAATCAGAAATATGCAATATCCTCAGGGGCTCGCTGTTCTCTTTTAAATTATTTTTACAATCTATATCAATATGATTAATAACAACGGATCGGGTATTCTTATTGCCTATATATATGAAAATGCATAATGCGATGAATATGAATATAGCTACAGTCAATTATTTCCCCTCCTCCTGTCAATTATAAATGGAAGGAGGAGGGATTTTAACCTGTAATATATGGATAGAATGTCAAATGAATCAGGTGCTCTTATGCGGCGCCCGGCTATAAATACTTCCATATTTTTGTAAAAGTATCGCTTTAGACATAATCAAATACATGGGTTCAGGAAAACTCTTGCCTCTTCGGCTATTTGAGGAAAGTAAATAAATCGGCATAAGAGCTGTTTGTTTAAATTTTTTATATAAAAGGCTTTTAATAGGGTGCGGTTCAAATCCTAATTTTTTACAACCTCTATAAAGTGTCGTAATTCCAATTATCCCTTTTATTTCCTTGAATTCATTGCATAATTGAATATAATCCACAACTGCCGGGAGTGCGTCCTTCACTTTGGAATAAATGATTTTCCCTCTTCTTAAATCGTTTTTATACTGCATTAGTTCACTCAATAATTTGACATTGTGCAAATGCACTTTCACAAGAACCTCATTTTTACAAATCAACGTTCCATCCGATAAAATGATATCTCTGCCCTTATATCTCGTTAATCGAACACGCATAATGGTCTTTTTGCCGCATCTCTTTTTAATATGATGCAGTCGCGTGAAATGGAAATATATCGGATCTATTATATTCCATCCTGCAATGCAAAATTGTCTGATCCCTTTCATTACAATTCCCCTTAGTTGATGTTTTTATGGAGCATTCTATTTTATTTTGGTAAAAAAAAATGCAAATATTATTGGAAATTCAAGGTGAGGATGATATCACTTTTTTTTCACAAACTATCCTAAAAGGGTGGGGAATTCCATGCACAACATTTTATTTTTGCCATTTCTGCAAATTCCTTCAGGGCATCATCATGTTGCCGATAGTATCAAGAACCAACTGGAACAAATGGCGGACCATTTCCATTGCGAGAAAATTGATATTTTATCTTATGGATACGGAAATATTGAAAGTTTGATTTCCTCCATTTATTTGCAATGGATTCACAAACTTCCAAAAGTATACAGCACCATTTATCGCCTTGCTGCAGTGGAACGCCCGACGCTGAATAAACGCTTTCGAATGTATGAAGTTTTGTTTATCAAAGTGTTCAGGAATTTATTACAAGAAAAGAAACCGGATTTGGTTGTTTGCACTCACGCCCTTCCTTCTTACATGATTGCCCGCCTAAAAAAACTACAGCTATGGACCGGAATCGCGATTAATGTTTATACGGATTATTTCATCAATAACCTTTGGGGAATTGATGAAATTGATTATCATTTTGTGCCGAGCAAGAAAATCAAAGACCAGCTTGTAGAACAGGGGGTAAACGAAAAACGCATCTTCATAACCGGTATCCCGGTTCATCCCATATTCAGTATGGAAAATCATATGGTAAAAAAAGAAAGGATCTTTACAGCGTTAATCAGCGGCGGAAACATGGGAGCGGGATCGATTTTCCAACTGCTTAACCGGTTAAAGCCGGGAGGGCAGATTCTTTACAAAGTTTTATGCGGAAAAAATGACAAACTTCTTCAGCATATCAGGAGCCTGAACCACCCGCTCATACAACCAATTCCCTATATTTCATCCAAGGAAAAGATGAATCGATTGTATGATGAAACGGATATGATCATTACTAAACCGGGTGGAGTGACAATTAGCGAGAGCCTAACCAAAAAACTTCCCATTTTTGTATATGATGTTTTGCCTGGACAAGAGGAGCAGAACTTAAACTTTTTGCAAGAAAAGGGTTTGGTGCATCATTTGGATAAGTGGACTATTCAAGAAAATATTGAAGAGGATATATTAAACGTACTGCATCACAAAAGGCAGGAGACGATAAACAGCATTCATCAATATTTGATGGAGGTTGAGCTGGAGGATCCGGTTTCATTTATCATCGACACTTTTGGGAGGTGACCTGGGAAAAATTAGGAAACAATCTCCAACAACCGAATGAATCGAAAATAAGAAAACAACCTTAGCATTTTATAATTTCCTGGTTAAACCATAAAAAGATGGCGACCTAATAATCGCCATCTATCAATCGGAACGCTGTACCTTTTTCCCGATCACCAGCGCCACTTGCAGCATTGTGATCGGCAAAGAGGATTTTTTTCTATAGGCCAAATATTTTGGTTCCCATGTATTCACATATTTTTCCTTAAATTTTCTCAGCCCTTGAAAATGATAGAAAAATTTCCCATGAAGATAAATTTGGGCGGCAATTTTTTCACTCAAAAATGAATACTTGGAAAGGCCTACGTTTGAAAGGGGGGCCATCCCCAGATTAAATTTTTTATATCCTGAATCCTTTGCCCATTCAAACAGCGAGAGGAAAATAAAATCCATAGTTCCCGAGGGAGCATCTTTCTTAAAGCGCATCAAATCAATGGATATCGTTTCACCATCGTAAACCGGCATCAGGCTTGCAAATCCTATCATTTGGCCGTCAGAGTCTTTTAAAATAGCGATATCGGATTTATTCAGATAGTTGTCATCAAAAAAGCCTAAAGAAAAGCCTTTTTCTCTTCTTCCTTGAAGCCAATCATCCGAGACTTGTTTTAAATCATCAAGCATTTCCCGGCTGAAAGGCGGGTGAGCAATTTGAAAATTGCTGTCCTCTCTTTTCATTTTATTGAAGACAGCCCGGGCTCCCTTCATTTTTTTACCCGAAAGGGAGAATTCCTGCAAGTCAACAAAACCTTCTTCTCCCAGTTTAAAAAAGTCAAATCCATTTTCGTGCAGATACGGAAGCATGCCCATGCTCACTTCATAAAACACGGGGGTATGACCGTAAAGGTCTGAAACCCTTTGAAATTCCTCGATCGCGTTCGGAAAATCCTCTCGCTTCCCGACCGGGTCCCCGAGAATTACAAGTTTATCGGCATAACGTTGATAAGGGAACAGAACGGTTTTTTTGCTGTTCCAAAATATATATTTATCATGTAAAAAAATCAAATGGGTCAAGACATTGCCTTTAAATTTTTTTACATGCTCCAATATTTCTTTTTCCTGAAAGTCGGATTTTTCCATAATCATCTTCCTGGACCTGCCCAACAAATACCCTGCAGCAAAAACAGCCAAGGCGATTAACAATCCGATGGCAGCGCTGAAAAACAGGTCCCGGTAATCCGTTATGACGTAAGGCATCAGCCTTGTCGGCATATTGACTTTTGCCGTGGGTAAACTGATATAACCGACTAAAATATAGATCGATGTGATAATGAGAATCACGGCTATATCAAAAAACGTTTTTCCCCATGTCAACACATAACTTTCCCGATAAAATCGGTCCTTCGAAATTCTTAATAGGAGGGCCACAATAAGAAGAAAGATCGCTTCCTCATAATCCAGTCCCTTAAAAAGTGAAAGTACAGCAGCACCGGATAATACCGCTAAAGTGATATGGTATGCCCGCTTTACTTTATATTCGATCCCCCGTGAAAGACCAAGGAGAATAAAACCGGCTGCCACCGTTAGTTGATGGGAGACATCCATGATTGGAAATGATAAAAACTCCTCAACCACCCTTAATCTTTCAAGAATTCCGGGGACTGATGCGGACAAAAGCAGGATTAGTCCGGAAGCAAATACCAATACTGTCAGGATAAAATGGCTGATTGTTTGAATGACGCTGTTCGGGACGTTTTCCAAGCTCTCGTTCCACCTGTCCCAATAATCTTTGATGAATAAGCCGCCTGCAATGATAAAAGGTATGAAAAAGTATCCAATCCTGTAGAGCATTAAAAGGACCAGCACTTTTTCATCCTGGATTCCCAAGTAATCGGTTCCCCATATAAAGACAACGTCGAATGAACCCAGGCCGCCCGGTATCATACTGACGATGCCGGCACAGCAGGCTACAATAAAAACGGGAAACAGATCATGAAAGCTAATTTGTATATGGAGCATTTTAGCAAGAAACCAAATGACAATGAATATGGCTCCCCATTCACAAAGAGAAACAAAAACCAATTGGGCACGGACTTTAACATCCATTTCCGTGCCCTTATGGTTTTTATGGATAATAAATAAAAGGATTGGAAGATAGAGCGCAACTCCGATCACCGCCACATAAAGCCACTTCGTATTCACCAGCAGCGGGATGTCCCTGTATCCCGCAAGGATGATCCACGAAAGCAGCGAAACCCCTGTAAGATAGAACAGCGATACAGAAGCGATGGTCGTAAGCAGGCGCTTTTTGTCCAACTCACGGGACCGGTAAAAATAAGTTCGGATCATTAATCCGATCAGTCCGCCAAAACCGATTAAGTTTGAAAAAGTATTTGCAATCAACGCCTGTTTCACGAGCTTTTTTTTCGGCGTATCCATCCCCAGCAGTTTGACCATAATCACATCATAAAAAAGCATGGGTATGATCGCCGCAGCCACTACCAACAGAGTAACAGCCATGTCCACAAAATCAATCTTGGACATTTCCCTTTGAAGGAGCCCATAATCAAGGCCTCTGGCAAACTTTTGAATTTCAAATCCTGCCAAAACCAGCAAAGCCAGCGGGAAAACTATTTTTAGAAAAGAAATCATCCTGTTCATCGTCATTTTTTGCATGTCCATCCCCCGCTTGCCTAATCTGTTATCCAAAATTACTTCACTAATAGAATATCCTGTACCCTGCAGTTAAAAGGTTATTCCGATTATATCAATTTCTCCTATAGAAAAAACATAAAAAAGACGGCTATTCCTGAAAAGGGCCGCTTCTTTTTAACATTTTGAACAAAGACTTTTGTTTTCCGGCTCCAGCGCCTTTCTTAATCTTTTAAGGTTAATGTAAGGTTGACATTAAAATAGTGTAAGGTTGGGTCGCTATACTAATTTTATAATAGAAACTACTGATTAAAGGGAGTTATTAGTATGAATCCATCCATTATACAAAAGGAAAGAATCATTTCCTTAGACATTATCCGTGGCCTTGCCTTGTTTGGGATCTTGTTTATTAATGTTAAGGCATTTCAGGTTATTACCGACGACGTTCAGCTGCCTGATTATAACGGTTTGAATGGAATGATAGAATCGTTAATTCAAATTTTTATCGAAAAAAAGTTCTTTTCCATTTTTTCTTTTCTATTTGGTGTGGGGTTTTATATTTTTGCCTCACGTGCTGAAAGTCGCGGTGATAAGCCACGCTGGCGTTTTGCCAGACGTTTATTAGCTCTGTTGTTAATCGGTATTATTCATATATTGTTTTTTTGGGGTTCCATACTGGCACCATATGCCGTTATCGGCTTCCTTCTGATTCCTTTTTATCGGGCAAAGGTGTCAACGATTAGCAAGTGGCTTGGCGGAATAATAACTGTATTTATCATAGCACAATTATTAAAAATCCTTGCCCCGGATATGGGAGTCTTTTCAAACGTTATTGCCTTTCTTGGTAGTGATACCATTACGATTTTCATCATGTTTTTATCAGGATTTCTTGCAGCTAAAGCGGATTGGATTAGACAAATAAGTGATTTGTCCACTCAAATAAGATGGCTCCAAATGATTACATTTCCATTGTTTATCGGTTTTTCTATTTGGATCTGGTTCGCATCACAAGGCAATGATCCACATATTCAAGAAATCATTGCTTTAGGCACAATACCGACAACCTATTTGTACTTATCGAGTCTATTTGTAATCTTAGAAAATAAACGTATTGCAAAACTTCTGCAGCCGATTGCCCGTGTTGGTCAAATGGCGTTTACAAATTATTGGGCCCAGAGCTTTATCGGGCTGGCCATCATTTCAATAATGGATTTAGAAGTTGTTTCGCCGATAAACATTGTCATCATTTCGATCATCATTTTTGTGATTCAAATCATATTACAGCGTCATTTGGTTTAAGTTCTTTAAGATGGGGCCATTAGAAAAGGTATGGCGATTCATGACGTATGGCAGGAATGCAGCGCCCAATAGGAAATAATCGGCTATGATTTTCTTGTATAAAGATAAACAATAAGAAGGCAGACAAGAAGCGTAAACCGGTATGTTTTGTCTGCCTTTATTCAGTTGATTCAAATGATGAAAGAGCAAAACGAGGTGTATTTATGTCTGTATATATCGTCCCAATAAAGGTTGCCTTTATTATGTTTGGTGTATTGGGTTTTCTGCTTGTCATCCCTTGGCTGGTCTATAGCTATAGAAAGTATGGATATTTTAGTCTTTGGGCTTCCACCGTTGTTTACTCGTTTCTTTTCTATATGTTATCAGCACTATTTTTAGTTCTCTTGCCGCTTCCGTCAACTAGGGATACTTGTGCTTTTCAATCACCAGACACCATTTATTATTCATTAAAGCCATTCACCTTTATTCGAGATATTTTTAAAAGCGGTTCAATTATTTTGTCACAACCGAGGTCGTATATTCAGATATTCAATCAAAGTGCCTTTTGGCAGGCAGCATTTAATTTTCTGTTATTACTCCCTTTTGGAGTATATTTGAGATACTTTTTCCAAGAAAAACGATATTGGAAAAGGGCTTTAGCTTTAGGGTTTGCCCTGTCTCTCTTTTTCGAAGTAACACAGGTTACAGGAATTTACGGAATTTACAAATGCCCCTATCGTTTATTTGATGTTGACGATCTGATGTTAAATAGTACAGGTGCACTCTTCGGTTTCCTTGTGGCTCCAGTCATACTGGCTTTATTTCCTTCTAAGGAAAAACTATTGGCGAAAGGGGAAAAAATACAGAAGAGCCATCTAGTATCGCCGCTGTCGCAATTACTTGCCGTACTCATAGATTATATTTTCATTAAATTAACGTTTACTTTCACAGCCGGACTGCTGACATCAAGTGGATTCGCGGAAATGATGTTTACAACAGTAGGCTTTGTGGTGCTGTACTTTGTTTTCCCTCTTCTATGGGGAGGAAAAACAATCGGAACAAATATGATGCGATTTAAACTTTCGAATTTGGAGGGTGATGCCCCATCATGGCAAGCCTTGCTTAAAAGAACCGTTGCCATATATTTACCTTGGCTTGTCTCTATGTTATTTAACATTCTCGACCACATTAAATTAGAAATGGAATCTCACTTTTACGCTATTCATGTGTGGGTAACGGTGGCTATTTTCTCATTTGTCAGCATCATGTGGCTGACTTTATGCATTCATGCCATTTTCGTCATGTTAAAAAAAGGAAAACGTACCTTCTACTTTGACCATGTTGCAGATATTGTCCCAAGAAAAAATGAAGCAAATTCTTAAAACAGGATTTGCTTCATTTTTTTAAGGTTTATGTAAGGTTTAGATTAAAACGATGTAAGGTCCAGCCATTATAATCTGATTTGTAGTCATTTAAGGAGGACTTTTTAATGAAAACAATCTTACATGCGAAAAATGTTCAAAAAATTTATGGTACAAAAGGAAATCAATATAAAGCATTGGAAGATATTGATTTAGAAATAAAAGAAGGCGAATTTATCGGCATCATGGGGCCTTCGGGTGCCGGTAAATCCACATTACTCAATATATTATCTACCATTGATACGCCGACTTCAGGAGAAATTACCATTGCTGATCAAGATATTGTCACAATGAAGGAAGAGCAATTATCAGATTTTCGCCGCAACAAGCTTGGCTTTATTTTTCAAGATTATAACCTGCTCGATACGTTAACGGTAAAGGAAAACATTTTGCTGCCGCTGGCTTTGTCAAAAATGCCGGCGAAAGAAATAGAAAACCGTGTCGAGAAAATCGCTGATACGTTCGGAATTCGGGAAATACTTGATAAATACCCCTATCATATCTCAGGGGGGCAGAAGCAAAGAACAGCTGCTTCCCGTGCGATGGTGGCAAATCCAAGCTTAATCTTGGCAGACGAGCCGACTGGTGCATTGGATTCAAAGTCTGCTACTGACTTGCTAGAAAGCTTAACTGCCTTAAATGAGCAGAATCAATCAACAATCATGATGGTCACTCATGATGCTTTTGCGGCAAGCTTCTGTAAACGGATTTTATTTATTAAAGATGGCAGAATCTACGCAGAAATTCATAAACTGCAGCATTCTCGTCAAGAATTCTTTCAAAAAATACTAGATGTCCTCGCTTCACTTGGGGGTGGACATTAAATGACGCTATTTAGTATTGCCAGAAAAAATATCGTGAAAAACTTCACCAATTATTTTCTATATATAGGATCAATGATTTTCAGTATTGTCATATACTTTACCTTTGTTTCTTTAAAATATGATCAAACGATCCAGGAAACAACAGATTCATCTACAAAAATCAGTTCCGTTTTTAATGGCGCATCAATAGTATTGATGATATTTGTAGCTGTGTTTATCTGGTATTCCAATTCGTTTTTTACAAAGAAACGCAAAAAAGAAGTCGGACTATATTCTTTGTTGGGGGTTCGCAAAAAACAAATCGGCCGGATGTTATTTTATGAAAACTTTATTATGGGGATTATCGCCCTATTGATTGGGATTATCCTTGGGTCGGTCTTGTCTAAGTTTTTTGTAACCATGTTGATGAAGGTCATGGGCTATGATGCGATTGGGAATTTTGTTATTTCACCTCAAGCAATCATAAATACCATTATCGTATTCACTCTGATTACGGCGATTACTTCGATTCACGGGTATCGTTTAATTTACCGATTTAAATTAATTGAGTTATTCAAAGCCGAGCAGGAAGGGGAACAGGAGCCAAAAGCTTCTATCATCATTGCGGTGATCTCTGTTCTCTTGGTTGGAGTTGGCTACTGGCTGGCACTGCAAAACTTACTGGAGTCAGATGTATGGAGAAAAATGGGCTTTATGGTCACACCGCTTGTTATCTTAATCACTGTAATCCTGGGTACGTATTTATTATTCAGTACACTAACGGTTTATCTATTAAAGCTGTTGCGGAAAAATAAACATCATTTTTGGCATGGAATCAATTTAATCAGTATATCCCAGCTTCTCTATCGAATTAAGGGAAATGCACGTACGTTAACGATCATTGCTGTTCTAAGTGCAACTACCTTAACGGCGGTTGGCACAGCTTACAGTTTTTATTACAACAATAGAGGTAATGCCGAAATAGCGAATCCTAACAGCATGATGTTTATTGCGAAAAACAAAAACGTATCCAATCAGATTAATGAACGAATTTCACAGGACAAAGATCATGAGATTGTCTATCATGAGACCGTCCCTGCACTTCTTCTAAATGTCGATATCACCAATCTTCATAGTAAAAATTCGGCGGATGAAGTGGAATATACGATTATCGCTAATAAAACCTATAACCAATTAGCGAAATGGCAGAAGAGAGATGACTCCTTATCACTTAAAGGAAATGAAGCAGCTGCCTTGGATGCAAGTTATTCTGAGGGGCTATCACCAAAGTATGCAGGATCGACCATTTCCTTAAAGGTGAATGATCTCAGTGAGGATATTACTTTTATGAAATTGAAGAAATTTAATGTCCTTAATCTTCGAACAGCGGGAATAACCGTTGTTGTGAGTGATGAGTTGTTTTCTAAACTGGCAAGCGAAGCAAACCTTGTAAACATGGAAGTTTACGAACTGACGAATGAAGATGATGCCAAAACATTATCGAAACAGATTCAATCGCTGTTACCAGAGGAAGCAATGTTCTCAAGCTTTTATTCCGATTATGCTCAAGGAATGGAGTCATCAGGTTTACTAATTTTTATGGGCGGCTTTTTAGGATTAGTATTCCTTGCCGCAACAGGGAGCATTATTTACTTTAAACAGCTGACGGAAGCAAATATGGATAAAGAACGTTATGAAATACTACACAAAATTGGTGTGAATAAGAAGGGAGTAAAGAAATCAATTGCCAAGCAAATCTTATTTATTTTCGCCTTGCCATTGCTGGCTGGCATCGCCCATAGTGTTGTAGCGCTAACTGCGTTATCAAGGTTACTGCAGACAAACTTGGTGATTCCTGTCATCATCTGTGTTGGCATTTATGCTTGCATTTACATCATTTATTATTTCTTAACCGTAAGAACCTACTGCAAAATTGTCATGAAATGAATAGAAATGGGGAATAAAAATGAAAAAACTGCTCATCACTTTCGTAACGATCGCCATTATACTTGTTGGCGCACTAGTCATTTTTCAAAAGGTAAACTTTAATAGAGTGGGAGCCGAAGAATATTATACACAGATTAAGGGTGAAGGAAAGTTAATCGAAGATAAAATCGACAGCGGCGAAAAAATAATAAGCTATGAATATAAGCTGCCGGCTTTTGATAAGGACGGCCGACAAAAGGCACTGACATTTACTGCTCAAAAACAGCTTAGGGAAAATGCTTATTTAATTTTATTTGTAAAGGATGATAAAGGTGTTACCTCCTATCAGGAAGTGAAAAAGAAGGAACTTCCCAAAAAAGCAAGTGAAAAGTTATCGAAATAAAAAGGAAGGAATCCTTATGAAAAGGGATTCCTTTTTACTATAATAAAATAGACAAAAGACAAATCTGGAGGTCGTATCTTGTCAACTAATAAAAAGGTTCTAATCATCGATGATGAGGAAGATATTTTACGGCTAATCAAAACGGTGTTAAAAAAAGAAGGAATTGAAAACGTAATAACAGCGACTACTGCCAAAGAGGGATTTGTTCAATTTCAAAATAAACATCCGGATATTGTTTTATTGGATATCATGCTGCCGGATGGAGAAGGCTATGATGTCTGTAAACAAATCAGAAACATTTCCAATGTGCCCATTCTTTTTTTATCGGCAAAAACCGAGGAAATTGATAAGTTATTGGGCTTCGCGATTGGCGGAGATGATTATATTACCAAGCCATTTAGCCCCAAAGAGGTCGCTTATCGGGTAAAAGCCCATTTGCGCCGGGCAGAATATATACAGTCTGAACCGCTGAAAGAGACAAAAATCAAGGCAGGTCCATTTGAATTGGATGAAGACAAGGCAGAACTGACAAAGAATGGGCAAGTGATTGAATTAAAGCCAAAAGAACTGGGGTTAATGAAGATTTTTCTCCAAAATAAAAACAAGGTTATCAGTAAGGAACAGCTTTATGATGCTGTCTGGGGCGAGGAGTTCTTCGGCATGGATAACACGGTCATGGTTCATATCCGCAGACTGCGGGAAAAAATCGAAGACCAGCCTTCCCATCCCCAATATTTGATGACCGTTAAAGGTTTAGGGTATAAGCTGGCCATAGAGGATGAATAGGTATGAAATGGAAGCTGACAGGAAGGTATTTACTATCTGTTGTTTTGGTTGTTGTCCTAATTATTTTCATCAATCTCATCCTTGGGATCGCGATCCTTGTGGCACAAGCTGCTTTTGATGTCCCCATTTTTCAAAACCGTGAAACATCTCCGGAACAATTCACGAGAAAGTTCCATCAAGAAATTATCACAAAAAATCATGATGTAACAATTACTGAAAAAGGACAAAAAGAGTTAGCAAAAAAGAAGGCTTGGATTCAAATTTTAGATGAGAATAGCAAAGAGGTATACAGCTTCGGGGTTCCTGCGAATGTTAAGAAAAAATACACCCCGGCAGAAATTGTTCAAATGTATAAGTATAAAGAAGTTGATGAAAATACAGTCGTTTATGTTGGGGAAAAGAAAGGAAATGGCCGCCAGTTCAGCTATTTGATTGGAATTGAAAATCGCAGTTTAAATAGATATATTATTTCCTACGATAATCGGGATATTTTTATCGTAGCTAAGGTAGGAATGGTTATATTACTAATAGACATTTTAATTGCGTTATTGGTTGGCTACCTTTTCAGCAAAAGGCTCACCCAGCCATTGCATACGCTAATTGACGGCATAAAGAAATTGGCGAATCATCAATTTAATTATCATACTGAATCAAGAGGGTTATATAAAAATGTTTTTGATAATTTAAATCATTTATCTGACCAATTAAAGGCGAGCGAAAGAGAAAGAAAAAAGTTAGATTCGATGAGGGAAGAATGGATTGCCAACATTTCTCATGATATTAAAACCCCGCTGTCCTCGATTCAGGGCTATGCAGAAATGATCAAGGATCCGGATTATGACTTTACCTTGGACGAAATAAAGGAATACGCAGGGATTATAGAAGCGAAGTCCCTTTATATCAAAGAAGTGATGGAAGATTTAAATTTAACAACCAGATTAAAGAATAAGGAGCTATCGTTAAATAAAAAGGCGGTAAATATTGTCACTTTATTACGCAAGATTGTGATTGATCTATTGAACAATCCGAAATATGCTGACCGCAACATCCAGTTCCATGTAAACCAAGAGACCATCATGTTAGAAATAGATGAAATTCTTTTTCGCAGAGCAATCAACAATTTAATTTATAATGCCATCGTCCATAATGATCATGATGTAAAAATCATCGTGAGCGTTGAACAGGATGAATACACGCATATTGTGATAAAAGATAACGGAAAGGGAATAGAGAAGGAAGAACTTGAGCGGATTTTTGACCGTTACTATCGCGGAACCAACACTGGAGCAGCACATAGAGGATCCGGGCTGGGCATGGCCATAGCCAATGACATTATTAAGGCCCACGATGGAAGAATCATCATTCATAGTGAGGTTGGCTCCGGAACAACAATTGACATTCAAATTTGATCGATAGTTCATACTTATATTGGAAAAGCCATTCACAAAGATGAATGGCTTTTTGTATTGGTTAAGAAGATTAAACATAATAATGATCGAAATTCAGTAGATCAAAAACGCTTAGGATTCATGATTCTTAATAAAGGTGGCCACCTTCTCTTCTAAAATAAAAAAATGTACACAATCAATATTCATTTAAGGTTAGAATAGATATAATAATCTACATAATACGCCCTATTCCCATTTATATACATGATAATTACTAAAAATAAAGGGGGCATAAAATGGAAAAGTGGCAAG
Source organism: Siminovitchia fortis (assembly GCF_003605365.2). Taxonomy (GTDB): domain Bacteria; phylum Bacillota; class Bacilli; order Bacillales; family Bacillaceae_C; genus Siminovitchia; species Siminovitchia fortis. The sequence goes on from NZ_QYTU02000007.1 coordinate 36,014, forward strand.
CAGCATATTTGGCAGGAATTATTGATGGAGAAGGGACTATTACCTTAACCAGGATGCATAAAAGTGAACATAGACGCCCCTGTATCACTATATCATCTTCTGACAAAGAATTATTAGTTTATGTTCAAACATTAACAGGTGGGTCTATAATTAGTAAGAAAAACTACCAACCAACGCGACACAAAAACTCTTACACCCTAAATATTAAAAACAAAGAAAATGTTTTAAAGATATTAAATCTTGTGGCACCTTTCCTAAGAGTTGATAAAAAAAGAAGTCGTGCTTTTTGGATATTAAACAACTACGAAAAGGTAACTTCGCGAAATGGAAAGTATAATCCGGCTACTCTTAAATTGAAATTAGATTTCGAAGACAAGTTTTTTAAGATCTAATACAAAATAAAAACCACCAAATTATGTATTTGGTGGAGACGGTGGGACGTGCTATTCCATGCTTTCGCAGTGGCACTGACTATATCTTGAACCTGCAGTCATTCAGGTCCTTCGGCGTATTATGCGAAAAATATATTTGCCTTCATAATGTGCAGGCAGTTTTCCGCATCCTAGTACTACCCCATTTTCGTGGCAGCCTATGAGTCGATACACGGCTGTTGGATTGCTCCTCATACCGCTCGGTATTGCCATATCGCTTTTGCGACTTAGGTTTCACCGATAAAGCCGAATTTTCACTTGCATGTTACCATGCAAGGCGACTATGTTATTAATCGAACCCACGTCCAAGAATATCGGCACTCAAGCATCTACGAGTGTAGTCGATATATTGGCGTTTCGCGTCTTCTTCAGCCTATCGACGGGCTTCCGAAGCGCTAGCCTGATTGGTCTCTTCCATGGTCCCCAGGCGGAGGACGTCCGGCGTAGCCCACTGAAAGTGAGACCCTTACCCTACCACATGGGCGATGGAGGGAGGATCCGCATTAGGCCTTAATTAGGCAGCTAAAGCGAGGTTATCGTTAGATTTGCCAGTTATTATTGGCTTTGACGTTTTTACGAGGACGATCCCCTCGACTCGCAACTTGAGCTCGACCTATCCCTGTCGAATCCAAAACGTCCCCATGATAAGAGAAACACCTTTTCTTTTTAAAAAGGTTCGTTTCGGGACACCCTTTCTATCGGGTACAGCTTATATTATAGCAGAAAACGATAAAATTTCAAGACGCGAAGCGGAAGTTACATTTTTTGGCGCTCGCGAAACGCTCTCTCGATGTCGCGTTTTGCTTCTTTTCTCTTAAGATCTTCACGCTTATCGTATTGCTTTTTACCTTTACCAAGACCGATCAGCATTTTTGCATATCCGTTTTTCAAATATAGCTTTAGCGGTACAAGCGTGTATCCCGCTTCTTTCGTCTCACCAATCAGCTTATTGATCTGCTTCCGGTGCAGCAGCAACTTCCTCGTCCGGATGGGATCATGATTATATCGGTTGCCGTGTTCATATGGGCTGATATGCATGTTATGAATAAAAACTTCCCCGTTTTGGATGCGGGCAAACGAATCCTTCAGGTTAACCCTTCCGGCTCGGATCGATTTGATTTCCGTTCCCTGCAAAACGATGCCGGCTTCATACGTTTCTTCAATAAAATAATCATGGTTCGCTTTTCTGTTTTGTGCAACCAGTTTCCCCTCTTGCTTCGCCATTTGTTTCCCCCCTTGCCATCTTCATGATTTATCATTATAACATGGGAAAGGAAAAAAGGTTAGAAGTGCCCTCTTCTAACCTTATCGTCTTTTCCCGCGTTTTCCGTTTCTTACATTGGCAGGTTTATTATCATAGGATTTTTTCTTATTTCTTCGCGGCTTTCTTGTCGTCCATTCTTCAACATCGCTGTTTCCCTGAGGTCCTTTGCTTTTTTTCCCGCCATCATCTTTCAATTTGACGATTTTCTTTGAATCATTTTCGGCACGCCTTTTTCCGCCTTTCATGCCGGCAATCTCAAAGTCGATGGAGTGCTCGTCTTTGTTGACATTGATCACGCGGACTGTCACTTGATCACCGATCCGGTATACATTCCCGGTACGCTCACCGATCAGGGCAAACTGACGCTCATCGTAATGATAGTAATCATCCGTCATATAGCTGACATGGACGAGGCCTTCAATCGTATTCGGAAGCTCAACGAACAAGCCGAAGTTGGTCGCAGAGCTGATGATCCCATCGAACTCCTCGCCAATCTTGTCTTCCATATACTCCGCCTTTTTCAGTTCATCCGTATCCCGTTCGGCATCGACAGCACGGCGTTCTCTCTGGGAAGTATGCTGGGCGATTTCATCAAGCTGCGCATTCCACTTTTCACGGGTCGCCGAATCCACCTTCCCCTCAAACAGATACGTTCTGATCAATCTGTGGACGATCAAATCCGGGTAACGCCTGATCGGGGAAGTGAAATGAGTATAAAACTTTGTCGACAAACCGAAATGCCCAATGCTTTCCGGGTAATATTTAGCCTGCTGCATGGAACGGAGCATGACCGTGGAAACGACCATTTCTTCCGGCTTGCCATGAACGGCTTCCAATATTTCCTGAAGCGCCCGCGGGTGTACCGAGTTGGCCGTCCCTCTCACAATGAGATTGAAGTTCGTGATGAATTCAAAGAACCGCTGTAATTTTTCTTCTTTCGGATCTTCGTGGATACGGTATAAAAACGGCACCTCCATCCAATGAAAATGTTCAGCAACGGTTTCATTCGCTGCAAGCATGAATTCCTCAATGATCCGCTCGCCAATCGATCGTTCTCTTATCACAACATCAGTCGGCTTGCCGTCTTCATCTACAATCACTTTCGCTTCTTTGAAATCAAAATCGATGGCTCCGCGCTTCATCCGCTTATTTTGAAGAATTCCCTGCAGTTCTTTCATCAGCTCAAACATCGGGACGAGCGTCTCATATTTATTCCGTAAATCCGGATCTTTGTCGATCAGAATTTTATTAACATCGGAGTAAGTCATCCGCTCAGTCGTTTTGATGACGGATGGAAAAATTTCGTGGCTGACAACCTCTCCCCGTGCGTTTATTTCCATTTCACACGATAATGTAAAGCGGTCCACCTTCGGATTAAGCGAGCAAATCCCGTTCGACAGCCTGTGTGGAATCATCGGAATGACACGATCCACCAAATAGACGCTCGTACCCCGCTCATACGCTTCGCGGTCAATCGGCGATCCTTCTTTTACATAGTGGCTCACATCGGCGATATGAACACCAAGCTTGTAATTGCCATTGTCCAATTTCGTCACTGTCACTGCGTCATCGAGATCCTTCGCATCCGCGCCGTCGATCGTCACAATCGTCTCGCCGCGTAAATCCCGGCGGTTTCCAATATCATTTTCGTCAATTGTTTCCGGCACATTATTGGCCTGTTCCATGACTTCATCCGGAAAAGCAAGCGGTAAACCATGTTTATGGATAACGGACAAAATATCTACACCCGGATCATTCTTATGCCCCAGAATTTGAATGATTTCACCCTCTGCATTTTTGCGGTTCTCCGGATACGTTGTGATGCGGACGATAACTTTATGTCCCTCGACCGCTCCCATGCTGGCATTTTTCGGGATAAAAATATCATCCGCAATCTTTTTATCATCCGGGATGACAAATCCGAAATATTTGCTTTCGCTGTATGTGCCGACGACCTGCAAGGTGCCGCGCTCCAAAATCCTTACAACCGCACCCTCTCTCCTTGCTCCGCCTGTTGATGGAGAAACCCTTACGAGAACCTTATCCCCATTCATGGCTCCGTTGACTTCATGCGGCGGGATAAAAATATCATCCATCCCCGGCTCATCCGGCATCAAGAAACCAAATCCTTTGGCATTCCCCGAAAAAGATCCCCGAACAAGGTTCATTTTTTCCGGAACACCATAGCGATTGCTTCTTGTCCGGACAATCAGCCCTTTTTCTTCCAAGGCCACAAGCGCTTTTACAAAATCCTTAAAGCTTTCCGACCCCTCAATCCGGAATTCTTCTTCCAGCTCTTTGACGGTCAGCGGCTTATACGCCTCATCTTTCATATAGGATAAAATTCGATCTGTATAATGCTGTTTGTTTTCTTCCATTTTACTCCTCCTCTCGTCTATACTGTCCAATCAAGCCCTTCAAGAAAGTGCAGGATATCTTCATGAAGCTGTTCCTTTTCCTCTCCCAACGTGATGACATGGCCGGAACGCTCGTACCACTTCAGATCCTTTTCAATTGATTCGGCCTGTTCATATATAATGTTGGCACTATCCGGATTGATCATATCGTCATGCCTTGCCTGTACAACAAAAAGCGGTGCATAAATCATATCGACTTGATCTCGGACATCTGCTATCAGCTGCTGCAGTGACTTCAGCGTATTCATCGGCGTTTTTTCAAATTCTTGCATTTCCTTGTCTATTTGGTCTTTCGGCTTTCCTTCCAGCTGTTTATATTCCCTTGCATATTTAAGTACCCCCTCGTACATGACTTCTTCACTTTTTATGTACATCGGTGCGCACATCGGAACAATTCCTTTTACAGGAACAGTGTAGCCCAATTTAAGGGAAAATACACCGCCAAGGGACAATCCTGCAACCGCGATCTCCTCGTATCCCCGAGTTTTCAAAAAGTCATATCCGTCCATGACATCTTTCCACCAGTCATCCGGCCCGGTATGGACAAGCTCCTCTGGAGGGACCCCGTGCCCTTTATATTGTGGTGCATGGCATGTATATCCGTTTTTCTCGAGGAACCTTCCCAACATCCTGACATCAGCTGTGTTTCCTGTAAAACCGTGAAGCAAAAGCACGGCCCTTTTTCCTGATTCAAAAGTGAAAGGTTCCGGAGCCTTGATTCTCATCTTATCGATCCCCTTTATGTCCATTTCTTCATGATCTGTTTACCCTATTTTAAGCAAACTATGGCGGGACAATCCAATGATAAACACACTTGATTCCTTTTTGTTTTATGGTAAAAAAATAAAAAACCCGGCCCATCACGAACCAGGTTTACATTCCATATTAAACTTCAAAAAAGGCAACGGCCATAGTCAAAACGAAAAACAACACAGATAAAACGATTGTGATCCGGTTCAGGACCAGATCCATTCCGCGGGCTTTCTGCTTTCCGAAAAGCTGCTCCGCCCCGCCGGAAATCGCTCCTGAAAGGCCGGCACTTTTACCGGATTGCAATAAAACGACAATAATTAAAGCGATTGAAACAATGATCAATAAAGTAATAGCGATCGCATGCAATGAAAAACACACCTCCGTGCCCTTAACAATAATTTAAATGTAGCATAATCAGCCCATTAAAGGCAAGAGGGGCCGTAAAAATTTGTCCTCGGGAATCTTGTTGCCCGTGCTGACCAAAACAGGCGCTTGCGCCTTTGTTCTTGTCCAGCTCCAGCACCTAGCCCCTCGAGGTCACAAGCCGATTCCCTGTGGTGGCTGAAGAACTGCCTCCTCGGGAATCGTCTTGTGCTTGTCGGGGCTAACCAAGGCGCTTCCGCTTTTCTTATTGTCCAGCTTCAGCGCCTATCGACTAGCAGACTTCACGCTTCTTCCTACGATAAGTCAACATCGCTCCGCTCCGCTGCGCGTGTTTCCTTTATCTCGTCAGAAGCGCTCCAGTCTGTACGTCGATAAACAGGCGCCTTGCGCTTTTCTTATTATTTGATATTATAAAAAGCTGTCAATCCAGGGTAGACGGCTGTATCTCCGAGTGTATCTTCAATGCGGAGAAGCTGGTTGTATTTCGCCACACGGTCCGTTCTGGACGGAGCGCCCGTTTTGATCTGTCCGGCATTTGCCGCCACGGCAATATCAGCGATTGTGCTGTCTTCCGTTTCACCGGAGCGGTGTGAAATGACTGCTGTATAGCCTGCACGTTTTGCCATTTCAATTGCATCAAATGTTTCTGTCAAAGTACCGATTTGGTTTACCTTGATCAAAATCGAGTTGCCGACGCCCTGCTCGATTCCTTTGGCAAGTTTTTCAGTGTTTGTTACAAAAAGGTCGTCACCAACCAGCTGTACTTTGGAACCGATCCGCTCAGTCAGCAATTTGTGGCCTTCCCAGTCGTTCTCATCCAAACCGTCTTCGATGGAAATGATTGGATATTTGTTGACAAGCTCCTCGTACCAGGCGACCATCTCTTCGGAAGTTCTGACGACGCCTTCGCCGCTTAAATGGTACTTGCCGTCTTCCTTATTATAAAGCTCGGAAGAAGCGACATCCATCGCAAGCTTGATTTCTTCTCCAGGTTTATATCCTGCCTTTTCAATCGCTGCCATCAATGTTTCCAATGCTTCTTCATTGGAATTCAAGTTCGGTGCAAAGCCGCCCTCATCACCAACAGCCGTATTCAAACCTTTTTCCTTCAACACTGCCTTCAGGCTGTGGAAAATTTCCGCTCCAATGCGAAGCGCTTCTTTGAAGCTCGGCGCTCCGACAGGCATGACCATGAATTCCTGGATATCCACGTTGTTATCAGCATGCTCTCCGCCGTTTAAAATGTTCATCATCGGAACCGGAAGCTGCTTGGAATTGAATCCGCCTAAATATTGATATAGCTCAAGTCCGAGCAAATCAGCCGCTGCATGGGCAACTGCCATGGAAACACCCAAGATGGCATTCGCGCCAAGCTTTCCTTTATTGTGGGTGCCGTCAAGTTCAATCATCGTCTGGTCGATTCCGACTTGGTCGGTGACATCCATTCCGATGATTTCTTCTGCAATCACGTCATTTACATTTTCAACGGCTGTTTCAACACCTTTGCCAAGGTAGCGGCCTTTGTCACCGTCCCGCAATTCCACCGCTTCATATTCACCGGTGGATGCACCGCTTGGTACGAGTGCACGCCCAAATCCGCCGGATTCAGTGATGACTTCCACCTCGACTGTTGGATTGCCGCGGGAATCCAATACTTCACGTGCATATACATTGGCTATGAATGGCATAGAAATCTCTCCTTGTAATTAAGATAATAATTTTGCTATGTCTGGCTCCAGCGCCCAGCGACTAGCAAACTTCGCCCTCCTACACTTCGATAAGTCAACATCGGTTTGTACGTCGCTAAACGGGCGCTTTCGATTTTCTAATTAATCAAGCTGCTGCCTGTCATTTCATCCGGCTTTTCTATATTAAGCAGATCAAGCATCGTCGGTGCAAGATCAGCGAGGATGCCCCCGTCACGAAGACGAATCCCTTGCTTTGTGACGATTACCGGTACAGGGTTCGTTGTATGGGCAGTCATCGGCGCACCTTCTGGCGTCACCACTTCATCCGAATTTCCGTGGTCCGCCGTAATGATGGCTGTACCGCCTTTTTCCAAAATGAGATCTACTACCCGTCCAAGGCACTCATCCACTGCTTCAATGGCGTCAATGGTCGGCTGAAGCATACCTGAATGACCAACCATGTCGGGATTGGCGAAATTCAATATGATGGCATCGAAGCGGTCACCCTCTATTTCGGCACATAGAGCGTCCGTTACTTCATAGGCGCTCATTTCAGGCTTCAAATCGTACGTCGCCACTTTCGGCGAGCCGATCAGGATCCGTTTTTCCCCCGGAAATTCATCTTCTTTTCCACCGCTCATGAAAAAAGTAACGTGAGGATATTTCTCCGTTTCCGCAATCCGCAGTTGGCTCAGTCCAGCCCTTGAAATCACTTCACCAACCGTTTGATCAAGGTTGACGGTTTTAAAAGCAACATATCCGTTCACTGTTTCGGAAAAATGGGTCATACAAACAAAGTGCAAGTCCTTTGGCCTGTTTTCCCCGCGGTCGAACCCGTGAAATTCTTCATTTGTAAAAACGTTGGAAATCTGAATGGCACGGTCCGGACGGAAGTTGAAAAAGATCACGGAGTCCCCGCTTTCGATTGTTGCGTTCGGTTTTCCCTTTTCATCCGTGATGATCGAAGGGAGCATGAATTCGTCAAAAATACCATGGGTATACGAGTCTTCGATCATTTTCAACGGATCGGAATAGAGCGGCCCTTCTCCGAATGCCATCGCCCGGTAGGCTTTTTCCACTCGATCCCAGCGTTTGTCGCGGTCCATGGAATAGAACCTTCCGGATACCGTGGCAAATTTTCCGACTCCGAATTCATCCATTTTTTCCTGGGCTGCTTTAACATATTTTTCAGCTGTTTTCGGACCGACATCCCTTCCGTCCAAAATGGCATGAACATACACTTCCTTCACGCCCTGATCGGCAGCAAGTTTCAAAAGGGCATACATATGGTCGATATGGCTGTGCACCCCGCCGTCCGAAAGCAGGCCCATCAAATGAAGCTTTTTCCCGTTCTCTTTTGCATTTTTCACAGCAGCCAAAAACGTTTCGTTCTTTTCAAACTCACCATTTCGGATCGCTATATTCACCCTTGTCAGGCTTTGGTAAACAATCCTTCCGGCACCGATGTTCAAATGTCCGACTTCCGAGTTCCCCATCTGGCCTTCCGGAAGACCAACCGCTTCTCCGCATGCCGTTAGCTGTGTATGCGGGTATGCATTCCAATAGCGGTCAAAGTTCGGTTTGTTTGCCTGAGCCACGGCATTTCCTATTGTTTCTTTTCGCAGGCCGAAACCATCCAGGATGATCAAAGCAGTTGGTGATTTACTCATTGATGGACGCCTCCAGTAATGCCAGGAAGGAATCCGGATCAAGGCTTGCCCCTCCGACAAGCGCACCGTCAATATTTGGACAGCTTATAAAATCACGAATATTTTCCGGTTTCACACTGCCGCCATATTGAATGCGAACGGCATCAGCAGCCTCTTTTGAAAAGTTGTTCTCTATCACTTGACGGATATGACCGCATACTTCGTCTGCTCCTTCAGCCGTCGATGATTTGCCTGTTCCGATTGCCCAAATAGGTTCATAGGCAATGACAAGACACTTCACCTGCTCCTCTGTAAGCCCTTGAAGCGCTCTTTTCACCTGGTTTCCGACGTGCTCATTCGTTTCACCGTTTTCCCATTGTTCAAGTGATTCCCCCACGCAGACAATTGGAATCATGCCGTATCGGAAAGCAGAAAGCACTTTTTTATTCACGGAATCGTCCGTCTCGTTATATAATTCGCGCCGCTCGGAATGGCCCAGAATCACGTGGGAAACGCCGATCCCTTTTAACGCGGCCGGACTGACTTCACCGGTAAAGGCGCCTTTTTCTTCATAATGCATGGTTTGCGCGCCGATTTTTACATTATAGCCGTTAACTTCCTTCACTAGACGGTCAAGAAACAGGAAAGGGGCGCAAATGACCGTATCAACCTGGGCATTCGATGGCACAAGCCCTTTTACCTTCTCGGTAAAATCCACCGCCTCTTCCATTGTTTTGTGCATTTTCCAATTACCTGCAATGATCGGTTTTCGCATGCAGTTTCATCCTTTCAATCTGTACGGGTGATGAGATAGCAGAAAATATTACATCGATTCTGTTTGATATCCAGCTCCGACGGACAGGAAGTCCTAGTGCCGACGGCGCCACAGGACGTGGCGCTTTAAGTCGGCCAGCGCCTAGCCCCGCAAGGATCGAGCCTAAGGCTGCGCGCATTGCGCTTTTCTTACTGTTTAAGCGTACAATGTCAAATACTTTTTTCAAGTTTTAGAGTAACTCAAAGACACCTACCGTAATTTCCTTATTTTTACAGGTAGCAATTAACCAAGTTTATTATGAAGCAGGCACCCTTTTCTTGATTCAGAAATGGGCAACACTCGTTTTCTTACTCTGCATGGATGCATTCTGGCATAGAGTACAAATTGTAATTAACGTACTGATTCGCATTTACAGAACGAGTGGGATATGGCTTTAACTCGAGGTCTGAGCCTCATGAAAGTGTGATACGATCTCCACTCGAACCAAAAGAAGAGTGCCTACTATATTTATACTGTGTTTTATGCTGCTAAAGGTTGTGATAATTTTTTCATGATTTCCTTTTCATAATTGAAATCGGAGTGATTCCATTCAAATGGTTGCTGATTTTTTAACATTGCAAACGCAATTTTTATAAACTTATTCCCCATGGCAATATAGATTTTACGAGCTTTTTTACCTTTCTCCTTTAATCTGTTATAAAAGGGCTTTAAAGCTTCATTATGTGCGGATAGGCAACGTCCAGCGGTATAGACGGCTCTTCTTAAATTGGAATTGCCTTGTTTGGATATACATCCATAGTAACCGCCATCTGCCCCTGATTGTTTGATGACAGGGTTAGTGCCTGCCTTTTTAATGAGCTGGCTAGCATTGTTATAAAGGGAGATATCACCCATTTCACAGTAAATTTCAGTAGCTGTAATAAGACCAATTCCTGGAACTGTGAGTAGAAACAGTCCATCGGTCTGAACGAAGGTTCGCTCAATTTCCTTGTCATATAATTCAATGTTTGTTGTATGCCACTCATATGCCTTAATCTTTTGCTTTAAAAGAAAGAGTTCACTAGAAAGTTGTTCTATTGGCTTTGAAACACTTTCTTTAGCTGCAAACAGTAGTTTATCAATGGTTTTCTTCCTTATTTTCAGGTTATGTTGCTTGGATAACGCCCTTAATCCATCCTCCCCTAACTCAAGAACTTGGGATGCGTGGGGGTAGTTTTTTAAGAGGTGAAGGCTTGCCTTCCCCCAAAAATCACTAAAGATCTTGGTTGTTTTAACTTTGTGATCCACAAGGACACTGACACCCTGGTACTCACGCCAAATTTGGTCATGAATACCACGAAGTTCCATCTTGATGCGTGAGCGCTTATTGATTTCACTTCGTCTGGCTCTAGTTAGGTTTTGGAGTTGTTTATACACACCAGAAGCAAGTTTGGAATTGGTAGCTTTGTTTCCCACCAATGCTTCCGCAATAAGGTAAAGGTCAATGTCATCCGTTTTTGTATAAGTCAGATGTTGCTTGCGTTCTTCATGAGTAGTGGCTGGATTAACAATGTGAACAGAGTAGCCTTCCTCTGTTAAGATGCGAACGATGTCCTCGTAGTAATGGCCAGTAGCTTCTATACCAACAAAGACTTTCTCGGCGTGGCAGGACTGTCTGGCTTCTTCAATCTTTTGAATAAGAAGGCTCATTCCGGTCTGGCTAACCATGAAGGGAAAGGGCGTTTCGATCACATCGCCAAAATAATTTAAAATCATGGATTTCTGTAAAACCTTTGATACATCAATGGGAACTAGTAATACCTTTTCTAAATCAGCACCTTTAAGTTCTTTTGCGAATTGACTTCTTCTTAAACCTTGTTTACCATTAAGTCGTCTCATTAACTATGACCTCCTTTGGGTAGGGGTGATTGAGTAAACTTGGTTAAGTATTTCAATCGTAGCATAGTTAATGGGACATTTTTGTGTCCTAATACATTATTTCATACACCAGAAAGTATAAGGTATTTTAGCTTTAAAATTTTGAACAAAGCCATTTGTTGTCTAGCTCCAGCGCCTATCGACTAGCAGACTTCGCACCTCCTCCTACGATAAGTCAACATCGGCTCGTTCCTCGCCGTGTTTCCTTTATCTCGTCGGAGGCACTCCAGTCTGTACGTCGATGGGCAAGGCGCTTCCGCTTTTCTTATTCATCAAGCGCCGCAATTCCCGGCAGGTTTTTGCCTTCCATGAATTCGAGGGAAGCTCCGCCGCCTGTGGAAATATGGTCCATCTGGCCGGAAAGCGAAAAATGCTCCACCGCCCTGGCGGAATCTCCGCCGCCGATGATCGAATATGTATGATCAGCTTCAGCCAACGCCTCTGCTACAGCTTTCGTTCCTTGGGCAAAAGGTTCCATTTCAAAAACGCCCATCGGGCCATTCCAAATGACAAGCTTGGATTCTTTGATGACACGGCTGTACAATTCTGCCGTTTTCGGTCCAATATCAAGCGCAAGCCAGCCGTCCGGAATGCTGTTGATGTCCACAACTTTAGAATTCGCATTTTCAGAAAAAGCATCTGCTACGACGGCATCAATTGGCAGGTAAAATTTTACGCCTTTTCTTTCCGCTTTTTCCATAAAGCTTTTTGCAAGCTCAATCTTATCTTCTTCCAACAAGGAGTCACCGATTTCATAGCCTTGGGCTTTGACGAAGGTGAAGGCAAGCCCGCCGCCGATGATCAGGTTGTCCACCTTATCGAGCAAATTATCGATAACACCGATTTTATCTTTTACTTTTGCACCGCCGATGATCGCCGTAAAAGGCCTTGCCGGGTTTGAGAGGGCATTTCCAAGAACCTCCAGTTCCTTCTCGATCAAAAATCCCGCAGCAGACGGCAGATGCTTCGCCACACCTTCTGTAGAGACATGCGCGCGGTGCGCAGTACCGAATGCATCATTCACATAAAGGTCGGCAAGCCCCGCAAACGCTTTAGCCAGCTCTTCATCGTTCTTTTCCTCGCCGGGATGGAACCGTACATTTTCAAGAAGCAGAATGTCACCCTCCTTGAGCCCGGCAGCCTTTTCTTTCACATCTTCTCCAATTACATCTTTGGAGTAATGGATCTCCTTGCCCAGCAGCTCTTCGAGCTTTTTCGCAACAGGAGCCAATCTGAGCTCTTCCACCACTTTTCCTTTGGGTCTTCCCATATGGCTGGCTAAAATGATGCTTGCCCCATTATCGGACAAATAGCGGATGGTCGGCAGTGCCGCCCGAATTCTTGTATCATCAGCAATGGTTCCTTCATTCATCGGAACATTGAAATCCACTCGGCAAAAAACTTTTTTTCCTCTGACATCCAGATCCTTGATTGATTTTTTCTTCACTGGGTAAGCCTCCTCCTAACGTCCCTCTAAACGCAGAAAATAAGAGAGTGGGTTTATTTTCCCGCTCCCTCTTTTCGCACCCCTCTATATTATAGATGCCAATACATGAATTATCCAATACCAAATCTGAATTTTTGACTATAATCCTCTTTTTTTGATATAAGCGGCCAAATCTACAAGCCGGTTCGAATATCCTGTTTCATTGTCATACCAAGACAGGACTTTGGCCATATTTCCTTCCAGCACCATTGTGGACAGGGCATCAATCACGGAAGAATGCGGATCCCCGTTATAGTCACGTGAAACAAGAGGCTTATCGCTGTAGCCCAATACCCCTTTCATTTCTCCTTCGGATGCTGCTTTCAATGCCGCATTCACCTCTTCGGCTGTTACTTCTTTTTCCAGTTCAGCAACGAGGTCAACAACAGAGACGTTCGGTGTCGGAACCCTCATCGCCATTCCGTTCAATTTTCCTTTTAATTCCGGAAGCACAAGTGATACAGCTTTTGCCGCTCCTGTCGTCGTCGGAATGATCGATTCGGCGGCTGCCCGTGCCCGGCGGTAATCTTTGTGCGGCAAATCAAGGATTTGCTGGTCATTCGTATAGGAATGGACCGTTGTCATCATGCCGCGCCTAATGCCGAAATTGTCATTCAATACTTTGGCGAATGGAGCAAGGCAGTTCGTTGTACAGGATGCATTTGATATGATGTGATCTGTTTCCGGATTATACTTCTCTTCATTCACACCCATGACGATGGTAATGTCTTCATCTGTTGCCGGAGCCGATATGATGACTTTTTTTGCACCTGCCTCCAAATGCTTGGCGGCGTCATTCCTTTTTGTAAAACGCCCGGTGGATTCAATCACGATGTCGGCACCAAGGTCTCCCCAGCGTATCCGGGACGGATCTCTTTCGGCAAACACCTGCAGCTTGCGGCCGCCCACGATGATTTTATCATTTTCTGCGAAGATTTCTTCACCAAGAGTTCCATGCACTGAATCATATTGAAGCAAATGTGCAAGCATCCCGGCATCCGTTAAGTCATTCACAGCTACAATTTCAACTTCTTGGGACTTGAGCGCGGCCCGGAAAACATTTCTCCCAATTCTTCCAAAACCGTTGATTCCTACTTTTACTGACATACTTTTATTCCTCCTTCAATATTTCTGCTGCCGCACCTTCATCTGTGACCAACACGGTTGATTTAGGCGCATTTTTCATGTATGACCTTATAGCTTTTGCCTTCGATTTTCCTCCGGCCGCTGCAATGACATGTTTGAAGCGGGGAAGATCCTTTAACTGCAAGCCGATTGTGGAGACTTTATGCACAATGTTGCCGTCAAGATCGAAATAATAGCCGAATGCTTCCCCGACAGCTTGCCCCTTCATAATTTTATCCATGCTTTCTTCATCCGTATTCCGCCGCTCAGCCATTTTCATTGCTTCTCCAATTCCATGCAGCACGATATCGGCTGACCGGATCAAACTGAGTGTGTTATTGATGGACGGTTCTTTTAACAATATTGAGCGGAGCTCATCGCTTACTTCATCCGGGACATATAAGACACGGTGCGTGCCCCCTGTATTTTCCGCCATTGCCGCACAAATGGAGTTGGCCTGGTCGCTGACTTTTCCGCCTACTCCGCCTCGTGCCGGTACAAATAACATCTCCTTCCCTGCAACATTTATGTCCATAAGCGCTTTGGCCACGGAGCCCATCGTTGTTCCGCCTGTGACCGTTATCGTATTTTTCTCATCAAGCAACGCCGCCAGCCTTCGGGCGCACGCTTTCCCGATCTCATCCTTGATTAACGGCATTTTGTCGCTGTCTCCGGGAACGATGATTGTTTCTGCGATCCCGAGATGCTCGCTTAACTGTTTTTCCGCCTTATGAATTCCGATAATCTCCTTCATCAAGTCTTCAAGCTTGGCTAAAAGCTTTCTTCCATCCGATGTGAGGCGCATACCGGCCGGTTGAAAATCAATCAGGTGCCGGTCTTTTAGAAATTCCACCTCGCCTCTCAGCACCCGTTCTGTCATATCCAGCATTTGGGCCAAGGGCCTTCTTCCTACCGGCTCCGTCAACCGGATTGACCTTAGAACGAAATACCGCCTTTCCATAGCATCCAGGAGGTCAGGCACCAACTGCTGCTGGAGCTTTAGCAACTCCTTCATATCAATCCCCTCTTCATATTTGTCCCATAGGGTCGTTTTTCGTCCCACTTTATCAAAAAAAGAACCAGCCATTACAGATATAATAGCAGGTTCAATAGGGTCATTTCAAATTTTCTTTCAGTTCTTTTTCCAAAGCCGCCAAATCGATCCGGCCATACTGGACAATTTCCCCGTTTATTTCAACAACAGGAATCATCAGTCCGAATTTTTCCGTCAGCTCGTCGCTTGCGTCGATATCCTTTTCTATAATTTCAAAAGGGTATTCTTCCTGAAGCAGCTGCAAAAGCAGCTTGCCTTCTTCACAAAGCTCGCATTTGTTTCTTGTATAATAGTTAACTTCCATTTTCTACTCATACCGTTTCCTTTTTGTTGATGAGGGGATGCGCAGCTGCTCCCGGTATTTGGCAACAGTCCTCCTCGATAAAGTGAGGCCTTTTTCTTTCAGCATGTTCGCAATTGCCTGGTCGGACAGCGGCTTGCCCTTGTCCTCTTTGTCGATGAGCCCTTTGATTAAGGCTTTCGCCTGGCCTGCCGATGCCTGTTCTCCATCGCTTGCCGTATTTGACTGGAGAGCCTGGGAGAAGAATTTTTTAAGTTCATGCATGCCGCTTGGCGTTTGAATATATTTTCCCCTGATAGCCCGGCTCACAGTCGATTCATGCACTTCTATTTTTTCAGCAACATCTTTTAATGTCAACGGCTTGAGAAAGCGGGGACCTTTCAGGAAAAAGTCCTGCTGTTCTTCAATGATCGCCATTCCCACTTTCATCAATGTCTGCTTTCTCTGTTCAATGCTGCGCATGATCCATCGGAAGTCCTGGCGCTTATCATTTAAATACTGTTTCACCTTATCATCCGCGACGCTTGCCATTTCATTATAATAATCAGATTGATAGCGAACGGCCGGCAGATGCCTTTCAAACAACTGCAGTTCCATCTTCCCGTCATTGATCTCCAAAATGAGATCCGGAATAACGTATTGGGGCCTTTCGTAATCAAAGCGGGTGCCGGGACGCGGATCCAGCGTCGTAATGAAATCGGCCGCCTGCTGGATTTCTTTCAGGCTGACATCCAGTTTTTCCGATAAAACCTTCCATTTTTTCTCCGCAAACTCATTGAAATATTCAGTCAATAGCTCGACAGCCAATTCCGGGGTATCGTCTCTTCTCCATGCTTGCAGCACAAGGCATTCCTGCAGCGACCTTGCGGCTACCCCTGCAGGCTCAAGGCTTTGGACAAGCTGCAAGATCTCTTCTGCCTCTTCTATTGATGTACCGGTAATACCGGCAGCTTCTTCGACAGTTATTGTCAAATATCCATTCGGATCTAAATTATATATGAATTGTTCAACCAGTTTTTCTTGAAAATCGGACAGCGCTTTCATCACCAGCTGAGAGAACAAATGATCGGCAAGCCCCTCAGTCGGCTCAGCCATTTGCTCGAGCCATTTATTCTGATCATTTTCAGGATTGGTGACTTTTCTTTTCCTCACTCTGTCGTAGCGGGGATCTACAGATCGAACGATTGGTGATTCAAGCTGGATGAGCGGATTCTCCATTTCTTTCATTTCAAGAAAAGCTGTTAATTCATGGGCGGTGTACTGCAATATCGTAATCGCCTGCTGCAGCTCCTGCGTCATCGTCAGATTCAAGGTTTGTTTTTGCAACAAAGCCGGTTCCAGTTTCATTGATCCTATCCCCCCCTCCTGCTATTTTACTATATTATCATAAAATCGTATATAAGTTTTAGAATTTGCGTCTGCCATCCTCCCATTGTGATCTTTTTGGCGAAAAAAGCAAAAAATCCGCAAGAGCGGAAAAACGAACTGCCTATTTTGTCGCTTTCTGGGTAGTTGCCCATTCGCTGGACGGTTGTCCTACATACTATTTAATATACGTTTCTAAAAAGGAGGATTTTGTCATGAGACATTATAAACCTTGCGGCTGCTATAAGAAATGCACATGCGGTTACCCGCAGGCCAAACCTGCACAGCAGCTGCCTGCCCAAACAATGCCTGCGCAAATCAGCCCAACAAAACAACTGAATGAATATGTGGGCCAGGATGTCTATATTCCAGTAGTGCATCCTTCCCATACAACGCAAGTAAATCATACAACTTATAAATATATGCATTCCTACCCGCACACAAAATCAGTCGTAAACTCAGTTTCCGAAGAACATTACTGTGTATGCCCACCTAAACAGCCTTGCGGATGCAAACCGAAACATTACTGGTAATCAAATGCGTAAAAGCAGGACTATCTGCTTTTGCGCTTGTTTATTCTTTAATGGAAAAAGTTTCATAAAATGGACCTTAGGACGCATTGTTTAAAACATTTTTTTACACTAAAATGGAAACAAGGTCAGATTTCGACCTGATACCCCCTTTTATAATATTAGAAGAAGGCCTTTCAGACGAAGGGTTTTCTTACTTTTTCATCCCGGGAAATCCCGGGCTTTTTTATTGAGAAAAGTGCAAGCGCCTTGCCCAGTGCAGGCAAACAAGACGATTCACAATATTATCACTAATGATAGCTTTCGGTGCTTTAATTGCCATACTGTCTCAAGACAAAAAGAAATAGACCTCCCTTGAGCCTGGAAAACTTTTAGGGATGGTCTATTCCGAACCATTTGAGCCTGCCGCTCTTAAGAGGGCAAATATTGTACAAGACCGGAAGTGTTAGCAGCACTTGCGGTCTCTTTTTACCTTACGTATTTCTTAAAATGAAGCACCAACAAATGTTGATGCTTCAATGTGTTAGCGCCCTCGACAGGAATCGAACCCATATTTCAAGAACCGGAATCTTGCGTGTTATCCGTTACACTACGAGGGCAATTTTTATCGTACGATATATGATTATAATCGATAAAATTAAAGCTTGCAACCCTTAATTAGTTTAAATTATGTCCAGATGGTTAATATGATTTGTATGATATGCTTCTTTTGCAAGAAAGAATCGAATCGTTTGACCTATATTGACCATTATTGTATGATATCATTACATACAAAGGTTACCACAATGAAAACTGGCTGACTGTTTGGCCACTTTAAAGAGGAGGAGAAAGATGAATTTAATTCCAACAGTTATTGAACAGACAAACCGCGGGGAACGGGCATACGACATTTATTCAAGGTTACTCAAGGACCGGATCATCATGCTTGGAAGCGCGATAGACGATAACGTAGCGAACTCGATCGTCGCACAGCTTTTATTCCTTGACGCGGAAAACCCGGAAAGGGATATATCCATCTACATCAACAGCCCGGGCGGGAGCATTACTGCCGGGATGGCCATCTATGATACAATGCAATTCGTCAAGCCGGATGTACAGACCATCTGCATCGGCATGGCAGCTTCAATGGGAGCTTTCTTGCTGGCAGCCGGAACGAAAGGCAAACGGTATGCCCTGCCTAACAGTGAAGTGATGATCCACCAGCCGCTTGGCGGTGCCCAAGGGCAGGCGACTGAAATTGAGATTGCTGCAAAACGAATTTTGTTCATGCGCGAAAAACTCAACAAGATTTTGGCTGAACGCACAGGCCAGCCGCTTGAAGTCATTGAGCGCGATACTGACCGCGACAACTTCATGACAGCGGAAAAAGCAAAAGAATACGGAATGATCGACCATATCATCGACCGCAATGAGAGCATCACGAAAAAAGACAAATAAAAATTAACGCGAAAAAAGGCTATCCTGAAAGTCTTTAAAAAGACTTTTTATGAGGATAGCCTTTTTCCTTCATTAGTTGTCATTTTCTACAAATTCCGCAAGCGATTTAATGGCATCTTCTTCGTCCGGACCTTCAGCAATCAGCTTAATGGATGCTCCTGTCCCGGCTGCAAGGCTCATCAATCCCATGATGCTTTTTGCATTAACCTTTTTACCGTCTTTTTCAATGAAGACATCTGATGAAAACCGGTTGGCCTCCTGTACGAATTGTGCCGCAGGCCGTGCTTGCAATCCTGATTTCAATCCTACTGTCACTTCTTTTTCTGCCAATTTGCTTCCTCCTTATTTTTCACAAACTTATTTTTTATTGATCAAAAGAGATGGATCGCCCGAGCGAAGTTTGTCTGCTATTTCATCTATTTTTCGCAGGCGATGATTGATGCCCGATTTGCTGATTTGTCCACTTGACACCATTTCACCCAACTCCTTGAGGGTAACATCTTGATGGGTCATCCTGAGCTCCGCGATTTCACGGAGTCGCTCCGGCAAATATTCCAGACCGACAGTCTCCTGGATGTAACGGATGTTTTCCACCTGTCTGAGGGCTGCGCCGATCGTCTTATTCAGATTGGCTGTTTCACAGTTGACCAGCCTGTTGACCGAATTTCGCATATCCCGGACAATCCGCACATCCTCAAAACGGAGAAGCGCATTATGTGCGCCGATGATATTCAAGAACTCGGTTATCTTTTCAGCCTCTTTCAAATAGGTGATATAACCGTTTTTCCTTTCCAGTGTTTTGCTGTTTAATCCATATTCGTTCATGAGTTCACATAATGAATCGTTGTGCTCTTTGTATAGCGAAGAAATCTCAAGATGATAGGATGACCTCTCAGGATTATTCACCGATCCTCCCGCAAGGAAAGCCCCCCGAATGTAGGATCTTTTGCAGCATTTCTTTTTGATCAGTTCGGAAGAAATTTTACGGATGAGCATGAAATTGTCGCCAAGTATCATCAAATCTTTCAGTATGGATTCAGCATTCTCTTTTAGACGGACAATATACACATTATTTTTCTTCAGGCGCATTTTCTTCCGCACAAGCAGTTCAACCGCTGCATCATAATTCTTTTTTATCAAAGTATAGATCCTTCTGGCAATTGCCGCGTTTTCAGTTTGAATATTCACGAGCAATTCCCGGTTGGAAAAAGATATGGAACCATTCATCCTGATCAGCGCCGATAGCTCTGCCTTGGAGCAGCAATCCTTTACAGGAAGATTTGTAAGTTCCTTTTTCGTTTCCGAGGCAAAAGACATTGTCGCTTCCTCCTTTACCAACGTCTAAATGCTGGCAACCCGGCTCATATCCCTGCCCAATAATGAGTAAAGTATTTTTGCCACCGCTTCTGTGTCATGGCGGATAAAACCTTTTTCGATGGTGGCGATGTCTCCCTGGACAACCTCCATTCCAAGGGAAACAAGCTGATCGACATCGAAATAGACGGGAATGGCCATTTCTTTCTCATAACGATGCTGCAGATCGGGAGGAATCTCTTTATTATTCACAAGTATTGTATCGATAAACGAGCAATCCATATGCTCATACAGGGCTTTCACATGCCTGCTTGCCGTAAAGCCCGTTGTTTCGCCCGGCTGTGTCATCAGATTGCAAATATATACTTTCCGAGCCTTTGCGTTGCACACTTCTTCTCCAAGGCCCGGAACAAGAAGGTTTGGAAGTATGCTCGTATATAAGCTTCCAGGTCCAACGACAATCAAATCCGCCTCATGGATCGACTGAATTGTTTCCGGAAGGGGCTTAATGACTTCTGGCGTCAAAAATACCTTCTTGATTTCTTTGCGGATGGCCGGAATTTTCGATTCTCCCGAAACAATCGTGCCATCCATCATTTCTGCGTGAAGAACAACACTCTGGTTGGCGGCGGGAAGGACCTTTCCGTGTACATTTAACACCCTGCTCATTTCCTTCACCGCCTGGACAAAGTCGCCGGTAACGGATGTCAGGGCAGCAATGATCAAATTCCCCAATGAATGGCCGGAAAGCTCATTTGAAGTATTAAAGCGATGCTGGAACATGTCTATGATGAGCGGCTCAGCATCAGATAATGCAGCAATTACGTTTCGTATATCTCCGGGCGGCGGTATTGCCAGCTCGGTCCTTAATCTTCCGGAACTTCCTCCGTCGTCAGCAACGGTTACAATGGCCGTGATATCGACAGGGTACTTCTTCAGCCCCCTTAATAGGACAGGCAGGCCGGTACCTCCGCCAATGACCACAATTTTCGGTGTGGATTGTGCCGTCATGTGGCTATTTCCTTTCTCTTTTTGATATCACGGTGTGTAACCCGGATATGATAGTCGTTTTCAAAATAATGCCCGATATATTCCGAAAGTGCAACCGAACGATGCTGCCCGCCTGTACACCCGATGGCAATCACCAGCTGGCTTTTTCCTTCCCTTTTGTAATGCGGCAGCATGAAAGCGAGCAAGTCGGTCACTTTGGCAAGGAATTTTTGGGTATCGCTCCACTTGAGGACGTAGCTCGCAACCTCTTCCTCCAGTCCTGTTTTTGGCCTCATATGGTCAATATAGTGGGGATTCGGCAAAAACCTTACATCGAACACAAGATCAGCATCGATGGGAAGGCCGTGCTTAAAGCCGAATGACATGACATTCACCATAAAGGTGGCTTGTTTATTCGCGGAAAACTCTGTCAGGATCTTTTCCCGCAATTCTTTTGGCTTCATCTGGGATGTCTTATAAATATGCTGTGCCCGGCCCTTCAGCTCCTCAAGCAGCTCCCTCTCCTGTCTAATCCCCTCAAGCGGGAGGCCCAGCGGAGCAAGGGGATGGGAACGCCGCGTCTCTTTATATCTCCGGACAAGCACTTCATCATCGGCATCCAGGAACAGAATTTGCGGTGTCACCCAATTGGAATCGGACAAATCATCGATGACCCGAAGCAGCGTATCAAAGAACTCCCTGCCTCTTAAATCCATAACAAGCGCAACCTTGTTCATTTTATTGCCGGATTCCTTCATCAATTCCAGAAATTTGGGCATCAATGCCGGCGGTAAATTGTCCACGCAAAAGAAACCCAGATCCTCAAAGCTGTGGATGGCAACCGTTTTTCCTGCCCCTGACATGCCTGTAATGATAACTAACTGAATATCCTCCATGGATCCGTTATTCATGGAATTCACCCTCTCTAATCTGAAACCAGGGATTTTACATATATATATATGCGACAGCAGCCTGTACGCTCCTCGTTATTATGTAATTATAAAATACACTTGTAGAAAAAAGACGGTGTTCTTCATATTATACTATTTTCCTTCCAAGAAGGACAGCGTGATGAAGAAGTTTCCCCGGCTAAAATAGTACAAAAGCGGAAATCGGATGATTAGGGAGTTCGCAAAAACCATATTCATTAACATCAAAAAAAGCACAGGAATCATCCTGTGCATCAAAAGGGATATTGTATAAAAAGGGGGTCAATATCTCATATATAAATATACACAAATTACATTGCAGCACTGTTACAAACAGATTAAATGGCGATTACTGTTTGGCAAGCTGCCCATCTTTCAAACGTTCAATATAAATTTGAGCACTTTGTGCAGCGATGCTTCCGTCACCTGTGGCCGTTACGATCTGTCTCAATAGTTTGTCACGGACATCCCCCGCAGCAAAAATACCGGGAACACTTGTCGCCATGTTCTCATTTGTTTCAATATAGCCCGCTGCATTTGTGATCCCGAGATTTGCCACGGATTGAGTCAACGGATTCATTCCAACGTAAACGAACATACCGTCCGTCTTAAACTCTCTTTCGGAACCGTCTTTTGTCGAAACGAGAGTGACGGAACCTACTTTTCCATCTTTCTCGTTCACTTGCTTCACAGTATGGCTCCAGATAAAGTCGATCTTATCATTGGCAAACGCACGATCTTGAAGGATTTTTTGGGCCCGCAGCTCATCTCGGCGGTGAATAATGGTCACTTTTGAGGCAAAGCGCGTCAAGTAGGCACCTTCTTCAACGGCAGAATCTCCGCCTCCGATGACGACCAGCTCTTTGTCTTTAAAAAATGCACCATCACACACAGCACAATAGGATACGCCCCGTCCTGTCAATTCGGATTCCCCTGGAACCCCGAGCTTCCGGTACTCGGCACCTGTAGCAACAATAACAGCATACGCCCTGTACTCTTTGCCTCCTGCCTTGACAACCTTATACGGGTCTCCGTCAACTATTTCCTTAATGTCGCCATAGGCATACTCCGCGCCAAATTTTTTCGCATGTTCAAACATTTTTGTGGAAAGGTCCGGCCCCAGGATATGATCAAATCCAGGGTAGTTCTCCACGTCTGCCGTATCGGCCATCTGGCCGCCCGGGACTCCGCGTTCAATCATGAGGGTGGACAGGTTGGCGCGGGATGTATAGACGGCAGCGGTCATTCCGGCGGGCCCTGCTCCCGCAATGATCACATCATAAATTTTGTCTTCTGACATCGCTCATACACTCCTTCGTTGTCCTATCGAAAGAAATTCCGACAAAAGAACAATTTTCACTTTATAATCTTTTTAATTAGTTCCTTATTTGATATCGTATTAAAGTATTTGCTATACGTCCAAACATATGCTCAATTAAAGGTATCGTTCTATTTTTATGATATATTTCCGAAGTGTGGCTGGGGAAATCCCGTATTTTTTTGCGATTTCGCGCTGCGTTTTCGCCTCGTTTTTCTCCATGCTCCAAACATATTCCGCAGCGGCGGCATAAGCTGCAGGATTTGCAAATTTTTCTCCGGTCTCAATGGCCTTTTGAAAAAAATCAAACCAGATTTTGAGCAGATCAAAGACATCAGCCGGGCGGTCTTTGTGCCTTTCATATAATTCGATTGCTGTTTCATGCGCCTTATCAATCCTCATTCCACCACGAAGCTCCTGTCTTTTTTCAACCTGGAGAATCGTTGCCAGATATAGCTTTTCCGGATAGCTGAATTCCTCAATCGATTTAAAGGAAGGGTGAGTCAACAGCGCCGGCTGTCTGTCGGAAATCGAAATAAAGAAAATCGCGCATAGCCGTTCCGCAATTTTTTCGCTTCGCAGCAGCTTCAAAAGGGCTTGGTCCCCTTCGTTTCTTTTATCGGCTTCTTCGATAGATTCGTCCCATGGCGCGTTACCCGACTTTTCAGGTTCCAGTAAAACAAGCCGGTCCCAGGCAGCTTTTGCGGCTTTCTCATTTCCGGTAAAATAAGCTGCTTTGGCTAGCCAATAATAAAATCCTGCATTTCCCGGATAACCTGATTTTTGGAGCTGGCGCAGCCAAAAGTAAGCCAAGTCGTATTGTTTGGCCAGCGCAAATGTCGCTCCCAATTTATAGCGGTGTTCCGGAATAAGCGGTTTGATTTTTTCCAATGCTTCCAACAAGCGATCCAGGTCTTCCGTTTGGTCTTCGTAATAATAAAATACAGCCAAATTGCACAACGCATGCAGGTTGCCCGGATTATGGGCGATCACTTTTTCCGTCATCGAAAAGGCTTTGCTCGTTTCCCCTTCGTAAAAATAAGCCAATGCCAAATTATTATAGGCAGGCCAGAATTCAGGGTAGGCTTTTACCATTTTCTCAAGCATTTGCACGGCTTCTGAATATTTTCCATCTTCCAGCAGGGATTTTGACTCTTCCTGCAATTGAAGAAGCTCCTCCTGCTCTTTCATCAAAGCCATATTATCATCATCGTCGATCCCTATCCACTCGAGCAGCTCCTCCGCTTCGTCCGCAAATTCTCCCACTTCATCTTTTTCCAGATAAAGCCTTGCATATCGGCAGGCCTCCGTAAAAAGCCCCAGATGAGCATAATTATTTGCCAAAAAGTAGTAGCACTCCGTCATCCGTTCATCCAGTTCATTCAATGTCATAAGCAGAAGCTGATTGGACTTTTCATAATCTCCTGTTTCGGTATGGACAAGAGCAAGCTGGCAGGCAATCATCGGTTCCAACGGTTCCAGCTCCAATGCTCTCTGCAAATACTTTTTGGCATTTGTAAAATCAAAGCGATCATATGACTGGAGCCCTTTATGAAAATAGTAATCTCCTGTCGGCAAAAAACTATAGATTTTCGCTTGATTTCTTTTCTTTTTCGAGTATCTGGACATCGTATTTCCTCCGTTGCTATCGTCCTTTGTCGCTTTTTGTAGTATAACATACAAAATTGTCTCTTTAAATCGCCAAAAAAGGAAACTATCAAATTCATACGCCGAACAAGGACCCAATAGAACGATTGTATTTCATTTTAACCTCTAAAACATTTTTCAAACAAAAAATGACCCGTAAAGAAAAGCGAAAGCGCCCGTTTAGCGACGTACAAACTGGAGCACTCCACAATGAGATAAAGGAAACACGGCGACGAAGGAGCCGATGTTGACTTATCGTAGTGGAGGAGTGCGAAGTTTGCTAGTCGCTGGGCGCTGGAGCTGGACAAAGCACAATAATTTTATACGAATATCTTTGAAAAAATTTTTTCTTTCTTTCCTTTTTAAAAAGGATCATCAGCTCTATTTGAAGTATCCGCCTTCCGGCGTTCATCCATTTCTTCTTTTGTATAAATAATTTTCATCGGATTTCCGCCGGCAAATGCCCCTGCCGGAACATCTTTATGTACCAGGGTGCCCGCCGAAACGACCGCTTCATCCCCAATTTCGACTCCGGGGAGAATGGTCGTATTCGCACCGATCAGAACGTTATCGCCAATAACGACAGGCCCCAGTCTGTATTCCTTAATTAAGTACTCGTGGGCAAGGATCGTCGTATTATAGCCGATGACCGTATTCGTTCCGACAGTGATTTTTTCCGGAAACATAATATCCGGCATGACCATCAGCGCGAAGGATGTCTTTTCCCCGACCGACATGTTCAGGAATACACGGTACATCCAATTTTTCAAGGCTAAAAAAGGAGTGTACCTCGCAGCCTGGATGACGATGAAATTCCGCATCACCTTCCAGAACGGGACGGTTTTGTATATATGCCATAAAGAATTGGCACCCTCTACAGGGAACCGCTCCGTTCTTCTCATCTGACGCCCACTCCGACAATACCGAGAAGATCGGACATCCTATCAAGCATAAAATCCGGCTCGTACTGTTTTAGATAGTCCGCTCCTTTCACGGACCAGGCTACTCCGCATGTGTAGGTGCCGGCATTTTTTCCGCCTAAAATATCATGATAGTTGTCGCCGATCATCATCGCTTCGCCGGGCTTGGATTCAAGTGCGGCCAGCGCCTTTTCAAGCGGCTCGGGATCAGGTTTCGCTTTCTCCACCTCATCCAGCGTTACGACGACATCAAAAAACTTGTCCAAATTCGCAAGGGCCAGCCCTTTTAAAACAGTCTTCCTGATTTTCGTCGATACGATCGCCATTTTAAAGTTATTTTCATGCAGTGACCGGATCGTCTCATAGACTCCTTCAAATTCGTGTACAAGCAAATCATGCTTCTCCGCGTTGAACTTGCGATAGACATCAACCATTTCCTCCGCTTTTTCCGGATCCACACTTACAAATGCATCGATCAGCGGCGGTCCAAGAAACGGCAGAACATCCTTGCGAGTGAAGCGCCCCGGATAAAACTTTTCAAAGACGTGCAAGTAGGAAGTGATAATCAATTCATTCGTATCAAGAAGCGTTCCGTCCAAATCAAATAACAATGTGTTAATTTTATCAGTCACTATACAACTTTCCCTTTCGATGTGTTTTCCTTCATTCCGAGCATCCTGATGAATGCCCAGGCCGTTTTGGCAACACTGACGTTTTATACATTCATCATTCTCTCCCATTTAACAAGATCTTCATTCATAATAGCGGGCTTTTGCCAGGCCTGCTTTTCTCCGATACACCCAAAAGATAACAGCCCCGGCAATCAAAACAAGGGAAATGACCTGCGCCATCCTTAAGCTGCTCGTCAGCATCAGGCTGTCCGTCCTCATTCCTTCCACAAAGAAGCGGCCGATCGAATAGTAAATCACGTAGGAGAGAAAAAGCTCGCCGCGGTGCAAGTTCACTTTTCTCAATAAAATGAGCAGGACAAATCCGATGATATTCCAAATGGATTCATAGAGAAACGTAGGATGGTGGTAGGCGCCTTCTATGTACATCTGGTTGATGATAAAATCGGGAAGGTGCATGTTTTCAAGGAAAGCGCGGCTTACCTCTCGTCCATACGCTTCCTGGTTCATAAAATTTCCCCAGCGGCCGATCGCCTGTCCAAGAATGAGGCTCGGCGCAGCAATGTCCGCAATCTTCCAAAATGAAATTCCTTTGAATTTGGAAAAGACGACAGCCGTGGCAACCGCTCCGATGAGCGCACCGTGAATTGCAATGCCGCCTTCCCAAACTTTTACAATATCGGCGGGATTCTGAGAATAATAATCCCACTGGAATATGACGTAATATATGCGGGCGCAAATGATAGAAATGGGGATCGCCCATATGAGCAGATCAGGAAAAGTTTCTTTATCGAGATGATGTTTGGTCCCTTCCCGCATCGCAAAATATAATGCCAGTGCAATTCCCAGGCCGATGATGATACCGTACCAATGAACGGCAAACGGGCCAATTTGTATGGCAATCGGGTTCAGTGGTTGAAAATCCGGGTCCATAATTTCAACTCCATGAAAAGTAGTTTTTTAGTCGAATTGGCTTTCTTCCTCTGTCATCACGTCGGACAGCCTGTCGGCAAACTGCTCGGCCGCATTCATTCCCATTCTTTTCAAACGGAAATTCATCGCTGCCACTTCGATAATGACGGCCAGGTTCCGGCCGGGGCGTACCGGAATTGTCAGCTTTGTAATTTCTGTATCAAAAATTTTAACGGTCTCTTCGTCGAGTCCAAGCCTGTCGTATTGCTTATCCCCGTCCCAGAATTCAAGATGGATCGTCAGGGTAATTCTTTTATACGGGCGGACAGCTCCCGCTCCAAACAACGTCATCACATTGATGATGCCCAACCCGCGAATTTCCAGCAGATGTTCGAGCAATTCCGGGGCAGTTCCCACAAGCCTGTCCATATCGACTTGGCGGATTTCAACGCAGTCATCCGCAACAAGCCTGTGGCCTCTTTCGATAAGGGCTAGCGCCGTTTCGCTTTTCCCAACGCCGCTTTGGCCGGTGATGAGGACGCCAACTCCAAATATCTCTACAAGCACTCCGTGAACAGCAGTTGTGGGTGCCAGCTTATTTTCCAAATAATAGGTGAGACGGCTTGAAAAACCGGTCGTCTTCATCGGTGTCCGCAAAACAGGAACCGAATGTATTTCAGATACTTCAATCAATTCTTCAGGCACATCCATGCCGCCCGTGATAATGATGCACGGGGTCGCATCGGTGCAAAGCTGCTCCATTCGGTATTTTCTTTCGCCTCTCATGAGCATTTCTGTGAATTTTACTTCTGTCCGTCCCAAAAGCTGGACACGCTCGGCCGGATAGTAATGAAAAAAGCCGGCAATCTCCAATCCGGGCCGGGAAATATCACTAGTCGTAATCGGTCTGTGAATCCCTTCCTCGCCGCTGACCAGTTCCAGATCGAATTCCTTGATGATATCTTCCGTACGAACTTTCGCCATCGGAATCCCTCCCTTATCGAAACCTCTTGCTGTAAACTTCGGTTTCTGCACAAAAAAAACTTCACCCTGTCTATTTTAGCACTTTCTGCTTAATAAACTCCACCATTCAAGAAATTTTGTGCTTGGAGATGACCCCGAGGCGGGAAGGTTAGACGCGGATTTTCCTCTATCCGCGGGTATATGCCAAATAACCCGGTCCAGCCAAGGCTGTCCGGGTTATTTGTTCCGATCAGGATTCAAAATTGTTTTTTGAATGATTATATTGACCAGTACCATGATCACTGCAATCAGGAAGGTCAGCCCGAATCCATCGATTTCGAATTTGGTGCCCATGAGGGCGTCAGTCATCGATAATGTGATGGCGTTGATTACCAGCAAAAAGAATCCAAGCGTCAGCAAGGTGATAGGCAATGTCAAAAGGATGAGAAGCGGCCTCACCAAAACGTTCAATATTGACAGTACAATACTTGCTGCAACGGCCGCTCCAAAGCTTGAGACATGGACTCCTTCAAAGTAACCGGCAAACGCGATGAAAAGAACTGCGTTGATTAGAATTCCAATCAACCATCTCATGCTTTATTCTCCTTTTTGGTTTGCTTTTCTAATGAACACGGATCCGGTTTTTGTGTCCGCTTCAAGATACAGGGTCTGATCATCCGTTCCGCTGCGCTTGAACTTCATTTGCTTTTGGATGACTTCCTTCTTTTCATGGAGAACATTGATGCCTTCCAAATCCAGCTTATAGCTTCCAAGATTGGATCGGATTTCCCCGTCGATTGTCGCAGTATCCGGAACATTTACATAAATATTTCCTGTTACAGCTTTGGCTTCGAACATTTCTGTACCGGAATGTTCCAGCGTGCAATGGATATTCCCGTTGAAGGACTTCAACTCAGCCTTTCTGGAGAACCCTGACACGTCAATCGCTCCGTTGACCGTTTCAGCCTCAATGCTGTCGGTATTCAAATCGATCACTTTTATTTGGCCGTTCACCGTATCGATATCAAGCTTCTTGCCGGAAATGCCGGTCAAGTCGACTTTTCCGTTCGTTGTTTTCACGATCAGATGCTCGGTTTCAAGCAGTTCCCCTGTCATTTCTCCGTTAAAAACACGAACCGCCATCTTTTTATAAATTTTTCTTGGAATATAAGCCGTTGTCTCCACACGCATCCATTTGGATTTCGTCGCGAAACAAAGGAGCCCGTTTTCCTGGGAAAAAACCGTATTATCAAGGAAATAGCTGCGGCCTTCATCGCGGTCTTCCACCCGGTAAACTTTCGCCTGGCATTCTACGCGGACTTCCTGCTGGTCCCAAGCAATGAGGCGGACAGGCCCATTGGCGATATCAATGTCGATCCGCTCAATTTGTTCATCCGCCTGCTGGAACACATGCGGGACTTCGACTGACTGGGTAATCTGCCAATCGATATCCTTGATTTTCCGAAGCGCCGTGTTGACGAAATCGAAAATCCGCTCGCCGGCCTGCTCAATCTGCGAATAGAAAGTATCATCGCCTGAACCCGATTCCTTCGATTGGCTCTGCTTGTTCCATGTTGAATCACCGCTTGATCCCGCAGTGGACTCCGCTTTTGACCCGGCCTTTGAAGAAGTTTCCGGGCTGGAAGGCTCTGCTGCTGTACCTTCGGCATCCCCGCCTTCCAATGCATCAAGCAAAATGATTGCTTCCTGAGCCGACAGCTTTCCTTCTTGCACCATTTCAAGTATTCGTTTTCGATCCTGGTTCATGGTCAATCCTCCTATTTTTCATCTGTCATGTAATACGAGATGAACGGGAAAAATGTTTCACTCTCGGAAAAAATTACTTGGCAATGGCTTCTTCTTTCGTTTCCTTCAGGGTGATCAACCGTTTCATGCGGGCTTTATCCCGCTCTAAAATCGGCTTCAAATATCGGCCCGTATGGGATTCGGGGGAATCCGCGATTTTTTCGGGCGTGCCCGTTGCAACAATCGTTCCTCCCTTATTACCGCCTTCAGGTCCAAGATCGATGATATAATCGGTTGTCTTGATCACATCCAGATTATGTTCAATGACGAGAACTGTGTTTCCATTATCGACTAACCGCTGCAAAACGTTTAACAGGCGTGCAATATCATCAGCATGCAGTCCTGTTGTCGGTTCATCCAGAATATAGATCGAGCGGCCGTTTGAACGCCTGTGAAGCTCGGATGCGAGCTTCACCCTTTGTGCTTCTCCTCCGGAAAGTGTTGTTGCCGGCTGTCCCAGCTTCATATAGCCAAGCCCCACATCGGCAATCGTCTGCAGCTTTCGTTTGATTTTCGGGATGTTTTCGAAAAACTCCAATCCATCCTCAATGGTCATATCCAGAACATCTGCAATATTTTTCCCTTTATATTTTACTTCCAGCGTTTCCCGATTATACCTTTTGCCGTGGCACACTTCACAGGGTACATACACATCGGGTAAAAAGTGCATCTCAATCTTGATGATCCCGTCACCTCGGCATGCTTCGCATCTTCCGCCTTTGACGTTGAAGCTGAAGCGGCCTTTTTTATAACCGCGGACCTTTGCCTCGTTGGTGGAAGCAAACACGTCACGGATATCATCAAACACGCCGGTATACGTGGCCGGGTTGGAACGCGGCGTCCGGCCGATCGGTGACTGGTCGATATCAATCACTTTTTCCAGGTGATCCAAGCCCTTAATTTCCTTATGGGCGCCGGGTTTTGCTTTGGCCCTGTGAAGTTTCATCGCAAGGGATTTGTGTAAAATTTCATTGATCAATGTACTTTTTCCCGAACCCGAAACACCTGTTACAGCAATAAATACACCGAGCGGAATTTTGACATTCACATTTTTAAGATTGTTTTCCTTCGCACCTTTTATTTCGATGAACCTTCCGTCAGAAATACGGCGCTCCGGCGGAAGCGGAATGAATTTTTTCCCTGACAAATATTGCCCTGTCAATGAATCATGCTGCTTCATCACTTCTTTCGGCGTACCGCAGGCGACAACTTCCCCGCCGTGCACGCCTGCCCCGGGACCGATATCAATCAAATAATCCGCTGCCAGGATCGTATCTTCGTCATGCTCCACAACAATGAGCGTATTGCCGATGTCACGCATATTTTTCAGCGTCCCAATCAGGCGGTCGTTATCCCGCTGATGAAGCCCGATGGAAGGTTCATCGAGTACATACAATACCCCTGTCAGGCGAGAGCCGATTTGCGTGGCGAGCCTGATCCGCTGGGCTTCCCCTCCGGAAAGCGTCCCCGCCGCGCGGCTCAATGTCAAATAATCCAGGCCGACATTAACAAGGAAACTCAGCCTCTCATCAATCTCTTTTAAAATCATGTGCGCGATCTGCATCTCTTTTTCTGTTAAGTGAATGGTTTTGAAAAACTGTGCAGCATCCTGGATAGACAGCTCTGTCACCTGGCCGATATGCTTGTTTTCGATTTTGACGGCCAAGCTTTCTTCTTTCAGCCTGTACCCGCTGCAGCGCGGGCACGGCTGTTCCGCCATGTATTTTTCCATTTGCTCCCTTATATAATCGGAGCTTGTTTCATGATAGCGGCGCTCCACATTCCGGAGAACACCCTCAAATCTGATGCTGCTTTCCCTCACCTGGCCAAAATCATTTTGATAGCGGAAGCGGATCAGATCCGCCCCCGAGCCGTATAAAATTTTATCCAAATGCTCCTTCGGCAAATCCTTCACCGGAACATCCATGCTGATGCCATAATGTTTGCACACGGTTTTTAAAAGCTGCGGGTAATATTGCGAACTGACAGGAATCCAAGGAACAATCGCCCCTTCACTCAATGCCAGGGAATCATCAGGAATGACTAGATCCTTATCCACTTCCAGCTTCGAACCGAGGCCGTCACACTCCTGGCAGGCACCAAACGGGCTGTTGAACGAGAACATCCGCGGTTCCAATTTATCGATGGAAAAACCGCATTCCGGACACGCATGATGTTCGCTGAACAGCAGCTCCTCTTCGCCGATTACATCGATCATGACTTTTCCTTCACCGAGGCCAAGCGCTGTTTCGAGCGAATCCGCCAATCGTGTTTCTATATCCTCTTTGATCACAATCCGGTCAACGACAACCTCGATGGAATGCTTTTTATTTTTTTCAAGCTGGATGTCTTCGCCGAGATCAAGGATCTCACCATCCACCCGAACGCGGACGAAGCCTTGCTTCTTAATGTCCTCAAGCACCTTGACATGGGCGCCCTTCCTTCCGGAAATGACAGGTGCAAGAACCTGGATCCTCGTTCTTTCCGGGTAATCCATGATCCGATCGACCATTTGCTCGATCGTCTGGGACGTGATTTCAATCCCGTGGACAGGACAAATCGGCCGGCCCACCCTGGCAAACAGCAAGCGCAGATAGTCATAGATTTCCGTCACCGTTCCGACAGTCGAACGGGGATTTCTGCTTGTCGTTTTCTGATCGATTGATATCGCCGGAGACAGCCCTTCAATTGCATCAACGTCCGGTTTATCCATCTGCCCTAAAAATTGTCTGGCATATGCTGACAGCGACTCAACGTAGCGCCGCTGGCCTTCCGCATAAATGGTGTCGAACGCCAACGAAGACTTTCCGGAACCGGAAAGCCCCGTGACCACAACGAGCTGGTCCCTTGGAATCGTGACATCGATATCTTTTAGGTTATGGGCACGTGCGCCTTTAACAATGATTTTTTCTAGTGCCATCGCTGTTTCATCCTTCCGCTTTCAACTCCAAAATGGCATCGCGAAGCTGCGCCGCCCGTTCAAAATCAAGCGCTTTTGCCGCTTCTTTCATTTCCTTCTCCATTGAAGTGATCAGCTTGTCTTTTTCCTTTTTCGTTAATTTTTTCGTATTTTCATAAGTGTATTCTTCTGTTTCCTCCGCTGCAACCGTCGCACGGATGACGTCGCGGACATCCTTTTGGATTGTTGTCGGCGTAATGCCATGCTTTTTGTTATATTCTTCCTGGATCGAGCGTCTCCGCTTCGTTTCTTTGATGGCCATATCCATGGAATCGGTGATTTTATCGGCATACATGATGACATGCCCGTTTGCGTTTCGCGCTGCCCGGCCAATTGTCTGGATGAGCGACCGTTCGGAACGCAAGAAACCTTCTTTATCCGCATCGAGAATGGCCACCAGGGACACTTCCGGTATGTCCAGCCCTTCCCGGAGAAGGTTGATTCCTACAAGGACATCATACTTTCCGAGCCTTAAATCGCGGATGATTTCAATCCTTTCCAAGGTTTTGATTTCAGAGTGCAGATACTGAACCTTTACCCCGACATCTTTTAAATAGTCCGTTAGATCTTCCGACATTTTTTTCGTGAGTGTCGTCACAAGGACACGCTCGTTTCTTTCAATCCGATCATTGATTTCACCAAGCAGGTCATCAATTTGCCCTTCAATGGGCCGGACATCGATCGTTGGATCAAGCAATCCTGTCGGACGGATGATCTGCTCGACCATTTCCGGTGTTTTTTCCAGTTCGTACGGTCCGGGAGTCGCAGATACAAACACAATCTGTTTAATATGTTTCTCAAATTCTTCGAACATGAGCGGCCGGTTATCAAGTGCTGACGGCAGGCGGAAACCGTGATCGACCAGCACCTGCTTCCTCGCCTGGTCACCATTGTACATTCCGCGGATTTGCGGAAGTGTGACGTGCGACTCATCGACGACGATTTGGAAATCGTCGGGAAAATAATCCAGCAGCGTAAAAGGAGTGGCGCCCGGCGGCCTTAAGGTCAAATGGCGGGAGTAATTCTCAATCCCTGCACAGAAGCCCATTTCCCTCATCATTTCCAGGTCATATCTCGTTCGTTGTTCGAGCCGCTGGGCTTCCAGCAGTTTTTCCTCCGCCCGCAATTCGGCCAGCCGTTCTTCCAATTCAAGCTCAATATTTTGAATAGCGATCCTCAGCTTCTCCTCACCCGTCACATAGTGGGAAGCAGGGAAGATGGCCGCATGCTCGCGGTCACCGACAATCTCCCCGGTTAAAGCGTCTACTACCCGGATGCGGTCGATTTCATCGCCGAAAAATTCCACCCGGATGCATTGTTCTTCACGGGCTACAGGGAAAATCTCCACGACATCCCCGCGAACGCGGAACGTTCCATTCGTAAATTCGATGTCATTGCGTGCATATTGCAGATCGACAAGCCTGCGTAAAAGCTGATTCCTTTCTATTTCCATCCCCGTGCGGAGTGACAGAACGTGATCCCGGTATTCTTCCGGGGAACCAAGGCCGTAAATGCAGGAGACACTGGCAATGATGATGACATCATTCCGCTCAAACAAAGCGGAAGTCGCCGAGTGCCTGAGCCGGTTGATTTCGTCATTTACGCTGGAATCTTTCTCAATGAACGTATCCGTCTGCGGTACATACGCTTCCGGCTGATAATAATCATAGAAGCTGACAAAATATTCGACGGCATTGTTCGGAAAAAACTCTTTGAATTCACTGTACAACTGTCCTGCAAGCGTCTTGTTGTGGGCAATGACAAGCGTCGGCTTGTTCACTTCCTTGATCATGTTTGAAACAGTGAACGTCTTACCGGTACCTGTCGCTCCCAATAGCGTCTGATACTTCTTTCCTGATTGGAAACCTTTAACAAGACGCTCGATCGCCTTTGGCTGGTCGCCAGCAGGCTTATATTTCGAAACTACTTCAAACTGGTTTTTCACACCGGCATCCTCCCGTTTTTCTTACTATATCTATGTTTTTCCATCATTTTATTAAAATAGCCATACAGTCATTTTACCACAAACGGCCCTTTCATAACCAGAAATATGCGAACGTATTTTCGACATTGTGCAAAATTCATGAAACAATTGGAGGCGTTTATCCGTATAAAAGTCATGGAGTTGATCAAATGGAGTTTTCATCAAGAAAAGATCTGTGGATGGGTGTGATTATTTGGGGTTGTATCGGTGCCTTCGTTTGGATATTCTATCAATCACTTTTCGTGAAATTTGATATTTTAGGGCTGGTGATTGCAGCAAGTATGATTTGTTTTTCAGGATCGATATGGTTTAATACCAAATACAAAATTGAAGGGGGCATGCTCAATATACATTTTGGCCCTATAAAAAAAACGATAGTCATTCAAAGCATCAAATCCATTCGTTTTGCGAAGAATCCATTCACGTCCCCTGCCCTGTCCATACATAAAATCGAAATTAACTATGGAAAATACGAAACTATTTCAATTTCTCCCAAAGATACAGATAGATTTATCGAGATACTAAAAAAGAATAATCCACAGATTAAAATGAAATAGACCGGCTGTACTTTCATACAACCGGCCAGTTTGCAGTTACGCCTGTTTCTCATCCTTCATTTTTCATTGCCCTGATTTTATATATGACAAACAGAAGAATAAACCACACAGGAGTTACGAACAACGCAATACGTGTGTCTTCCCCGAGTGCAAGCACTACCAAAATAAATCCGAAGAAAGCAAGGATTAAGTAATTGGTATACGGGAAGAGCGGCATCTTAAACTTGCTCTTTTTGGCCAATTCAGGCCTTGTTTTACGATATTTCAAATGGGCAAGAACTGTAATCCCCCAAATAAAGATAAAACAGAAAGTAGCAATACTTGATACAAGCGTAAATACTCCTTCCGGCATAATATAGTTCAGAACAACACCAATCAATATAATAACAGCTGAAAAGTACAAAGCAGCGGAAGGCACACGGTGAGATGTCAGCTTTTTAAATTTGTTTGGCGCCTGTCCATTTTTTGCAAGCGAGTAGACCATCCGGCTTGTACTAAAAATACCGCTGTTG
Organism: Siminovitchia fortis; assembly: GCF_003605365.2. GTDB lineage: Bacteria > Bacillota > Bacilli > Bacillales > Bacillaceae_C > Siminovitchia > Siminovitchia fortis. Next base: position 72,030 of record NZ_QYTU02000007.1, read on the forward strand.
CAAGCCGATGCTGCTGACGTCAGGACGACAAAGTTGACAATGCCGGCCGCGGCTGAAATACCGACCGCTGCAAAGACTTGGACAAACGGGCTTTCATTCGGCTTAACCGCTGTCCAAGGATAGATGCTCATGATCACCAGCAGTGCACCGATGTAAAAAATGATAATACGGATGGGAATATTATTGATTGCTCTCGGGATCACCTTTTCCGGGTCTTCTGTTTCACCAGCAGTGAGTCCCACAAGCTCAATTCCTGCAAACGCAAACATGACCATTTGAAAGGAAAGGATGAAACCGGTCATCCCATTCGGAAACATGCCGCCATGACTCCATAGGTTCTTGAAGCTGGAAGGGCCTGCATCTGTGGAAAAACCTTTCAAAATCATAATTATCCCGACTAAAATTAACGCTAAGATGGCGATGACTTTAATCAGGGCAAACCAAAATTCCATTTCTCCAAAATATTTTACGGCAGCAAGGTTGATCAACAACAATAAAATCAAAGCGATGAAGCCAGGTACCCACTGGGGGATGCTTGGGAACCAATATTGTGTATAGATCCCTACCGCCGTCAAGTCGGCCATTGCGATTGTGACCCAGCAGAACCAGTAAGTCCATCCGGTGATAAAGGCTGCCGTATCACCAAAATAGTCTTGGACGAAGTCTACAAAAGAATGATAGTTTAAATTGCTCAGCAGGATTTCTCCCAGCGAGCGCATGATTAAAAAGCCAATGACGCCTGTAATCAGGTATGCAAATAAAATAGACGGCCCTGCCAGATGGATGGATTTCCCCGCTCCGAGAAACAATCCCGTTCCGATCGCCCCACCTATGGCAATTAATTGTACGTGCCTGTTTTTTAAACCCCTTGATAGATTTTCTTGTTGCATGAAAATTACCTCTCTAACTGTTTAGGATTCGTGAAATTGTTCAAGTATCCCGGATGCAAAAACATTTCAGCTATCCCGCTTAGTGAAGCGATTACATTATCTAAACAAAATTTCTATTTATTTTATTTGCCTCTATTCAGACCGAAATAAAGACCTCCTTTTTTGTTACTTTACCACAAAAAATTTATTTATCACCACCATGCATTGTTATTGTACTATAACAAATGAGCGCGGTGTAAAATTAAAGAATTCTAAATAATTAAAAGACTGCCGAGAGGTTCCTTCCCGACAGCCTGAATAATGGGGTCTGACCCCCTTCAATCATAACTTTTCCCCTGTACCCAAAACTCAATGAACAGCTGGAGGGCAATTGCCGTTAAAAATACAACGACGGCATAGATGATCCCGAGCTTAAATCCCGCAAGGATGACCATGGCAATGGCAAAAACCCATAACGCGCCGGACAGCAAGCCTCCTTGGGCCATTCGCTGAGGATCCTTCTTCATGTAGCGCTCCGTCCAAATTTTTTGCTCCTCAATGACCCATGGCTTGTGGCGGCTTTTTTCAGTTAAAAGTAAAAAGGCCAATATTCCAACCCCCGGAATGACAAATGGAAGCAATGTTCCGAGAACGGCATGAATCCCCATATTGTCCATGAAGTACAAGGATGCGGCGGTGATCAAGCCGAAAAGGATTCCGCCTGCAGCAATGGCATAAATGAGGGCGCGGCCCCAAGACATCGGATAGTCACTGGCCGTCTCTTGCGTCAAACCGAGAAAGACAAAAGCGGCTCCGGAAATCACAATAAATGGAAGCGAGGATGAAATGCCTTCAGATATTACATCCGTTGAAAAATATGTGATGAATCCGACTGTCAGCCCAAACAAAAATAAAATTCCCGCGATGACGTACCCGATAGCATGTTTTAAACCTACCTCAACTTTGTGCTGAAAATACATCTGTCCAATCACTTCATTTCGTTTTTGGCGGCTGATATCATCCGCAATTGCCGTAATATCGCCTAATTCTCCAATGGCCTTTGTAAAAGCGGCATCATAATCCATGCCTTCAGTTTCAAAGTCTTTGATCCGTTCAAGCAAATTGGAAATGATTTCTTCTTTGAAATCCTGCAACTCAGCCGTTTCCTCATATCCCCTGAATAAATCTTCCACATACGTTTTTACTTTCTTGTTCATTTTATCACCCCTCAAGCAGTCGATTTAATATTTCCTGGGTAAACTGCCAATCTAACTTATTTTGATAATATTGTGTTTTCCCTTTTTCGGTAATCCGGTAATACTTTCGTCTCCCCCCTTGAGATTCGTCCCCCCAATAGGCGACAATAAGACCTTCCTTTTCCAGCCTTCGATAACTGGAGTACAGTGTGGCTTCTTTCAGCTCATATTGATCATCCGTCTTTTCCAAAATCGTCTTATAGATTTCATAACCATAACTGTCTCCTTTTTGTAAAATACTCAACACGATCGTATCCGTATGTCCCCGCAATAAATCAGAAGATAATTTCCCTTTCACTTTCTCACCACCCAATGTCAGGCCGATTATTATACATATAATATTACTTTGTCTGTCATAATAGTATATCAGATAAATAAATCTGTAAATAGGTTTTAATAAAAAATAAACAAAGCCGTCTGTATTCGTGTATGAATACAGACGGCTTTTCAGTCTGATAACCTTTTTTCCAACGCATATAAATCTTCTTCCAGCAACTGCATCCTTTGTTCCGCCACTTCTCTCGCGTCACGGATGCCTTCGTTGTAAAAAACGGGACCGAGCCTGTCTTTAATAAATTCAAAACAGATTTCGGCAGCGAATTCACCGATTTCCTCGCCGCGTTCTTTCAGGAAAAATTCCTGGATTTCCTGGATCATTTTTCTTTTTTTCTCTAAGGAAAGCTTAGGCATTAACATGGTTTGGCTCCTTTATAAAAATATGAACGGGATGCCGGAGATGGCTGAAATCAAAACCGGCAGAAATAGTAAGAGTGCCATTCCTCTTTCAGTAAATTCAACTTCCGGAAGGCGGACTGAATCGAATAGCCAGTTCGCCGCCCTTTCCATCCATGACTTTTCCATGGGAAAATCGGGCACTTCCACAACAAATTCATCCAGCTTTTGAAACAGTTTTTCATCGCTTTTATTTTTCATCTCCGTCCACCTCCAAATCATCCTTCAATTTTTTCATGGCATTGTGCAGCCTTGATTTAACCGTCCCAACCGGGATCCCCAAAATATCCGCCGTTTCCGTTTGCGTCAAATCATGATAATAAGTCAGCAATACGACTGCCCTTTGGAGTTCAGGCAATTGCTGCACTGCTTTCTGGACGGACAGCCTTTCTTCCATTGTAATGTCCGTTGTCCTGTCGGCCGCCACAAATGGCAGCAACGTCCAGAATTTTTTCCTTCTTTTCAACTTTGTAACCATCGTGTTGTACGCAATTTGAAAAAGGTACGTTCTGAACTTTCCTTTTTCGGGTGAATATCGTTGGTTTTTAAGCAATTTTTCAAACGTATCCTGAACCGTATCAATACTCAACTGCTGATCGCCGCTGTATCTGAAAACAAACTTGTAAAGCGGCTCCCTGTATATCTCATAAAGCGTTTCAACCGTTTCCGAGGATCCGTCTTCCAATTGGATTTTCCTACTTAAACTCATTTGGCCACCGCTCTTTGATTCCTTTGAAAACATACACCAGCTTTGTAATCATCCAAAGAAATGTAATCAGGCTGAACACAACCGTCTGATGAATGAAATATTGGATGATCGGGCTGTTGATATTATCCCCTCTTAACAGGAATACCAGCAGCCCTGTTATGTTTAAAAAAGTATAAATGGCAGCTATCAAAATAATTGTATCCCAGCGGGTCCAATAAAAATAGAAATCCGTCTTCGTAAAATCAATTTTCCCCCATTTATCACGGACAACCTTCTTGTTCATCGAAGCAATAACTCCAGCAAAAACGGAGCCAAGCACTGCGACCACTATACTGCTGACCACCCATCCTGTCACCGGCATATAAAACACTTCCCTTCCTGTCTCTTCGTTAAGTAATACAAACGGCGAGGCAGAAAGGTTCACTATCCACGAATTAATTTTTCTCCGGAAGAAGAGATAGACAGAATCAGATCTTCTAACGGCAGATCCGCCATTGAATTCAAGCGCAATTTATGGCCTTCAAAGTTCAAGTGGCCTGTCACTTTATTAGGAACAACTACCACATTCAGGCCGGCAGCCAAAGCCGCCCTCAAACCATTTTGCGAATCTTCAAAGGCTATTATCCTCTCAGGAGCAGCCCCCAAATCTTTGATGGCCGCTAAATATAACTCGGGATCCGGCTTGATATTAACCACATCATCCGCTGTTTTAATAACATCGAAATAGTCCTTAATTTCAAAGCGCTCCAAAAAGCCCTCCACCCAATTCCTGTTGGAGCTCGAGGCCAGGCCTATTTTAAGTCCGAGCTTTTTCGCTGAACTGATATATTCCAAGACTCCATCTCTCAGCTTCAAACCTTGTAATCGATCTTTATATATTGACTCGGCTTCTTTTATAACAGCTTCTTTTGTAAAAGAAACGTTCTTTTTCAGGTGCTCAAACAACACATCATCGGAAGTTCCGATACAGAGTGCAAATTCATCTATCGTCAAACCATAATCCAAATTACGGAAAACTTGGCGAAAAGCATCATACCAGACCGACTCGGTATCTACGATTAAACCATCAAAATCAAAAACGACTGCTTCCATCATTAAACCCCTCATTTTCTCAAAACATTACTGGGTGGCACTTCTCATTTCTTTTGCACGGGAAACATAACTGTGAAGCACCATCCCCGCCACAACAAGCATCATACCGATTAAGGAGGCTGGATCAGGCATAGGTGCGCTCAACACAACAATTTCCCCCAACAAAGCATAAGGCACTTCCAGTGATTGCGTAGCTTCGACAGCCGCGAGTTTTCCCATATTGTCTTTGACGGAATCTGTCGCTTTGAAAAATAAGACAGTAGCGATTACCCCGGAAGAAATGGCGACAAGAAGAGACTGAAACGTCTGCTCCTGTGAAGGAAGGGAACCCGTTGCAAGTTCCCAGCCGGCAAGGACCAGCCAAAATGGCATGCTTCCAAGCGTCATGCCCAAAACCCGCTGATATGTATCCAGACGGCCGCCGCAAACCCCCATCATTTTTCGGTTTCCGAGCGGGTATGCAAAGGAAGCCACTATAATCGGAATGACACAAAATAATACATTTTTTAGTGATAGTCCGTTCATATGCTCCAATTGCATCATAGCAATCCCAACTAAAATAATCAGCGACATGGCCAGCCCCCTATAGGGGATTTTTCCTCTGACAGAAATCCGGCCGGAAGAAGTCTGAATGGTCTCGTAAAAAAGCGGTGCCAACAGCGATCCCGAGATGATTGTTATTTGAAACGTGCTCGCAATCAGCCATCCCGGCCCATATCCTGCCGCAAATGTGAGTGGAGCATAAAACAAGCCGAATCCTACCGTGCTCCAAAGAAGCCATTCCCCCGGGTTCGCCTTCATCTCCTGGATCAGCCTGCGAAAGTTGCCCCTGACCATTACAATCACCAATAAAAAAGGAACCATGAATATATAACGAAGCGAGGCACTCCAAATCCAACTCCCGCCCGATAAATCCATTGCACGGTTAAAAATAAAAGTGAAAGCAAAAAAGAATGCAGCTACCACACCTAACAAAATTGGCCTCACGAGCCTCCCCCCAGTCACTTGCTTCGAAAATCGAAATATCAAAACATTTACATTATAATATGAAATGGTTGGACATTGATATAGATTCAAAGAAATTTATTTTCCACACAAGCTTCCGCAATCCCCCATTAAGAAAAGCGCAAGCGCCTTGCCCATCGACGTACAGACTGGAGTGCCTCCGACGAGATAAAGGAAACACGGCGAGGAACGAGCCGATGTTGACTTATCGTAGGAGGAGGTGCGAAGTCTGCTAGTCGATAGGCGCTGGAGCTAGACAACAAATGGCTTTGTTCAAAATTTTAAAGCTAAAACATCTTATGCTTTCTTACTCAGAAAAAAAGACACTCCCATTTCCAGCTGCACGCCAGGTCATGAAGTGTCATTCTTTCTTCTTTTTTCTTTCATTTGATTGACGATAAACAGTCCTAATGTGAGAGAAGCCGCCTCAATGATGATCAGCCACCATTTATGCAAGTATCCGTTGTATGCCGAAACGATGATCAACGCGACGACCAAAAGAAAGGAAACAAGGCGGCTGTAAGTTATCCGTACGAAGAAAATCATCATTAGAGCCGGCAAAAATATTGCGGATAAGATTTTATCTATCATGGCGATCCCCCATGTATAAACTCCGAGTCTTATCTATTAGTTTTTCCGAAAATGCCGAAAAGTGCAAGTCCCTTTTTCATTGATTCCTGCTTTCTTCAATCATTCTTTCGGTGATGGCCGTCAATTCACTTTGCTCAATGAAACGTTCACGGAGCATTTCCGGCAAGATCTCATCAAGGAAATATTGGACGCACGTCATATCTTTGAATAAGAGAATTGTGCTTAATGCCTCTTCGTAAATTTCCATAAACAGCGGCTCCGGGTTTTCTTTCTGGATCTCTCCGAACGATTCATACAAAAGGTCGATTTTATCTGCAACCGCCAAAATCCGCCCTTCCAGCGTATCATCTTTCCCTTCCTTGAAGCGTCCCAAATAAATTTTCTGGAATTCCGGCGGAAATTCCTTCTCCACGAACTTTCTTGTCATTTCTTCCTCCACTTCATTGAAAAGGCGCTTCAATTCTTTGGAGGCATATTTAACCGGTGTTTTGATGTCGCCGGTAAAAAGTTCGGCATAATCATGATTCAGCGCTTTTTCGTATAAAAGCCGCCAATCAACTGTCTGGCCGTCCATTTCTTCGACAGTTCCCAAAAACTGGGCGATTTTCGTCACTTTGAATGAATGGCTGGCCACGGAATGTTCCTGAAATTTGAACTTTCCGGGGCAACGGTAGATTTTCTCCAAATCAGACAAACTTTTAAAATAATGATGGATCCCCATTTGAATCACCTGCTGCTTTCTTATTTCGAAAGATTGTATCATGAAGGCATTCGCATTTAAAATCAAAAGGACTTTTCCCATCGGAAAAAGCCCTTCAATGCTATTGATTCAACTCCACTTTATTGCCCGATTCCATGTACACGATCCACTCACAAATATTGGTGACATAATCGCCGATCCGTTCCAAATATTGTGCAGTAAGCAGAAGGTGCGTTGCTTGATTGATCAGTGACTGATCGTGCGTCATCAGTCCAACAAGGTCTGTAAAAATCTTTTTATACAGAGCATCCACCTGGTCATCCCGGTTCGCAATGATTTTTGCCTCATCCTTATCCATCCGGATGTAGGCGTCCAACGCGTCACGGACCATTTCCTGAACCAGTTTCCCCATTTTCGGAATATCGATAAGTGGTTTTGCGTAAGCTTCTCCCTGCAGCCTTACGGTCGTTTTGGCGATGCTCACAGCATGGTCCGCTATCCGTTCAAGGTCTGTTGACACCTTAAGAGTGGTCGCAATCCTTCGGAGGTCGCTTCCCACCGGCTGCTGCAAAGCAATCAATGTAAAGCATTTTCTTTCGATGTCCATTTCCGCATCATTGATTTCCCTGTCGCCGTCGATCACTTCTTGAGCAAGCTCTACATTTTTATCAACCAATGCCTTCACCCCTTGATGAAGGGCCTCTTCCACCAGCATTCCCATTGTAAGCAGCTGATGGTGCAGGTTTTGCAACTGCTCATCAAATTGGTTTCTGACTGCCATCTGCCAGCCTCCTTTTTATATTGATCTATCCAAATCGGCCTGTTATATAGTCTTCCGTCCTTTTGTCATCCGGATTGGAGAACATGGCCGATGTCTTGTTGAACTCAACCAGTTCCCCATTTAAGAAAAAGGCGGTCTTATCCGAGATGCGTGCCGCCTGCTGCATGTTATGCGTTACAATAATGATGCTGAAGTTTTCCTTCAATTCCTGCACAAGCTCTTCCACTTTTAAAGTGGAGATCGGGTCAAGAGCCGAAGTCGGTTCATCCATCAAAATGACATCCGGTTCAATCGCAAGGCATCTTGCGATACAAAGCCGCTGCTGCTGTCCCCCGGAAAGTCCGTAGGCATTTTCATTCAGCCGGTCTTTCACTTCATCCCAAAGCGCAGCGCCCTGCAAGCTTTTTTCCACAATTTCATTTAAGATTTTCTTGTCCCGTATACCATGGATCCGAGGGCCATAAACAACGTTCTCATAAATGGATTTTGGAAACGGATTTGGTTTTTGAAACACCATCCCCACTTTTGTCCTCAATTCTTCGACTCCGAACTGATTGTCCAGAATATTGCTGCCTCTATACAGCAGCCTGCCGGACATTTTCACAGAAGGAACAAGCTCTACCATCCGGTTAAGGGCTTTGATGAATGTTGATTTTCCACATCCGGATGGTCCGATGATAGCTGTAACCTCATTCTCCGCAATGTCAAAATCAATATTTTTCAAGGCTTGCTTTTCTCCGTACCAGAGGTTAAAATTTTCCGCTTGAAAAACATGATTCTTCTGGACCTGGATATCCGGTTTGACTGTTTGTTCTTCCCTGGCCAATGTTGTAATCAAAATCATCCCTCCTATTAATAACGCTTGGAAAATTTATTTCTTATGATAATGGCTATGGAATTCATCAAAAGCAGCATGAGAAGCAGTACGATGATTCCGGCTGCCGCTACATCATGAAATGCTGCCTGAGGCCTGCTGGTCCAGTTGAAAATTTGAATAGGCATAACGGTAAACCCTGACCAAATACTTTCGGGTATAAAGGCAACAAACGTCAAAGCCCCGATCATAATGAGCGGAGCCGTTTCCCCGACTGCACGTGATAATGCCAATATTCCTCCTGTCAATATGCCTGGAATCGCCGCCGGTAAAATGACATGGCGGACCGTTTGCCATTTTGTAGCTCCCATTCCGTATGACGCCTCCTGCAATTCTTTAGGGACAGCGCGGATTGCTTCTTGCGAAGCTACGACAATAATGGGAAGAATCAAAAGGCTCATGGTCAATCCACCGGCAAGAACGCTCCTTCCCATTTCCATCATCCGGACAAATACAGTCAATCCCAACAAACCGAAAACGATGGACGGAACACCTGCCAAATTGGAGATATTCATTTGAATAAAGCGGGTAAACCTGCTTTTCTTCGCATACAGCTCGAGATAGATGGCGCACCCAACGCCTAACACGATAGAAACAGGACCTGTAATGGCCATCAGCCAAATCGTTCCAAAAATAGCAGCTTTGATGCCCGCTTCTTCAGGCCTGCGTGAAGCAAAGCTAGTAAAGAAATCAAGATCCAAATAGCTGTATCCTTGGGAAAATATCCGGTAAATCAATATTCCCAATACAAGCAATCCGACCGATGCGGCAAGCATGAACAGCCACTTTGACAATCGGTTTTTCATAAGGCGGAAGCCGGTCCTTTTCGCTATCTTTTCATCATTTATCCATTCCATCAGTATTCCTCCCTAAAGCGCTTGGAGATCCATTGGGCTATGATGTTCATGACGAGGGTAAAAATGAACAGCGCCATTCCGACCGCATAAATGCTGTAGTAAATGGTGGAGCCATATGAGGCATCCCCCAGACTCACCTGCACAATATAGGCCGTCATCGTCTGAATCGTTTCCGTCGGATCAAAGGTCAGGTTCGGTTTAGAACCGCCTGCAATTGTGACGATCATCGTTTCACCGATCGCACGGGAGATCCCCAATACACACGAAGCGACAATTCCGGATAATGCAGCAGGCAAGACCACTTTTAGCGACACTTCCAATTTGGTTGACCCCAGCGCCAACGCGCCTTCCCTTATGGATCGCGGAACTGAGCTCATCGCATCTTCGGAAAGGGATGCAATCATCGGAATGATCATGATGCCCATAACAATTCCCGGACTTAATGCATTGAAAAATTGCAAGTCCGGTATAATTTTTTGTAAAAGAGGCGTGACAAAGGTCAAAGCAAAAAAACCATATACGATGGTTGGAATTCCGGCGAGGACTTCCAAAATGGGCTTAACGATTTTCCTGACCCGATCACTGGCATACTCACTTAAATAAACGGCTGTCGCAAGACCGATCGGAACCGCAACAACCATGGCTATGACAGCAACAAGCAAGGTACCTGAAATCAGTGGCGCTATACCATATTGAGGATCAGCTTCGAAAAACGGGAACCATTCTTTGCTGGTAAGAAATTCTATTATGTGAACACGTTCAAAAAACGTAATGGTTTCCACCAGTAATGTAATGACAATCCCAATCGTAGTTAAAATGGAAATAGCTGCCATTATAAAAAGAAAAATAGGAACGCATTTTTCAATCATCCCTTGCTTAAACCTGGATTTTCTTTTATTTTCTTCAATGAGTACGGAAACTGATTTTCTTTCCGCTTTTAACTCCATAAGGAAAACTCCTCACTATTTTCATAGTAAAGGGAGAGGGGACTCCCCCTCGCCTGATCATATTACTTTGAAACTTCTTCCAATTTTTCAAGTGCGGCCTTATATTCATCGTCTTTAAGGCTGATGTATCCAACTTCTTCAGCCAGGGTTCCGGCATTTTCAAGGGCAAATTTCACATACTCGTAAACTTGCGGTTTCCCTGTTAATGCTTCGTTGCTAACATAGAAGTATAGCGGACGGGAAAGCGGCTCATATACGCCATTCATGATCGTGTCATGGTCAGGAGTGACTGCCTCTCCTTTACTGTTGACGATCGGCACAACCTTTAGGTTGTCCTTATTTTCAACATAATACGAGAAGCCGAAAAATCCGATTCCGCCTTTGTCTCCCATTACACCTTGTACAAGCACATTGTCATCTTCAGATAATGTAGCGTCTTTTCTCATCTGCCCATCTTCGAGGATCACTTCATTCCAGTAATCATACGTACCGGAGTCTGTACCTGGACTGAAGAAAGTCACCGGCTCTTTTGGCCAACCGTCACGGACATCTGCCCATGTTTTCACATTACCGTCTTCCAGCCACATTTTTTTCAATTCATCAATAGTCAGCTGATCGACAAAGTCGTTATCTTTGTTTACTACGACAGATATACCGTCATAGGCGATTTCGAATTCTGTATAATCAATGCCCGCTTCTTCCAGCAGCTTCTCCTCTTCATCTTTTATCGGACGTGAGGCATTGCTTATATCCGTTTCTCCTGCAATGAATTTCTTAAATCCGCCTCCGGTTCCTGAAACTCCCACCGGCGCCTTGACATCCGGCTGCTCCGCAGCAAATTCCTCAGATACTGCTTCCATGATCGGGAAAACAGTCGAAGATCCATCAATGCCGACGGAACCCGTCAACTTATCATTGGATGTCTCTTCCACTTTCGAAGTATTGTTCTCATTTCCTTTAGCACTGCCGTCACCATTTCCACAACCGGCAAATAATAGAGCTGAAGATAAGGCGACTGTCGCAAACGCGGATTTCCATTTCATTCGTCATTTTCCCCCTAATATTCTTTGTTCGATTTCAATGAATATATTACTCTCCCTATATCAACTTTCGATTAATGCAATGTAAAGATTATGTAAAGATGATTTTAAAAATGGGGGTGAATATTTAGTAGACTTCCCGGAATCCCATGCATTCCCTCATTCCTTCAGATTCCATGCATGTTCCTGACAAAAAACCCCGCTCCCTTTCCGGGTGCGAGGATCATTGTTTCTTCGGCAGGATAACAGTAAATTCCGTTCCGCTGCCTTCTTCACTTTCGACTTCAATTTTTCCGTTATGTGATTCCACCAGATGTTTCACAATCGCCAGGCCTAGGCCGGTTCCTCCCGAATTCCGGGATCTCCCCTTGTCCACTCTGTAAAAACGCTCAAACAACCGCGGCAAATCTTTTTTGGCGATTCCGATTCCTGTATCTTTGACGCTGATTGCAATCCGGTCTCCCCTGTCAGTAATCGAAACAGTAATTTTCCCGCCAGCCGGAGTATAGGAGACTGCGTTTGAGACCAGGTTCAGAATGATTTGCTGAATCCGGTCCTTTTGCCCCTCGACCCAAATCTCGCGTTCTGCCGGCAATAGAAGTTCCAATCCTTTTTTCTCGATATCTTTTCTGACTGTATCAGCGACACGATCCACAACTTCCGCCACATTGACATTTTCCATCTCCAGCGGGATCATATGCTGTTCGATCTTCGACAGATGAAGGATATCATTGATCAGACGATGGAGCCGCTCACTTTCTTTATGAATGATGCCGAGGAAATGGTGCAGCGCCTCTTCATCCTCCATTGCGCCGTCAAGCAATGTTTCTGTAAAACCTTTGACGGAAGTAATCGGCGTTTTCAATTCGTGGGAAACATTAGCGATAAATTCGCTTCTCATTTTTTCAAGGCGGCGGATGTCTGTTATGTCATGAAGTACCGCCACAATCCCCTTTAGCTCGCCGTTTTCTCCAACATATGGCGCAAGGTGCGCATCCAGTATCCGTTCGTCCGGATAATAAAATTGTATTTCATCCCTGATTTCCGATTGTTCATTCAGGCAGCGATCGATCAGCCGGCTCAGGCCTGCATTTTTGACGATTTCCACATGCTGCTTTCCTGTAAATGCTAATGGATCCGCATTAAGCATGCAGCCAATCGCCCGATTAGCCAATAAAATTTTTCCGTTCTTGTCCACAAGAAGCACGCCGCTCATCATATTCCGTAAAACTCCTGAAAGCTGCTGCTCGTTTTCCTGGATTTTTTCCATTTGGCTTTTCAGACTGGCAGCAAGTACGTTGATGGCATTGGCAAGCTGCCCCAATTCCCCTTTGGGCTGCATCCTGACCCTCGCGGTGTAATCCTTGTCTTTCAACTTTTCGGATACAAGCATCATTTCTTCAATGGGCTTTGCGATGCCTTTGGCGATTCTGATTCCAATCAATGCTGTCAGCAGCAGTGCGGCTAAAAGAACGATTGTCAATGTGTTCCTTAAATGCCTGATTGCTTTTTCAATGTTTTCGAGAGAAAGGGCCACCCTTACAACGCCTTCAACCTCTCCATTGATTTCCACGGGAATGGCCGCATACATCATACTGTAACCGAGGGTGTGGCTGTATCTCGTTGATATGCCGGATTCCTTCCCCTTGTCTATGACTTGCTTGACTTCAGGACGGTCCAAGTGATTTTCCATGGACGCAGGGTCGTCTTCCGAGTCAGCCAATACTTTTCCATTACGGTCGATGACCGTCACCCGTGATGTCACCGGTGCGGATAATTCCTTAACTTTTGACTGCAGGCCTTCCTGCTCAATTCCTTCCAGCTCCAATGCCTGTAAAATAAGATGGGCTGTTTGTTTGAGCTGGCTCTCTTTCAAATCCATGTATGTATTTTTCATTGTGTTGGCCAAAAAGAGGCCGGATCCGAGCAAGGCGAAAAACATGAGCAGCAAAAAAGAGAACGTAATGCGCACCCAAAGCTTATGCATTCTTAAGGCCTCTCCATTTTATAGCCGAATCCACGGATTGTTTTAATATAGCGAGGACGCCGTGTATCTTCTTCGATTTTTTCCCGCAAATTGCTGATATGGACATCGACGATTCTGGAATCCCCTACAAAGTCGTAATTCCAGATGGCATCCAAAAGCTGCGTTCTGCTCAATACTTTCCCTTCATTTGAAGCAAGATACAATAAAAGCTCAAACTCCTTTGGAGTCAGCTCCAGTCTTTCCCCATCCAGCAATGCTTCGTACCTTTCAGGGTAAATCGTAACCTGTCCCAATTCCACCACTGGTTCGGGATCCTTGTCCGATGCTGCGCTGCCTTCTTCGAATGTTTTGGTCCTTCGCAAAATAGCTTTCACCCGTGCGACGACTTCACGCGGACTGAAAGGTTTTGTCAAATAATCATCCGCCCCGAGCTCGAGCCCGAGCACTTTATCAAATTCATCGCCACGGGCTGTGAGCATTAAAATAGGGGTATCCACTTTTTCCTGGCGAAGGGTTTTGCATATATCCATTCCGTCCATTCCAGGAAGCATCAAATCCAAAATCATCAGATCCGGCTGCTCTTCCATGGCTTTTTTCAACCCTTCATTGCCGTCCGAAGCCGTCAGCACGGAGAAACCTGCCTTTTCCAGGTTATATTGAAGCAATGTCACAATTGACGGCTCATCTTCCACAACTAGAATTCGTTCCATTTTCACAAGCCTCCTGATTTAGAGTGCACGCTGCCGCCTGTCTTGTCAATCAAAATCGTCAGGCTGATCAGCGTGACAATGATCGTGGCGCCCATATCCGAAAGGATGGCGATCCATAATGTGAGGAGGCCTGGAATGGTCAACAGCAGGGCGATAAGCTTCAAGCCAAGAGCCAAAGAAATATTCAACTTGATAATGGAATTTACCCGTTTGGCAATTTTGATGGCGCTCGGCAGCTTGCTCAAGTGATCCTGCATTAATACGATATCAGCAGTTTCAATAGCGCTGTCGGTCCCTTTGCCCATCGCAATTCCAAGATCGGCGACAGCCAAAGCAGGAGCGTCGTTGATGCCATCCCCAACCATCGCTGTTTTCCTTTCATGGATCAGATCGTTGATTTTCTCCACTTTCTGATCGGGCAGCAAATTGGCGTAAAAGTCGGTTAATCCGACGGCGTCAGCCACTTTTTTTGCCGTTTTTTCATGATCTCCTGTCAACATAACCGTCTTCTGTACACCCGCTTGATACAATTGCTGGATTACGTCTCTGCTCTCGGGGCGTATTTCATCTGCGATCCCAAACAATCCGAGAACACGTGAATCATCTGAAACGGCTACAAGCGTATATCCTGCATTTTTCAACTGGTCGATATCCGCACGAATTTCACCGTTGACTGCACCGGAAGGAATGCTCGCTTCATTGCCAAGACGATATAGTTTGCCCGATACGAAGGCTTCGACTCCCTGCCCGGCAATCGTCGTGATATTGTCAGGCTCTTCCAACGAAATATCATGTTTTTCCACTTCTTTCATGACTGCTTTAGCCAAAGGATGAGAAGAGGATCTTTCAATGGAACCCGCCACTTTAAAAAATTCCTCTTCGTGATAAGCAATCACTTTTTCCACATGAGGCTCGCCTTTAGTCAAAGTCCCTGTCTTATCGAAAGCGATTGTTTCAATTTGTCCGAGCTGCTCTAAAAAGACTCCGCCCTTCACTAAAATTCCATTTCGGGCATTGCGTGTAATCCCCGAGATGATCGCAATCGGAGAAGAAATGATCAAAGCGCATGGACATCCGACAATCAATACGGCAAGTCCTTGGTAAAACCAGCTTCCCCAGTCACCGCCAAATAGCGGAGGAACCGCCATGACGCCAGCCGCGACCACCATGATCAAAGGGGTATAGTATTTGGCGAACTTGTTGATGAACTGCTCTGTCGGGGTTTTCGTTTCTTGTGCTTCTTCCACCAGATGGAGAATTTTCGCAAGCGAAGAATCCTCGTAAGATTTAGTAATTCTCACTTTCAAAACGCCCTCGTTGTTGATGCTTCCGCCAAAAACAGGCTCCCCTGCTGCTTTATCGACAGGCATGGACTCTCCTGTTATGGCAGCTTCATTGACAGAGCTGCTTCCGTCAATGACAACTCCGTCCGATGGAATTTTTTGGCCCGATTTCACAAGAACGATATCATCTGTTTTCAATTCTGCTACAGGCAATACTTTTTCTTGTCCCCCTATAAGGACAATCGCTTCCTTCGGCGCTGCATCCAGAAGTGTTTCCATTGATTTTCGGGCCTTTTCCATTCCAAGGCCTTCCAAGTATTCATTGATCCCGAACAGAATCGCAACAAGGGTCCCTTCTTTCCACTCGCCGATTCCAAACGCCCCGATCAATGCGATCGTCATGAGTGTATCGATATTGAATTTGAACTTAAAAAGATTTTTCAATCCTTTTAAAAACGTCGAGTATCCGCTCAATGCCGCCGCAGCCACATAAAGGACGACAGCCGGCCACCCCGGCAATGCTTTTTCAAAAATCATGGCTGCAAAATACAAAATAGCAGAAGTGCCGATCAAAAATAACAGCTTGCGTCCGGTTCCCTGATCGTGGTCATGCTCTTCTTCTTTTACAATCGAGGCCCCGTCTCCCGCCAAAATCTTTTCAACCTTATTTAATTCAATCTCCTCTGACACAACCAATTTACTTGAATTGAACAGGACTTTTGCATCCTCCCCATGATTCAATTTCTGTATTTCCTCTTCAAGCTCCCTCGCACAATTCGCGCATGAAAGCCCCTGCAGCCGGTATTCAGCCATTTTCAAAACCTCCATCCGAGATGCTCAATGCTTTGCGTGATTGATTGTCTGCTCCAGTATATTCATGACATGTTCATCATCATGGGAATAATAAATGCTCGTACCTTCCCTTCTATATTTCACAAGCCGCAAATTTTTCAACGTCCGAAGCTGGTGAGAGACCGTAGACTGCTGCAAACTCAAGCTTTCAGCAATTTCGCTTACCGAAAATTCCCGTTCTGACAGCAGATGCAAAATCCGGATCCTTGTCGGATCCCCCAACGCTTTGAAAATTTGCGAAACAGTCAATAATGTTTCTTCATCCAATTCACCAGGATAGTCATTTTTCAAATCATTATCCATAGGTTTTTCCCACTTCCGTTCTTTATATGATCATATGCTCATGTATTAATTTTAATGTATGGAATAACTCAGCATTTGTCAAGCGAAAGCACCCAATCTGCTCCCTCTTTCATAAAATTCCCATCGAATACTTTGTGGCAATCGGTCTTGATACATTGAAACTGATGTCCATCTCTGCTATATTAGCAGTAGTTTGATTTTTAACTGAAGTATTGGCGCATATGCCTATATTTTTTCATACATTAGTAAAGGGTGGTTATTAAATGGCTTATGTAATTACAGCTCCTTGTATCGGTGAAAAATTCGGCGAATGTGTCGATGTATGTCCTGTGGATTGTATCGAAGAAGGAGAAGAAATGTTCTTCATTGATCCGGACATTTGCATTGACTGCGGCGCGTGCCAGGCCGTTTGTCCTGTAGAAGCAATCTACCATGAAGAAGAATTGCTTCCGGAGGATAATATATACATGGAAAAAGCGAAGGAGTTTTACGCTAACAGATAATATTCCAATAAAAATCAGGGGACGAAAGTGACAATCACTTTTCGCCCCTGTTTTTTGTTTCAATCATCCAACTTGCTTCTCTATTAGTTTGAAATCTATACAAGCTCTTCCTCCTTCGCATATAATGCAGCAACAAATCGAAGGGAGGAAGAAAAGATGTCAACTTGTCAGCGCTTGGCGGATATTATCGGCGGAGAGGTCATCACAGCAGCACCGGTCTGCGTCGTACAAAGGCTAAGAAACATTAACGCCTCCATTTTGAATCGAAAGACACGATCACCATTAGCACTTCCCTTTGCACTCTCTTTTGAAAATAACCAGGGCGGACAGACTTTGAATCTTGGTGAAACGGTCATCCTTCAAAGCGAAATCAACAGATTTATGACAGCCTTGAGAAAAAGAGGATTGATTGTAACAGCCGTTCACAACCACTGGTTGTTTGACCGGCCCCGTTTGATGTACATGCACTGGGAAAATGTCGGCAATCCTTTCCAGTTTACCCGCAAAAGCTTTGATGCAGCACTAGAAGCAGGTTTGTTTTAACAATGAAAATATCAGCAGTCTCCTGTTCGGAAGCTGCCTTCTCAGCCTGAGCATGTTAATGGAAGCGTCCAATTGTTCGGGCGTTTTTTTGTTGAGTAATTTTTTTCTTCCGCCTATACACAAAAAAACCATCTGAATAGAATAAAAAAGAATCACCCAGCTGGCAGAGAGGAGGATAGCGATGTCTAAAGAAAAAAAAGAAAAGGTCATTAAGGTAGAGAATTTGGTGATCCATGCCCAAAATGTCGATTTCATTCGGGAGCGCCAAAGAGAAAGAGAGCCACTTGAAAGGGATCCATGGGAATTCCTTATGGGAAGACCGCGTCCGGTACCCGCACAGGAAGAGAGCAGCAGTGAAGCGGAGTAGTTCATTAGATACCCGTTAAAATAATCGCAGTAAAAAATGAAAAATGGGTGAATACCCTTCCACAAGCGGAACAAATGCATA
Source organism: Siminovitchia fortis (assembly GCF_003605365.2). Lineage (GTDB taxonomy): Bacteria > Bacillota > Bacilli > Bacillales > Bacillaceae_C > Siminovitchia > Siminovitchia fortis. The sequence goes on from NZ_QYTU02000007.1 coordinate 90,112, forward strand.
TTTTATGGTGAGGCCCAGCAAAGGTTGATCCTAAATGCCTTGCTTACGGGACATTGAGGGAAAGAGGTGAGTCATTTGTTTGGATATGGCGGCTTTGGCGGCTGCGGATATGGCGGCGGTTTTGGATACGGCGGCGGTTTTGCGCTGATCGTAGTACTGTTCATCCTGCTTATCATCATTGGAGCTGTATGCTTTTACTGATATTAAAAAATGATCATCCCGGTCAATCCATTAGATTGGCTGGGATGATTACGTTTATGGGAAAAACAGAGTGTGGTGTTTATCAAGGTACAGAGTGAGCTGAAATACGTTAACAGACAATCAGCGTTCTTTATCGAGCAGCGCACGGAACCGGTCCGGTTCATCCAGACGGATCGCCGTTTTCATGTAATTTTTCTTAAAGCCTAAAAATAGACTTGCGGCAAGAGGGCGTTTGAATTCGATGATGCAATGCGGCGGGAGTGTTTCAAAGTCCTTTGCGATGAACTCAATCGTCTCTTTGGAATTGATTTTCTCTTCCTCCGCTTCCCGGCCCCACTTTATCTCTTTGATTTCTTCCATCGGAATGACCATCCGTTTGGCGAGCCCAAGAGAAACATAAATCTTATCTTGCCGGACACACAGAGGGCTTAATCTTATTGCCTGAATATCCCCGATAAAAAATATGACGGTGTATATATTTAAAAGAAGCATGATTAACGAAACAATAACCGACTTTTCATGTATGAGCCAATGGATGGCCGCCGTTTCTATGATGATGGCATGGATGAGCATGATGTAAAATGCAATGAGGCTTGTTTTTTGATGCAGTGAAAAATAAGGTTCTCCTGCTGGCGCTTTCTTCTTCCAGGAAGCGAATGCATAATAGAACATCACAAACTCCGCGGCAAGAATTCGCAGAAGAATGTGATTTCCCACCCGCTTCTCCACAGCGGACGGAAGTGAAAACAATAGGCTTTCGTTATGTGATTTGATCCAGCGGATGATACCGGGCAGGCGCCAGACGAGTAATACAACCAAGCCCAGCTCAGCCAAAAGAATGAGAACCTCAACACCGATAGCTGCAAGCGGAACGTAAGTAAACGGCTCGAAATAAGCACTCGGAATAAGGAACCTTGCAAATACAAGTCCGGAAACCATCCAGCCAATGAATGATTTTACCGTAATCTTTTTCCCGCGCTTCAAAAACAAAATAAGGAGCGGTGCCACGACGGCCAAGTCAATCAATGAGCCGACGACAACCCAATTTGCATCAGCGGGGAGAACGAGCGGGCTCAGAGGTGAGCGGTACAATAACGTGTTGGAGCCAAGAACGAGAAAAAGCAAAAACAGCAGAAAATAAAATCGGCGGTCTCTCTGAATAGCAGTCATCAGAAGCACCCCTTTTTCTTTTATCGTACCATAGAAAAAGCCCCGCACGTTTGCGGGACTTGCTTTAAATATTGGAAAATTCGTGACTTATTTAAAACCCTTTAAAATCGCCGAATAAAGGTTGCAAAATCGAGATAATCAGTTGCATCCAATCAAAAAACAACAAAATTCCTATGATAATCATCAAGTAACCGCCAATCTTCATAAAGCGCTGCCCGTTTTTCTTCAGGAACGTCATTTTGTCCAAGAATAAGGACATCAGGAGAAATGGAATGGAAAAGCCAAGCACATAGGCTCCCATGTAAATGAGTCCCTTTCCAGGATTCTGAGCGACCATCGTGGCCACCCCCACTAAAATAGGTCCTGTGCACGGGGTCCAGCCAGCGGCAAACGCAATTCCAATCAGGACAGATCCCAAATAACCTGTCGGCCTGCTTTGAAACTGAATCTTCTTTTCCATATTCAAAAAATTAAAACCTAAGATACCCGTCAATACCAATCCGAAAAATACCAATACGATGGCCCCTACTTGTCTAAGAAGGTCTTGATACTTGAGAAAAATCTCTTCAAAGATAGTGGACGTTAAACCCAGGGCCAAAAAGATGATGGAAAACCCAACTAAAAACAGGATCGTATGTATAAAGGCTTTCTTTCTAAATATCCCCCGCTCTTCCTTCATCTCATTCACAGTCATTCCAGTGATGTAAGACAGGAATGCCGGATATAAAGGAAGCGCACAAGGCGATATGAAAGATAAAAACCCCGCTCCAAAAGCAAGAAATATGTTTATTTGCTGCATTTTTTGATCACCAGCCTCATTTTATATCATATACATCCACCTTATCAAAAACAATCGGCTTGATTGTGAAAGAACTGTGCCATTTTACCGAATATATGGACGCAAACAAAAAAATGAAACATTTATTTTGTGAAAGCCGTATGAAAAGATAAAGGCAAGTTCAGGAAGGGGGCATTGACGTGCAGCAATACATAAACAAGTATATTGAAGTCTATGAGGAACTCAGGAAAAAGATGAAGTGGAAAGTGACGGATAATAAAATATTAATGACGATTGCATCCTTTTATGCAATGAATCAAAAACCGTTTGAAATGGAGTCTTATCTGATGATTGCGGAGGGAATCAAAAAACAGGCCGGCATTTTCTCTTCCATCAGATCGGAATCCCGTTATATCGCCGCGGCCATGCTGGATGTCGGCTTCGAACATCCCGAAAAGCAAATCCCTGCATTGTTCGCCGCCTACGATGAATTGACCGGCGCTAAATTCAGAAAAGGAATATTTACTTATATCGCTGCTTCTGTATTAATCAAAAATTCCGGGTCTGACCAAAACGATTATCGTCCAGTCATTACAAGAGCAAAAGAAATATACGACGGTATGAAAAAAGAACATCTCTTTTTAACATCCACTGAAGATTACCCCCTTGCAATGCTGCTCGCCGCGAGAGGAGCAGATGATGTCATTGAACGCAACGAGCGCTTTTACGATGACCTGAACCGGAACGGTTTTAGAAAAGGGAACCATTTGCAAATGTTGAGCCATATATTGACGCTCGATGAAGTGGAGAGCCCCGAAGTGTTGGTAAACCGGGCGATTCAAGTGTTTGATAAATTCAAAGAGGCCGGTATGAAACAAAAAACGCTAAATTACCCGGTCATGGGAATGCTCGCCATGATCCCCCCTGCGGAATTGAATATGCAGGAAGTTTATCAGGCATACGTACACCTGAATCAGACAAAGCAATTCAAGTGGCAAAAGGATTTGAACGCAACCCTTGCCGCCAGCTTTTATGTCAAAGACAAATTGGAACAGTCCGCTTTGATAGAAACGAGCCTGTATACAACGATCGAAACCATTCTGCAGGCGCAGCAAGCGACCATGACAGCGTCTATAGCAGCATCTGCAGCCGCTACGAGCTCAGGGTCGGGGAATTGATAACAGGGCCATGGAACTCATGGCCCATCAATTTTTTGAAAAGGCGGTGATGAAAAAGCATGCCGCCATCGCAACAAAAAGAAAGCCTAAACAGCCCACAGGCTGTTTTAAGCTTTCTACGCCGCCATGCTTCTGCAGATCTCTGCACATTTTAAGCAGGCTTCAGCACATTTTTGGCAATGATCGTGGTCGTGCTTTTTACACTCATTGCCGCACGCTTCGCAAATGTCCGCACATAATTGGCAAATCTTCTTGACAAACGGGCTGTCTGCCTGCATCGCTTTGGCGGCAAATGCGCACATATCGGCGCACTCACGATCAAGACGGATACATTCCGCCATCATTTGAACATCCGTTTCTTTCAAGCAGGCATCAAAGCAATGATTACAGGCTTCCATACATTCCAGACAAGCCTTTATACATTCTTCATAAGCCGCATTCATCATAATCCCTCCCTTGTGAAATTATTTATTAAATTTCCCTTGAAAAAGTCCAATTAAACGACAACAAATTTTCAAACTATGTTTCCACTTTTGTACTATAATGTTCATTGAACAAATCACAAAGGAAGTGTATCAGCGATTACAACTGATTTACAATACAAACCTGCTATCCATTTCAGCGGTGTTGATTATTCAATTGACGAAACGACCATTTTAAAAGGGGTGACCGGCTCTTTTCCGGATGGAAAAATCACAACATTGGCCGGACCTTCCGGGGCCGGGAAAACAACCTTGCTCAAGTTATGCAATGGTCTCATTTCACCAACTAGAGGCGACATTTATATTCACGGCAGGCATATCCGTGAATATGAACCTGTGGAATTACGCCGCACGGTCGGCATTGCCCTGCAAAACGCACCGATGGTAAAGGGCAGTGTTTACCGCAATTTGTCTCTGCCATTGGAGCTTGCCGGAAAAAAGCTCACCAAGGAGGAAGCCGTTACATTTCTGGAAGATGTCGGTTTGGAAGAGTCATTTTTACAAAGGGACAGCAAAGAGCTGTCAGGCGGACAAAAACAGAAAGTGTCCATTGCCAGGACGCTTGTAAACCGCCCGCGCATATTATTGCTTGATGAAATCACCGCTTCGCTGGACCAGACTTCATCCAAGGAGATTGAACAGCTCATTGTAAAAATCAACCAGCGCTACAATGTCACAATGGTGTGGATTACACACAATCTTGAACAAGCCCGGACAATCGGTCATTACACATGGGTGATGATTAAAGGCAAAGTGGCAGAAACAGGAGAAAGCAGCCTGCTCGAATCACCAAAAACTGATGAAGTAAGGCGCTTCGTCGAGGGGGGATTTGCATGAGTTTTACAGCATTGGCAATGACGCTTATATTCGTCCTCCTTCCGCTTATATTATCGAAAACGCTCAGCCTTGGACTTGAAAAAGACACAATCATCGCTACTGTAAGGTCCATCATCCAACTGATGATTGTCGGGTATATTTTAAAATTCGTCTTTGAGGCGGAGCATCCCGTCTATATTTTGCTGATGGTCCTGCTAATGATTGGAGCAGCTGTCGAAAACGTCCGTAAAAAAGGATTGTTTATCAAAGGAATTACATGGAAAGTGGGAGCGACCATCATCTTTATCGAGATTCTCACGCAGGGAATTTTGATCGGGCTGAACATCACGCCTCCAACCGCACAATACATCATTCCAATCAGCGGGATGGTCATTGGAAACGCAATGGTTCTGTCCATTTTGTTTTTGAACCGTTTCACGGCAGAAATAGAAGCACACGAAGATGAAACGGAACTGATCCTTTCACTCGGCGGAACTCCGAAGCAGGCGATTCATACACAATTGATCTCGTCCATTAAGGCAAGCATGATCCCGACAATCGAAAGCCAGAAAACAATGGGGCTTGTCCAATTGCCGGGCATGATGAGCGGGCAGATCATTGCAGGCGCAGATCCAATCCAGGCCGTCATGTTCCAACTGCTGATCGTGTTTCTATTATTGACAACCGCAGCCATATCAAGCGTCATGCTCGGATTTCTATCATATCCATCTCTTTTTAACGAGCGTATACAGATCATTCATTTGAAAAAATAATCGATATGGCGGGAGGGATTATTTCAATTGTGGGACAGATACTTATGCCGCCGCCATTTTTGCAGCCAATATCGGATATTTTCATTACAATTGGAGGCGACCAGTCACGGGGAGTCTTTCGATTGAGATGATTAAACAAACTATCCAACAATATTCAAATCAAAAGGCTGCCTAGTAAAAATTAGAGGAAACTGGCTTTCCGGGCAGCCTTATTGCAATGGGCATATCGTTTCCTTTATGGCTTTCTTTCCTTAAGCCCTTTTATCTCCTGGATTGAGAAACCTGTAATTTCTGCCACATCTTCTATCGAATGTCCTTTTTCCAGGAGCCTGAATGCAATTTCAGTCTTTCCCTCTTTTATTCCTTCTTTAATTCCTTCTTTTATTCCCTCTTTTAATCCTTCTTTCTTCCCTTCCTTCTTCCCTTCTTCCAAATAATACCTTGCAAACGATGTATCCTTTAAAGACAACCCCATCATTACTGCCTCCTTTTCCAAAATTGGTTTCATGTCCCTGATTAATCGCGAGTCCGCATCCTCCGGCAGACGAAGAATATGGTCGATGAATACAAACAGCTTCTGAATATATTTTCTCTTCATCTCTTTGCTTATCATTTTATCCTGGAAAAGCAATCTCATCAATTTCCGCTTGTATTGGTACTTAATATCAACATCTTTTTTACTTTTATGACATATAGTCCGGCCAAAACAGCCAACGCAAAGGGATTTTGTGATTCTATAAGTGTGGATTCCGACTGGGAAGCAATTCGGTAGGTGTTATAATGGTAGGTCAGTTCTGTGCCTAAAAATTCATAGTGGAATTGATTGGCGTTGTACTTGGCGTCTTCGCTTGTAAACAAGGCAAGCGCATAGATCCTTTGATCAAACAGATCCAAAATCCGGTAAAAGGACTGGAACATCCGCTTTGGAAAAACCTTTTCGTGATCGCCCTGCACTTCGATATGGACGTACACCCATTGTTCGCTCCCATTTTTTAATTGAAGCTTAACGAGTTTGTCGGCGACACGCTTGTTGCTCTCGGATTCGGGTAAAATCGTTTGAAGCTGGCTAGCTCCAGGCTCCAGCGACTAGCAGACTTCACTCCTCCTCCTACGATAAGTCAACATCGGCTCCTTCGTCGCCGTGTTTCCTTTATCTCGTCGGAGTCGCTCCAGTCTGTACGTCGCTAAACGTCGCCCTGCGCTTTTCTATTCTTGTTCGAGGAACTCAGGTGGGGTGGCAAAGTCTACAAGCTCAAACAGCTCAGGTGAGAAAAACAGGAGAAACTCTTCAAACAGTTCGGTAATCACATCCTTCCACAAATGGTCATAATTTGGATGCTGAACCTTCAATAACATCATCACCTTTCTTACATATTTAGGTGATATTATTCGCTAAAGTTTGCTATAATCCTTCTTTTATTTCATAATTCCGTGTGAAAAGAGGAAGTTTCCCCCGGCCTTTAGACAATCATAAAACTTTTTCGCAGATTGGTTTAAACATCAAATTGAGCGGTTTAATAACACAATTCTGTGCCTAAACCCCACCAAGACCAGTAAACCTTATTTTTTAATCAGAGGGCTGTCTACGACATTGATGAAACTGAAGAATTTTGACAGGCTTTGCCCATCAATTCGGCTCCACATGGACATGCACATCAAACACTCGATATTCTTCCATTAAAACCTCTTCTACGCGATCCGATATCTGATGGGCGGCCTGGATACCCAGCGTGGAATTTACTAGGATGACAACATCGACCACGGAATTGCTCCCATATCTTCTTGCCCTGATATCCTTGATGCCTTTCACTCCGGATATACCCAGAATCGACTCCTTATAAAGTGCCAACTTTTCTTCATCATAACCGTCAGTCAGATCGAGAGATGATTCCCTAAATATACCCCACGCCGTTTTGCATATAAGTATGCCTACTATTACTGCTGTCACCGGATCCAGCCAAGGAAGGCCAAATTGGGAACCAGCGATACCAACCGCCGCCCCGATGCTCACCCATGCGTCGGACAGGTTATCTTTAGCCGCCGCCGTTACAGCCTGGCTATTAATTTTTCTGCCCAAACTCCGATTATATCTGTAAACCAGGTACATGACTCCCGCGGAAAAAATAGCGGTCAACGCGGAGATCATATCAGGAGACTCTTGTTCTGCTTCAAAGACGGATAACACAGCTTCATACAATACCTGAAGACCGACAGCCATCATGATGAAGGATGCAACCAAAGCTGCAATCGTTTCGGCTTTCCAATGGCCGTATGGATGATTTTTATCTGCCGGTTTTTGTGAAAACCTGAGACCGATCAGAACAGCGATCGAAGCCACAATATCAGTTGCATTGTTCATGCCGTCCGCCTTTAAGGCTGCTGAATTTGTCATGTCGGCAATCACCAGTTTCAAAGCCGATAAAAATATATAGGCAAAAATGCTGAGAATCGCTCCGCGTTCCCCCATTTTCAGATCATTGACCTTTGATTGTACCATTGATGTCCCTCCACTAAGCTCTGTACATCCATGATATCAATCCAAAGGCGAGTGGGTCTACAGCAACCTTGTTGGGAGAAGCCTTCATTGTAAGGAGGTGGAAAGAGTGTTTGCCGGAGGCAAACTTTTTTTAAAAATTAAAAGCCGGCAGAAATCATTTCCAGCCGGCCTTGTTCACTTAACCTTATGGTTCACTAATTCCCATTGCTGTCCACAGGAGAAGGGCAAAAACAATTACACAGCCATTAAGGATGAGGCCTGCTGTAATGGACCAAGCTTTCCTGGACATGATGGCAAAAATGACCCCAATGATCGAAAGCGAACCAAATAGGATTACCCCTAAAGTCAAATTTGCATTGGGGCCTCTTAAAATAAAAAACAACGCAACATTGATGGCAACCATCAGTAATGATAATAATCCAAACTTATTCATCAAATACTCTCCTTGTCTGCTGCTCCGGCAAAATCCGGAGCCGTCCTAATAAAGATGGTATTGGCATCTCCCTCCTCGGTTATGTCCGTAAAAATGTGAAAAAAATTTCCGGCAGCACTGTCGCATTTATCTTTAAACTCCCGAACAGTGCTCCGGCCCTGTTTTCCGTTTTACCGTAAGAGGGCATTTCCAATTGTTTATCACTTAATCTTACAATCTTTTAAATGATTTATGAAGTGTTGCGCATTGCGTATTCGTTTTCTTTTTAACAGAACTCTCAACACATTCGTTGAATGTGTATCGTGTAATACGATATAATCAAATTAACCGATGTATTTGGAGGGTTTATTAAATGATTCAAGAAATTAATCAATACTATACTGATATTTATTTCAATCTGCATCAATCACAAGAGGAAAGCATTTCACATCAAAGTGTCCGTATTTTACAAATGGTTCAAAAAAGAAAATATGTCATGATCCGTGATATTGCCGAGCGATTATCAGTTTCACACAACACAGCTTCCGAACATGTGAAAAAATTAGTGGATAAAGGATGGGTGTATAAAGAAAGGTCTGAAGAGGATCAACGCAAAGTGTATTTACATTTAACAGATGCCGGTTCAACGATTTTAAAAAAGAATACAGAGTTAGATGAAGAAAAGCTGCAGGCTGCACTTGATAGATTAACAATCAATGAAAGAAAACAGGTAGTTAAAGCATTGGAGCTATTAAGCGAGGCATCAAAATAATGTATTTGTTCATAAAAATTATCAGTTCCGCAGCCATTATCGGCCTTGTCACTGAATTAGCCAGGCGATTCCCCTTATACGGAGGCATCATAGCTGCCCTGCCGTTAATCAGTATTTTAAGTATTATATGGCTGACCATTCAAGGTGAATCCACTCAGAGTATCGCCCGGTTTACCGTTGGGGTTCTAGCTGGTTTTCCGGCGGCCGCTGCCATGCTGCTGGCGGTTTACATAGGAATAAAACATTCCGTTCATTTAGCAATAGCGATTTTATTTGGAATCGTTGTTTGGGGCTTATTTTTGACCGTTCAAAAATTTATAATGAGCGGATTTGTATCATAGATTTGAAACGGTTTTGAGTTTATTATTTAGAAAAAGTGTATCAGAGATGTCTTGATAATAATTATCCAATCGTAGTTGATGTGGAAAAATATCCTTGGGATATGAGGGGAGGTTTAAGATTGTAGATCCGAATGGATATTTTCTCAGAATTACTTCGAATAACTGTACATTGGATGCTGCGCAATAAGGAGTAAAACTAAAGAGCCTAACGAGTGGTATATTGTTGTTGGCCGCAATGAAAAAAAGTCTTTCTACAACTTCAAAAGAA
>NZ_QYTU02000070.1 GCF_003605365.2 Siminovitchia fortis
AAATTTACTTTCGTAATTTGGGTTTATGTTTTTTATCTAAAAAGAGCGCTCGTTGTGAACGTGCATAATCTATGTTGTTTTACAAACTCTACCCATATAAACAGATATAAGAAAAGGATGAATCACAGTGAAACATATTCGGCTCCTGTCCTGCCTGCTTCTCCTTGCTTTAAGTTTTTCGTCCGGCTCTGTTCAGCCAAAGGCGATGGCTGCGGAAAAAAACAAATACGAAAGTACATTGATTATGAGGGGCCCTGCGACAAAACGTGAAATCGCTTTGACATTCGATGATGCACCGGATGATATCTTTACACCTAAGATTTTGGATATCCTGAAGGAAAAAGAAGTGAAAGCCACCTTTTTTCTTGTTGGATACAGGATAGAAAAATATCCTGATATTGCCAGACGCATTGTGCAAGAAGGCCATGCTGTGGGGAATCACTCCTATAATCACCCTAACTTTTTAAACATGCAAGACGCTGATTTTCAAAAGCAAATTACCAGAACAGACGAGTTAATCCGCTCTCTGACCGGCTCTGCTCCAACCATTGTGAGGCCTCCGTATGGAAATATCAGCAACAGACAGATGGAATGGCTGGCAGGAAGAAAAAGAATTGTAGTGGCATGGGACGTGGATTCGCTGGATTGGAAAGGGCTGGAGGCGGAAGAAGTGGCAAGCAATATTCTTCCGAACGTAAGTCCCGGATCCATTGTTCTGCAGCATTCGGGAACCGGCGATGGCGGGGATTTATCGGGTACCGTCCATGCACTGCCGACGGTGATCGATGATTTGCGAAAAAAAGGATTCAAATTGGTGACAGTCCAGGACATGCTCGGTATACCATAATATTGTTCCGATAAATAAGAAAAGCGCAAGCGCCCTGCCCATCGACGTACAGACTAGAGTGCCTCCGACGAGATAAAGGATAAGGAAAGGCGGAGAGTGCCTGCTTATCGGCGCAAAGCTAGACTACGCTTGCGAAGGCGTAGTTTGCCTTCAGCAGCGATTGGCTTAATCCTTGCGCCAATGGCACTCGCAGCCGGACAACACGGCGAGGAACGCAGGCTCAAGCAGCGACGTCCTGTCGCTTCGCCTGCCCTAGCACATCCTGTTCGTCGGAGCCGATGTTGACTTATCGTAGGAGAGCTACTACTTGAAATGGCCTCGTGTGATGCTTCCTCGAGTTGGCGTCGTGCAGCTTTGCTATGATTTCGCCAAACATCCTCGAATAAGCTACGCCGCAGGAGCACACCAGGTGCGAAGTCTGCTAGTCGATAGGCGCTGGCCGCCTTAAAGCGCCACGTCCTGTGGCGCCGGCGGCACTAGGACTTCCTGTCCGTCGGAGCCGGACGCAGCACTAAGTGACAAATAAGTTACTCACAACCTGAGCATTTTATAGTACGCTAAACAACAAAAAAACTAAACCGTTAAAGGAAGGGAGTGCCCTTCCTTCATACAGTTTAGTTTAAAAGTTAGGATATAATCCCAATGGATATTTCACTTTCATTTTTTGACGGAGGGCTTCCTTTTTCGCCGGGACCGCCCTTATTTTTCGATCATTATTTTCCGGGTTTCCTTTACGTCCGCTTGCCAGTCGCTAAAAGCAACAGCTTTAACGCACACCTTTCATCTGTTTTTGAATCAAAGGGGTAACGAAAAATAGAATGATCCCCAGTAATATGGCACTCAAACCAATGATTCCAAAATACAGCATTTCTGTTTCAGGCCGGTAAAATTTCACAATCTGTGCGTTCAACCCTTGAGCGGCCGCATTGGATAGAAACCATAGGCTCATCGTTTGGGCCGAGAATGCGGCGGGCGCCAATTTCGTCGTCGCTGATAACCCGACAGGCGATAAGCATAATTCACCGATCACCACGACCAGGTAACTAAGCACGAGCCAGATCGGATGTACCAATGAATTTGCACCTCCGAAATATGCCGGCAATAAAATGACAAGGAAGGAAAGGCCCGCAAATAATAATCCCAAAGAGAATTTATGTGGGATAGATGGCTGGCGTTTTCCTAATTTCATCCATATCCAGGCAAATACCGGCGCCAACAGGATGATGAATAATGGATTCAATGACTGAAACCATGCAGGAGATAGATGGATCCCTGCAACGTCCAATTGTGTCCGTTTATCTGCAAAGTTGGCAAGTATTGTTGACCCTTGTTCTTGAATGGACCAAAACATGACAGCAGCAAGAAATAACGGAATATAAGCCAGAACGCGGGAACGTTCCACCTCGTTTGTTTTTGGACTGCGATACATAATAATAAAGTAAATAGTTGGAATGATAAACCCTAAAATTCCCACTATAGCAATAAATGATTGTATCGTAAGCAAGCCCGCTGGAATGGTGACAGCTAAAACAATTCCCAATAGAACAGCAGCCCCAACGATCACCAGAGAGACTTTTTTCTTCTCATCTGGAGATAAAGGATTGGCAATGTAAGTACCTGCCAGTCCCAAATTTTTCTTCTTTGTAAAGAGGAAGACTAAAAGCCCAAAGAACATTCCAACCGCTGCGAACGCGAATCCCAAATGGAAACTATACTCTATGACGGATCTGGATCCGACAATAAGCGGGGATATGAAGCCTCCCAGGTTAATCCCCATGTAAAAAATACTGAACCCGGCATCACGGCGATCATCCTTTTCACTATAAATATCGCCGACCATAGAGGATACATTCGGCTTCAGTAAGCCGGTACCGATGACAATCAGGACCATGGAGACAAAGAACATCGCCAGGCCTCCAGGCATAGCCAGAGCGATATGGCCTAACATAATGAAGACCCCGCCATAAAAGACAGCCCGCGAAGTCCCAAAGATGCGGTCAGCCAACCATCCCCCTATGATTCCCGACATATATACAAGTGAGCCGTATATGGACATAATCGAAAGAGCAGTTCGTTCATCAATGCCCAAACCGCCTTTTGATACTTCATAGTACATATAAAAAAGCAGAATGGCCCTCATTCCATAATATGAGAAGCGCTCCCAAAATTCCGTAAAGAATAGAGTAAAAAGACCTTTAGGGTGTCCAAAAAATCCTTTTTGGGGAACACTGGATACAATTTTTTCTTTGTCTATAGCAGACATCCTATTCCCTCCAAAACTTTGTTAGAATAATAATACCAAACAAGTATATCACAGATGACAGCGCTGACAAGAAATAAAATTATTTCAGAAAAATAACACACTTAATTTGATAGCATCATGATCTTTTGTTTCTTACCCCAAATATTCCTTCAATTAACAAAATCGATCAATTTTTTTCATACGGGATTCGCACAAAGCAATGTTTGGCAATTCAAAAGGATTCCAGGTTGATTTGTGGTTGAGTTAACCTTGTAAATGTACTTCCCGTACATTTTTATTATTTCACCTTTTACACGTTTTACTCTTCAATACGTTTGCCTTCCTAACTCAAAACATTTCATCTCTAGCTTCGGGGCCGCGTTTAACAATAAAAGTTTACAAAACTTAGTTGATTACTATCATGTAACACAAACGTATTCTAATTAGGAATAATTTCATTAAACAAACACCTTTTTTGAAAATTAACATTTATCGATATTCTTTTTTAGAATATACCATTGCTTTCTATTTTAGAAATTATAAAATGTTTTTATATAGGCATTTTGGAGGACCCGATATGGATGTAGGAAATAGGATAAGGGAACTAAGGAAAAAAAGAGGAATAGAGCAGATGGAGCTAGCAAATTTTATCAATATATCCCAAAGCAAAATGAATAAAATTGAAACAGGATACCAAAAGAGATTTGAGCCAGATGTATTAAAAGACATTGCCCGGGTATTAGGGGTGAAAGTAGATCATCTTTTAAGTGACGAAAAGGAGTTAAAAAAGGAGAAGAAAGACTTTCAAAGCTTTATAACTGACCCAGAATTAGAACGCTGGCACAAAGAATTACCAAAATCCGCAGAGGAAGATCTACGTAAACTTCGGAAAATGTGGGAGATTATTCAAAGTGATAAAGATTAGCGATGTTTAGAGAACAAATTTCTTGAACGCCACTTAAAGTCGTATCTCCAAAAGAAAAAATTTAATAAACAATCTGTAAGGGGGAGTAGTCCAATGGTTGATTTTCAAGAACAAATAAAAAGTTTATCAAAAAGAGTAGCCTCTATTAAAGACAATATCATGACAGAAGAAGCAACAAAAACATCACTCGTGATGCCCTTCTTTCAATTGCTGGGTTATGACATTTTCAATCCTGCTGAATTTACTCCTGAATTTATTGCTGATGTCGGAATCAAAAAAGGAGAGAAGGTTGACTATGCAATTATGAACGAGGGATTCCCAGTGATATTAATAGAGGCCAAATCCGTCAATGAAGTATTAGAGAAACATGATTCCCAGCTATTCCGATATTTCGGGACTACAACTGCTAAATTTGCAATCTTAACAAATGGGGTCATTTATCGTTTTTACACAGATCTGGAAGAAAAAAACAAGATGGATACCTCTCCATTTTTTGAATTTAATCTGCTTGATTTAAGAGATAGCTCCATACAGGAATTGGGTAAATTTCGAAAGGATAGTTTTGATTTAGACAAGATCTTTAATACCGCTTCTGAATTGAAATATTTAAACAAAATTAAAACATTCTTAAATGATCAATGGGAAATACCATCAGATGAGTTTGTTAAATTTTTAGTGGGTCAAATTTATGATGGAATAAAAACGAAAAATACGATAGAAAAGTTCGAGCCAATAGTAAAGAAGGGCTTTAAACAATTTATCAATGACCTCGTAAACGACAAATTGAATGCGGCCTTGAAATCAACAGCTGAAGAAGATCGCCGGGAAATTGCAGCTAGCATTGATGCTGAGATTGAAGTTGAAAAATCCATTGAACCCTTGGTTGTAACAACTGAAGAGGAAATACAGGAATATGCTATTTTAAAAGCAATTTTAACCGATATACTGGATTCAGACCGAGTCTACTATCGGGATAATCAAAGTTATTTTAACGTACTGTTAGATGACAACATTAGAAAATGGATTGTACGATTATATTTAGAAACATCCAAAAAATACATAGAGTTTAACGATGAAGGTAAAGAAAGAGTTCCTATTGATAGAGTAACTGATATTTTAAAACACAGTGAAAGAATAAAAAAGATAGCCAAGATGTTCATGTAAAAGTTGTTCTATAAAAAATTCGCTTTATGCAATTATCAATAAAGGTGGGCGGCGGTCAAAACTGTACCCCACCTAATTTTCTTTTTAGAAACATATTCAACACGAACAGCAAGAGAAAAAATAGGAACTACATGAGTGGATCGAAAGAAAATGATTATAAATTTATGTATTTTAATCCCAGTTATTGGAAATGCATTCCTGATAAACTTGATATTCACCTTAAAAATACTATGATCTGGTAGGTTGCCGGAAATTATATCTTTTAAAAAAATGTCATATTTTTATTTAGAGAATATGTTATAACACTAGCGTTGCATTAATTAATTCATA
>NZ_QYTU02000071.1 GCF_003605365.2 Siminovitchia fortis
CTCTGCACTTTTATTTTGCACTACACAGAAATACCTTGAACCGGCCTAGAAACCGGCTCATTTCCTATGTTATTAACCAAGTGTGGGAACTACTGAATTCCAGCCGAAAGAATCTTTCTCCCCTTGTTACCCTAATAGTTGAACCTCTCAAAAGAAAATAATTTGAAATACATTTACCCGGAATCCAACTCAATTAATATCTCAATTTAAGATAGTCAATTGTCACACCCTATCTTTTTTTAAAATTTACAAATCCTTTACTTAAAAATATCCTAAAATTAATATTTACCTTCTATTATAAAGATAGCCTAATACAGACATATCAGAGAGGGGATTGTAAAGTGTATCGAATTTTTAGTAAGAAGGCAGCCGTAATAACAATGGCAGCCGCTGTAGCTTTTTCTTTTTTAGGTTTTGCAGAGTACAATAGTTTAACAGAAGCAAAGGATAAGAAAAATGAACCAACAAATGTCATTATGATGGTGATGGATGGAACCAGTGCAGGTGCCACTACTTTAGCAAGATGGTACAAAGGTGAGAACCTTGCATTGGATGAAATCGTTATTGGAGGAGTGCGGACGCATTCCGCAGAATCAGCGATTACCGATTCTGCACCAGCTGCCACTGCCTTAGCAACCGGGCATAAAAGTAATGATAAGATTGTTGGGCTTCTTCCTGAAGTGGTGAATACATCAGGTGTCGCTGCTGTTAATCCTGAGGATGCCTATAAACCAGTTGCAAACGTATTAGAGGGCGCGAAACTATTAGGAAAGTCAACAGGTATCATTTCTACTTCTGAAATTCAACATGCAACTCCAGCAGGCTTCTCGTCTCACACAGCACATCGCAGCAATTACCAAGATATTGCCGAGCAACAGGTGTATCAGGAAATGGATGTTGTTCTTGGTGGAGGAAAAGAATCCCTATTACCGGGTACAACAAAGAATTCCCGGGTTGATAATGAGGATCTAACAAAAGTACTTGATGAAAAAGGATATAATTTTGTTGAAACGCGCGAGGAGCTTTTAAAAACAAAGTCCGATAAAATTTGGGGAGCATTTGCTCCTTCCGCTTTAGCTTATGATTTTGATCGTAAAGCAACGAGTAATAGTGAACCGTCTCTTGCTGAAATGACGAAAAAGGCGATTGATACTCTCTCCAAAGATAAGGATGGTTTCTTCCTATTTATAGAAGGAAGTAAAGTAGACTGGGCAGCACACGCAAATGATACAATCGGGATCATTAGTGATGTATTGGCTTTTGATGATGCGGTAAATGAAGCCTTAAAATTTGCAAAAAAAGATGGAAATACAATGGTTATCGCAGTTAGTGACCACGGAAACAGCGGGATTACGATGGGGAATGTAAATACGAACTCCAATTACCCTGAAATTTCAGTTTCTGCTTATGTTGATCCTCTAAAGAAAGCATCAATGACAATTGAAGGTGCTTTAAAGCAATTAAAGGCCGACCGCTCTAATATGAAAGAAGTAGCGGAATTATATGGTTTGGATAACCTAACTGCAACAGAAATGGAAGCTCTAAAAACATCGAAATCATTACAAGCCGATATGACAAAAATGCTCGCAAATCGTGCGAACATTGGTTTTACTACCGGTGGTCATACTGGGGAGGATGTTTTCCTTTACGCATATGGTCCCTCTAAACCATATGGATTAGTAGACAACACTGACATCGCAAAAACGATGGCTAAATTCTTGGGGGTTAATCTGAATAAAACAACGGACAAGCTTTTTGTCAATGCAAGAGAGTCCTTTGAGAAAAAAGGGTATAAGACTCGTATCGATGTAACTGATGAGGTAAACCCTGTATTTATTGCTGAAAAACAAAAAATCAAGATTGAACTCCCAGTTAATAAAAACGTTGCTTATGTTACGAAAAACAAAAAAACTTACACTAAGAAACTTGACGGTGTAACAGTTTATAACTCGAAAGATTTCTATGTATCAGAAGCAGCATTAAATCTATCAAAATAAATTTTTAATATGGTGCTTTCCCTAAGTAAAGTAATTTTAGGGAAAGCACTTCTTTTTTTTTATTTAACTGTTTCGTCCAAAACCCAAATATAGACCAACCAAGAATAACGGTCTAGAAAAAGGTGATAGACTCCCAGTGTTTTTCCAATAAAGAGAGAAAACCTACAATCAATCTTTGATATAGGATTGGATACACTGACCCTACACTTGTTATACATCCTCGCTTGAACCTCTCTTTCCTAAGAATAGTCCTACTTCTTTTGCTGATTCAAAGCTTTCTGGGTAAATCTGAATGGATTGTCAACGTTCTCCCAGTGCATGTACATTAATCGCGGTTGATCAAAGATCCAGTGGCTGTGAACAGCTGTCCACAATGAGGCCACGCCTTCTTATTCTTAATGTCGTTAAAAACGGGTTGATTTCCTCTTGCAGAATAACGCTTTCCCCAAGATTTAATGTCTTTCATCCGATGTTGTTTTCAAACGATAATGCAAACGGGAGTGACAATGGTGAACGGGTTCTTCTTCCCAAAATGCTGGCATTTATGTTTCAGGGATGCTGTACGACACAGACTGGTGCAGCCATGATCACTTCACCGCCGATAATATTCGCTAATCTTTGACATGCATTGGACAAGGTTACCTCCCTTTCGTTACTGCAATATTCTATAAAAAGGAGGGAGTGCTTGTATGGTTGAGAAACTAGGAAAGAAAAAATGAATGAATATCTTGATAAAAAGATATTTTTCCGAAAAAAACGAATCAAATTGAACTATTGATCACTCCACTCGGTTAATCATCAATTATCAGGAAACAGTCTAGTAATCTAATTTCCTTCATTACCAAGTAATATAGATATAAGAGGGCCAGGGGTATTTAACTTATCGGAAACAGAAAAAAGAGGCTATTCTGTATTCACTTTTTCATAATACGAGGGTCAATTTATACCGCTAAATATAATGGGACAACGTCTTTCAAAAGACTGTAAGTTTTGGTTGTTGCTTCATTGGAAACGTATAGCCAAGTTCTAAAAAGAAAAAATGGGAATATGGTTTAGATGAGAATTGCACTTGGATATTTATATTCAGGTTCAATAAGTGCGAGGAAGGAGAAAAAATTAATGGAAATACCATGTAGTGGTTTCATTGTTTATTCATCTGATTCAAACTTGGATGGCGAGCATTCACATGCTTTATATCTCACTTCGTGGGATGGAAGGCCTCTTCATAGGCACCATTTTTCCGGAATAACCTCGTTTGATGTGGGCCATGAACACAGATACGCCGGCACCACTGAACCCGCTCCAAGCGGGGTACCTCATACACATCAATACTTTACTGTTACCTCCTTTGATGATGGCCATAGACATGAAATCCGGGGTGTTACCGGGCCGGCTATACCCTTGCCTGAAGGAGGCCATTATCATAAATTTCATGGGGTAACGACTGTTAGCGGCGAACATCCTCACGCGCATAAGTATCGCGGTGATACTAGCGCTAGGGGCGATTGAATTTTTTGAGATAATGGGAAAATCTTCCAATTATTGGAATGTTTTTTCACGTTAATTTTCCCTGATTGAGCGGCAATTTTGCTGAAATTGCTTCATTTATTTAAGCTTCCGGAAGTAACCACATATCAGAAGTTACATCCCCATCATTTAGAACAATTTCCTGTTTAAAAGTTGGGCACTATTGATCCCGGCTGAAATGATCACTTTATTACGAGCAAAAGCACGGATACATTTGCCTTCTTTAAGAAACTTGATGCCAATTGCCCTATTTTGATTAAACAGGATGCGAAGGGCAGTTGATTCAAAAAGAACTCTTAATTTCCGGCCATTTACCCCAACACCTTGGGGAGTCATAATATCGGAAGTAAGGAATGCGGTCGAGGCACTTTCCCATTGTCCGTTTGGTTTTTGGAATAATTGCCATCGGGTAAAAGGTCCTAGGGAAGTCTGGGGATCATTGCATTAAGTCTACTAACTAATCGGCAGGTAAGGTTCAGAAGTAAAACATCTATTAGGAGAAACTAAGCTGCCCAAAAGAAAAGCTTAAGGAAATTCATTTTTCGTCATTTTTTTATTAAGAGAACAGTGGTGACTAAGAATATAGCCAACAAAGGTGTTTCTTATCTCATTTCAGAACTGGCATCTTATGAAAACTTTCATTTCCCCTTATCATACTTCGTGCCCGAAGTGTAATAAGGGGATAATGCTTATTGCACCCTGTGATTTACGAAGCTTCAATATGACGAGCCTGGTTAAGTAAAGTGCTGAACCACGTTCCCTTTCCCTACTTCCACTTGGGCGTAATGAATTGAAGCGAATATGCGTAATTCCATGCAAAGGGTGCGCACTGCAAACGCCATGCAAAAGCTCGGAGTCAAGGGGCGTTCTCAAGCTGTCGTCGAACTACTGCCCATGGGAGCACTAAAGCTTTAACAAGCAAAACCGGCCGTCCGAAAGGGGCCG
>NZ_QYTU02000072.1 GCF_003605365.2 Siminovitchia fortis
AAGAAAAATTAATTCAACTTATATAGAAGAAAATCGTCCAAGGCCCGGTACTAAAAAATTGTATGCGCAGGCGTTGGAGAGGAAGTCCAAGGCCCGGTACTGAAGAAACAGCGCGTGCACGGGCGTTGGTGTGCCAGTCTAATGCCCGGTTGCGAAAAAAAACGTCTGCATGGACGTTGAAGAGATTAAAAGGCCTTAGCCCCTTTGAGTAGAGGGCTAAGGCCTTTTAGGATGAAACCGTTCGAAAAAGTGAATCAATTGCTTTCCAATTTCAAACGCGTTGTTAAGCAGTTCGCTCCACGAGCTCAGATTGGACAGGTTTTTTCTCAACCTTCCTTACTTTGCCTACAATGAAAGGTCCGAAAGGTAAATATGAAATCAATTTTATCGTTAACATGGAAGCCGCCAGCGAAACGGCAAACAATAATAATATACTGGCAAAGTAGCTTGAAAACACTCCAGCTAAATGTGGCGCCAAGAGCCGCTGGAATTGCCAGTGCAATAAATAAATTCCAAACGAATAATTGCTGATATGATTGATCATCTTGCTTGCCGGAATTTTTTGTCCCCAAGCAAATATAGCTAAGCAGAATGAAATGACCAAAGGAAACAAATCCATTCTTCTGGAATGAGTCCCTGTTACAAGCCCCGAACTATATGAAAAATATAGGAAAGCAGCGGAAAGAGCAAAAAGAACTATGGTAAGCCAACGGTATTTCAAAAGTGTTTTTGAAAGTGTCATGTAATATTTCCCTATCAGATATGCAACGGTAAAATAGCCAAACCATGCAAGAAAAGGGAGTCTCAGTACATGTGAATAGCTATCAAGCTTAATCAGTCCCTCTTTGATTATCAATAAATAACCGAACATTAACATTAAGCTTAGCGGTAACATCCATTTCATTGACAATTTTAATTTGGTAACCAAATAATGAAGAACGTAAAACTGAAAAATGACGAGAATGAACCACCCGACAAAATTTCCGGTCAGTATGTTTTCTGTAATTTTTTCCTCAATCACTACATTGTTGTTCAAATAGTGGGTCACAAGCGCATCGACTACAGCAAAAAATAAAAAAGGTATCAATATATAGTTCACTCGTTTTACCCAGAAATTGTTCGGAAGACGATCTGGATAACGATTGGCTAAAATCACAATAGATAGAACGATAAAAGCTGGCGTTGCCATGCATAAAAATATTCTGCCATAGTAATAAAGATCAACCTGTGGATGGTCAATAACTTTGGACATCTGCGTTGTACTATGAAGAAACACTATGCTTAAACAGGCTAACGCCCGCAATAAATTCCATTCCTTGATCATATGGCACCTCCATAATTTTGGATAGTACCATAATATAAATCACCCTTGCACCAACTTCAATATGGGGGTTTTGGCAGCGGTGGAATTATATTGAAGGCAATGAATAATAGGGAAGAAGAGATATTTTCCAATAGAAGTGCCTGACGCCAATGATTAATCGGCTGTTTCGGAATCAATGGTGAAAACAGTTATTACATTTTATGCCTGTCTAAGGAATCCAAAACTGAGACGGCCTGTGTAAGGTTCATCAAGAAAATGTGAGCCAAGTTCATGGAAAAATCATTTCTAACTACAACGCGCATAATCGTTATGTTTTCCATATCTGGTGGTAAAGGATAAGCAGGGACTTGCCAGCCAAATGCACGCAATTGACGAGACAAGTCGTAAAGATTCCAGTTTGATGTGTATCCTTCTTTTAGCCGCCATGAAAATACCGGAAGATCCGAACCGTCAGTAAATAGCTCAAAAGGTCCCATTTCGCTAATTGCCTTGCTAAGGTACTTTGCTACTGATTGGGAAGATTTTTGTACCTTATAGTATCCGTCTTTACCCAAGCGGAGAAAGTTGTAGTATTGCAGGAGGACCTGTGCGCTGGGACGGGAGAAACTTAAGGAGAATGTTGGTATGTTCCCGCCTAAATAGGACACTTGAAAAATGAGATCCTCAGGAAGGTCTTCGGCCTCACGCCAAATGATCCATCCAAGCCCCGGGTATACTAATCCAAATTTGTGTCCGGAAACATTGATGGATTTCACTCTGGCCAACTGAAAATCCCAGACTAAGTCCGGCTGGAGGAATGGTGCTACAAAGCCCCCCGATGCTGCGTCTACATGTATTGGAATATCGAGTCCTGTTCTTTCCTGAAGCTCGTCTAAGGCTTTTGCAATTTTTTCGATTGGTTCGTAAAGTCCTGTATAAGTCACTCCAAGAGTCGTTACAACGCCGATTGTATTTTCGTCTGCTAAAGCAAGTACACCCTTGGAATCAAGACTGGGATGATCCGGGGTAATGTTTACATAACGCGGTTCAACTTCCCAATAGTTGGCGAATTTTTTCCAAACGACATGTACAGCGGAACTTAATATAATATTTGGACGGTCTGTTGGCTTCCCCTGTTTCTTGCGCGCATGTTGCCAACGCCGCTTTAAAGCAAGCCCGCCGAGCATACATGCTTCCGACGATCCTGTTGTTGAAGCACCCATCGTATGATGTGGGCGGGGTGCATGCCAAAGATCGGCTAAAATGCGTATACACCGTTCTTCTATCGCCGCTGTCTGAGGATATTCCTCCTTATTAATCAAATTTTTGTTGGCTAATTCTAAGTGTAGGCGATCTGCGGTTGGCTCCATCCAGGTAGTAACAAATGTAGCAAGATTGAGCAGGGGATTGCCATCCAGAGCCATTTCATCGCGGACTATTTTGTATGCGTTTTCAGTTGGTGCGCCTTGATTAGGCATACGCAAGTGCTGAACAGACTCTTCTCCTTTGCGAACGAATAGAGGATTTATTGAAAATTCGTGCGGCCACATCAAATGTTTGCGGTGGGTGAACCAATCCGATCTCCCGTTTCTTGCCGGTCTGTGAAAATTGTAATAATACTTATACCAATTAAGCGGGTAAGAATTAAAAGGGCTTAAATATGGCCGATACTTTATATAATAACTATACATCAAGGCCCTCCTTATTTAACAACAACTTGTTAATAAGTATGAGGAACATCCTTAAACTAGAAGCGTCAACCTGCAGCATGAAAGGCGGATAAAAAGCTACTTAGGGTTCTTTTAGTTAAAAATGGCTTGAACATCGACTTCAAAGCCTTCGATGATTCTTGACTTTACAATTCCCTCTTTTTCATTTTCAACCAGGCAGTACTGGTCGTTTTCATCCAAAGTATAGACCATAATATTGTCCAATATGGGATTCACAATCCAATATTCTTTCACCTTGTTTTTCTGGTAGAGATTTGTTT
Organism: Siminovitchia fortis; assembly: GCF_003605365.2. GTDB lineage: Bacteria > Bacillota > Bacilli > Bacillales > Bacillaceae_C > Siminovitchia > Siminovitchia fortis. Next base: position 3,294 of record NZ_QYTU02000072.1, read on the forward strand.
TAAAAATCAGGTCATAAGATTGGTTAGAGGGGCTGACGATTTCGATGATCAAGTCGGGAGTCCCGATGTATCTCTGGTCCGTGAATCCGCTTTGATCGCAAATGACGGACAGGTCGGGGATAATGACAGTCGGCTGCTCATCTTTTTCGCCGCCGGCCAGTTCAATGTCATAAGGTGCCGTCAACACTTCGCATCCCGTGCCGTCCAAAAGATTGAACAGCTTTGCGGACAGTTTTACGGAAATCCTTTGGTGCCTTGTGCTTGGAGACGGGGACATATACACGACTCCGTCGACATATTCTAGCCGTTCGTCCGAATCTTTCCTCATTTCTTCGTATTCCATAAAAGAAATCAAGCGATCTCCCGGTACTTTCAATTCAATCACCGTCCACCATCTCATTTATTACTTATTATATGGCAAATTCGGCCATTAATAAATGGAACCGTTTTGTCAAGACAGAAAACAGCTGTTTGGAATGCAACCGAAACTTATAGGCGAAAAAAACAGTTGTTATATAAACTGAACTAAACATTGTTACCATTCTTATTAGGAATAAATCGGCTGACAACCTGTTTCGATGAAAAAGCGCCTGCGCGGTCATTGGCGGGCTGATCCGATNATATATTGGGGTGTTCGGTGTTGAAAATGGATTTGTAACTTGTCCTTGCGGCAGTGGCAAAAAGTATAAGTAATGGTATGGTATGAATTGATTTGGAAACAAAAAAACTCTGCGACGACAACAAAACAGGAAGGGGGATCCCCCTTCCTGTTTTGTTGTCCGCTCATCTTATTTTTTCAATTTAACAGTACTGGAGTCGGAATGACAGGATTTGAACCTGCGACCTCTTGGTCCCGAACCAAGCGCTCTACCAAGCTGAGCCACATTCCGGAATGCCGTGAGTGGGAGTCGAACCCACACGCCCTCGCGGACACTAGAACCTGAATCTAGCGCGTCTGCCTTTCCGCCACCACGGCAAAAAATCTAGATTTATTATAACATCACTAGCATTGCATAAATGTAGTTGG
>NZ_QYTU02000073.1 GCF_003605365.2 Siminovitchia fortis
AAAAAAAGAAAAAGCCTGTACTGGATGAACAGGAGCAGGAGCAGATCAACGAGACAATACATATCGCAATGGAGTTTAATCAATTGCTAAAGTTTACGGTTTGGATTGATGGATTTTTCGAGGAAATTACCGGCGCTGTCCATTACGTGAATCAGACGAGCAAGTTAGTCCATATAGTGGACACTAAACTGGAATCGCATAGAATAGTCTTTGATGCGATTGTTAGCGTTGAGTTTGCGGATTAAAAAAGAGCCCCGTCATTTATTTGGCGGGGTTTTTACATATAGATCATCAATTTTACATTCTAATAAATCCGCCAAAATATAAGCCTTATCCAACGTAGGATACGTTTTTCCAGTACACCAATTAGATAGCGTGTTAGCAGACACGCCCAAGACTTTTTGGATATATTCGCGCTTATATTTTGATGTCCTCAACAAAATCCCAATTCTGCTTTCCAGCATTGTTACCACCTCTTGAATAAAATTCCACAATAAGTTGTTAAATCCTTTCACAAATATTTTGGATAGACAGACATCATTTAAGCAATCGCCCATACACTGTATTAATCACTGACAAAGGGAGTGACCAACATGGACCCGTTTACACTCGGATTAATCAGTATCGGGGCAGCAGGCGGCACATTGGCAATTGTGGGAGGCTTGCAAAACATAGGTGTCAAGATAAATGAGGGGGCCGTTATGGCCGTACTGGAAACTACAAAATATGGAGCAATTCTGTATTTGCTGAAATCGATGGCAAATTTGCTTTGAGATGCGATAGCATCGAAAAAGGATAACGTGGTAACGTTATTAGTTCGGGTTTTAATGACATTGAAACAGCATGTCCAATATGCAATAGATCAATAAAAGAACACGTCACAGACCACTACACACGATGACATAAGCAGTGACCAATACAGTGAAGGAGTGACAGCATGCTAGAATGGCTTATTTTGCCCACAGTAATCGCAGGGGCGGCCATGCTGCCAAATAAAAAATTAGAGTCCTGGGAGTATCACACTAAACACCTATATTATCATTCCTGGCTCGTGCCGATTGGCAAGAAAAGAAGAGTTATGTACCATAATTTTGAGCATTACCCGCACATGCTTGTGGGCGGTACTACCCGTTTCGGAAAAACTGTTTTTCTCAAAAGTTTATTTGCATCATTGATCCTTGCCAATCCCGACCGTGTAAGGCTGTACATTATCGACTTAAAGGGCGGTTTAGAGTTCGGGGAATATGAAAGCCTTCCACAGGTGTTGCAGGTGGCAGACGACTTAATAAGCGCCTGTCAGCTGTTAGATACCGTTTATAAAGAGATAAAAGAGCAGCAGGGTCGGTTCCGGGAAAAGGGATATAAAAATATATCGGACACTAATATACGAAAGCGCACTTTTATTATGGTTGATGAAGGGGCGGAACTATCACCAAAACTGGTAAGCAAGGAGAAAAAGAAATACGCGGAGTTAGCTCAAATTTATTTAGGAGAGATTGCCCGGATCGGGGGCGGGTTAGGTTTCCGCTTAATATTTGCCACTCAAATACCGTATAGAGAAGCGGTTCCGGGGCAGGTCAAAATGAACATAGTGGCCCGCGTATCTTTTAAAATAGCGGACCAAATAGGCAGCAGGGTTATTCTTGACGAAAAGGGAGCGGAAGAATTAGAACCGATAGCAGGTCGGGCCATTTACAAATTGGCTGAAAAACATGAGATCCAATGCCCGTATATCACAGACCAAATGATAGGAGGCTTTCTTCATGAACAGAACAGAAAAAATACTGACGCTGATTGATCGGTTAGGTGTCGCCAGTGTGCGGCAGCTGCATGAAATACTACGGCTCGGTACTTATCGGAATACTTGCCGGGTGATTAATAAGCTGTCGCCGTATCTGCATGAGGTGCGGTCAAGGGAAAAAATCGTTTATTTGAATAAAGACGGTCGGGAACTAATTGCATCGGTTAACGAGATTAAAAAGTCAATGCTGTTTGACCACATGTTGCTAACAAATGACGCTTATATTTATTTTAATTGTCCACATGACTGGCGGAGAGAATACGCCTTTGAATCGTCCACAGACGCCGGCTACGGCTTTGCTATCCAAGTGAAGGGGTTAACTACCGCGACGACAAAAAAGCTTGTGGCAGACGCCATGTTCAGCAGGAACGGCTATATTTATCTAATCGAGATAGATAACACCCGTCACATGGCCGATAATATTAAAAAGGTGAAGCGTTATAAAGAAATGTGGACGGATATACAGAAAAAATCAAACATGCAGCCTTTTCTCTATTTCATCACTTTGAGCGAAAGCAGGAAAAGAAAATTGCAGACGGCTTGCAAAGGAATGAGGGCAGAGGTATTAACGTTTGATGAGATAAGATAAAATTTTGAAACTTTTGTCCGATTAAGATAGTATAAGGCTAAAAAGGGGAGCTGGAGAAATGAGGAAATATTTGTGGCTATTATTAATTTTATTTCTTGCAGCCTGTGGGTCATCCACATCGGGGGAGGATACGCCGAAAGAAAAGGCTAAAGAAAGCGGTGAGACTACAGCAGAAGGAAATATTGTTGAAGAACAGGAGCCAACCACTACATTTGAAAACGGCACTTTGGAAACTGACAAATTCACTTTAACAATCGCTAAGACGGAAATAATCCAAAGTCCAATGGAAAGTAATCCGGGTCTGTTTGTCACCTTTAAACTTACGAACAAAACACAAGATGAAGATGTGATACCAAATGAAACGCTTGGCTTTCTCATGGCGCGGCAGGAAAACGAAACATCTCGAATAGATTTAATGGATAATTACCATTTCCTTGATGCTTTTGGGGATGAAGATGACGTTGAAACTTACAATAAAATGGTTGATTTAGATAACGCAAGTGCTAACGCTCTACTACCAGGAAAAAGTATTGAATTTGTGGAAGCTTACGGACTAGATAACGATCAATATGACGTGGTTTTCACTGGTTATGATGATGTTACTGCCACGGAGGTAGGGGAATATACCGTTAAATTGAAATAGGGAGAGGGAAAAATGCTAAAAAAATATTTATGGGCCATTTTAATTTTATTTTTGGCAGCTTGTGGATCCGGCGCATCAACGGAGGAAAAACCGAAAGAACCAAAACAAACTGAGCAAGCCCAAGATAACGAGCAACAGGAGCAAAACGATGCCGAAAAAGAAGAATCCGTGGAGGAAGAGCCTCCCGAGGATTTAGAGGAAACCGGAGAATGGGAAGATAAGGATTTCGGAAAAGTGAGAGTTGTTGGTGTGGGTTACAACGATGGAGTTGGCATCGATGGAAAAGAAGATACGCCAGGTAAGCCGATTGAAATGGGCCCCATAAAATTGTTTGTTGACAGCCTTATGGTCCTGGAAGTAGAACCGAACGAGGACATGAAAGAACTGGTTTTTGAGGATCAAGACAAGGTGCGGGCGATCGTTACCGATATGAGAGCCGAAAACACATCTGAAGATGACGTGGAGTTTTACCCGAATCAATCCATTATGGTCACTGATACTGGTGAGCAAGTGGAGTCTGACATGTTGCTTATGGGGGATGTTGGCGGTGAATTTTTGGGTAAGGTAAAGATGAAGGATCAAACCTGGTGGATATTGAAGGACCCTGATGCGGACATTAAAACTATTAAAATGATTATCAAGCCACCGATGAATGTGGATGACTTTGAGGATCTATCCGAGGAAAAAAGATTGGAATTTGAAGTGCTGAGTTTCGAGGAAGCCAAAAAGAAAGACGGTAATTAAAAGAGGGCCCCATAAAGGGGCCTTACTTATTGCAGCCTGTTTATTATTTCGTATTGATCCAGTATCGGCTGATATAATTCAATTTCCTCTTTCAGCCCGTTTTCGGTAATGAAATAACGTTTGATAGAGTGGCCGAAACTGTTTATATGCTCGAGCACGAATTCGCCGTTTTCTTTGTAAATGAGTAGTTTTTTCATTGACATTCAGCTCCTTGTTTTTAGTGACTACGAGTGACCAAAAAGTGACCAACGGGTGGTAAAATGGTCACTTTAAAGATTACTTTTGACAGTGATAGACACAATGAGTAATAATAATGATTGTAAAATCAACACTTTTACTTCTATTGATTTTTAATGACAGTACCAAACCCCTAATGATATGATCGAAGTAGCTTTGGAA
>NZ_QYTU02000074.1 GCF_003605365.2 Siminovitchia fortis
TTACTTTCGTAATTCAGGATAATTTTTGTCAATATAATCTAATTTTTTAGTTTCATTTTATCTGCAAACTAGACCGCCCGCAAAACTAATCCTTTCTGCAATTCACCGTTGACATTTTCACCAGTCAAATGGATGATAGAGTATGGAATTAAATAATAGAAAGAGGTTAACTCATGCTGACTAATGCTGTTATCATCAGTGTAATTGTTATGGTTGCATTAAGCCTTCTTCGCGTGAATGTCTTATTTGCAATCCTCATCTCCTCCCTGACTGCGGGCCTCGTATCAGGAATGAATTTCTCTGATTCTGTGAATCTGATGGTTTCGGGAATGGGCGGCCAAGCCAACACAGCACTCAGCTATATTTTGCTCGGGATTTTTGCTGTCATGATCGGCCTATCAGGCATAACGACACTTTTGGTCAATCAAATGCTGAAAATCTTTACAGGAAAAAAAACGATGCTTGCACTGGCGATTGCGGGAATTGCCTGTTTATCACAAAATGCCGTTCCTGTTCACATCGCATTTATCCCTATTTTAATCCCGCCGCTTCTAGGATTGTTTGACCGCCTTAAATTGGACAGGAGGGCTGTCGCTTCCGCATTAACATTTGGCTTGAAGGCTCCATACATCATGATTCCTGCCGGTTTCGGATTGATTTTCCACGGAATCATCCGCGATGAAATGATTTCCAACGGTATGAATATTTCATTGAGTGACGTAAATCTGTCCATGCTGATTCCCGGATCAGGCATGATTGTAGGCTTATTGATTGCCATTTTTATTTCCTACAGAAAAGATCGTGTCTCGAAACCGGCCATACAGACGCCTCCTGCGGAACTCGACATGGCTGAAGGCATTACGGACGAACCTGCTCCGGCTGCTTGGAAAATGGAGCATACCTTTACGATAATCGCTATCATTGCAGCCTTAGTCGTTCAATTAGTGTCTAAGTCTCTCGTTCTGGGCGCTTTGACGGGTATCATCCTTTTATTCATTACAAGAGTCGTTAAATTTCATGATGGAGATAAAGTTGTCCAAGAAGGTATCGGCATGATGGGAATGATTGCGTTTGTTATGCTCGTAGCTTCCGGTTATGCAACTGTCTTGAAGGAAACGGGTTCTGTAACTGAGCTTGTGGAGAATACGACAGGCCTTGTAGGGAACTCTCCAATGCTGCTTGCTTTTTTCATGCTGCTCGTCGGATTGATCATTACAATGGGAATCGGATCGTCCTTCGGTACAATCCCGATTCTGGCAGCCCTTTATGTACCGCTTTGTGCAGCTGCCGGCCTTTCCCCGCTTGCAACGGCTGCCTTGATCGGAACGGCCGGGGCGCTCGGTGATGCGGGGTCCCCTGCCTCCGACAGCACGCTCGGTCCGACTGCAGGATTGAATGCCGACGGACGCCACCATCATATTTGGGACACTTGCGTACCAACATTCCTTCATTATAATATTCCGCTTTTCATATTCGGAATGATTGCAGCTTTCGTATTATAAGTTACTGGCCGCCGGGCAAACCGGCGGCTGTTTTATTTTAAAAAATTTAGAAAAGCTTATTGACTTTTTCCTCCGTGTATTGTTACATTAAGAAGCTATGTTTTTATTAGAAAAAGAAAAGAGGGGATTATGGTGCAGCCTGATCAAAAAAGAAAATTGTTTGTTTTGATGGTCAACATGTTTATTGCTATTGGGAGTTTCGGGATCATCATTCCGATTATGCCTGCCTATTTAGTGTCCATCGGCCAAGGTGGAACGGCTGCCGGGCTGATGATTGCCATTTTTGCAGGCGCGCAATTCATCATGTCCCCGATTGCAGGTAAATGGACCGACCAATACGGAAGGAGAAAAATGATCATTTATGGATTGAGCGGATTGGCACTTTCCATGTTCATCTTTTATTTTTCCAATTCGGTTGGTATCTTATATTTTTCGCGCGTTATCGGAGGAATTGGGGCCGCCCTGTTGATTCCGGCCATATTCGCTTATGTAGCTGATATCACCACCCTCGAGCAGCGTGCAAAAGGAAACAGCTATATCTCAGCTGCGATGTCACTTGGTATTGTGATCGGTCCCGGTGTCGGGGGTTTTTTAGCGGACTACGGGCTGAAAATGCCGCTTCTTGTATCCGCGATTGTGAGTGTGGCGGCTGTTGTTTTTTCTATTATTGTACTAAAAGAAAGTAAAGATGATGGAACGACAATCGATGGGGTCGCGGACGATCCCATGGTTAAAAAACTGGTGCAGTCTGTCCACAAACCCTATTTTATTCCGCTGATCATCGTACTTGTCATGAGCTTCGGGCTGATGGCTTATGAATCGATTATCGGTCTTTATCTTGATAATGCTTTTAAAGCGACACCGCAGGAAATAGCGGTCATGGTAACTGTTTCAGGCATTATCAGCGTCATCGTGCAGCTTTTTGTGGTCGATCGCCTTGTTTCCCGTTTAGGCGAAGGTAAAGTGATGAATATTTTCTTGGGGGTTTCGGCTGCCGGATTTTTATTTTCAATCTTTGCATCAAGCTATGTTCTCTTTTTCGTTGTGACACTGATCATTTTCATGGCAACGTCCATTTTAAGGCCTGTTCTGAATACGCTGATTTCGAAATTAGCCGCGAATGAGCAAGGCTTCGCTATGGGAATGAACAATTCCTATATGAGTATCGGGAATGTTCTTGGACCGCTTTGTGCAGGCATGATGTATGATATCCACATGATTTATCCGTTTTTGCTTGGATTGGTTGTCCTTGTTTTGACGTTGTTTGTGTCGGCGGCTTGGCAGAGAAGACAAAAACCGCTTAAAAAAAAACCAGTATTAATGAAGTAGTGTCTTAATCTGAATAACCAGGAATTCCTGGTATTCAGATTTTTATTTTCTAGCCCTGATCTGGAACTTCATTCTTTATAATATGTAGATTCAATACAGCCAATATGACTTACAAATATAAAAGAAAAATGTACCAATGGAAAGGAAAATCACGTCTTCCCGGTACATTTTTTCATCTCTCAATTATTTTGTTCAAAAAACTGCTGAATATAATCCTGCTCTTCAATCCTGGTTTTTTCAGTGACTTCCCCGCCGTCATATTTTCCATACGGCCTGGAAGTAAGACTCAAAAGGAATTCCACTTCATCGGTAATGTTGTCAAAATTCCCTTCGAGCCACCTATTTATAATACTTTCGTACGAAAAGGTCCCATTCTTTGTATTCCTTGAAATATCTATAGAATCAGCCTGTTGTTTAATATAATATATATTGCCTTTCGTCATTTGAATTCGGCCAGTCGAATCAGAAGTAAACTTATCCCCTTCGATATTAACTTTTTGAAGGGACATTTCGACCATTCTCATGATCAGGGTCAATTCATCAGATATTTCCCCGATATCTTTTTGAGCTGTCATTCTTTCCTCATTAGTAGCTATATATTTAACCGGCGCTGTCATTTCCAGGCTGGATGCATCCTCTTTACTCGTAATGGCATCAGTTTGATTTTCACTATTGGATGTGAAAGCAAAATAAACACCTAAAGGAATTGCTGCCAGTCCTGCAATGCTGAACGCGATATTCTTTTTCATGTATATTTCCCCCAATTTTACTTTATATCCCTCAGCAATTTCGGAAAAAGTAAGCTTTTCCTCCGAATATTTGTATGTCTCTTTGTGGCAAAGAAAAAGACTCTCAACCGATTGTTGAAAGTCTTATGATACCTGAGGTGGGATTCGAACCCACAAGCCCGTGAGGGCATTGGATTTTGAGTCCAACGTGTATGCCAGTTCCACCACTCAGGCATGGTATAAAAGATGGAGGCGGCAACCGGATTCGAACCGGTGGTAAGGGTGTTGCAGACCCGTGCCTTACCACTTGGCTATGCCGCCAAAATGTTGGAGCGGAAGACGGGGTTCGAACCCGCGACCCCCACCTTGGCAAGGTGGTGTTCTACCAC
>NZ_QYTU02000075.1 GCF_003605365.2 Siminovitchia fortis
CACTTTTCACTTGCGAAATACAATCATCCAAAATGTAGTAGTGAACCATTGGATTCATAGCCCAGATGGTTGTCCATTCCACCTTTTAACATGGCCTCAAACATGGGCCCGAAATATCTATAAGTACATTCTGGATATCTTCAACAGTTTTTGGTTGGTAATTTTCAAGGATTTGATTCGCTAATTCAATAGATTTCTCTTCTCGCTTTGATTTAGCCATTGGGGATACCTCCCATTCATTTGTTTTATTCTACCAGTAAAAAAACAAAAAACTAAACTGCGAAGCAAGAGCCGTACTCACTCTCACTTAAACAGTTAGATCCACCCCAGGTGCATCTCAACCTGTTCCCGCAATCTTTTTCCCCCGCGGTTGGAGGCTTGTTTCATCCGGTTCGGTAGTGATGCCGATTTGATCAAACTGCCCCTCTTTTTTTAGTGGAAAAGATAGTATGCCAGTACCATTTTCATTTGGTTTGAATATCCCAGCATTTTCACGCTCCCCGTCTTTCAAGAGCCAGACCTGATATACTTCCGAGCCTTTGAGTTTTGGCATATTTTCAACCTGGACAATCAACTTTTTTGACTGCCCTTCTTGAATAACAGCGGCATATCCGGTTAATTGATTGTTCGTTACATCTGATGCCTGAATCATCATTGTATTCAATACTTGGGACGGGACAGTATTGTACGGTTGTATCCCGGTCAAAAAGCTTTGAGGAAAATGGTTGTCTAAGGCAAAGAGAAGGGATGTCGCTGTTAGAAATATCAGCAACCCTCTGGCCAGGAGGCTGAATTGATTTTTCAACGTATACGAATGTTTCGGTTTTCTGATAGCATTTCTGTTACGCTTAAAAACATAATCCATTACACCTTTCTTTAATGAATGGGGGACCTTTTTTTCTTCAAAATCCCATTGTAAGGCATTCCAAGCATCATTCATTTCCTCAAGCTCCTCGGAACATAATTTGCACTTCTTTAAATGTTTGATAAATTTTTGATTCTCCTTTTCATTTAGTTCGCCCGTCATAAAGAGAAGTAAATTCCTGCAATTCCCCTCCATCTATGTATCCCCCAATTCCAAATACTTCTTTAGTTGCTTAAGAGATTGATAAAGTCTGCTTTTGATCGTCCCGACCGGTTCATTCTCAATCTCGGCAATTTCTGTCAATGAATAGCCTTGCCAATACAACAAACCGATCAACCTGTTCTGGGCAGTACTTAATTTGCTTATTGCTGCGGACAATTCATGTCTGAGAAGGCTTGTTTCAATCCCATTGTACGGGTCTGGGATCTCATTTTGACTGGATGGATCGATTTCAAATTGATGTTTGATATGTACCTGGTTTTTACGTATATAATCCACACAAATGTGTCTAGTAATCGTCAAAATCCAGTTAACAAAACTTCCTTTCTCTGATTGGTAGCTGCTATTAGTTGTCCATAGTTTCAGGAAAACAAGCTGAATAATTTCCTTGGTCATATCCTCATTACCATTTGTGAAATTAAACGTGAAGCTATAGATCAGTTTGATATACCGGTCATAGACCTCTTCCAGGGCGGGGCGATGTTGATCGTTGATCAACTTCATTAACTCCTCATCATCTTTATCCCTCAATCGAGCGTGCACCCCATTCTGTCAATACTTAAAAAGAAGCGGGAACTGCCGCCCAACACAGCAGTCCCAATTTCGTTCCATAAATTACTTAAAATCGGTATCCTTGTTAATGAGATACCAAACATCCTTAACACCTTGCCCGTTCACGTCTCCTTTGTTTTGGTCCTTTGCGAAATAATACAGAGGGTATCCTTTATAGGTCACCTGTTCAGCATCCGTATCCTCTCTTGTAATGGTACCAAAATCACACTTATCAAATCCTGCCGGAACATCAAAGTCCTTTTCCGTAAACGGTGGCCAGTTGTCTAGACACTCTCCGCTGCAATTGCTTGTTTCAGGCTCATCCTTTGTAAAATAATAGAGCGCCATCCCTTTTGAATCTGCAAGATACTCCCCGACTTTATCATCCTCAAGTAATTGAAGGCTTCCACTCTCGCCGCCCATATCACTGTTTTCTTCCGGACTTCCAATCTTTTCTGCATGATCCGTTCCTGGTTCTGAGGCTGTATTTTCCTGTAAAGCATCTTCTCCATTGCCGGTACTTTCTTTCTTGGCGCTTCCACAGGCACCCAATAGCATAGCCGAAACAAATAAAGCCAAAATGATCATCGCTCTTTTCATCATGTATCACTCCAATAAATTATTTCCATCCCCATTTTTGAAACACATCACGGGAAGTTTCGGTTTTTAAAAATGCAATGAATTGCTTTGCGTCTTTCTTTTGATCTGAGTTGGCAGCTATGCTGATAGGCGTACCGCGGTACAGCTTTTCCTCCTCTGGAAGTTTAACCAGATCCGTCACGTCTGCTAAACGATAATGCCAAGATTCATAGGTAATCCAAGCATCATGTTTATTGTTCTTTTTCCAGATTTCTATCGCTTCTGCACTGGAGGTGACGGACTGATCAATGTTCCTGCTAATCCCGGGGATGAGCCCTTTTCGGCCTGCCAAGTCCTCCCACAAACCCAGCTGGCCTGCCCCGTTCACGTCTATGATTTTTATTCCGCTTTTGGTTAAATCCTCCAATGATTGGATGTTTTTCGGATTGCCTTTTCTTACCAATATCCCGGCTGCCCTTGGAAATAGCTCTGTTTTTGATTTCTCATCAATCAATCCGGGATGGTTCAGCATCAGATTACGAAGCATGTATTCAGAGCCTCCGTATATAAGGTCAGCATCTTGCTTTGCGTCTTCAATCCATTTTGATTCAGGACCCGCAGTCACTTTGACATGGATTCCGGTTTCCTTTGAAAACCTTTCGGCAAGCTCCTCTATAGGGCCCAGAGGCCCGCCTGGCCCATACACGTGCAAGGTGTTACTGTCTTCTTTGGAAGCTTTTGCTCCAGAAGGCCCCATGGACACACATCCCCATAAAGATAGCGGAACGAACAACACGACCAATACAATTCCCATTCTCTTTAACAACTTTCCATCTCCTTCCTAAGAATACTCCTCTCATTAAAAATAACGGAGCAACTAGGCAAACGGTTTGAAAAATCTCGATTGAAAAGTTTTATCATAGCGATAAGTCATATTTATAGAAAAGAGAGCAGGCGCATGGCGAAGTACTGTTCACGGCTTTGTATGGGAGGCAGGGACTTGAGAGGCCTTAAATATTGTAAGTGATTTGAAATACTGTATTTTGCAAGAGAAAAATACACAA
>NZ_QYTU02000076.1 GCF_003605365.2 Siminovitchia fortis
AATGTGATTACAGCCATGCAATTGACCCAGTTGTGCCATCTTTTTGATCCACCTCTGCCATGAAATTGATCCACCTAAGACATAGCTGACCCACCCTCCTATATAATGAAGGAGCACATACGTGCAAATTCATTTATAGGGGGTTTTTTTGTGATTAAGTATCGGGAAATTTTAAGGCTTCACTCGCAGGAAGTCACACAAAGGGGGATAGCTTCAAGCTGTGGTCATTCAAGGAACACGATTAGAGAAGTAATTCGGCGAGCGGAAGAGAAGAAAATTCAGTGGCCAATCGAAGATGACGTGACAGATTTAGATTTACAAATGATTTTATTTCCTGAGAAAAAGGTTCCTTCAGACCATCGACGAAAGCCTGATTGTGAGTATATTCATAAAGAATTGGCTAAAACGGGGGTAACACTTTCTCTTTTATGGGACGAATATTCTTTACAGAGCAGGGCAAATGATGAAATTCCGTACAGTTATCGCCAGTTTTGTAGATTTTACACTGATTATGCCAGGAAAACCAAAGCAACCATGCGCATCAAAAGAAAACCTGGAGAACAAATGGAAGTGGACTGGGCAGGTCAAACGATGCATCTTACAAACAATCTAACAGGAGAAGAAATTCCTGTTTATATTTTTGTTTCTGCATTGCCATGTAGTCAATATGCATATGTAGAAGGATTTTTATCCATGGATATAGAGAGTTGGATTACGGCTCATATCCATGCTTTTGAATTTTATGGGGGAGTCACAAGGGTTATTGTACCGGATAACTTGAAGACTGGAGTGACCAAGTCTTCCCGTATCGATCCAATTATTAATCAGAGCTATCAGGAAATGGCTGAATATTACCAGACTACTATTATCCCAGCACGTGTACGCCGGCCCAAGGACAAGCCAAGTGTAGAAGGGAATGTTGGCCATATATCGACTTGGATTATCGCTTCTCTTCGTAATGAGAAGTTCTTTTCTTTGGCTGAGCTAAACAAAGCGATTAGAGAGAAATTAGATGTGGTGAATACAAAATCTTTCCAAAAGAGAAAAGGGAACAGGCAGGAAGCATTCTTAGAAGAAGAAAAATTTGCATTAATTCCCCTGCCTCATTCACCATACGAGATTGCGAGCTGGGCGAAGACCGTTGTCCAGCCCGATTATCATGTGAAAATAGATAATAATTATTACTCTGTTCCCTATGATTATATCAAATGTACAGTAGACGTTCGAGTAACGAGAAATATAGTTGAAGTGTTTTATAAGAATATCCGGATTGCTTCGCACAAAAGATCAAATAAAACAGGTGGGGATTTCAGTACGATTCCTGATCATATGCCTAGGGATCATAGAAAGTATGCATCGTTTGATAAGGAGTTTATATTAGAGTGGGGTGCCACAACCGGTCCTTCCACCCTATTAACCATTGAAAGAATACTAGAATCTTATCCAACAGAAAAGCAAGGGTTGAAATCGACCTATGCATTGATGAAACTAGCAGATAAATACTCCATCGAACGCATAGAGAAGGCGTGTGAAAGAGTATTGTCTTATACGCCACGCCCAAAACTTAAAAGCATACAAACAATCCTAAAAACAGGACATGATAAATTACCATTGGAGAAAACAAGCGAACAAATGGACACACCAAAAAATGATAACGCATACGGCTTTACTCGTGGCGCTGATTACTACGGAGGGAAAAAATAATGACAACCGATAACACTTTAACAAAATTAAATGACATGAGAATGTCTGCGATGGCAGAAACATTTAGAGAACAATTGAGAAATCCGGAATATCAAGAACTATCTTTTGAAGATAGATTTGGATTACTGGTTGATATTGAATGGTCCAGAAGGCAAAACAATAAGCTTGATCGCCTAATCAAACAAGCAGAATTACGGGACACGCAGGCGTGTATTGAAGATATTGAATATCATCCGGATAGAAAGCTAGATAAGGCACAAATATTGCGATTGGCAACTGGTAATTATATTGAAGAGCATCACAATATTATATTAATGGGTGCTTCCGGAAATGGGAAGACGTATTTAGCCTGTGCATTTGGCATCGCTGCGTGTCGTCAATTCTATAAAGTAAAATACATCCGATTACCTGATTTATTGGATGAATTGGCGATCGCAAGAGGAGAAGGAACGTATAGAAAGGTAATGAAAAAATACAAGAATGTAAACCTACTAATCTTGGATGAGTGGCTATTAACTCCGTTAAAAGAAACGGAATCAAGAGACCTTCTTGAAATCGTAGAAGCACGCCACCAGCAGGGCTCAACTATCTTTTGTTCCCAATTTGATCCTAGGGGATGGCATGATAAAATTGGCGAAAGCACACTGGCAGACGCCATTCTAGATAGGATTGTGCATGATTCCTACAATATACTTATTGACGGTAAAGTCTCGATGAGAGAACGTCATGGATTGGCGGTATCCAAGTGATCCCTGAAGAAGTTGAAATCCGTATAGCAAGGTATTTCCTTCACATGTATTTACCTGATGAAGTAATGCGCGAAGTGGAAGAGAAATTATTACCTCCATGTATTTGGGGAGAAGAAGAGGGATTAGACCACGATGAACTCGTTAGCTTAGCTCAAGAGATAATTAATAAACAACTAGACGGTAAGAGTTTTAAATAAGCTAAACAGCCATTGGAATATATTAGATTTCAATGGCTGCTTATAAATCTACTAGTAGTGGCTCATCTCTGTCCTAAGTGGATCAATTTCTTGTCCCAAGTGGGTCAAAAAGATGGCAGAGGTGGAGCTAACCTATGTCCTTCTTCA
>NZ_QYTU02000077.1 GCF_003605365.2 Siminovitchia fortis
TTTTACTTTCGTAATTCAGGATAAATGAACACAAACAGTAGATTCCGTATATTTATTTTTAAAAAAGGCATCTGTGGAGACGCCTTTTTTTACATTTGAACTTTTATTCGAAAAACGTTGAAAAATATCCCTAAATATAAGCCGAAATGCGACAAGAATTGCATCCCGGAGTGAGTAAAATAGGGGTTCGCGGGATTCATGAAAATGTATTTTCCATTATCCGCGCTGTATTTAAATTTTCGATTTTCCAGCGGATTCAAAGGTTAGAACAAAAAAATTTCGGGTATTCGTTATTATTGTGATTACATATTAGGGGGAATGTGGTCATGGGGGAGAGTTATCCAAGTCGCAGACAATACAGAGAGGATAAGGAAAAAAAACAAAAAGAAAAAGGAAGATCCCGAAGTTTGGCTTATCGCACTATGCTGGCATTCTTCATTTTCGGGATTTTAGTTACTGGGGTATTTGCATTTACAGCGATGGCCTATGTAAAAGAAGCGCCCAAATTAAATCCCGAGCAGCTAAATTCACCAATGTCTTCCACTATATACGACATGAATAATAAAAAGATAATGGATGTAGCCGGAGAAGAATACCGAAAAATGGTTCCTTTGGATCAGGTGCCGAAAAGCGTGCAGAATGCTTTCCTGTCTGTCGAAGATGTGAGGTTCTGGGATCATCATGGCATTGACTTTAAACGAATTGCCGGTGCAACGGTTGCAAATATTAAGGAAGGTTTTGGAGTGGAGGGGGGCAGCACGATCACACAGCAGCTCGTAAAGATGTCTTTTTTATCCCCTGAAAAAACCATCGAGCGCAAAGTTCAAGAAGCATATCTTGCATTAAAATTGGAAAGGAAATATACAAAAGAAGAAATATTGGAGATGTATTTGAATAAAGTCTATTTCGGTGAAGGGGCATACGGCGTTGCAACGGCCGCAGATGTGTATTTCGGGAAATCCGTTAAGGATTTAAACTTAAGCGAGGCAGCGCTGTTGGCAGGATTGCCGCAAAGGCCGAGCGGTTATAATCCATACGAGAATCCGGAGCTTGCCGAAAACAGAAGGGATCTTGTTCTTTCTTTGATGCATGAGCATGGATATATAACTGAAAAAGAAAAAAAGGAAGCACAGTCCATTCCGGTAAAAGACATGCTGAAGAAGCAAAAGAGGAAAAATACATATAACAGCTTCACGGACAGGGTCATCGAAGAATTGAAGGAAAAAGGGATCGATGAGGACAAGCTTTATACGCTGGGGCTGAAAATCTATACAACATTTGATCCCAAAGCACAAAAGATTACAGACAAAGTTTTAAAGACAGATGAATATATTGATTATCCTGATGATAAATTCAGAGCGGGTGTCGTACTGTTAGATACAAAGACCGGGGAAGTTCGCGCGATTGGCGGCAGCCGGGATTCGGAAGCAGAGATTCAAAGAGGCTTCAATTATGCCACTCAAATGAAACGGCAGCCAGGCTCTACAGCCAAGCCCATCATGGCCTATGGGCCGGCAATTGAAAAGCTGAAATGGTCGACGTATGAGCAGATAAAAGATGAAGAAATCGAGTTGAACGGAAAAGTTTTTAAAAACTGGGATAATCGCTTTCATGGCAATGTCTCCATGAGGACTGCACTTCAATGGTCGTATAATATACCTGCCATTAAAGCGATGCAGGAAGCAGGGCCTGAAGAGGCAAAGAAATTTGCCGAAAAACTGGGCATTCCTTTGGATGAAATTTTTCCTGCCTATGCCATTGGCGGTTTTAAAGATGGGGTCTCTCCTCTTCAACTTGCAGGAGCCTATGCCGCTTTTGGAAACGAGGGGGTGTTTAATGAGCCACATACGGTTCGCAAAATCGTGTATTTGGATGGAAAGGAAAAGAATCTTCAGCCGAAGCCTGTTCAGGCGATGAGTGATTATACGGCTTATATGATCACAGATATGTTAAAAACAGTGGTGACAGAGGGAACCGGGGACATGGCAAACATTCCGGGACTTCCGCTGGCAGGAAAAACAGGTACAAACGAATTGCCGGATGACATCTATGGATATGGAGTGACGGATGCATGGTTTGCCGGATATACAACCCGTTATTCAGCTGCCGTATGGACCGGATATGATGAGATTTCACAGGAAAGTTTCGTACAAATGCAGGACTCTCATAATGCCAAATTGATTTTCAAACATATTATGTCTGAAGTATCCGAAGGCATCGAAACGCCGGACTTCACGATGCCATCCTCTGTTGAAAAAAGGACCATTGGAAACAGGGTCGAATTATTTGTAAAAGGAACTGCCCCTGTCAAGAAGCAGATCAACATAAATAAGCCTGTAAAGAAGAATGAAGTAGAGAACAAGCCGGAGATCACAGAAGAGGATGACGAAAAGGTTGAGGATTCTGATGAGAAAATAGAAGAAAAAGAGAGAGAAAATAAAGACCAAGAGAAATCCGGAGAACAAGAGAAAAAGCCTGATCCAAATGTGGAAAATGAAGGGCGGAAAAAGCCCGGTGACAATAATCCGAAGCCTCCAAGCGAAGAGAATCCGGGACAGGGGAATAAGCAGCCTCCTGCAGAAAACAACGGCCAAGGAGGAAATAATAATAGGAATCCCGAAAATAATGAGGGCGGGAATGATAAAGAAAATCCGGGAAACAAGGATAGCCCTCCACCCGAAGATAATAAGGGAGCAGGGGATTCCGACGAAAATAAAGGGAAACCGGCGGGCCAAAACCAGCCTCCAAAAGAAAAAGAAGAATAAGTCCAGCTTCTATTCA
>NZ_QYTU02000078.1 GCF_003605365.2 Siminovitchia fortis
ATAATTTATTTAGCTCAAATTATATAGCTTGTTCAACATAAAGGGCTTTGCCCTCTCCGGATAAATGCCTTCTGTCAGGAGCCATCTCCAAGAAAATTGCCCACTGTTTTGCCCAATCGTTCCAAAGAACAACAGATCTGGTTTAATTATATTGACCGGAAGCCCTCTAGTGTGAAAAATCCTTCCGTCGTCCAACTTTTCAAGAATAACCGTCTCATCAATAATGTCAATCACCTGAAAAAGGGTATGAAAAGATCTGTTAAAATGATAAAGCAAGTGTTCAATTCGATCAAAATCTTTTTTAAAATCCCAGCCCTCCTTATGGAAATCCGGATATTGCTTGAGAAATAGGCGGTTGAGGAGTCGTTCGCATATTTTTAAATCAATCAACGCTTCGTCAGAATAGGTCCTAACCTCTTGAGTCCACCTGGTGCCGGCATTCTTATCAATACGTTTGACAAACTTATTAAGTTCAGAAAGGAAATTCTCGACTTCTTTCTCTTCTTCAGTGACTTTAAAGTGGTGGGGGAAATGGGCGAAAATGAGTTCTTCCCAAAAGGGAGGATGACAGTCATTCCAACTTGGAGGACAGTGATCTTCCAGGTAATCGGTCATGTAGCTTGAAAAGACTTGAAGAAATTCATTGCGGATCATACAACGGGGCTTTTCGCGCTTAAAGGCTATTAAGTCTTTCCCATAGTACTGATACAGCCCGCGGTATCGCATCTTAAACTGGGAGCTGACCTGCAAATCGCACAGAAACTCCTGATATTCTTCCGGACTGGCGAAAGAGTGCTTGAACACTTTGACCTCAGGGAGTTGATTCAATATTTATTCAACCTGCTTTCATAATGGATTTATTGGAGCCAGTATAGCGTACCCCCGCAAGCCTGTCATATCGTCAAAATTGAACTTTTCCCGGATGCTTTTGTTGAAAAATAAGATTTAGAGAAATTTTTAACGGCTTGGCTTACCTTTCGGAGACGAAAAGTTAAAAAATCGCAAAAAATAAATCCCACGCCAGATGAAGCCCGGTTAATTTTTCGTCCGATTAATACTTTGAATATCTAATCAAACGTTTGATTAGCTGACTCAAAGCCAATAATCGTGCAATCAAAAAAGCCCGTTTTTTAAATCAAACGTTTGATTAGCTGTTCCAAAACCAAAATCATGCTTTTCCTTTCATCAAGCATATATAATGTGAGGAGTACCTTTTAGAAAGGATATCTCACGATGAAACAGCAGGATTTTACGGCCGGGCCGATTGGGAGGCAGCTCCTTGCTTTTTCGCTCCCGATTCTGGTCACCAATCTTCTTCAGACTTCCTATCAATTTATCGACAGTCTTTGGGTCGGGAATTTGCTCGGGGCCAATGCTCTTGGGGCTGTGGCAGTTTCGAGCACGGTCATTTTTACTGTTCTTTCTTTTATCATCGGTGTGAATAATGCGACGCTGACAGTCCTTTCCCAGCTAAAAGGGAAGGACGACGAGGCCAGGCTGAGGAGTTTTGTCAACGCATTTGTTGTCATTTTAAGCGGCATGGCGATCGCTCTCGGGGTGGCAGGGTTTATTTTTGCAAAAAATATTCTCCAGTTCCTTGGCACTCCTTCTTCAATGATTGCAGAGGCTGTCAGTTATTTGCAGATTAACTTTCTCGGAATCTTGTTTTTGTTCGGCTATAACTTTATTTCCACAGTTTTCAGGGCGCTCGGAAACAGTAAAACACCTGTCCGCTTTGTCTTGATGGCCGTCATTTTGAATACGGTTCTTGACCCTTTGTTTATTTACGTCTTTGATTGGGGCATTGAAGGGGCGGCTTATGCTACAATTGTCGCGCAGGGAGCAGCATTTTTTTATGGCCTGTTTGTCAGCATCCGCTTCAAGCAGATCCCCTTTTCCATTCCAAAACTTCCAAAAAGGGAAGAGGCAACCATCATTTTAAAACAGGGGATTCCGTCCGGGCTTCAAATGACGGTGATTTCGGCAGGGCTTGCTGCGATCATGAGTGTTGTCACTTCATTCGGTCCTGATGCAGTGGCCGGTTTCGGGGCAGCCCAGCGTCTGGACAGCATCATCATGCTGCCGGCACATGCGCTTGGGACGGCGGTCAACAGTATGGCGGGACAGAATATTGCCATCAAACAGTGGGACCGGGTCAGGCAGATCACGGTGTATGCCCTGTTTTTGAACTTTGCTGCTATGTTATTGGCGGCTGTCATCATTTTTACTTTTGCAAGATGGGGAATCCGCATGTTCGTTTCTGATGAAGGGGCGGTTGCCTTTGGGACGGAATATGTGAAAATCATCGCCTTTTTCTATCCGTTTCTCGGCCTCAATTTTGTGTGGAACGGTGTTGTTCGGGCTTCAGGGGCCATGTTCCAGGTACTTATGCTCAATATTATTTCTTTCTGGGTCTTGCGTTATCCGCTCACGTTTATTTTCGCGAAATTAATAGGAGAAAAAGGAATCGGTGCCGGCATCGCCGCAAGTTTTGTCATCAGCAGCATTCTTGCATTCGGCTACTATCGATTCGGGAAATGGAGAGAAAGGGAGCTGTTTAAGGAAACGGTCTAATAAAATGCCGTGGGTAATCAGGATGAAACCTGAATTTTGAATACTTACGGTTTTCAAAAGCTGCATAACCATGTAAGATGGAACTATATATTAACCCAAATTACGAAAGTAAATTTACT
>NZ_QYTU02000079.1 GCF_003605365.2 Siminovitchia fortis
TTCCAAAGCTACTTCGATCATATCATTGAAGGTTGTCTGGCGTTCTTCTGCTGTCGTCAGTTCACCAGTCAATATATGGTCGCTCACCGTCAAAATGGACAGGGCATTGCGGCCGAACTTTGCTGCCAATGTATAAAGTGCAGCAGTCTCCATTTCAAGCGCCAAAATGCCGTATTGTGCCCACTTCTCATGCTCGGCATTATCATTATAAAACATGTCTGCCGTAAAAACATTCCCTACCTTTAAATGCAGCCCCTTATTCACACCTTCATCATATGCTCTTTTCAGAAGGTCAAACGATGCAGTTGGCGCATAATCAATGCCGTTAAATGTCAATCGGTTCATCTGGGAATCGGTTGAGGCGGACATCGCAAGAATGACATCCCTTACCTTAACACCTTTTTGAATCGCACCGCAAGTTCCAACGCGGATCAAATTTTGTACATGGTAGCTTTCCATAAGTTCATTAATATAGATGGAAATAGACGGCACACCCATTCCGGTCCCCTGGACGGAAATTCTTTTGCCCTTGTATTCTCCTGTATATCCAAGCATATTTCGAACAGTGTTATAGCATCTTGCATTTTCCAAAAAAGTTTCGGCAATGTATTTGGCTCGCAGCGGGTCACCCGGCAGTAGAACAGTCTCCGCGATGGCAGATTCAGGCGCATTTATATGTATACTCATCTTCGTTCCCCCTTCCATATTTCAATTACTATATTAAATGTTTGCCACCCTTCATGCAAATTAACCCAAGCGAAATTGCGTAAGAAAAAGTGCGAAGTTTACTAGTCGCTGGGCGCTTGAACTGGACAAAGCAACAATACTTTTATATGAATACCCATGAAAAATTTATACTTTCCTTTTAAAAAAATACGCCCGGCAATCATCGGCCGGGCGCTCCTATCAGTTCACCATTACTGGAATTGATCATACACTTGTTTTATTTGATTCCGGGATTGATCCATCATTTCTTCANCATGAAAAATTTATACTTTCCTTTTAAAAAAATACGCCCGGCAATCATCGGCCGGGCGCTCCTATCAGTTCACCATTACTGGAATTGATCATACACTTGTTTTATTTGATTCCGGGATTGATCCATCATTTCTTCAAGCAGCTGCTTGACAGATGGAATATGCTGAATCAGCCCGGCTGCCTGTCCTCCATTTACATAGCCTCTCTCAAAATCTCCATGCAGAGCTCCTTTAATATGAAACGGCTCAGAGGTCTTTTCCAAAAATTCCTCTGCTGTCATGCCTTTTTTCTCCGCAGCAATTAATGAAGCAGCGTACTCTCCTTTTAGTACCCTTCTGACTCTTCCAAAAGAACGGCCCAGAATGACTGTGCCCAGATCGTCGGAATTAAGAACCTTCTGCTTATATTCCTCATGGAACGGCGCTTCCTTTACAGCGATAAACCTTGTTCCCATCTGGACACCGCTCGCTCCAAGCATGAGGGCAGCGGCCAGCCCCCTCCCATCTGCAATGCCTCCTGCCGCAAAAACAGGGATTTTAACCTTATCGACAATTTGGGGAATAAGCGAAAAAGTTGTCAATTCCAGGCTGGAATTGATTCCGGCAGCTTCAAAACCTTCGGCAACAATCAGATCAGCCCCGGCTTCCTCCGCTTTTACCGCATGCCTGACAGATGCAGCAATCACGATCGCCTTAATGCCGTTTTTTTGTAAAACAGGGATGAATGGAGCGGGGTTTCCGGCAGATAAAGAAACTGCGGCAACCTTATGCCTGATTGCCATTTCGATCAATTCGTCTGTATACTCCGTGACAGAAATTGGGATATTCAATGAGAAAGGCTTCTGCGACCTGCCCTTTATATCGATAATAATTTTCTCTACCTCATCCGGCGGCATTGTGCCCGCTCCCACTGTTCCCAACCCGCCGGCCTCCGAGACGGCTGAAGTTAATTGGGCGTTGCTAATATTGCCCATGCCGCCTTGGATAATCGGATACTTGATGCCCAATAATTCACATGCATGTTTCAAATTTTTCACCATCCTTGAAAAAATGTTATAGTAAAAGAGACGATAAATTTTTAATATTATTTCAATGGAGGTTGCGTAATGAAAATAACGTATAACCAAACGGCTCCAGAAGTTCATCCATCTGTATTTGTCGCCCCGGGAGCCTATTTGATCGGTGATGTCACAGTAGGAATGGAATCGACCATCTGGTTTAATGCGGTCCTGCGCGGAGATGAAGGTCCTGTAAAAGTCGGCCAAAGATGCAGTATTCAAGATAATTCGACCATCCATATGTATGAAGGATATCCTGTCATCATTGAAGACGAGGTCACTGTCGGGCACAATGTTATTTTACATGGATGTAAAATTGGAAAGCGCTCCATTATCGGTATGGGCTCCACTATTTTGGATCATGTAGAAATAGGGGAAGAATGCATTATTGGAGCAAACACATTAATCCCTTCGGGGAAGAAAATACCGCCGAGATCACTTGTCATCGGTTCTCCTGGAAAAGTCGTCCGCGAATTGAATGAAAAAGATTTTGAACTGATTCAATTATCCATAGATACATATGTTCAAAAAGGAAAAGAGTATAACTCAATACTGGCCAAGAGTTAAGTAATCCCAAATTACGAAAGTAAATTTA
>NZ_QYTU02000008.1 GCF_003605365.2 Siminovitchia fortis
AGTAAATTTACTTTCGTAATTTGGGATAATTGGAGGTAATTTTGTGGAAAGGTTAAATGCATGTACAGTCACAGATGCCCCGGGCTTGGAACATGTACTTTTGAAACACGATCAAATTCAGCGGCTGGAGGCTGAATTTGGCTCTTCTTTCTATATATTGGATGTCAACAAATTAAGGGAAAATTACAGAAAAATTAATACGGCTTTTAAAAGCAGGTATGAAAATTTTATCATCGGTTACTCCTATAAAACGAATTATCTTCCCTATTTATGCAAGGAGTTATCAAACCTGGGGGCATACGCTGAAGTCGTGTCACGCCTGGAATATGATTTGGCCCTGAAAATAGGAGAAGATCCAAAAAGAATCATATTTAACGGCCCTTTAAAAACGATGGATGATATCAATTTGGCATTGACAAATAATAGCATTCTCAATATTGATTCATTGTATGAAATAGACTTTGTCAAAAGATTTGCTTCAAAAAATCCGGAAGTTGAAGTGCCCGTAGGGTTAAGAGTGAACTTTGAGATTTCCCAAAATGGTGTCAGCGCTCTCCAGGAAGGCTATAAATACAGCAGGTTTGGAATATGTGTCAACAATGGGAACCTGGAACACGCTTTAACGGAATTAAGGTCAATGGAGAATATACGGATTGTAGGGTTGCACGGACACTTTTCAACGAAAAATAGAAGTTTGGAATCGTATAAAATCATTACCCAAAATCTCTGTACGCTGGCTAAAGAAAATATTTTGGACAGTCTGGAGTACATTGACATTGGCGGCGGAATATACGGAGAATTGCCGAAACCTTATGATATGCTTGTTCCGGCATTTGACGACTATGCTGAAACGATATGTGGAATCATGAATACAGAATTCGGAGATTTTCACAAAAAGCCGTTATTGATATTGGAACCGGGAGTAGCAATGGTTGCCAATGTTTTTTTATTTGCAGCAAAAGTGATTGAAAGTAAAAGAATCAGGAATGACTATTTTGTATTGGTTGACGGAAGTGTTCATAATGTAAAACCGACCATGCACAAAAACAATCTGCCGATGAAGATTGTGAGGCAAGAACATGATCCAAGCGAAGAAAAGCAAACTTTTCATATCGTTGGATATACATGTATGGAGAAGGATTACCTGGCCTCTGAAATAAAAGGCAGGCTGCCCATGAAAGACGACTATATTATTTTTGAAAATGTCGGCGCCTATACAATCGTTTTTAATCCGCCGTTCATTAAAGAACGCCCCGGCATTGTAGCCATGGATCATCCGGAATTTACTGCAGCCCGGAAAAAAGAGACGATCCGGCAGTTTTTCAACGAAGAGATTTATGTTTTTTAAGAATTTTATAGAAGGAGATGTTTATGAACATATTAATTTGCAGTGTCGGACGCAGGGTTAAGCTGATCCAATATTTTAAAGAGGAACTTCATAAAGTTGGAGGAAAAGTCATCGCGGCAGACTGCGATGAGACAGCAGCAGCCCTTTACCACGCAGATATGTACGAGGTGGCGCCTCGTATAGACCATCCTGACTACATTCCATATATAAAAAAATTGTGTGAAAAATACAGCATCAAAGGCGTTTTGTCTTTGATTGATCCTGAATTATCGCTGCTGACCGGCGTCAAGGAAGAGTTTAAAAAGGATGGCATCATGGTCATTGTAAGTGATAAAAACGTGGTCGATATCTGTTTTGACAAATATTCAACATATGCATTCCTTCAGGCCAATAACATACCGTCAGTTCCTACCTATATTGATATGGACGCGGCACTGATGGACCTGAATAAAAACCAGCTGAAATTCCCTCTGATCATAAAGCCGAGAAACGGCAGTGCAAGTATGGGAATCAATAAAGTGAATAATTTAAAAGAGCTGGAACCGTTTAAGGCAGGATACCAAGATTATATTATCCAGCCTTATATGGATTGCGAGGAGTATGGTGCTGATTGTTATATAGATGTAATTTCGAAGGAGACTATAAATATTTTTCTAAAAAGAAAAGTAAAAATGAGGGCAGGTGAAACGGATAAATCCATCGCTGTAAAAGATCCAATGTTCAAACAGGTCGTCGAAAAATTAATTGGTGCATTAAATCCTTTGGGGCCAATCGATATTGACTGCTTTAAAACGGAAAACGGCTATGCGGTATCGGAAATTAATCCAAGATTTGGGGGAGGATACTTGCACGCACATGAAATGGGTCAGAATTTCGTAAAAAACATCATTAATAATATCCAGGGAGCAACGAATGCTGCCGGAGGTGACTATGAAGAAGGAACGACCATGGTAAAGTATGACCATGTCATGGTGATTTAAGCAAAGTCTCCCCAAAATTTATAGAACATTGAGGTATTGATCTATGATAGGAAAAAAAATTGCCGAAATACGAAGAAAAAGAGGAATGTCGCTGTCCGAACTGGCAGAAAGAGCAAATGTTTCAAAGTCATATATAAGCGGACTTGAAAGAAGTATTAACGAAAACCCGTCCATTCAGGTGATCAATAGAATAGCGGATATATTGGAAGTGAATGTAACCACGCTTATCAGAGCAGAGAGAGAACCTGAGGAGTGTCCGGAAAAAGAGTGGCAGGAATTTGTCAGTGAACTGAAGGAAACAGGAATTGACAAGGAGCAAATTGGGGAATATAGAACTTTAATTGAATTCATTAAATGGCAAAAAGAAAAGAATTAAAAGATAAGTGGTGAAGGAATGATGATCTGGGGGCATCTCAAAAGTCCCGTTTATTGATCTGTGGTTTCAATAAGATGTTATATAATGAATACAATAAGACCGGAAATAGACCGGTTGTTTGCTGGAGTCCCAATCGAAAACAGGCAAGGGGGAGGAAAGCAATAGCATTGTCAGAAGAAAACAATTCTTTAACATATGCTGAATACTTGAAATTAGATGACGATGTTCAGTATGAGGTGATTGATGGTCAAATTTATAATATGTCCCCATCCCCCCCAGTGTAAAACATCAATCAATTGCCACGGACCTTTTAACTGAGTTTAACATATATTTACGAAATAAATCCTATAGAGTTCTGGCTGAGATTGATGTTTGTTTTAGTGAGGAAAAAGATGCCGCTAAAGTGAATGATTGGTTGAAACCAAATATTGTGATTATATGTGATATAGATAAAATGCAAAAAATTATATTGCAGGCTCCCCAGACTTAATTGTTGAAATATTATCAAAATCTACTGCAAAAACGGACAAAATGATTAAATTTAACCGATATCAAAGAGCAGGTGTAAAGGAGTATTGGATTGTCGACCCATCCCACGAAATAATAGATGTTTATTTATTAGAAAATGGATTTTACAAACATGGTGGCGCGTATGCGAACGATGAAGCTGTTAAAGTCAATATTTTTGATGATTTGTCCATTGATCTTAAAAATATTTTCAGAGATGAATTATAGACCCATGTCCGAAACTTGAGTTAATAAAAGTTGAATAAGCAGCGACATACGCAAATTGAGCGAATTATGCGATCTGGTGGTTGAATAGCCCGGTACTTGTTAAACAAATAAAGTCTTACCAGTAGTCATCCTCCAAATGGATGGCTTTTGAATTAAGATCATGTTGATCTATACTCCAAAACTCCCTCCTTGAACTCTCCTCTAATTCGCCCCCTCTCCTCCAAATAATCCAAATGCCCAATCACTTTTGACATAACAAGTGAAAATTGCTTCGCATATGTATCCTTATAATAAGCCTGCGCAACATCGCTTGCAGTTTCATATCCATCCTCAATCAAACGCAGGAACTTCTCCGCCTTCCTCTCAATTCCTGCAATTCTTTTTTCAATCAATTCATGAGGATTTTCAATCAAAATTCCATGTCCGGAAAATACAGTATTCATTGGAATGGACAGGCATTTTTTTAATGAATCGACATGGGCAGGGAGCGATCGGATTCTTTTTCCGTTTTCGTCCGGCTCAACCAAGGCATTGCTAGATATATGGCTGATCAACAGATCACCTGAAAAAAGCCATTTTTTGTTCGGGAGGAAAAGGGCTATTTGGTCCGGCGTGTGCCCCGGAACCTCAATGACTTTCAAATTTTCAAATTGGCCTGGTGTCAACTCTTTCAGGTCACATTCAATTTTTTGTGATTCATTTTCTTCAGCTGCTCTTCTTAGATGCTCCACCTGCTTTCTCCCGGATTCTCCGCACCCCATTTCATTGTAAAGTTCTTCAAAGAACTCAATTCTCATTTGAATAAATTCCGGGTCCCTTTTTAAACGAGGAAAAGAGAGCGGGTGGGCGAATACTGGAACCGGATTTGCCGACACCACTCTGTTTACAAGCCCGGCATGATCGATATGATGATGTGTCAGGATCATATGGGTGATATCGTTTATGCCAAATTTATTTTTATTTAATGTATCGTTCAAAGCGTTCCAGCAATCGTCATTGTTTAAGCCTGCATCTATTAACATGAGGGATTGATTTGTTTTGAGCAAGTAAAAATTGATACTTTTTAAGGATGATTTGACTGGAACGATGATTGGAAATACTTCTGACAAACCTGTCACTCCCACAGCTCTGATAACTATATGATAGCAAAAATCTGGTTTAATCTGCTCGCTTTTTAAGTATATTTTTTCCAAAACTGTTTAATCGCGTAGTCATTTGGCCATCCCTATAAAAGAAAGAAGCCAAAAGGGTGAACTGCTTTGAATGATTACGCGGTTTATTTCATGCTGCATTCTATTGAAAAAGCAAGGGGCGGGTTGACGAGAGCAGCGATACAGCGGGCCGACATGTTAAGTCGGCTTTATCATGATATTGGTTTGATCACCTTTGATTTTAATCCGGATTACGATCATGTGATAAAACATTATCAAGGGACAGGGCTTTGGAGTGATAAAATCAAGCATTTTAATGTATATGAATTTCTGATGAATCAACAGGAAACCGAGAAAACGGATGAATCCATACGCCCCTTCTATCACGATGGCTCCCTCCATCAGCATATTCTCTTTGACCTCGAAGGCCGGCCAAGAAAAGTGACGCAGTATGATCAAAAGAATGGGAAAGCAATAAAGGAGCAATTGCTTACGAAAGAAGGGAAGTGCTTTTTTGAAAGGTGCTTCCAGTCGGGAAAGTACAATCTGCTCGACCGAAATGGCAATATGGTTAAATCATTTAAAACAGTGAAAGCCTATCGCCGGCATTTTATTCAATCGCTTTTTGAGAACAAGGAAGCAATTTTGTTGTCCGACAGCCGCTTTACAGACAAAATACTTATGGGAATCAAGAATGAACAGGCAGTTAAAATCGCTGTTTTACATAGCAACCATCTGCAGTCGCCGTATGAATACGGCAGTACGCTTGTAAAAAGAAATGAATTATTATTTGATCGAATGAACCAGCTTGATGCAGTTGTAACTTTAACGGAGAGCCAGGCGAAAGATATCGCCAGCCGCTTTGGCCGCAGGTCTACAATTCATACCGTTGGCCATCCGGCTTTTAAACGGGGCGACAGTGCGGAAGAACATGATCCGTACACAGCCGTCATGCTTGTAAGGTATGAAGGAATCAAGCAAATCCATCATGCCATTAAAGCATTTAAAAGAGTGGTTAAAAAAGTGCCGGAAGCGAAGCTTGAGATTTGGGGATTTGGAAGGGAAGAAGAGCGATACAGAAGGCTTATCAAGCGTTTAAGGATCGAAAATCATGTTTTTATAAAAGGATTTACCCATGACGTTGAAAATACTTTCCGGAGGGCTGCCTTTTCATTGATTACATCCAAATCCGAAGCTTTCGGCATGTCCATTATTGAAAGCATGAGTGTTGGAACGCCTGTAATTTGCTATGCCTGCAAATATGGACCGACTGATATCATCACACACGAAAAAAATGGGCTCCTCATTGAACCAGGGGATATAAAAGCTTTGGCCGATGCGATGACTGATCTTTTCTCGGATAAAGAGAAGCGGCGGGCTTTAAGCAAGGAAGCAAAGAAGATTACTGAAGTGTTCGGGGATAAAAAGTTGGAGGAAAGGTGGAAGGCCATTTTTGATGAGGCAAGAAAACAAAGCAGGCAAAGGGTTCATCTTGAAGGGATCTTAGCGGATATTACCAATATGGCATTAGATGGGGAAGCAGGCATTAGAGTAGAAGGCAGGGTCTCATTTAAAAAAATGGAGCCGGTTTTCCGGCACAGGATTGTTCTTTTTTTACAGCTGCGCAGACGAAAGGAGATGGAGGATGTATATGCTCCGCTGTCAATTAGATGGGAAAATCCAAGCACCTTGATATTTAAGGGCAGGTTCTCTGATGTTTCAAAGCTCTATAAGGGCCGCTGGGACGTGAAATTGAGCGTTTCCTGTTTGAATTTCCATCAATTTGTCCAACCGATGCCGGCATGTGCCAAGGTTGGAGGGCGAACTACTGACCTGAAAATATGCGCAAGAGGACAGCGGATTTTTGTGAAGGTCTATCGGCCAAAGAAAAAAAGGCCAATCAATTTATATTTTTTTCTTGAAAAATCTAAAGCAAAAATCAGGGACAGGGTCCGGATCCTCAGGAATTGGCGAGAAAATTAATTTTTCGGCCAACGTATACATGATATACGCCCCTCATATATTTATTAACGAAAAGAGGGGGGTTTTTATGGGGATTAAACTGATCAAAATAGCTGTCGTGTATTTCCTGATTGGCATCTCCCTTGGTCTGTATATGTCGGTTACGCATAAGTTTGTTTTGTCGACAGTTCATGTGCACATGAACTTGCTTGGCTGGGTGTCGCTTGTAATTGCCGGTATTTTATATTTGTTATTTCCCCATTTACCATTGACATCCGCCGCAAAGGCCCATTTTTGGCTTCATAATATCGGCCTGCCCATTATGATGATCAGTATTGCACTCGCCATTTTAGAAGTCAGTCCTGTGTTCTTCCCGATTGCAACGCTGGGCGGAGCCGTTACAGTCTTGGGGGTTTTCTGTTTTGGGTACAATGTTTTAAAGAATTTAAGGGCGAAAGCATAGTTCTTCAGTGTGAAAAAAATGACTTGCAATACAACGAGTGCAGCGGGATATCCGCTGCACTCGTTTTTAAATGTTATTTTTTTGTTTTTTTGAATTGGTTGGAGGCTTTTGGGTTTTCCCTTTTTGCGGCGTCCCGTTTAAATAATTCCCTTGCTTTAACGAAAATATTGCTCAATTTCAGCGCCTCCTTTCATGTTGTTATTATTCCTTTTTCCGCTTTTCATTAAATAAAACTTAAATTTTATACCAGAACATTCTCCCCTTGACGACGGTATATGAAACATTTAAAATAAGTTTATAAAACCAATGAGTTTACTGTGGTTTAAAAGGAGTGGATAAAGGAATGTTTCAAATGATCGTCACGGGTCTTTTATGCGGAGCGCTGCTCGGTTTTGTCATGCAGAGAGGCCGCTTTTGTTTAACCGGCGGATTCCGTGATATGTATATTGCGAAAGATTACCGCATGTTCTATGCGTTGTTGATCGCCATTGCTGTCCAAAGCATCGGCGTCTATACATTGATCCAGTTCGGGGCCATTGAGTTTACGGCAGGAGGATTTTCCTGGATGGCCACCATTATCGGATCTTTCATTTTTGGAATCGGGATTGTGCTTGCAGGAGGCTGTGCGACAGGAACGTGGTACCGTGCGGGAGAGGGGCTGCTTGGCAGCTGGATCGCTTTGTTCGGTTATATGTTCATGAGCGCTGTGATGAAGTCAGGAGTCCTGGTTCCCATCGATCAATCGATGAAGTCTGTTCAAACAAAGACGAACTCTATTGCAGAGTCGACTGGAATTTCCGTTTGGGTTTATATCGCTATATTTACTGCAATTGTCCTTTGGCTCATTATAAGGGAGTTGAAAAAACCTAAAATTGCCATTCCGACAATGAAGCCCAAAAGGACAGGATTGAGCCATTTACTTTTTGAAAAACGCTGGCATCCATTTTTTACAGCCCTTCTCATCGGGGGAATTGCCATTTTGGCCTGGCCGCTCAGTGAAGCGACCGGAAGAATGTCCGGCTTGGGAATTACAACGCCGTCCGCGAATATTCTTCAATTTCTTGTGAGTGGTGACCAGCAATATATTAACTGGGGCGTGTTCCTTGTTCTGGGAATCTTTTTGGGCTCTTTTGCTGCGGCCAAAGGAAGCAGGGAATTCCGTTTCAGAATGCCTGACGTAAAAACAGGGATATCCAGCTTTATCGGCGGTAACCTGATGGGATTCGGCGCAAGCCTTGCAGGTGGATGCTCCATTGGAAACGGACTTGTTATGACCGCCATGATGACATGGCAGGGCTGGGTCTCGCTATTATTCATCATTTTAGGAACTTGGACAGCATCGTACTTTGTCTTTGTCCGTCCAAAAGCCAAAAAGAATACAGTTGTCGCCGATACAACTGTAACAGCATAGGAGGATGTTAAAATGACTACAACATTGGATGTAATGGGGCAGGTTTGCCCATTTCCGTTAGTGGAAGCAAAAGACGCAATCGAGAAAATTTCCGCAGGCGACGAGTTGATCATCAATTTTGACTGCACGCAGGCGACAGAAAGCATTCCGCGCTGGGCGGCTGAATCCGGGCATGAAGTCACCAATTTCGAACAGCTCGGCGAAGCAGCGTGGACGATTACTATAAAAAAGAAATGAGCATCAATTTGTAGACATGGTCAAAGCATTTGCTTCGATCATGTCTTTTTTTGACACCAGGGAATTATAAAGCGTTTAAGTGGTTAAGGGAAGGGTCTGGATAAATGGTATACTATAGTAAAGAGTTCGGGGGGAATTTGATCATGCATTTATATGTAAAAGGAATTCACTCATTAGAACAGTACTGGCAAATTCGCGAAAACAATGACTCGTTATTGGAGTATATCGATGGATTTATATACATGTCTCCATCGCCTTCGACCAAACATCAAAGGGTTTCACGCAAGCTGGGGAGAGCATTTGAGGAATTTCTCGATGGAAAAACATGCGAGTTATTTTATGCTCCTTATGATATTGAATTAAATAGCAAAAAAATGGAAGGCACAAGAGTTGTGATTCCGGATATCACGGTTATTTGCGATCCAAGTGGTTTTACAGATGCAAGATATGTAGGTGTTCCAGATTTGATTGTGGAAATTCTCAGTCCCACTAACCAGTCGCTTGATCTAGTCACAAAGCTTAATCTCTACATGGATTATGGGGTAAAAGAATATTGGATTGCAAACCCTATGCTTGATACAATAACGGTCTATACTTTGAATGAAAAAGGAATGTATGAGCAGCATGATAACCGGAGAGATACTGGTCCCATCACCTCCAAGCTTTTCGATGGTTTCCAGGTGGACTTGATAGATATTTTTAAAATTGAAAAAGCGTAAGGGAGCTCCCTGCGAAAAAAAATCGACAATCGCTTTATATGGGCCAAGCATTGATTATTGGGGGGCTAAGTGGCAGCTGCATCCAAGCTTCCGCGTTCTTTCCTTATATTTCCACAATTTTATTTTACATGGGAACGGTTCCATTTTGCCTTTTGGGTTTACTGTTTGGCAAACATGTGGTTTAATAATTAAGTATCAATTTTCAATAACGAGTTTCATATAAAGTAAAGTGAACCAGTTAACAACTCCAAGGCAGAATATTCGGTATCTCTGTTTTGGGTTATTTTTTGTAAATTGACAGCCCTAGAATATTTGAGGTGAGAATGATGAAGAAATTCTTGAGTACAAAAACGGGCTTTTTTATAGTGATGGTATTTTTCTTCTGGATTAAAACGTATATTATCTATCAAACTGAATTCAACCTGGGAGTCAAAAATGGATTACAGCAATTTCTGCTTTTCTTTAACCCGCTGAATTCCGCACTGATTTTTCTTGGCTTGGCCTTGTTTGCAAAAGGAAAACGGATGGGCGTATGGTTGATTTCGATTTATACTGCGCTAAGTTTCCTATTATATGCCAATGTAGTTTTCTACCGCTTTAACAGTGACTTTATAACGATCCCGACTTTGACCCAGACAAGCAATTTTGGAAGTCTCGGAGGAAGCATTGCTAATCTGGTAGCTTGGCACGATATTTTTTATGCACTGGATATTATCATCATGATCGTCTTTTTTATAAAAGCAAAAGGAAATTGGTCCGCGGATCGAATCAAGCTTCGCAAGCCTTTGATGGTTTTGACATCAGGCGTTATATTGTTTGTTGTGAACCTTGGACTTGCCGAAATTGACCGTCCGCAGTTATTGCAGCGGACTTTTGACCGAAATTATATTGTCAAATATCTTGGAGCCTACAACTTTACCATTTATGATGCTGTCCAAAGCGTAAAATCTTCGAAACAGCGGGTAATGGCATCAAGTGATGATATGACGGAAGTTGAAAATTACACGAAGAGCAAGTATGCCCAGCCAAATCCTGAATACTTCGGCAAAGCGAAAGGGAAAAATATCATTAAAATACATTTGGAATCTTTCCAAACGTTCTTAATAGATTATAAGCTTCACGGGGAAGAGGTCACTCCTTTTCTGAATTCATTAGTGCGCGATCCTGAATTTACGTATTTTGATAACTTTTTCCATCAAACCGAGCAGGGTAAAACGGCCGATGCAGAATTGATTATGGACAATTCTTTATATGGATTGCCGCAAGGTTCCGCGTTTGTCATGAAAGGGAATAACACATATCAGGCATTGCCTGCGATTTTGCATCAGCATGGATATACAAGCGCGGTACTGCATGGCGATTATAAATCATTCTGGAACCGCGATGAAATTTATAAAGAGTTTGGCGTAGACGAATTCTTCGATGCCAGCTATTATAATATGTCCGATGAAAATGTGATCGGCTATGGCTTGAAGGATAAACCGTTCTTTGAAGAGTCCATTCCGATGCTGAAATCCTTGAAACAGCCGTTTTATGCCCACCTCATTTCGGTGACCCATCACCATCCATATTTGATTGATGATGAGGATGCAACGATTGCACCTGCCGAAACGGGTGATGCATCAGTGGACAGATATTTCCAGACAGCTCGCTACCTGGATGAAGCTTTGGAACAGTTTGTTAACGATTTGAAGGCAGAAGGCTTATACGATGATTCTGTCATCTTGATTTATGGCGACCATTACGGTATTTCCGATAACCATAACCGGGCAATGGAGGAACTGATCGGAGAGGAAATCACTCCGTTGAAACA
The DNA here is from genome assembly GCF_003605365.2 of Siminovitchia fortis. Lineage (GTDB taxonomy): Bacteria > Bacillota > Bacilli > Bacillales > Bacillaceae_C > Siminovitchia > Siminovitchia fortis. The sequence continues at coordinate 11,196 of NZ_QYTU02000008.1, forward strand.
CGCTGAATTGCAGCGTGTACCATTGATGATCAGAGTGCCTGGTGTAAAAGGCCAAGGCGTGAACCATGAGTACGCAGGACAAGTCGACGTCATGCCGACATTGCTGCACTTGCAAGGCATCAAAGCACAGGATTATATCCAAATGGGTACTGACCTTTTTTCAAAAGATCATAAAGCGTATGTACCGTTTAGAAACGGCGACTTCATGACTGAGAAGTTCAGCAAAATCGATGGTGTATATTACGACAATTCGACGAAAGAAAAGATTGAAGAACCAACGAAAGAAATGCTGGAAGTCAATGAGTCCGTCATCCGTGACCTTCAGTTATCCGATAAGGTGATGTACGGAGACTTATTGAGGTTCTATACACCTAACAAGGACTGGACTCCTGTAGACCCGAAACAATATACGTATGGAAAACAGGAACAGGAAAGGCTTCATGAGAAAGGGAAATAAATAAGTGCTGAAATCCAGGCGAAAGGAAACTATATGTTACCTTTCGCTTTTTTTTGTGTTCGTTTTGAACCGGTTCTTTTTTGTGCTGAGAAAATGAATGGTATATAATTTGTCTAACAATTGAAAGGGAGTGGTTCACGTGGCTGTTGATGTTTATCTTATGTTTAATGGAAATTGCAGGGAAGCGGTGGAATTTTATGCTGAGGCATTTCAAACCGAAACACCGCATATTATGACATTTGGAGACGCTCCATTGAATCCGGAGCACGCTGTTCCCGAAGAAGCCAAGGACAGGGTTATTCATGCACGGTTGAATATTGAAGGGAGCAATGTAATGTTCTCGGATACTTTCCCGGGGAGTGAGGTAGAAAACGGGAGCAATATCACACTTGCTTTTGTCAGTAAGAATATGGATGATGTAAAGTCCACTTTTCATAAACTGAGTGAAGGCGGGACTGTAGAAATGGAGCTTCAGGAAACGCTCTTCAGCAAATGCTACGGTAAACTGACGGACAAGTTCGGCATTGGCTGGCAGTTCAGCCACGAAGAATAGGGCAGTGAAAAAGCGGAGACCCATGAGGTTACATAAGTCTCCGCTTAACCATTTTATTTGACTGCAGCAGCTTCCTTCCCAGTTTCCGCAGAGCTTTTATTTGCCAGCTCCACATTTACCCTTCCTGAGAAAAATACTGCTCCGCCTCCCATGTCAGCTACCCTGTCAGGGGTAAGGGAATTGACGAGGTGCTTGTTTCCAAATTGATCGGACCAAAGCCCTTGGCTGACAACAACACCCGGCAGGACATGCTCGCCGACAGAAGCGGCCATTTCACATTCGCCCCGGCCGTTCCATATGCGGACGGACGAGCCGTTTTCGATTCCGAGTTTTTCAGCATCCAATCGGTTCATGAACAATTGGGGAGCCTTTTCGAGCTTTGCATGCTTTTCATTATTTGAAAATGTCGAGTTCAAAAAGTTATGGTTCGGCCCAGGGACAAACAGAAATGGGCAATCGTTATCTTCCACAAGCGATATATGCGTTGGAAGAGCAGGGTATCCGGCCAGTTCCATTTGCTTCGAATATAATTCGATTTTCCCGCTTGGTGTGTTTAAATTTTTCCAGTAGCCGTCTTTATTCTTTGCCTTAACAAATCGCTCTTTCTTCAATTGGTCAAGATCGGTATCAGGGAAGTATGGATTTGCCACATCACTTATAGCCTGCTCGATCAGTTCTTCATCGCTATCCTTAAGTTCAGGATCCTCAAAACCCATTGCCTCCGCAAGCAGCCTGAAAACATCGGAATTTGACTTGCTTTCCCCATAGGGAGGAATGACCGGCTCCTGTAAGTGGAGATACTGATGCCAATAAGATGTATAAAAATCAGTATTTTCATAGGATGAAGTTGCCGGCAATACAATATCCGCATATTTTGCGGTTTCTGTCAGAAACAGGTCGTGTACAACTGTAAAAAGATCTTCCCGTTCCAGGCCTTTGCGAACTTTTCCGGCACTTGGAGCAACGACGGCAGGGTTGCTGCAATATACGAAGAGCGAACGGATTGGCTGCTCCGATTCGTGCAGGGCATCAGCCAATTGAATCATATTGATGGTCCGAGCCTGTTTTTTTCGAAGTTCAGGCCGCTGCAGCGCCCTTGTGTTAAAAGCCAAATATCCGCTGTTTGATTTGACGGCACCGCCGCCTTTCAGCGGCCATTGCCCTGTAAGGGCAGGGAGGCAGGAAATGGTACGGACAATCATTCCGCCGTTGTCATGATGCTGCAGCCCGTTCCCAATCCGGATCATGGAAGGGGAAATTTCGCCATACATGCGTGCGAGTTTATAAATATCATCAACGGGTACTCCCGTAATCTCCGACACTGTTTTTGGGTCATAAGATTTCACATGATTTTCAAGCTCCTCATAACCGACTGTATATTCCTTTAAAAATTCACGGTCCACCAGGTTTTCTTCAAATAAAATATGCATAATTCCGAGTGCAAGAGCGCTGTCTGTTCCCGGAAGGATCGGAATGAACCAATCCGCCATGCGCCCGGTCTGATTTTTATGAACATCAATGACAACGAGCTTTGCTCCTGTTTTCCGAGCTTTTTGGGCAATCATTACCTGGTGCATGTTTGTGCTGGCGGCATTGATTCCCCAGAAAATGAAAAGCTTTGTTTCCGTCATATCCTCAGGGTCAGTACCAAAGCCGCCGCCCATTGTGTAGTTGTAACCGACGCTTCCTGCCGAAGAGCAGATCGTCTGCTCAAGCTGGCTGGCGCCGAGGCGGTTGAAGAAACGCCTGTCCATACCTTCTGATTGGATCCTGCCCATGTTCCCATAAAAGCTGTATGGAAGAATGGATTCTGCCCCTTCTGCGGAAATCAATTGTTTCCAGCGGCCTGCAATCGTTTCAATCGCTTCGTCCCAGCTGATTGGTTCGAATTTGCCATCTCCTTTGGGGCCCACTCGTTTTAACGGTGTCTTCAAACGGCTTGAATCATACAGGCGTTCAGTCATATTCCGAACCTTGTTGCAAATGCTCCCTTTTGTCACAGGGTGATCCGGATCTCCGTCGATTTTTACAATTTTTCCGTCCTTTTTATGGACAAGCAGTCCGCACTGATCGGGACAGTCCAAAGAACATACGGAAGGGACCACACCGTCTTTTATATTGATCCATGACTCCATTTTCCAGCAACCCCTTGCAATAAAAATAATTTCATAGATTATAACATAATCAATCGTTCTCCGTCTTTGTTTAAAGGAAAGGAAGCATAAGTTTTTTCAAAGATATTCGTATAAAATTATTGTGCTTTGTTCAGCTCCAGCGCCCAGCGACTCCAAACTTCGCACTCCTTTCCTCGAAAAAGCTTCGCTTTTTCTGCATGGATATTTATTCGAGGAAGAGGGCTCAGAGCACTACGATAAGTCAACATCGGCTCCGCCGCACAGGATGTGCTAGTGCAGGCGAAGCGACAGGAGGTCGCGACCTGAGCCTGCCTTCGTCGCCGTGTTGTCCGGCTGCGAGTGCCATCGGTGCAAGGATTAAGCCAATCGCTGCTGAAGGCAAACTACGCCTTCTTCAGCGCTTGTCTAGCTTTGCGCCGATAAGCAGGCACTCTCGCACTTCCTTATCCTTTATCTCATTGCGGAGTGCTCCAGTGTCTAGCTTCAGACGGCAGGGGCTCGAGGTCGCTTCGGTCAATCCAATGAAGTCAAAGAACGACTTCATTGGATTGCCCTCCGACGGACAGGATGTCCTAGTGCCACCGACGCCACAGGATGTGGCGTTTGTCGGCGGCCAGCGCTTGTCGCCCCTAAACAGCCGTCTTCCGCATTTCTGTTTGTACGTCGCTAAACGGGCGCTTGCACTTTTCTTAAAGGAAAATTATTGAGACAATTGCCCCTTTTTATGAAAGCTTTCGTTTTGATTCTCATTTCAATGGTTTTGTCAGCCACCTGCCATTTTTTGCAAAAGGGGAAGCAATTAGAAATTCAGGTCTGACTTTTCTTAGTTTTCGATCGTCCGATTTGTTATACTCAAAGCAAATGAAGCTAGAAAGGAGGAAGGAATTTGGACGATAAACATGAAATCGAATCCAGTGGAAACGAAGTGCCGCCAAAATCATCCACTGGCCTGGATGAGAATATTGCGGGGCTGCTATGCTACCTTGGAACGTTTGTCACAGGCATCATTTTCTTTGTATTGGAAAAGAAAAGTACTTTTGTAAAATTCCATGCAATGCAGTCAATTGTCCTTTTTGTCTCGCTGTGGATTCTTGGTTTGGGAGTCGGCTATGTTCCGTTTGTCGGCTGGCTATTGAAGTCGCTTATTTCTTTGACAACATTCATCTTGTGGATTGTGCTAATGGTCAAAGCTTATCAGCGGGAACGGATAAAGCTTCCGGTTGTGGGGGATATTGCCGAGAATCTGATGGGAAACTTTGATGATCATCCCTGATGGATACATGACCAATGTCCTGATTTGAGAAATCGCCAAAATACGGTTGACAATTCATTCCATTCCGAATAGAATAGGTTTTACATTTACAAATTCATATTTTCATAACTCTTATGCAGAGAGGTGGAGGGACTGGCCCAGTGAAGCCTCGGCAACCATTGAATATTTTTTCATATTCAAACGGTGCCAATTCCAGCAGATTTTTTTACAAATCTGATATATAAGAGGCAAAGCTTGATTTATATTCTTAAAAAGCGGAGACCTCTTATTGTTAAGGGGTCTTTTTCTTTTGTCTGGCTCCAGCGCCTATCGACTAGCAGACTTCGCGCCTGGTGTGCTCCTGCGGCGTAGCTTATTCGAGGATGTTTGGCGAACATCATAGCAAAGCTGCACGACGCCAACTCGAGGAAGCATCACACGAGGCCATTTCAAGTAGTAGCTTTCCTACGATAAGTCAACATCGGCTCCTTCGTCGCCGTGTTTCCTTTATCTCGTCGGAGGCACTCCAGTCTGTACGCCGATGAACAGGCGCTTCCGCTTTTCTTGTATATCGGAACTACTTTCAAAGGAGATGAGGGGAATGAGTGTTAAAGAAAAAGTGGACGATGAAAAGCTGAAAGTGATTGTGGAAGCACTAAGCAATTTGCGTTTCGGTGAATTGCAGATCACAGTGCATGAAGGGAAGATCGTTCAGATCAACCGGATTGAAAAACAGCGGTTTCCGGCATGATACATAAGGAAAGTCAACACGGTCCTTTAGCGCTGGATGCCATACGTCACTTAAAAAAACTTTATATACGGAAGCTGACCGGACAACCGGAGGCCTCTTGATTTCAACGCAACTTTGCTTGTTTGTTCAGGCATTTATGCGTTGATCAAGGGGCCTTTTTTATTGAAAAAAGGAGAAATGAACATGTCAAAACTTGAATGGGCAACATTTGCGGGAGGATGCTTCTGGTGCATGATCGAACCATTTGACTCACAGCCTGGAATTGAGCAAGTCATTTCCGGCTATACCGGCGGGAAGAGTGTGAACCCGACGTACGAAGAGGTTTGCACCGGAACAACCGGCCACGTGGAAGCAGTACAAATTTCGTTTGATTCCCGATTATTTCCATATGAAAAGTTATTAAATTTATATTGGCAGCAGATTGATCCTACAGATGCCGGAGGCCAATTCAGAAGCAGGGGACCTTCCTATCAAACTGCCATTTTTTATCATACGGAAAAGCAAAGGCACCTTGCAGAAGAATCAAAAAGAAGGTTGGAAGCAAGCGGGAAATTCAATCGTCCGATTGTCACTCAGATCCTGCCCGCTGCTGCATTCTTCCCGGCGGAAGAGGAGCATCAGAATTATTACAAGAAAAATCCGGATGCTTATGCAGCCTTTAAAGAAGAATCGGGGAGAGCACCTTTCATCCGAAAATATTGGAAAGAAAAAACACATCGTTAAAAAAGGAGAATGGAGACATGAAGAAAACATTGCTTTATATCACTTTAATTCTTAGCTTATTCGTTTTAGGGGCTTGCGGAGGCACTTCGTCGGCAAGTGGGGAAAAGAAAGAAATTACAATTGGGGCAACAGCGGGACCATACAGTGACCAGTTAAAAGAAGGGGTCATTCCGATTCTTGAAAAAGAGGGCTACAAAGTGAAAATCGTCGAGTTCAACGATTACATTCAGCCAAACATTGCTCTAAACGAAGGCGAAATTGATGCTAACCTGTTCCAAAACAGAAATTACCTGAAGCAGTTCAATAAAGACCACGATATGGACTTAGTGGCTCCATATGCAGTGCCAACTGCACCAATTGGTCTTTATTCTGAAAAGCATACATCCCTGGATGATATCAAAGAAGGTACGACAATTGCTACGCCGAATGATCCGACCAACCTGGCAAGATCGCTTAACATGCTTGAGGATTTTGGGCTGATTAAAATAAATGAAGATGCCGAGCCAACAACGGTCTCAGAGAAAGATATTATCGATAATAAGCTTAATTTAAAAATCAAACCGGTTGATCCGGCACAAACGCCGCGTTCATTGGGAGATACCGACTTTGCTTTCATTAACGGAAACTATGCACTGGCTTCGGGGTTGAAATTGGATGAAGCTGTAGAAATTGAAAAAACACCTGAGAGCTATTTAATTTATGTGACTTTGAGAAAAGAAGATGTAGATAAACCATTCGCAAAAGCCTTGGAAAAGGCCTATAGGTCCGACGAATTTTTGGACTACACGAACAAGAATGCTAAAGGGTATGTGAAACCTCCATATCAATTGGAGAAGGAGGGCAAATAAATGATCGACATTCAGCATGTCACAAAGCGATACAAAGATGTGACAGCGGTGGATGATGTGAACTTCACCATCCGCCAAGGAGAGATTTTCGGCATTATCGGCTACAGCGGCGCAGGTAAAAGTACGTTGCTCCGATGCTTGAATTTGCTGGAAAGGCCGACAGAAGGGAAGATCCTCATTGATGGAAAAGATTTAACTTCTCTTTCGGACAAAGAAGTGCGTAAAGAGCGCCAAAAAATAGGAATGATTTTTCAACATTTTCATTTAGTCAGTTCCAAGACGGTTTTTGATAATGTGGCCTTTTCTTTAAAAGCAGCCGGAAAAACGAAAGAGGAAATTCAAAAACGGGTGCCGGAGCTTTTAGAAATGGTCGGGCTTTCTGATCGGAGCAGGCACTATCCAGCCCAGCTTTCCGGAGGACAGAAACAGCGGGTCGGCATCGCCAGGGCACTTGCCAACGACCCGAAGGTCCTCCTATGTGATGAAGCGACATCGGCTCTGGATCCGACGACAACAAAGTCAATTTTACAGCTGTTGAAAAAAATCAATGAGAACCTTGGAATTACCGTTGTGCTGATCACCCATGAAATGGAAGTTGTACAGGACGTTTGCCACCGGGTGGCTGTCATGGAAAATGGAAAAGTTGTTGAGCTTGGCGAAGTGTATGACATTTTTGCTGCTCCCAAAACCGCATTGGCCAAACAATTTGTCCGAACCGTCCATTCGCTGGAGCTGCCTGAAAGACTATTGGCGGGAAGGAAAGGCCCAATTGTACAAATCACTTTCCAGGGAGAATCTGCCGAGGAAGCAGTCATCTCCGAGACATTGAAACAATTCAACGTGAGTGCCAATATCCTTCATGGACAAATTTCCTATATCCAGGACCGTCCCCTTGGAACGCTGATCATTGAAATGATCGGCTCTAATGCAGACGTCCAGCAGTCGATTGACTACATTACGAAACGGACTAACCAATTGGAGGTGCTTGCCGGTGTTGCCTGAGATGATAAATGAATTTGGAAAAGCGTTCGTGGAAACGTCCTGGATGATGGGGATTGCCGTCGCCTTTGCGGTGGTCATCGGAGTCCCTTTAGGGATAGCCCTCTTTGTCACAAGCGAAGGGATGTTTTGGCAAAACCGCTTCATGCAAAATGTGGCAGGAACCATTATTAATATCATCCGTTCCATTCCCTTCATTATATTGCTTGTTGTCCTTATACCATTGACTAAACTGATTCTTGGAACAACGATGGGGCCGGCTGCAGCCAGTGTTTCGCTTACTGTAGCTGCCATCCCTTTTTATGCAAGGCTGGTTGAAACATCCTTAAGGGAAATCGACAAAGGCGTAATCGAAGCGGCCGAATCATGCGGCGCTTCACCATGGTTGGTCATAAAAGATGTTCTTTTGCCAGAGGCAAGATCCGGAATGATTGCAGGGCTCACTGTTACTGTGATCAGTCTATTAAGCTACTCGGCCATGGCCGGAATCGTTGGAGGCGGAGGAATAGGAGACTTGGCCATCCGATTCGGATATTACCGTTTCCAAAATGATGTCATGATCGCTACGGTTATCATTTTGGTCATACTTGTCCAGTTGATCCAATTTGCCGGAGACCGTGCGGCCAGGGCCGTGGATAAAAGATAAGAAGAACTGTTGAGGAGGAAAATGAAATGTCTCAAACGATTATAAAAGAAGAGGTATCTTCCAAGCTTTACGGATGGGAACACCCGGACAAAATCAGGGAATTTCGAGGAGAAAATAAATCCTTTGCTAAAAAAGATAAACGAACCACGTTAAAAGAAGCGGTATCCCGTGGTGTCAAAGAAGGCGACTATATTGTCTTTGGCGGTATGGGTTCTGTACGGAACCCGATTGCTGCTGTTCATGAAATCATCCGCCAAAAAACAGGAAATCTCACAATTGGAACAAAAGGTTCCCAGCACGACTGGCAGTTGCTTGCGGCCGCCGGGAACATCACAAAGGCGGAAGTCTCTTATGGTTTTGCAGATGAAGTTCGCGGATTGTCACTCCCCACAAGAAGGGCGGTCGAATCCGGTCGTCTGAAAGTTTTATCTGAAACAACCAATGCAGGATTCCAATGGCGTTTTACTGCGGCGATGAAGGGTCTTTCTTTTTACCCGACAAGGTCTTCCCTTGGAACGGATACGCTGCATTACAGCGGATCCAAAACAATCATCGATCCGTTTACAAATGAACCGGTTGAGCTGTTGCCTGCCTGTTATCCGGATGTAGCCATCATTCATGTTCATCGGGCAGACAAATACGGCAACTGCCAGATCGACGGGAATATCGCCGAAGATGTCGAGCTGGCCCATGCAGCAAAATTTGTGTTGATCACCGCCGAAGAAATTGTCCATGATGAGGTGTTCACAAGCCGTCCGGACCTGACAAAGATTCCTTATTTTGTTGTCGATGCAGTTGTAGAAGTGCCGTACGGTTCTCATCCAAATCAAGTACCCACCCTGTATTCCTTTGATGAGGATCATTGGCAAATTTGGCTGGATGCCTCTGTCAGCGAAGATAGTGTGAAGGAGTACCTGCGGGAGTATGTGTACGGAAGCAAAGACCATTATCACTACCTTGAAAAAATCGGCGGCGTCCGTGTCCTGAAGCAATTGGAAAAAATAGAAAATAAATTGGCGCCATATCCAAAAGTGGCCAGAAGGAGAGGGTAAAACATGGCAAACGATACGGAAAAAATGATTATTACTGCTTCACGGCTGTTGCCCCAAGATACTGCTGTTTACGTTGGAACAGGAATGCCGCTGCTCGCTTCTGTGCTTGCATTGAACACACATGCACCGGACTTGCTGCTTGTCTATGAAGGCGGCGGTGTTGGCGGGAAGCCGACAGGGCGGCTTCCTATTCAGGTCAGTGAATCGTTGACCTATGAAAACGGCGTAACGGTGGGCTCCATGGATTATGTCATGAGTTTGGCACAGGCGGGATGGATCCAGTATGGCTTCCTTGGCGGCGCCCAAATTGATCAATATGGAAACCTGAATACGACTGTCATCGGGGATTGGGAGAAACCGAAGGTGAGACTTCCCGGATCCGGCGGAGGAGCGGATATCGCTTCTTTATGTGAACGGACAATCATCATTATGGGACAGGATAAAAGGAAATTCGTTGAGAGGCTCGACTTTTTAACAAGTCCTGGATATTTCGATGGGCCGGAAGGACGGGCGAAAGCAGGACTCCCTGCTAATACGGGGCCTTATCGTGTCATTACTCAGATCGGAGTATACGGATTTGATGAAGAAACACGGAAAATGACGTTGCTTCATCTGTTTGAAGGGTACACATTGGAAGATGTTCAAGCAAACAGCAGCTTCCCAATCGCGGTTTCCGAGGATTGGTCCTATATTGAGCCGCCTTCTGCGGAAGAGTTGGAAACCTTGCGTTCACTTGATCCGGATGGTGTGGTTATAGCGTAAAAAAGGAGGAGACGACTGTTGTCAAAACAAATTAATTTGCGGGAAGCCGCTTCCAACGTTTCAGATGGAGCCTTGCTGGCACTTGGAGGAAATGCGCTTCACCGCTCCCCCATCGCTTTTGTACATGAGCTGATTCGCCAAGGGAAGAAGAATTTGTCCGTCATTAAGACTGCTGGTGCATTAGACGTCGATCTGTTGGCGGCCGCCAACTCTCTTGATTCTGTATACGGCGGCTATATCGGCTTTGAAATGTTTGGTTTGGCCCAAAATTACCGAAAAGGGGTACAGAAACAAGAGATTGTTGCCCATGAACATGCATGTGCCAGTGTCATTGCCGGCTTGCGGGCAAGCATTTACGGAGTTCCCTTTCAGCCGATCAACGGATTCCAGGGCAGTGAGCTGCCTGAACTGACTGGACAGGTAAAATATGTGGACTGCCCTTTTACAGGGAAAAGGACAGCTGTCGTTCCCGCACTTCGTCCAGATTACACCGTCATCCATGTAAACATTGCCGATGAGAAGGGAAATGCCTACATTGAGGGTGCGGTATTTGAGGATCTGATCATGGCAAGGGCAGCGGAAAAAGTCATTGTGACCGCTGAAAAAGTGATCTCATCCGAGAGCTGGGCCGTCAGGCCTCAAGTACCGGGTTTTCTGGTGGAAAGTGTGGTTTTGGCTGAACAAGGTGCATCTCCGGGAAGCTGTGCACCGTTCTACTCTATCGATAAAAAGGCGTTATTGGATTATTTGAAAAACCCGGAAGAATATTTAGAGGAAGTAAGGGAGGCTGGGGTACATGTCCAACACACAAGCGGCTGATTATATTACGGTGGCAATGGCCCGCCTCATTCAGGACGGCGAGCGGGTTTTTCACGGGGTTGCCTCCCCGATGCCTGCCGCCGCTATTCAATTGGCAAAAAAGCTTCATGCAAAAAATGCCGTCTATTTAAGCATACCGGGTGGTGTAGATGCGGAGCCAACTTCATTTTCCGGCTATTCCAGCGCTGATCCAGCTTTAAGAGAAGGTTCGATCTCTGATTTTCCACTATCAGATATCTTTGACTTATCTGCCCGTGGAGCTCTTGATGTAGCATTTTTAAGCGGAGCCCAGATTGACGGATACGGGAGACTGAACTTAAGTGCGATCGGATCTTACGACAAACCGAAGGTTCGCTTGCCGGGCGGTGCTGGAAGTGCAGCATTGCTCCCTACTGTTAAAAGAGGGATTTTATGGAAGACGAGTCATGACAGGCGTAGTCTTGTAGACAAGCTTGATATCATTACAGCTGCTGGGAATACGGAATTTGTTATCACCCCGCTTGGTATTTTTAAGAGGGGGGAGAATGATGGGCACTTGCGTCTTTATGCAGTGTTTCCAAATAGCTCGGTAGAGGAGATTATAGATAATACGGGATTTGAAGTAGAAAAACACGAAGAGTATACCGAATTCCCGCCTATTACGGATCAGGAATTTGAGTTATTGAAAATGATTGATCGAGATGAAACCAGGTACAGTGAATTCCAATAATAAAATGGAGTGATTAGTAATGACAACAGCTCAACTAATTAAAGTAGCTACAGAAGGAAAATGGGAAAAGGGATTGCAGACTTCTATAAATATCAGGGAATTTGAACCGATTATTGTAGATGAACCCAAATCACTTGGCGGGACAGACAAAGGCCCGAATCCGGTTGAATTGGTTCTGGCTGGTCTGTCAAGCTGTGCATCCGTTATGATCGCATTGATAGCCAAGGAACAAGATTTTTCCTACACGGATGTGAAGTTTAAAAATGAAGGCACGCTTGATTTAAGGGGCCTTCAGGGAGTGGAAGGCGTGTCACCGCATTTCCAATCAGTCACATTCGATGTAATTTTCGCTACGGAGGAAAGCAAAGAAAGAATCGATGCGCTGAAAGAAGAAGTGGAAAGAAGATGCCCTGTTCTCAACCTTTTGGCAGATGCCGGAATCAAAGTCGAGGGTAACTGGGTGAAAGCATAATTTTACTATCCAATGGATGGGCAAGAAGGTCCTTTATTTTTTGGAAAGCCGGGTTGTATGCGGGTTGCCTGTGAAAAACATTAGTTTTTTTTGCTGTAATGTCCCACACAGCGTGTTTTTTTGTTATAATGATTTTTGTGTATTTGTAATTTACTTAAGGAGAGATATTTCATATGAGCAATTTTGTTAAATCAGGCGAAGCAGCTCCAGTTGCAGGCACTTATGTTGAAGCGGGGCACGGCGGCGGCAAAGTGAAAGGCGGCCAGCGCGTTCAGGTTGAACAAGGTGAAGCATTGCCAGAGCTTAAACCTTATACTGTGACAATCACTCATAAAGGTGAAGAAAAAACAAGAGAACGCCAGCACGTATGGTTGTTGGAAAAGTAATAATGTAAAAGGCGCTTGGAATTCAATGAATTCTGGGGGCCTTTTATTTTTTATCGGGAGTGCCGGAACGGCACTCCCGATAAAATACCCGCGGATAGCGAAAAATACCCGCGGATAAAGAAAAAAATCCGGCTGACCGCAAAAAAGGGTCAGCCGGATTTTTTCTTCCTTCTTACAGCCCACCGATAGAAACATATTTTGTTTCCAAGTATGGCTCGATACCTTCGATACCGCCTTCGCGTCCTAGTCCGCTCTCTTTCATACCGCCAAATGGCACGTGAGCTGCAGATGGTGCACCGTCGTTCCAGCCGACAATACCGAAGTTAAGGTTTTCGTGAAGGTATGTTCCGGTTTTAATGTCATTTGTGAAGAAGTAAGCCGCAAGTCCGTATGGAGTGTTGTTTGCAATTTCAACTGCTTCTTCCAAAGTTTTGAATGTAACGATTGGAGCTACAGGTCCGAATGTTTCTTCCTGCATGATGTCCATGTCGTGTGTCACGTTTTTAAGGACAGTTGGATAAACGAAGTAAGAACCTTTTTCTTCATCTACATCAAACTGGTTTCCAGCAAGTACTTCCGCGCCTTTTTCGATCGCGTCATTGATTTGGAAAGCAATTTTTTCATAGCCTTTTTTGTTGATGACCGGTCCTACATCAGTACCGGCATCCAAGCCGTTTCCAACTTTAAGCTGTTTTGCACGCTCAGCAAATTTTTCGGCGAATTGGTCAGCAATGCTTTCATGAACTAGCAGGCGGTTCGCACATACGCAAGTTTGGCCGGCGTTTCTGAATTTGGTTAACATTGACTGTTCAACAGCAATATCAAGATCTGCATCTTCCGCAACGATCAATGGGGCGTGTCCGCCAAGTTCCATCGTTACGTGTTGTACGTTATTTGCGGAATCTCTGATCAAAGATTTTCCAACTGGAGTGGAACCAGTGAAAGTGATTTTTCTAACATGCTTGCTGCTTGTGAAAAGTTCACCCATCATGCGTCCGCTTCCGTTGACCACTTGAACAGCGTCTTCAGGAATTCCTGCTTCGTGCGCAAGTTCAATCAGGCGGATTGTTGTCAATGGTGTTTCAACTGCAGGCTTTACGATAAAAGTACATCCGGCTGCAAGAGCAGGAGCCGCTTTTCTTGTCATCATTGCTGCAGGGAAATTCCATGGTGTGATCGCAGCGACAAGGCCAATTGGCTGTCTAGTAACCAGAATTCTCTTAGATTCGGTTGATGCAGGAACAGTGCGTCCGTAAATGCGCTTTGCTTCTTCTGCATACCAAAGGACATAGCTTACTGCGTAATCTACTTCACCCAAAGATTCATGGAGTGGCTTTCCATTCTCTTTCGTCATGACCTCCGCGATGCTTTCTTTATGCTCCTTGATTTTATCTGCCCATTTAAAAAGTAATTCAGATCTTTTGTGGGCATTTACTTGAGACCATTTTTTAAAAGCCTCGTGGCCTTTTTCAAGCTTTTTATTTACTTCCTCGGCTGTATCGACCTTCACTTCTTGGATGACTTCGCCTGTAGCCGGGTTTTTTACCTGAAATGTTTCTGCCATGATCAAAACTCCTTTATGTAAAATTATTTCCAATCATTTTGTAACAGGAGGTTCCTGTTGACAAACGATGAAAACGAAAATAGGTAAACCTTATATTATTTTAACACAAACTCTTCAAACTACCACTTACAAAAATATGTACTTTTAAATAATGGTATCCAGATTTGAAATGGGAGCTATATAAAAAGGCAGGGACTTATTTTATAAACCGGTCCAAATACACATTCATGATATGAAGGAGTGATCATAGTGAAAGTTTTTGATGGTTATCGAATTTCGTCCCCTTATGGATGGAGGGTGGATCCCTTTAGGGGCGGAAGGGAATTCCACGCGGGGATTGATTTGGTAAAAGCAGATCAGGCCCCCATTCATGCTTTTATGGAAGGCTCCGTTTTATTTGCCGGTATGGGGCGGGCAGGAACAGGGTTGGGCGGATATGGGAATGTTGTTGTTATCAAAGACAAAAACGGTCGTGCCCATCTTTATGCTCATCTTTCAAGAACTGCGGTAACAAAAGGCGCGATTGTGAAAAAGGGCCAAACCATCGGCTGGCAGGGAGCAACAGGAAGGGTGACAGGGTCGCATTTACATTATGAGATTAGAAAAAAGACGACCCCAAAATACGGCTGGACGGTCAATCAAGGATTATCGACTATGGATCCAACGGCCTATCTGCAATCGTATGTTCTAAAGCCGCGGCCAAAGAAACGGCAAAAACTGATTTTACCTTCGCTATCTTCATCCTGGCGTGTATACCCAACGAATAAAAAGCCGGTCAAAGGAAATGAAACCGGGTTTCTGAATCCAAAAAAATTTGGCGGATTACAGTATGACATCATCGGAAACCCACAGAAAGATGTTTATACCATTCAAACGAAGGATTTCGGCGAGGTCAATATCTATGCGGCGCCGTCTACCGGGGCGAAAATCAAATAACCATGTAAGCTTCGAGAAATGAAAAAGACAAGTATTCATTGTCAAAAAAGTCCCAACCATTGTGACGGCTGGGACTTTTGACGTGAATCAATAGATGAACATCTATCGATTCTATTAAAAATATATATTTAACAATAATTAAATATTATAATAAAATATATACACAGTTTCACAATTATCGCTATTTTTCTACAAGTTGTAAGGGCTTTCCTTGTTCGTGGATATCGGGTAAATCATCTCCACTGCCGAATTTCTTGGTCAGCTCAACAACCTGTTGCAAAAACATGTCTGTCGCTTTACTTCTAAACCGGCCTTTCAATGTGATAAGTTCCAGGCTGGTTGTTAATTCGGGCGAATCAATTTTTCTGAAGACTGGCAGTCCTCCGCAAAAAGGCAGATATTTAAAGGATTCAGGCAAGAACGTGACCCCGACGCCTTTACTAGCTAATATGGCCATAGGCAGTCCCTGGCTTCCCCAGTACTTAACATTGGGAGTAAAACCTGCTTCTTTACATTTTTTGATCACGTAGTCGGACAAGCCGGAACCCGTTGTGGTTGTATTTAACAGGAAGTTTTCATCGGCAAAGTCTTTCAGGGTTAAATGTTCTTTTTGGGCGAGCGGGTGCTCTTTGTGCATGCAGGCTACAACCGGCTCCGTAATGATGGAGTATGTATCAAATATATCCTGCGTAAAGGTTGTTCGTACAATGGCAGCATCGAGCTGATGTGAGACCATTTGTTCACAAATATATTTGGTGTCCCCTTCAATGACACGGATTGAAACATGGGGAGCGGCCTTTTGCAGGTTCTCGACAATGTTGGGAATGATGATCAAATTGGCAGCTGTTGAGCATCCGATTTTAATTTCGCCCCGCAGTCCCTTTTTCGCTTCATTCAGTTCGGTGACCATATCGTTCATCGAAACTAAAATATTTTTAGATCTTTTATATAAAAGTTCTCCGACATCAGTCAGAATCATGGTTTTATTTTCCCTTGTGAAAAGTAAGGCATCAAGCTCCTGTTCAAGCTTTTTGATCATAATGCTTAAGGAAGGCTGGGAAATATTGAGTTTTTTGGCAGCAGCTGTAATCCCGTTCTCCTCAACAACAGCTACAAAATATTTTAGGCGATTGGTATCCATATATGCTGTCTCCCTTCGAAGTTGATCGCCAATTTAATAATATTCAAAAAATATAGAGTGGGTTAACTGTGAATATTTAACTATCATTGTAACATAGGCAGGTTCAATTAAATGGAATCGTGATTTTTCATGGAGGTTTTATCAATGCAAAAACAAAATCAAACAACAGACTTTGATGTCATTATTGTAGGGGGCGGTTTTGCTGGTCTTACTGCAGCACGGGAGTTGAATATGCTGGGCCGCAAGGTCCTGCTGCTGGAAGGGAAGGATCGATTGGGAGGCCGCACTTGGACAGATCACCGATTAGGCTGCGATCTTGAGATGGGTGGCACCTATGTTCACTGGTATCACCCGCATACATGGGCGGAAATTTCCCGTTATGGATTGGAAATTAGTGAGGCTCCAGGGGCCAAAGAGGCGTATTGGATCACTGACGGACAGGCGTATTCCGGAACTCCCGCTGAATTGAATTCTATCGTTAAAGAAAGCTTTGAATACTTTTTAACGAAAGCCTATGAATATCTACCTCAGCCGTTCAATCCATTGCAATCCTCTTCATTCACGGAGATGGACGGAAAGTCAGTTTATGATTTCTTGAATGACTTTTCTTTTACAAATGAGCAAAAAGACTTTTTAAGCAGTTTGCTTGCGATTGATTTCAATGGAGATCCAAAAGAAGGGGCCATTACCCAGATGTTCCGCTGGTGGGCTTTTTCCGGCGGTAACCGCTATGTTTTTGCGGATACGGTGGCAAGATACAAAATTAAAACAGGGACAAAGTCTTTGGTTGAAGCGATTGCATCAGATGTGAAGGCAGAAATAAAAATGTCCGCTATTGTGGATTCCGTTGAAAGCGGTAACGGTTCGGTCCGGGTAACGACCCGAGACGGAGAGTCTTACCGTGCGACAGCAGCCATTGTTACGGCACCGCTTTCAACTTTGGACAAAATTGATTTTCAACCGCCGCTGTCAAAAACCAAGCGGGCTTTTATGCAAGAAAAGCAGGTGGCCAAGGGAATTAAAGTATGGGCGCGCATCAAAGGAAAGGTCGAACCGTTTGTTTCCTATGCGCCCGAAGGGTACCCGCTGAATTCCGTTCATTTGGACAATTATGTTGATGGAGACAGCATCATCGTGGGATTCGGCTCTGATGCCGGGCGTTTGGATGCGAATGACCCGAAGGCAGTGGAAGCGGCATTAAGGCATTGGCGTACAGATCTGGAGGTCATTGATAGTACCGGACATGATTGGGCGGCGGATGAACTGGCACAGGAAACATGGCCAATGCTGAAACCGAATCAATTGACCAACTATATAGAGGAAATGAAACGCCCGGAACAGGGAGTGTTTTTGGCCGGGACAACCTACGCCAATGGATGGGGCGGCTTTATTGACGGCGCTATCGAAAATGCAATCAAAACAAGCCGAAAAGTCCATGAATACCTTGGCGATTGTAAGTAAATCGGGGGCCTGACCCTCTTTAATGTGCTAAAGAGGGTCTGACCCCCGATCGACTAATCCGTTGCAAAGAAAGGGGAATACGCGCATGGCAGCTATAAGTCATCGAGAAGTGAATATTCAAAATATTGGACCTAATGATATCGAGGAAGTTGTTGAGCTTTCAAAAATCGTCTACGATCCAGGTATTGCCTACGAAAGAGACCATTTGGAGAGCCAATTGGACATTTTTCCTCAAGGTCAATTATGTATCAGGTATAAAGGCAAGGTGGTAGCTGGCTGTTCAAGCTTGATGATAAACATTGAAGATTATGGTGAGAGCCACTCTTTCGATGAAATCACAGATGAAGGTTATATACGCAATCATGATCCAAATGGGTTAACTCTGTATGGCTTTGATGTGACCGTTCATCCTGATTTCAGAGGGATGCACCTAGGTCGGAGGTTGTATGATGCGCGCAGGGATATATGCCGGAACTTGAATTTGAAGAATATCATGTTTGGCGGCAGAATCCCCCATTTTTATAAATATGCTGACAAACTATCAGTCAATGATTATATTGATCAAGTGGTGGAAGGGGGAATTTACGACCCGGTGCTTACCTTTCAATTGAAAAACGGTTTTACCGTTAAAACGGTCATGGAAAACTACCTTCCCGATGATAAAGAATCCCTGTCCTATGGAACATTGATGGAGTGGAAAAACGATCAATATGTTTCCAAATAGATTAATAACATGGAAGAAGGAAGCGGCTGCTGCCGCTCCTTTGCTTAAAGGAGAAAGAGCTTATTGGCATCAAATGATTTTTCCCTGAAAAGGACGCTGAAGCTGAGACACATTGTTATCCTTGGACTGGCATATATGTCACCTTATGCCATTTTCGATACATTCGGCATCATTACCGAATTGACCGATGGACATGTCCCGGCTTCTTATATACTTGTCATGATTGCGGTGCTCTTCACAGTCTTCAGTTATAGAAAAATGGCCCGTGTATATCCTACGTCAGGTTCGGCCTATACGTATACAAAAAAGACGATGAGTTCAGGATTAGGATTCCTTATCGGATGGATTGTGCTATTAGACTATCTTTTTCTTCCAATGATTAACGCAATGTTCACTAAGATTTATCTTTCGGCCGTCTTTCCTTCCGTTCCGGGATGGATCTGGATTGTGGGTATGATCATCCTTATAACAGGCATGAATGTTGCCGGTGTAAAAGTGGCGGTTTCTGCAAACATGCTGATGGTTGCCTTCCAATTCCTGATTGCAGCCATTTTCGTTATCTTGACACTCAGAACAACCATTACGGGGGAAGTGGGATACTTCTCATTGGATCCGTTCTACTCCGTATCAATGGACTTTTCTACCGTTTTCGCGGGGGCATCCATATTAATGCTTTCTTTCCTCGGATTTGATGCGGTCACGACTTTATCCGACGAGACGGAAAATCCAAAAAAAGATATTCCGCGAGCTATTTTTCTAGTTGCTTTCCTTGGCGGTATTTTCTTCTTGGCTGTTTCATATATTATGCAAAGTCTGTTCCCGGATTTATCTGCACTTGCTGTAGTTTCGCCGGATCTTGAAGAAGCGTCGCCAAACATTGCCCTTTATATAGGGGGAACATTATTTCAAGCGATTTTCCTTGCTGGGGCTTTAACAGCGTGTATCGCATCTGGATTAGCAGGACAAACAAGCGGTTCCCGGTTACTCTATGCCATGGGAAGGGACGGCGTATTAACTAAAAAGATATTCGGGTTTGTTCATCCGCGGTATGCGACGCCTGTCTATAACGTTATCTTGACTGGATTATTGGCATGTTCCGCATTGTTTCTCAGCCTTCATGCAGCGACATCTTTGATTAATTTTGGAGCTTTTACCGCCTTTTCCTTTGTAAATTTGTCGGTGATCTTTTACTTCTTACGGGTCAAAAAAGACAAAACTTATACAGTTGGTTCTGTAATCGGTTAC
Organism: Siminovitchia fortis; assembly: GCF_003605365.2. Taxonomy (GTDB): domain Bacteria; phylum Bacillota; class Bacilli; order Bacillales; family Bacillaceae_C; genus Siminovitchia; species Siminovitchia fortis. Next base: position 30,831 of record NZ_QYTU02000008.1, read on the forward strand.
ATGATTGTTCCGTTTATAGGTTTCCTGTTTAATGCCTATTTGTGGCTCAATCTTGACTCTTCGGCTATGACGCTTGGGCTCTGCTGGTCCGCCGCGGGTCTCGCTTACCTGATTTATCTTACGAAAGGGTTTACAAAGGCTCCGCCTGAAATTGATTTTAGCGAATCGGAGGCGAGCTGATTGAAGAGGCTGAAGTGGGCAGGCGGCCCCTTTTTAGCCCAACATAGGAAAACAAGAAGCTTGCCGTGCCCTCGAGAGGCTATTATCATATCCTTGTCCCCCTGGCCATATATTTAAAATAGATTGATGATGGGGGGAGACAAATGCAGTTTTATTATGGGCATCAGATGCCGCTGCGGATTTTGGATGAGGCCGAGTTCTGGAAACACCAGGAAGAGGAACATACAGTCGTTATTAGGGAATTGGTAACCGGGTTGGAAAAGGAATATGTTGACGCCTTGCACGAGTGGGAAAAAGCATTGGCAAAGACCCATCAGCAGGTGGTCAGTTTTATAGAAACGGTCATTCGATCCAATTATTATCTTCATTACCAGCTCTATCAGCAGGTCATGCAGCTTATCTCTTTTTGCCTTGAGGAAAGTGAACGGTTTATCGAATTGTGCAGACAGATTAAAGATGAGAGCAAGGTTGTCAGTAAAAACCAGACAGCGAAGGTGGTCATTGTTCATATCATCCGTGAATCTGAATATTTCATAGGGATCGCAAGAGCACTTCTCTCTCAAAGTTACGGGCAAAGTTACGGGAACATGGCGGTTCCTCCGCAGCAAAGCTAAGGGCTCCTTGATCAGGAGGCTCTTTTTTTTAAAACACTTAGCCGAGCCTCTGGAGTCACTGCTCATCAAGCAGGCTCTGTTCCCAAGATTACTTTAAGTTGGTCATGGGAGGTCCAAACCATGATATGATAAAGTAAAGGAAGGGAGATTGTCATTAAAAGGAGAGCCCCATATGTACGCATACATCATCATGATTTTTGTAGTGATCTTTTATGCCGGAAATATCCTGGTAGGCAAAGCCATCAATGAGCTTCCGCCTTTGACAATGTCGTTTTTCAGGCTGCTAATAGCATTCGTACTTTTGCTTCCCGTCGGCTTTCGAAGTGCTTGGACGCAGCGGTCAACCTTTTGGGAATATAAAAAGCCGTTGCTAGTCATGACTTTTACGGGTATTTGCTTTTTTAATGTCTTTTTGTACGGTGCCTTGCAATTTACGAGCACTACCAAAGTATCTGTGCTGGAAGCAGTAATTCCTGTTGTGACGGTTTTGTTAAGCTCCTTTTTGTTAAAAGAAAAATTGGGAGGCACACAATGGACAGGCATTCTTTTATCTTTGGCCGGCGCAGTTTGGGTAATTATGGATGGCAAGGTCCTGCAGCTGGCGGGCAGTGGCTGGAATATGGGAGATGCCATCATGCTCGGAGCCATTATAACGTGGTCTGTCTACTCTATAGCTGTTAAACAATACATGCACCTATTTCCAGATTATGGAGCGGTGATGGTGATGTCGGGCATTTCGGTTATCGCTTTGTTTCCTGCCGTATTATTGGAGTGGTACTTTATAGGAGTACCATCATTAAACGGCCTTAATGTGGCGGGGCTCTTCTACTTGGGGGCTTTCCCGTCGGTTGTTGCATTGGTCCTGTATAATCGGGGAGTAGATCTTCTCGGCCCGTCAAGAGCATCTGTATTTTTGAATTTTCTTCCTGTTGCCACGATGGCCGGTGCCTATCTGTTACTTGGGGAATCCATTTCGATCAAGCAGGTGTTGGGGGCTTTGGTTGTTATATGCGGTGTCATTTTGACAACCCGCCCTTCCCGGCAGCCGCTGGCGGAAAAAGTTAATTTGAATGAGGGAAAGTGCTCGTAGTTGGATTGCAGCCGGTTACCGGATTTTTTTCGGTTATCCTCAATATGATTCCTCCTGCAGTAAATGCTTTCGTCGGCAGATGCATGATCTGGAAACATCCATATTTGGGGGGTTGCCTCTATTGTCATTTTCCCTTTGAAAGCGGTACAATGAGAGACGTGTAAACGATTCAGAATATACTGCAGCAGAGGAGGAACCGGCAATGAAACCGAAAGTTTACGTGTCCCAGCCAATATGCCAGGAAGCAAGAGATTATTTGGCACAGTATTGCGATTTTAAGGTATGGGAGCAGGGGGAACCAATTAAAAGGGAGGAACTTTTAAAGAAAATTGCGGATGTGGACGGGTTGATCACATCTGGAAGAAGAATCACGGAAAACCTTTTGAATCACGCGCCCAAACTGAAAGTGGTCAGCAATTTGTCCGTAGGATACAATAACTTTGATCTGGAAGTGATGAAAAAGCGGAATGTGATTGGAACCAATACACCGGGGGTATTGGATGAAACGGTAGCAGACCTTGCTTTTGGGCTTATTTTGGCTTCAGCGAGACGGATAGCAGAACTGGACCAATTTGTAAAAGCAGGCAAATGGGATCAGGCTTCAGGCGACGATCCATTTATTGGAATAGATGTACATAGTGCAACGCTCGGCATTATCGGCATGGGAAGAATTGGTGAGGCGATTGCAAGGAGAGGGAAGCTTGGATTTAATATGGATGTCCTTTACTACAACCGGAATCGTAAGCCCGAAGCGGAGGAAGAGCTGGGAGTGGAGTACAGGGACTTGGAGTCACTTTTAAAACAATCCGATTTTGTGTTGTTGATGACGCCGCTTACTCCGGAAACAGAGGGGATGATCGGTGAGAAAGAGTTCAAGCTCATGAAAAAGTCAGCCATTTTCATCAATGTGTCACGCGGCCAGACAATTGACGAGCAGGCTCTTATTCAGGCGCTTGAAAAAAAGGAAATTTATGGCGCTGCCTTGGATGTATTCGAGCAGGAGCCGGTAAACAAGGATAATCCGCTTTTAAAAATGCCGAATGTGGTGACAACTCCACACATTGGGTCGGCCACCAGGAAAACTACTGATGCCATGGCCATGAAGGCCGCTAAAAACATGGTGGCTGCATTAACAGGGGAAGAGCCTGAGAATCGGGTAGTATAAGGGAAGTGAGAGCAGGATCCAAACAAAAGGATACCCTGCTCTTTCTATTTTACCTGGACATTATGGGTCGGGATAAATTACGAATTCGGCTCCTTTGAAGGAAAGTGCGAATCCCCAAGTTGAACCAGTTTACCGTTAGTAGGGATTTTGATACGATAGAAGCGGATGAATTCATTTCAAATTTTCAGTGATCTTTTATAATTCCAATTCTATTATAAGTGGGTGATGTTTTTTGGATATTGTCTACAAACCAAATATGAGTTTGAAAGATTTTTTTAAACAAAATAAAGACTCGTTTGAAGAAAGATTGTTACAAGAAGCTGTAACTGTACGCGATAAAATAGAAGAGATACGGATAATCGGAAATATTAATCTATTGGATAATGCACATAAACTTGTCATGTATGTAATAGAGGAACGTGAAAAGGAGCTGGTAGACTTTGCCGCCCAGGAAGGGAAGGCCTGGGCCATGCATTCTTTGACACTGGCTTTCAAATTGGAATGGGTGCAGGCGATTCGGCGGACACTATGGGCTTTTCTCCACTTTTATGACAGCAAAAGCGGAGAAGTCGATCATGTAGAGAGGTTTTACCCCCTGGAAAAATCCATCAACCAGGGAGTTGATCAGTTTCTGAACACCTTCTTCCTCAGCTATTCCAAGTATAAAGATGAATTGATTGAAGCTCAAAGAGAGATCGTTGAAAATCTTTCCGTACCGATCATACCGATTAATTCAACCATCTGCGTTCTTCCTTTAATTGGTGAAATTGATGAGTCAAGGGCCTTAAGAGTAGAAGAGAAGGCGTTGAAGGAAATTTCCAAGCTGAGAATTCGGACATTGATAGTGGATTTGTCGGGAGTCGCCAATATGGAGCCGGAGGTCATTGACCGGTTCTTAAAAATTATCGATGGCATCAAATTGATGGGATGTGAAGCCGTTCTGACAGGCCTTCACCCTATCATTGTGAGAAAAATGATCAATCTCGGCGTTTCTTTCGGAAACAGAGCCATCATGAAAGGGACTTTGCAGCTGGCGTTAAAAGATTATTTGACTGAATGAAATAAGCTGCCGTTCATTGAAACGGCAGCTTTCCTTATGATATAAGCCGGTCAAAGCGGATTCGCTTGTTCAAGTAATAGACAACAGGGGCGCCCGCAGCCATGACAACAAATTCGCCGACAGCTACCGTAAACCATGTGAGGAAAAACGGAAAGCCAAGAGCCAATTTTAACTCGAAGGCAATGATGAACATTGTAAAAGTGAAAACGATGGTATTAAAAACCATTCTTGGCCAAATATTTTTAATGAACTTGGCTGAGGCGATTGTGATCAAAAGGGCGATTCCCGACTGGGCTACACCAAAAACAAGGTCATATACGCCAAGCGGCGAAAAAAGTAAATTCGTTAAAAATACCCCGATGACAATTCCGAAAATGTATTTTTTGTTAAAGACAACCAAATGGTTGAACATTTCCGAAACCCGGAACTGGATATTTGTGAAGCCGAATGGCTGCACAAAAAAAGAAACGGCAATGTACAATGCTGCTAAAATGCCGTTTACAGCAAGCGTTCTGATCTTCATGATGAATCTCTCCCTAGTTTTTTTTCGTGGGATGGTCTCGAACCACGTCTTACCTAGCCTATCATACCAGTGTTTGCATACGTTTGTAAAACATGTGTAAAGTGTTTTACATTATTTTAAATGTTTTTTCTTCATCTTGTTTTCGAATTATTAAAGGATGATATCAGAGTTGCAATTTGGGGGGTTTCCTATAATGAAAAACTTGAAAGACTGGAAAGATCCAGCAATATTACTCTCATCAATTGGGATTTCGAGTATTGGAGACTTCATTTATCTGGTTTCAATTAACATTATTGTGTATCAACTTACGGGATCTGCAGCAGCAGTAGCTGGACTATGGATAATCGGACCATTAACAAATATTGTAACGAAGTTTTGGACAGGAAGCTTTATTGATTATCGAAGCAAGAGAAGGGTAATGATCGTAACGTACATACTAAGAGCTGTGTTCATCTGCTTAATTCCATTCGCACCAAACATGACAGTAATCTATGTGATTCTTATTGTTTTGAGTGCCGCAAAAGCGTTTTTTAATCCGTCATCAATGACCTATGTTGCCATTCTTGTTCCAAAAGAAAAAAGAAAGCGTTTTAATTCAATTCGTTCATTTGCGGATTCTGGAGCGTTTATCATCGGGCCTGCAATTGGGGGATCGCTAATCCTATTAACTTCCATCGAAGCTACGCTATGGATGAATGCAATATTCTTTGTAATCTCAGCCATAATGTTATTATTTCTTCCTGAAAAAGAAAACATTGATAAAAAAACGATTCCAGCATTAACTTTTTCACAAGTGATTAGTGACTTTACGGTTGTACAAAAATTCATTTCCAGTAATAAATATGTGTCTTTTATTTACCTTGGTTTCATTATGATCATGATTTTTTCATTTGCCATGGATGCGCAAGAAGTAGTTTTCACACAACAAGTGATCGGTCTTTCTGAATTTGATTACAGCTTATTAATTAGTATTACAGGAATCGGATCTGTTATGGGCGCTGCTTTATTGTCGTTATTTTCAAATAAGCTATCGCTTCGTTATATGATTGTGATCGGTCTGAATATGATGACGGTTGGTTATGTAATTTACGCATTTTCTTGGTCTTTTACATCGATTGTAGTCGGATTTGTCCTCTTGGGGTTCTTTAATACATTCCTAAACGCAGGGATCATGACCTTCTACCAAAACAATGTACCTGTAGATGTGATGGGAAGAGTAACTAGCATTTTTCAACTTATCCAAAGTGCAATTCAAGTTGTATTTATTCTGGCGATTGGTATTACAGCAGATTTGGTTTCCTTGCGGCTAACCATTGTTGTTTTGGCACTTTTCATGTTGATATCGGCTATAATATTTTCAATTTCAGTATTGGGTGCAAATAAAAAATCATTTTATCGTGAAGGCGAGAATAATGAGGAATTAAATATAACAATAAAATAAAACTCTTGAACCCAGCAGCCCCTTGCAGAATTATCTGGAGTTCCAAAATCAACAATAGGCAGATGTGCAAAATATGCTAAAGAAATTTTAATTCATAGTTGACTTATAGGGATTATATGTTTTAATGTATGTATAAGATATAGATCGGATTAAGTTCATCAATGAGAGGAGAGAAGACGGTTGAGCCAATTAACACAGACAGTTGAAAACAGGCGGAAAGAATTGATTGATAAACTTGTAATTATGGGAGTATACAAGCATGGGGAAAAACATCTTTTTGAATTATCATTAAGGGAATTAGAGTATAAATATCGTAGAGTTAAATCAAACTGCCATCCACACAGTCAAACGGGTTCCATTCGTTGGGTGGGAAAAAAGATTAACGTATAGTGAGTGTGTTTTTGTTGAGCGCCCACGCTGGACGCTCAACAAAAAAAGGGGTGTCCAGAAAGTCATTTTTTTGACTTTTGGACCTCCCTTTTCATATTCTAAAAACCTTGATATATCAGCATTTTTAATTATTGAGTATTAGGGGATTTCCACTTTTTCGAACAGCCCCTTTTCTAATTAAGTGTGATTTCCAAACGGATGCCCGTTTCACATTATGAAATGTTCTTTTCTTTCTCTTTTGTTTTTTCATACCCATTTACCCAGAAATCAGCATTCTTAATTCCATATTTAGATGAATTGAATTCTGGATCTTTACCTTGCTTGAGCTGCTCTTCGTAATCCTTTAAAGCAATATTCGCTGGTTTAAATAACAATAGAATCGCGATTAAGTTCAGCCATACCATAATTCCGAGTCCGATATCGGCCATTGCCCATGCTGTTGTTGCGGTTTTTACTGCCCCATAGAAAATGGCAGCCAAAAAGATGATTTTAATGGCAACAAAAGCAAAGCCCCTGATTTTACCACGTAACAAGTATGCAAGGTTTGTTTCTGAAATATAGTAATAAGCATAAATGGTTGTAAAGGCAAATAAGAATATGGCAATGGCAACAAATCCCGAACCGAATCCCGGGAGAAGCGTATCAACGGCCGCTTGGGTGTAGCCGGCTCCCGGTTCGACTCCTGCAATGTTTTCAGTTATGAGTTCACCGGTTTTTTCATTTATGACATTGTATTGATTTGTAAACAAAATCATCAATGCAGTCGCTGTAACAACCAAGAATACATCCAAATAAATGGAAAACGCCTGTACAAGCCCTTGCTTTGCCGGATGGGATACCTCGGCAGCTCCTGCATGGTGAGCACCGGTACCCTGTCCGGCTTCATTCGCATAAAGACCGCGTTTTACTCCCCACATAACGGCTGAGCCAATAATGCCGCCAAACAATTCTTCAGAGCCAAAAGCGCTTTTAAAAATGAGCCCAAATACCGCCGGAATATTTTCAAAATTAATCATTATGATTGCAAGTGCAATTAACACATAACCGGCTGCCATAAAAGGCACGATAATTTCAGCAGTTCTAGCGATACGCTTAACACCGCCAAATATAGTAAAACCAACAAGTGCAATAACGATTAAACCAGTGATGGTATGGTTAACGCCAAAAGCATTATGAACGCTGTCTGCAATTGCATTAGCCTGTATCCCCGGCATTAAAACAGCCATAGCGAGCAGTGTTGCCACCGCGAAAACAACAGCAAACCATTTCCATCCAAGCCCCTTTTCTATATAGAAGGCAGGACCACCCCGATACTGTCCATCCTGCTTTTCCTTATAGATTTGAGCAAGAGTCGACTCCACATAAGCCGAGGCTGCGCCGATAAAGGTTATGACCCACATCCAAAATACGGCACCTGGCCCTCCATAAGCAATACCTGTTGCGGTTCCTGCGATATTTCCTACTCCGATACGGCCTGATAAAGACATTGCCAATGCCTGGAACGAAGAAACCCCCGCATCGGAACCCTTCCCTGAGAATATTAGTTTAACCATTTCCTTAAAGTGACGGATCTGCATGAATCTGGTGCGGAAACTAAAATATAAACCGCAAAAAACGATGAATGCAACCAATACAGGGCTCCACAGCCACCCGTTAACGGTATTTACAATTTGATCTAACACAAAAATCCCCCTTTTAAAGTTTATTTATTAGACGAATTTTAATAGAGACAAATTTCTGCAAGAATCAAATAATATTACTTGACTCTTGCAGTTTATGGAAAGCGCCCCTAAAAAAAGCCGAACTAAAGAAGTTCTGTACTCTACACAATTTTTAGACGAATTTCGATATGACAGTTTTTTGCAAAATAAGTAATATTACTATATTAATATACACGCAAGCGCTTACAAAAGAATTATATATCGGTTAAAAAAATAAAACAATACTTATTGCATAAACTGTACCCTTTGTAAAGGACAATCATAAAAAAGCTAGGCAGACTTAAGAAGGTGATCTCTGTATTGAATAGGGGTCATCTTTTTTAGGTTCCATTGATATCTGTAACGGTTATAGTAAATCATGTATTCCTTAATTTCTTGTTTGAGTTCCTCAAGTGTTTCACATGGCTTGATATACGCCTCATCCTTGAAATGGCCAAAAAAGGACTCCTGCGGGGCGTTGTCCCAACAATTTCCTCTCCTGGACATAGATTGGCCCAATCCCATTTGCCTTACCCTTTTCTGATATTTCGGACTTGTGTAATGACCACCCTGGTCGGAGTGGATAAATGCACCTTTAACTACCTTGAATCTTCGATTCCGCTTCAGGTTTTTTAGCGTATCTGTAGCGATATCAAGGGTGACACGGTCTGAAACCTGGTAGGCCAGAATTTCATTTGTCGAAGCATCTTTAATTGTTGATAAATAAGCCTTTTTCCCATTTCCATAAAACAGATAGGTAATATCAGTAAGCAGGACTTTAAACGGTGTTTCCTGCTTGAATTCCCTGTTTAGGAGATTCGGTAAAACCTTATGTTCTTGTGTGGCTTTCATAATGCGTTTGTACGGATTTGCCTTGCGGATAGGGCAGAGGATACCATATTTTTTCATGATCCTTCTAATACGTTTGAGGTTGTAGACAACATTAAATTGACCTGCCAAAGTCATCTTAATCTGGCGGGCTCCTTTCTTGCGGTTTTTGAATTTGAATGCCTTCAGTATGACATCTCGAAGGGCTTCGTCCTTCTTTTCGTTTTGTATTCTCTGTTTAGTGGCCTTCTCTGAAAAATAGTTATAGTAACCGGAACGAGAAACTCCGGTTACTGCACATAGATAGCTAACCATATTCTTAAGCCCGTATTTTTCAATGACAGAACGGATCAGTACATATTTTTGGTTGGGTGATAATATTATTTTTCCTTCCTTAGCCCCCTCTCGGCAAATCGTATCTTTTTTAACAGTTCGTTCTCGGCTTTCAATAGGTTTATCTCTGCGAGAAGCCTTGCATTTGTTTCTTCAGCTGTCAGCTCCCGTTCACGAGGTCTCCCGGAATTTCCAGCCCTGGTATCACGCAGCCCTAATATTCCATCTTTTTGGTAGCCATTCCGCCATCTATTTGATGCAGAATGAATGCGTTGTATTCCTACTACCTCTACATCAAACCCACAATCTTCAAAGATATGCTTTGGAAACTTTCCGGCTTCATATTGCTTTATAAAGATTTCCTTAAACTCATCCGTATAGGTAATCCCTTTAGGACTAACGGATTTTACATAAGGATTTTTGGATAACTCTTTTACCTCTGTCTCTGTGAATATTTTTTTACTCATAGGCTTGTTCTCCCGTTCCGTTTTCTTAAGTGTACACAAAAAGACCCTGTAGGGTAGTCTTTTTTAAGTGTCTACTCTACAGGGTACAGTTTAGCAAATCCTGTATTTTTTAATTTTATAGAGACATGTTCAAAAAAACTCTTATTCTTCATTAAAATATAGTACGTCCTGCTATAATTTTCGTTTTGGATTGGAGGATAACAATGGGAAATCAATTATTTCTGATCGATTTATAAACTCCTTTGCAATTAAAGAATGAAAACAAGTGCCGGGCTACATCTATTTTGGGATAAGTATTGTTACTCTTACGGAACTGGCGAGATTTACGGGAACCACAACTCGGATGTACATATAAAATCCGTATAAAAGGTGAAAGGATCTCATTTTTATTACCAACAGCCCTTCCCAATTCGGGAAAGGGCTGTTCGTAAAATCAACTTTTATCCAATGCGTCCCCGCGCAGCAACTTCTCGAATTCTTCCATGTCCTTATTTTTTGTTTTGGACAGTTGGAAAGGATTTTGCTCCCTTGCTTCATTATCGATGAATACACCCGTTTGCGGACTTTCCGTTGCCGTCGGGTCGTTGATCACACTTTCATATTTTCCGTCGGAGTGGGGAGTGGCGTTTGAATGGACATCTTCGGTTTTTCTTGGCACAAAATCATCTCCTTTTTTATATCTTTGGAAAAACGAAGGATTTTATGTGTCAAATATTCCAATGGTATTAGTCATTTGAAAACAACGCATTTAAAATTTTTCGAAAATATTGATTTTGCCGGCCGATCCCCTATATAATAAAACGTAAAATAAAGGAAATTATTTTGTAAGCGCTTTAATAAGGAGGGTGCTCGGAAACGGCCGCCAATAAAGATTTAAAGGAGGAAAGCATGCCTGATTTAATGAACAAAACCATTGGTCAGTTGTTGGAGGAGGTTGCCGGAAAATATCCAAATAACGATGCAGTTGTATTTCCCGGCCGGAATCTTCGTTATTCCTACGAAGCCTTTGATCGACATTGCCGGCAAGTGGCGAAAGGCTTGATGAAGCTCGGAATAGAAAAAGGGGACCATCTTGCCGTATGGACATCCAATCAGCCCGAATGGCTGTCCGCTCAGTTCGCTACAGGCAAAATGGGGGCCGTACTTGTTACGGTAAATACTAATTTTCAAACAAGTGAACTCGAATATCTGCTGTCCCATTCAGATGCCACAACACTTATTTTGATGGAATCATATAAAGGAACTTCGTATGTGGATATGCTATATACAATTGTTCCCGAACTCAAAACATCCGAGCCAGGAAAACTCCGGTCCGAATCATTGCCCTATTTGAGAAATGTCATCATTTTGGGGGAAAAGCGTTTTCCGGGAATGTTCCTATGGTCGGACATACTGAAACTTGGACTCGAAGAGGATGATCAAAAACTGGATAAAAGACAGTCGGAACTGCATCCGGATGATGTGATCAATATGCAGTACACTTCAGGAACAACAGGTTATCCCAAAGGAGTAATGCTCAGCCATTATAACCTGATCAATAATGCAAATAGCATTTCGGCCTGCATGAAATTAACTGAAAAAGATCGTTTGTGCATTCCGGTCCCTTTTTTTCACACATTCGGCTGTGTCCTTGGTACGCTGACAAGTGTGACGGCAGGCACGACAATGGTAGTCATAGAAGAATTTCATGCCAAACAAGTGCTGGAAGCGGTTGAAGCAGAAAAATGCACTGCCCTTCATGGTGTTCCAACGATGTTTATCGCAGAATTGAATCATCCTGATTTTGAAAAATATGATTTGAGTTCGCTGCGGACCGGAATAATGGCAGGCTCAACGTGCCCGATTGAAGTGATGAGGGCGGTAACAGATAAGATGGGGGCAAAAGAGATTACAATAGCCTACGGGCAAACAGAATCCTCTCCTGTCATCACACAGACAAGGACAAATGATCCACTGGATATCCGTGTTGCCACTGTTGGAAGGGCCTTGCCGAATGTGGAAGTGAAAATTGTTGAACCGGGGACGAATCGCGAAGTTCCCAGAAATGTGGAAGGGGAGCTGTGTACAAGAGGGTATCATGTGATGAAAGGATATTACAAAAACGAAAAAGAAACAGCGGAAGCAATCGATGCTGAAGGCTGGCTCCATACCGGAGATTTGGCGGTCATGGATGAAAATGGATACTGCCGGATTGTCGGCCGGCTCAAAGATATGATCATCAGGGGCGGTGAAAACATTTATCCCCGTGAAATCGAGGAATATTTCTACCAGCATCCGAAAGTGTTGGACGTTCAAGTAGTCGGTATTCCGGATGAATTTTTTGGTGAAGAGGTAATGGCCTGGGTGAAATTAAAGGAAAATCAAACAGCTTCAGAAGAGGAGATGAGAGAGTATTTCAAAAACAGAATTTCCCGTCAAAAAATTCCTCGGTACATTCAATTTTGTGAGGAATTTCCGATGACTGCATCCGGAAAAATTCAAAAATACAAGCTGCGTCAAAAGGGTATTGAATTAATGAAAGGCCCCAATGTGAAAAGCAGATAGAATTCCATCCCTATTCAACAACCTTTTTCACATGTTCATATTGAAAGGACGAAAAAGGGCTATGTCAAAGTTCTTAAATGTTTCCATTATGGGTTTAATTACTGTAATGATTCTTCTTTGCTTTATTATTCCGTTTATATTGTTTTGCGTGTTTATCTATTTCCTTCCAGAGGCCGGAACGCCATCTTTTATCTCAAAAGAAGAAGCTCCGTTATTGATACGTTGGCTAATCCCATGAGAATGTTATCCGGAATGGTAACCGTATTAATGCTACGAAATGTAAAAAGCTATGGAGGATATCTTACAATTAAAAGACAGCATCCTGCATTTTCAATTGAGTTTAAAGCCATAAGGCTTTTTTTTATTGAATTTAAATATATAGGATATGCAGATATTGTTTTTAATTGGAGAATTCTCGAGAATTCGGGCAAGCGGATGAATTTCTTTGGCAATTAAATTTTTCGGGCTAGATGTGGTACAAGATACATATTATTTAACTGGAAGAAAAACTTTGAAGACCTCTTTGCCGCTCAAGACGAAATAACTAATCGGAATGATGTATTTGTTACATAATATTCATTGATTAAATAATTCCAAATATTTATAATAGTAAATACAATATTATTTGGATAAGCCCGCTCATATGAATATCAGGGGGTGATTTTCCGGGTTTAGGTTGTGCAGACACAGATACGAAAAAAGATTGGGGCGGAAAAATGGAATACGGTTTTTTAAACAGCATTGATTTTCTTATACTGAAACCCTGAAGGAGGCTTATCATTGGAAAATTTATTACAAAATTTGTTGTCACCTGAGGAACTGGCGAAAAATTTTGAGGAGTCCAAGCCCAGTTTTAATGCACAGGAAGCGTTAGATGAAGCGAATCGCTGTCTCTATTGTTATGATGCACCCTGTATAAAAGCCTGCCCTACCGGAATCAATATTCCGGGTTTTATCAAGAAAATCGCATCGGGGAACTTAAAAGGATCTGCCAAAATGATCATGGAAGAAAACCCCATAGGAGCAAGCTGTGCCCGTGTTTGTCCGACCGAGGAATTGTGCGAAGGGGCGTGTGTACTGAACCATTCCACAACCCCCATTTTGATTGGTGATTTGCAGCGCTATGCCACTGATTGGGCTATCAAAAATGAACAGGTACTATTCAAAGCAGGGGAGAGGAACGGAAAGAAGATTGCCATTGTAGGCAGCGGTCCTGCCGGTCTGTCGGCGGCCCGGGAACTTGGACGGTTAGGGTATGAGGTGACGATATTTGAACGTAAACAGGAAGCCGGCGGCTTGGACACGCATGGAATTGTCCCATTTCGCCTTCCAAAAAATATATCCTTATGGGAAGTGCAGCAAGTAGAAAGCTTGGGGGTTTCAATTCGTACAAATATAGAAATCGGCAAAGACATTTCTGCGCGTGATCTAATAAAGGATTATGATGCTGTTTTACTTGCTGTGGGAATGTCGAAAGTTCCGATGCTTCAAATAGAAGGAGAAGATTTAATAGGCGTTTATGATGCAATCGATCTGATAGAGGAGACGAAGCATGAAAATTATCCATCCGAATTTGCCGGGAAACGTGTAGCTGTCATCGGGGCAGGGAATACGGCGATCGATGGTGCCACTACATCCATAAGGCTGGGGGCAGACAATGTCAAGATTCTTTATCGGAGAACACAAGCGGAAATGACGGCTTACGACTTTGAATATGAGTTCGCTAAACAAGATGGAGTTGAATTCAGATGGCTTACCGCACCCAAACGTCTCATCGGCGACAGCAGCGGCCGGTTGAAACAGATGGAGTGTGTCCGGATGGAGCTGAAAGAAACGGGAACCGACGGACGTCCGCGGCCGGTTGAAATAAAAGGGTCTGAATTTTTGATCGATGTTGACATAGTGGTGAAGGCAATTGGTCAGACGCGCCATCGTCGACTGATTGAGGAATTCGGTTTGGAACACCACGGTGGTGTGGTGAAGGTGGACAATGAAACATATCTCACCTCCAATCCAAAGGTATATGCTGCGGGTGATGTGATTTTTGGAAAAGGGCTGGGGGAAGCTATGGTAGTCACTGCTGCACAGCAGGGAAAAGAGACGGCATACGCCATACATCAGCAATTAAAAAAGCCTGTGAAAGAGAACGTGTAAAATTTCAATAGATAAGATGGGAGGATCAACATGGCTGATATAAGTATTCGTTTTGCTGGGATTCATTCTCCTAATCCATACTGGCTTGCATCCGCACCACCGACAAATACGGGGTACCAGGTACAGCGGGCATTCGAAGCCGGGTGGGGCGGGGCAGTATGGAAGACGCTTGGTGAGCCGATATTGAACGTGACCTCTCGTTTCGGTGCACATCACTTCAATGGCCGGCGGGTGGCCGGTTTTAGCAATATTGAATTAATCTCTGATCGGCCGATTGAGGATAACTTAAAAGAAATTTATGAAACGAAAAAGCTTTTTCCCGATCGTCCCATTATCGCTTCATTAATGGTTGAACCGAAGCGGGAAAAATGGCATGAAATCGTTAAAAGAGTTCAGGATGCAGGGGTCGATGGTTTTGAATTGAATCTCGGCTGCCCGCACGGAATGTCTGAAAGAGGGATGGGTTCGGCGGTTGGCCAGCATCCGGATTTGGTGGAAAAGACAACCCTGTATGCAAAGGAAGCGGCAGAAGTCCCGGTGATCACCAAATTAACACCGAATATTACAGATATCACTGCGACCGCAAGAGCTGCACAGCGGGGCGGAGCAGATGCAATCAGCATGATCAATACAATTAACAGTTTAATGGGGGTAGATTTGGATACATGGAATACGATCCCGAATGTGAATGGATTAGGGGCGCACGGAGGCTATAGCGGCCCGGCGGTAAAACCCATTGCCCTGAATATGATCGGAGAATGTGCCAGACAGACGGATATTACCATTCCAATTTCAGGGATAGGAGGCGTTTCAACCTGGCAAGACACCGTGGAGTTCATGCTCATGGGAGCCGGAGGTGTACAAATTTGTACAGCTGCCATGCATCACGGGTTCAGCATTATCGATGACTTGACAGAAGGGCTGAGTCATTATCTGGATGAGAAAGGGATTGCCTCTGTAAGTGACATCATCGGTGCCTCTGTAGAAAAATATACAGATTGGGGCAACCTGGATTTAAATCATAAGATAGTTGCCCGAATTAATAATGATATCTGTATTAATTGCAATAAGTGCCACATTGCCTGCGAAGATACTTCCCATCAGTGTATCGATATGCTGACAGATGAAAATGGCCATGATTACTTGAAGGTCAGGGAAGAAGATTGTGTCGGGTGTAACCTTTGCTCCATCGTTTGTCCGGTTGAAGGGGCAATCGACATGGTCGAACTTGTACCGACTGAACCGCCAATGTCATGGAATGAGCGCCAAGCGGCGCTGCAAATGCTCAATGCTGATTAGCTGCGCCATATGAAAAATGCAGATGGGCTATGGCGACATTCGTTTATATTTTTAAAAATACCGGGAGGGTCTGGGTAGCAATGAAAAAAATTATTAAAAATGGAACAATTGTAACTGCAACAGATATTTATTCCGCAGATGTTTTGATTGATGGTGAAAAAATTCAGGCTATCGGCCAAAATCTAAGCGATATATATGCAGAGGTGATTGATGCATCCGGCTGTTATGTTATGCCGGGAGGCATCGACCCGCATACGCATATGGATATGCCGTTTGGCGGAACTGTTACAGCGGATAACTTTGAAACTGGCACTATCGCTGCGGCACACGGCGGAACAACGACAATCATTGATTTTTGCTTGACGGAAAAAGGAAAATCATTAAAGAGCGCCTTGGAAAAATGGCATGCCAAATCAGCGGGAAAGGCCGCGATCGATTACGGATTTCACTTGCAGATTGCGGAAGCAAATGAAGAGGTATTTAAGGAAATGCCACAGATTATTGAAGAAGAAGGAGTTACTTCTTTTAAAATATTTATGGCGTACAAAGATGTATTGCAAGCTGATGATGAAACCCTTTTCCAGACATTGATCACGGCCAGGGAGCATGGTGGTTTGGTGATGGTTCATGCGGAAAATGGGGATGTGATTAACTATTTGACAATAGAAGCATTAAAAGAAGGAAACACGGAGCCCATCTACCATGCCTTAACCCGTCCGCCGGAACTGGAGGGAGAAGCTACCGGACGTGCTGCAAGGCTCACTGCGCTGGCTGACTCCCAATTGTATGTGGTCCATGTGACGTGTAAGGAAGCAGTTGAACAAATTGCCGAAGCACGCAGCAGGGGATATCGTGTTTTTGGGGAAACGTGCCCACAATATCTTGTTCTTGACCAAACTTATTTGGAAAAACCGGAATTTGAGGGAGCTAAATATGTATGGTCGCCGCCATTACGGGATCGTTCAAACCAGGAAATTTTATGGAATGCATTGAAAAGCGGGGAATTACAGACCGTCGGTTCTGACCATTGCTCTTTTAATTTCAGAGGCCAAAAGGAACTGGGGAAAAATGATTTTTCAAAGATACCTAACGGCGGCCCTTTTGTCGAGGACCGGTTTAGTGTCTTATTTTCAGAAGGTGTGAAAAAAGGCAGGATTTCACTTAACGAATTCGTCAATATCATTTCGACACAGGCAGCCAAGCTGTTTGGGCTGTTTCCAAGAAAGGGGACGATTGCACCGGGCAGTGATGCAGACATTGTTTTATTTGATCCGGAGGTTGAACGGACAATTTCTGTTGAAACCCATCATATGAATGTGGATTATAGTGCCCTTGAAGGGTTTAAGGTCATAGGAGAACCGATTACAGTGCTGTCGCGGGGGGATTTTGTAATTAAGGATAGACAGTTCGTGGGCAACCCCGGGAAAGGGAAATTTTTAAAATGCGGCAAATTCAACCACGATTCCCATAAGGAAACCGGTAAGGCGGAGGACTTAATAAACCGATGAAAAATTAAGGTGCAGGGCTGCTTTCAATCTTTAAATGAAGCAGCCTTGTCATACGAAAATGAGGGGATGGACGATGGGAAAGACGAATAATAACACCTCGTATCTAAAGTCGCCGGATTTGCTTCCAATTAGTTATGAAGGGCGGAAGATAGGGATCAGGGGCTTTTTTGCCATGTGGGTCGGGATGGCCATACTTTTGGCAACTTTTGATATTGGAGCTTCCGGAGTACGGAGCATTTCCTTGCCGTGGGTAGTGCTGGCTACTTTAATAGGATGTATTGCGATTGGTATTTTCATTTCCATAGTCGGTGATATCGGGGTTGAACATGGCTTGTCTTTTCCAGTCTATATGCGGGCGCCTTTTGGCACAGTTGGTACCCATATCCCCTCGATCACCCGGGCAGTTACAGCATCATTTTGGTTTGGGTTAAATACGTATTTCGGTTCAACCGCTATCAATTCCATCATCCATACAATCAATCCCGGATTTGATAACTGGCTGCTGTGTTATTTAATATTTGCCCTTGTCCAGCTGATCAATACCGCTTCAGGGATTAAATGGGTCGAACGCTTTGCAGACCTGGCTGCTCCAATTATCATTATTCTATCTTTAATTATTTATAATACCTTGACAGCAGATATCGCCGAACAGGGAAAAAGTGTATGGGCTTGGGCGGAAAGCCCGGTTACAGGGGGAGCTGCATTTACAGCATTCATTATCGTCATTTTTGCGAATATGGGCTTTTGGGCGACGCTCGGCTGCGATATACCGACAATATCCCGGTTTTTTAAAGCGCCGAGGAATGAACGGAATTGGTTTAAACGAAATAGAACAAATTTAATCGGCAGTTTAATTGCCCTGCCATTAACTCAGACATTTATGATTATGATTGGTGCTGCCGCCTTAATGGTGGCCGGTACTTCCAATCCGGTTACTGCTCTCCAGGAGACGGCCTCCGGCTGGATGTTGGCCATGCTGCTTTTAATGATTGTATTGACACAATGGTCAACGAATACAGCCGCTAATATTGTCCCGGCTGCTGCTGTATTTTCGAATGTGCTGGGACCCAAAGTGTCGAATGCGATTGCGGTGTTTATTGTCGGTATTGTCGGCACAGTTATTCAGCCATGGAGTGTGTATGAAATATTGACACAGGCACTCTTATTCATTGGAGCCATTTTGTCGGCGATAAGCGGGATCCTTATTGTAGATTACTATCTGTTGAGAAAAAGAAGAGTAAATGTGAAAGACCTCTACAGAAATAATGGGCAATATAAGTTTCATGGCGGAGTGAACGTTGTGGGTTTCATTGCTTGGGGGATGGGCGGTATCACAGCGATTCTATTAATGGACTTTTCGTTTGTTGTAGGCTTGGTTGTGGCCGGAGTTGTGTACTATGTACTGGCAAAATATTGGTATTTTAAAAAGTTTCCGCAGGCAGAAATAGAAGACCCGAGTGACGATAAATATCTTGGAATCACTGTTGGCCGCGATTGGAACATTGACGAAGATGAAGAAAGCCGGACAGAAGTGGTAGGGTAAACTTTTTTGATTGAAAGAGGGGGATATCATTGTCGAACTATGATGCTTTTCTTGAAGAGAAATTTAAAATTGACGATCTATTGAACAGAGGTTATACAATGATCGGTGCACGTGGAACGCTCGATGGGGATATTCTTGAATTTGAGAATAAAGGGAAAACCTCAGACAAGGAGACTGTTTTATTAAAAAATCCGGGCAGCCGGAAGTATTTCACAACACTATACATTAAGCAGCGAAAGAGATTGATAGAATAAAAGATTAACGGGCGTGCAGCGGCTATTCAAAAGGGGACTAAATAATAAGCGGTGAACGACAGGCCGGCTAAAGCGAATCCAAGCCTCAGCTATGGTGATTTGGGACTCCGTTTAAGCTAAAGGTAATAATTATCCTAAATGACCACCCAGTCGGTTGGAGCCAGTGCCCGCGCAATAGGCAAATCGTTAAACGCGGTCACTGGAGGGCGTCTCCAGTGCCCGTGCAAGAGACAAATCGTCAAACGCAGTCACTGGTCGGCGTCCCCAGTGCCCGTACAATAGGCAAAACGTCAAACACGGTTACTGGAGGGCGTCTCCTGTTCGCAGGAGGTGCCTTTGGATTTTTTTGAATTGTGTTGGGTCCAAACATTATGTGGAGGTGGCTTATATATGAAAAAACAAAAAGTGCTGATCAATGGGAATAGGCTAAAGGATACAATAGAAGAATTCGCCGATTTTGGCAGGACTGAAAAGAATGGGGTTACCCGATTGGCGCTATCTGATGCCGATGTTAAAGCAAGGGGGCATTTCCGAACCTTATGTGAACAGCTTGGCATGTCGGTAGTGTGGGATGATATGGGGAACATGTATGCAACACTGCCGGGAATTGATAATAATCAGCCTCCGGTGGTGATCGGATCCCATTTGGATTCGGTGAAAAAGGGAGGCCGGTTTGACGGCGCGCTTGGTGTGCTGGCCGGTCTTGAAGTTGTCAGGACGATAGTCGAAAATGGCATCAAGCCTAAGGTTCCTGTCGTCGTTGCTAATATTACGAACGAAGAAGGTGCGCGATTTGAACCTTCCTTGATGGCTTCCGGTGTTCTTTCCGGACGTTTTGATAAAGCATCCATGCTGAAGTCAACAGATGCTGATGGAATCACATTTGCAGAAGCCCTTAAACACAGCGGATATGAAGGAAAAGAAGAGAATCGTTTAAAAGAAGCGGCTGCTTTTTTGGAATTACATATTGAACAGGGGCCTGTTTTGGAAAGTGAGACCATTCAGATTGGTATAGTTGAGTGTGTTGTTGGCATGGTCTGTTATGAAATAGAAGTAATTGGAGAATCTGACCATGCAGGCACTACACCAATGTCGATGCGAAAAGATGCTTTATTTGCAGCTAATCATTTGATATCGGAAATACGCCGGAAAATGGATCAGTTAGATGATCAGCTCGTATACACGATTGGAAGAATGAATGTCAGCCCAAACATCCATACAGTTATACCCAATAAGGTTGTGTTCACTTTAGAGGCAAGACATCAGGATGAAAAAACAATACAGCTGGTGGAAGAAATTATTCAAGAGCTTCCGGATTCTTCCGGAAAAGAAAACTGCAAAGTGGCAACAACCAAATTATGGGATCGACATACGGTATGGTTTGATGAAAAAATTGTGAATTCATTGGAGCAATCGGCAAAAAGCCTCGGATATTCCTATAAGCGTATGGTAAGCGGCGCGGGCCATGATGCACAGTTTATCGCAACGTATATACCGACAGCGATGGTCTTTGTGCCCAGTGTAAACGGCAAAAGTCATGCCGAAGACGAGCTGACAGCGTGGGAAGACTGTGAAAACGGAGTGAATGTTATTTTGCAGACGGTTTTGGATTTAACAACGGATAAGGGCTAAATCCAAAATGTGTTGGGACGGATATCCATAGCAGCAAGCAAAAATAGTTTAAAAATTCATGGTATGAGAAGAAATAACCCGCTTCCTATGTTACACTAAAGTAAAAAAGCAGCCAGGAAAAGGAGATAACGCATGGTAAAGACTGTTTTGTTTGATGTGGATGGTGTGTTATTAAGCGAAGAGCGCTATTTTGATATGTCGGCGCTTGCTGTATGGGAAGTACTGGTCAGCCCCAAATATTTGGGACTCGATCCCGAACAATTTAAAACAGACCTGACTGATACAGAAATTGAAAAAATACGGAGCGAAATTTTTGTTGATGATCGTGTATTGAAATTTTTAAAAGCAGGCGGGCTGAATGCCAACTGGGATATGATCTATTTGACCGCCGGTTATCAGCTCCTCCATTTATTGGAACAGGTAAAGGATGAACTTAAAGAGAGCACCACAAAGTGGCTGACGAACGAAATTGACCGGAAGGTTTTAATGGAAATAGGCGAAGCCTTGGGTGGAAGAAAATTGACTTTTGACTTTCCAAAGTTTCTTGATGATTTTCAAAGCGCCATGCCGACGCCGCAAGGGCTGATGGATCATCTGGACTATCTGTCAAAAGAAAAGCTCGGTGTCGAAACGAGGATGTTCGGGAAGGCGGATCAGCTTTGGTCGACATGTGAGCTTGTTTCCCAAGAGTGGTATGTAGGGGATGAACATGTGCTTGAATCAACTGGAAGGCCATCAGTCCAAACCGGAAAAGCCGGTTTCATGTCCGATGAAAAAGTGCTGGCGGATAAAGAAAAGATTGCCGGGCTTTTTGACGCATTGACAAACAGCGGTGTCAGGGTCGGAATTGGAACGGGACGCCCGGAACTTGAAACGATCGAACCATTCAAAGCCTTAGGTTGGATTCAACATTTCGATACAAATTATATTGTTACAGCGGATGACGTGTTAAGGGCGGAACGTGCATACCCTGAGGGACCTTCCCTTTCAAAGCCTCACCCGTTCACCTATATAAAGGCATTGTCAGGCAAGACAAAGACAGACGAAGAATGTTTAGCAGAAAAACTGCCTGTCGAAAATGGCAATGAGACGCTTATCGTGGGTGACTCCCTGGCAGATCTATTGGCCGCAAGGGAGATGGGCTGCTTGTTCGCAGCGGTCCTAACCGGACTATCCGGCCAGGATGCACGCGCTGAATTTGAAGAGCACCATGCAGACTATATTTTAGACGGAGTCCTTGATGTGAAGGATCTCGTTCTTTCCTTGGTAAAATAGCATTAAAAAGAGATCCTGCACTTTAATTGAGCAGGATCTCTTGTTGTGAAAAGTTTATTTATGCATTATATACTGGTACATTACCGTTTGGAAGCTCCAGGAACTGAACAGCTCTTAAACCGTCCATTTTCACCAATTCTTGGGCAACGTCATCGCCGACTTGTTTATCAAGTGTAAGAACCATGATGGCCTCCCCGCCGGCTTCGGCTCTTCCCACCTGCATTGTTCCGATGTTGATCTGATGGTTTCCGAGGATGGAGCCGACTTGTCCGATCATTCCCGGTACATCATTGTGTTCGATATACAGCATATAGCGTTCAGGACGGACATCCACTCTGTACTCATTCATTTTCACGATGCGTGCACCGTAACCGTTGAGAATGGTCCCCCCGACAATTGCTTTGTCATTTTCATTATACAAAGTAAGTTCCATATAGCTTGCGAACCCTTTGCTTGCCGGGCTTTTGGTGACGTTGAATGATACGCCCTGGTCATTCAGGAGATGAAGGGCATTGACCATATTGACAGAGTCGCTCAAATGATATGACAAAATACCTTTGATCATCGTTCTTGTCAATAGGTCGTTATCTTCTTTTGCAAGTTCGCCAAAGTAGTTGATTTCGATTTTATCAGGGGCATGCTTCAATAATTGAATGGCAAGTATTCCGATTTGCTCGCCCAGATCGATAAAAGGCTGAAGCTTCTTCTGTTTCTCGCCGGAAACTTGCGGCATATTGATCGCATGGCGAATGGATTCAGTTTCAAAAATATCGATGATTTCTTCACTGACTTCTTGGGCAACTTTTTCCTGGGCTTCTACTGTTGATGCTCCCAAATGCGGTGTGACAATGGCATTTGGGTGGCTGAGAAGTTCTTGGTTGGATGCAGGCTCAGTTTCGAATACATCGATGGCTGCACCTGCAACCTGGCCGGAATTTAATCCGCGTACCAAAGCAGCCTCGTCAATGATGCCGCCGCGTGCACAGTTGATGATCCGGACGCCTTTTTTCGTTTTGGCCAGATAGTCGTCATTAATCAAGCCTTTTGTATCTTTTGTAAGCGGCGTATGGACTGTAATGAAGTCTGCGGCTTCCGCAATTTCATCCAATGTAGCTTTCGTGATTCCCATCATATTTGCGCGTTCTTCAGTCAAATAGGGATCGTAGCCCAGAATCGTCATGCCGAATTTTTTCGCTCTTTTTGCGACTTCAGCTCCAATTTTACCCATCCCAATGATACCAAGGGTTTTTTCGTACAATTCAACTCCCTTGAAAGCATTGCGGTCCCAATTTCCGGCAGATGTTGACATATGCGCATGAGGAATTCTGCGTGCCAAAGAAAGCATCATGGCCATTGTATGTTCTGCTGCGGCAATCGTATTCCCGCCAGGTGCGTTGATGACGAGGATCCCTTTTTTTGTTGCGGCATTGATATCGATATTATCTACACCAACTCCAGCACGGGCAACGACGCGGAGATGATCAGCGGAATTCAGAATATCTTCCGTCACCTGTGTCTGGCTTCTTACAATCAATGCATCGTAGTCTTTAATGATTTCCTTTATCTCTTCAGGGGACAACCCTGATTTTTTTTCCACGGTAAAATTCGGATGATCATATAGTGCCTTTAATCCGGAATCGCTGATTGAATCTGTTACTAACACTTTATACATGTTCAGCCCAAACCTCCTGTGCTCTCTTAGTCGCAAGGCCGAGTACGTCTCTGCCTTCGATTGCCTTGACGGTCATTTCAAGTGCGCTTAATACAGTCAGTACATCAAATGGTGTGCAGTATCCCATGTGGCCGATCCGGAAAATTTCTCCGGATAACTTTTGCTGTCCGCCGGCAAGTGAAATTCTGTATTGATCCAGCATCATTTTTTTCATCTCATTCGCTTTTCCATTCTCCGGTTTTACAGCTGTGACGGTAGGAGAAGCGACCTCATCAGATGTCAAAAGCGGGATATCCAATGCTTTGACCCCTTCGCGGGTCATTGTTTTTAAAAGCTCATGGCGTTTGATGACATTTTCCAATCCTTCTTCTTCAATCATCCGGCAAACTTCCTGGGCCCCGTAAATAAGCGAGACCGCCGGGGTAAACGGTGTGGATTTTTTTTGGTCATAAGCATCAAAATAACGGTTCAAGTCAAAGAAAAAGCGGTTGGATTTGTTGTTTTTAATTACAGCTTTTGCATGGTCATTGACAGCTACGAAAGCGAGCCCTGGCGGAAGCATCAATGCTTTTTGTGATCCGGAAACCAAAATATCGATATTCCAGCCTGCCATATCAGCAGGAACGCCGCCGATACAGCTGACCCCATCGACGATGAACAGGGCATCAGATACACGCTTTGTCACTTCGCCGAGTTGTTTGATCGGATGAATTACAGCTGTGGAAGTTTCGCAGTAAGTGGCAAAAACTGCCTTGAAATTTTTATTGGCAGATTTGATAAAATCCTCAAGCTGTTCCGGCTGGCACGCCTTGCCCCACTCCACTTCGAGCCTATGAACATTGGCTCCGTGAGCTTCGCATATTTTGGCAAAACGATCGCCAAATGCTCCGCCGACGATGACGACAACATCATCGCCCGGTTCGATTGTATTTACTGCGGCTGCTTCCAAAGCTCCTGTTCCGCTTCCTGAGATGATGCAAACTGGATTGTCCGATCCGAAAACCGGCTGAAGCCTAGTAGATACATCTTCCAGCAATACAGGGAATGCCGCGCTGCGGTGGCCGATCATCGGCTTGCTCATCGCGATATTCACCCGGTCGGGAATCGGAGTAGGCCCTGGTGTAAACAGAAACTCTTTGTCTAAAAACACTGATTATTCATCCTTTCAAAATAAAATTAAATGAAAAACCCCTCATAACAGACATGGATGCCTTGTTATGAGGGACGTAATATCCGTGGTGCCACCCTCGTTCACTATTTTAAGAAATTCCATTTTTTAAAAATAGTCTCGAGAAGATAACGGCATATGGCCGGGCGCAAAACGCCAGTTCCGGAGTGCTGGGCTGTTTGAGGCAAAATCATCGGTTTCCACCAGCCACCGACTCTCTCAAGATTTCACTTCATGCCTTCTCCGTCATTACATATTGATGATTCAATTATAGGAAACATTTTAGCACAACAAAGTGTCAATAAAAAGGGGAAAAGTTAAGAAAATAAGTTAAAAATGTTAAAAGTGGCTGTCTCCGTCTGCAAAAAGTGTTGTTAATTAAAAGTGATTCGTACATAAAAATATAGTAATATGTATAAAAGCGATTATCTAAACAGACGGGCGGGTGAAGACAGTGAAAAATGAAGACTGCTTGGTAAAAAAAGCGTATTACGAGGAAAAGTTCTTGCAAGGGGACTTGGATGATCATCCCATTCGCCAGCTGGGAGAGCTTTATTTAGAAGAACAAAAAAAGGATATGGCCGACCTTTCCTATATTCGGTTTGCCCAAGGTGAAGTATATTTTCATAACTGTGATTACGAGGCAGCCATTTTCAAATGGGAAAACATACATAATGAGCTGGAGCCATGGGCAAAAAAGAATATTGCAGATGCGTACTTTGAGCTTGGCTTTCTACGTACAGCGGAGGATATTTACAAGGCGATTACAGCGGAATCTCTAATCCTCAATACAGAAGTGGCTTTGCAGTTGTTCACACTTTATTTGGAACAGGGTAAAAATGAAGAAGCTGACCAAATGATCAAAAACGCCGTTGCTATTCATCCAGATTACCAGAATGTGACGGAGCTGGCATGCGCCTTTTTTGAAGAACGCGGGGATTGGAACAGTGCAGTGGAGCTTGCCGTCAACGAAGCGGTGCGGACAAAATCACCTGAATGGTTTCAAAAGCTTCATTCTTTCATAGAGAATGGCCATACCCAACTCCATGGGGCATCCCATTTTGTGCCGATTCTATATTTGGCGCAAAAGGTGGATCCGGCCTTATTTGAAAAATTGATGGCTGCCCTTTGGAAAAGCCATGAACAACGTGAAGATTATCTGTTATGGATTACGGAAGCGACCATCATTTTACTTGATTCGGATTTGCATACGTATAAATGGAAGTCATTGCCTGAGCTTATGAATAACACCTTTATTCAATTGCTTTCGAGCAAATATTATTTGACAGACCTGACAGAGATCATGCCAAATCTTTTAACGGCATGGCTGAAAATTGCGGATTTCAAAACTGCTCCCTTGGCGGCAGCAGGTGTTTTGGCATGGAACGATGTTTTTCCTTCGCAAATGAATCAGAAGGTAGTCAGCTCAGCGGAAGAAAGCCTGGCGGAGTCGACTAACGAGGGAATGCTGATGGAAAAAATAGCGGGACTGGCCCACGCTATTCGAAACTGGGCAGATGAACAAGGCTTGAATCTTCATAAAAGATTTGAATGGAGCTTGCAGCAGCTTGAGGATTTAAATTCACGAAGGGTCATGATTGCAGGCAAGTCTGCGGGTGAGAAATCTTCATTTGTTCATTTAATGCTGAAGCAGCACAGCAGCAATATTGATGTCTCCCTTCCCGTTTTATTTAAGGACGGGGAAGAGACTGAATTTCAGCTCGTAACTGATGAAGGAACTTCAACCGTTACAACAAGCAAGGAGATCATCGAGGCGGAGAATCTTCATGACGCAATGCTTGTCTATTCAGGGCCGAATGCTTTTTTGCATGGCCGTGATGTTGCCGTTATCGACTACCCTGAAATGGATGGGCTGAATGAGAATAACCGCCATTTTCTGGAATATGTACGGATGAGCGACAGTCTATTATTTGTCCTGAATACGATTGAACCATTTTCTGCAGAGGAATGTGAGTTTTTATTGGAAGTAACGGAAAAAATTCCGCTTTGCCCTGTACATTTCGTGTTGAAAAAGAGTGGACTGCTGACCCCTGACAAGATTGACGACATCGGAAAAAGGATTAAAAACTATTTTCCGGATGCAGAATTGATCACCTTCTCTGCAGATGGGGACGATGAGAAGCAGCAGGAGGCATTTTCTCGTTTTATTGATCAGCAACTTCGCAAGGTGCGGAATGACAGGCTTCGTACCGGAAACATGTTGTTTTTTATCCGGGAAACAATCAAACATTTATTGCAGCAGCAAGTGAAAGTGGAGGAGGAACTGCACGGATCCATCCAATTCGAGGAGGATCTGCTCTCAAAGCTTCAGGGTGCCATCCATCAGCTTTATGATGTGGAAGAAGAAAAGACAAAAGTGATTCAGAATGCCTACCGGTCGCTTAAAGATGAAATCCGCTCGGATCTGTTAAAGACGATTCCAAAATTGATTAAGGAATCCGCGGATATTCTTCGTGAGGACAGTGATTTTGGCAATATCCATCATGTGCTCAATGATGAGATGAACAAAAGGATTGACGAGTATTTGCAATATACCGTCCATCCAACGTACATCAGCTCTTTGCAGGATTGGATCAGTTTTGCGGAAGGTGAGTTGAATGAAGCGCAGGAACTGCTGATTGGATGGAATGACAGTTTCAATGAGCTGATGGGAGAGGAGCAAATCCGCCTGGAATGTGATTTTCAGATTCTGGCAGATTGGCAGAGGGATGCCGACAGGATGACGGGAGCTATCCAAATTGATAAGGAAAATATTTTGCTGAAGAGAACCCCTTCACAGGTACTGTTGAAAAGTGCCGGGAAGATATTTGGTGTCATTCCGGCCAATAACTCAATGATGTATAATAGGTATAAAAGCTTCATCGAAAATGAAGACTACAGTGAAACAGCGGAATCGATTGCAAATAAGTTTTTCCGTCAATTTGAACTTCTTGAAAAAGCGATCCCTCGGGATATTTCCCTGTTTTTTAGGGAACCTTTTAAAGCTTTGAAAAAATCCGCTGCCTCTTATCAAGAGCAAGTTGATAAAAACAAAGCGGCGCTATCTAAAATGAAATCACATCCGGAAACTTTCCGGGATCCGGTAAAACTGTTTGATGTACGGCTGCGTCAACTGGAATGGCTTGAATTTCAGGAGAAAAGCAGCTGGCAGGCAGGCCTTCGAATTAAATGAAGAAAGAGGGAAAACTGTGAATCTAGCTTTGATTGCCCACGATAAGAAAAAAGATGACATAGTTCAATTCGCAATGGCCTACCGCCATATTCTGAAGAATCACAGGCTGTACGCAACCGGAACGACCGGTACCAGAATTCAGGAAGCGACCGGCTTGGACATACAGCGGTTTAAGTCCGGGCCGCTTGGGGGAGACCAGCAGATTGGTGCACTTGTCGCCCAAAATCAAATAGACATGATTATTTTTCTCCGGGATCCCCTGACTGCCCAGCCGCATGAACCGGATGTATCCGCGCTTATGAGGCTGAGCGATGTGTACGGGGTTCCGCTTGCTACCAATATGGGCACGGCCGAACTATTGATTCGGGGATTGGAACGCGGGGACCTTGAATGGAGATCCATCATTCACAGTGAATTGCATTGATTTACGATTTGCGCTTAAAAGAGGCATCCTTGTATGGGTGCCTTTTTATATTGGAATTAGCCGGAGCGGCAGATGATGGGATGCACATTGTGGAAATGATAAGGCATCCGTATGATTCCTTCCCGAATGAGGTTTCGCATTTCGAAAACGGTAACGAATCAGTGTGATACCTTCCCGAATGAAGGTTCACCTTTCGAAAAGGGTAACGAATCCGCGTGATACCTTCCCGAATGAGGTTTCGCATTTCGAAAAGGGTAACGAATCCGCGTGATACCTTCCCGAACGAGGTTTCGCATTTCGAAAAGGGTAACGAATCCGCGTGATACCTTCCCGAACGAGGGTTCACCTTTCGAAAAGGGTAACGAATCGGCGTGATACCTTCCCGAACGAGGGTTCGCATTTCGAAAAGGGTAACGAATCGGCGTGATACCTTCCCGAATCAAGGTCCACCTTTCGAAAACGGTAACGAATCAGAGTGATACCTTCCCGAATGAGGCCTCAATTCGGAAAAACAGTAACGAATCCGTACTCTTGTCCTCCGAATAGGCCTGTGCTTCATGCATATTAATTTTAACCCGACTATAAGGGTATAAATTGAAAGAGCAACTATTACCCATTTGAATCCACATAATACGTATTCTTACCCTGCCATTTCATTTTAAAATAGCTTCCAAGAATTCTCCTAATTGTTTTATCTGAACCGATTCCGCACCATTCTTGAATAATATTCGTTGTAATCTTTTTATCTGGAAAAAGTAGCTGGAATTGTTGGATACTTCTCCTTATCGAAGTGTCCACATTCTCTTCGCTTCCACAATGATCACATACCACCCGCCTGCCCATTAAAGAAGTCGTTAAGGAGTTGCACGACATACATACGATCCCTTTTTTCAATTGATCGTAGTGGTAATGGGGTAATCTGTGGTAGGAGCGATCATCTAAGTGGCTGCTTACTAACTTATCGGCAAGACTTATATGATTGTTATTCGGTTTTGGAGAATTCGCATTAAGTTGGTTCAAAAAGCGATTTAGTTGGGTTGGGAGTATAATGGGCAGATGGAGTGGGGCTTGGTACAAAGTGAACTCGGAATTAATAAAGATGACATTTCCTTTAATAGGAAAATTAAATCCGGATTTTTGAAGAAACTGCCGAAGTAAAGATTCGCAGCGGCTTAACTGAAGCAGGGGATTTTTGATTTCCTTACCTGACCCTGTATACCAGATGTCTGATTCTATGTAGAAGTCACCCTCAAAATTTTTTACCTCAAAAAGATGGATAGTCTTGTGTTTAAGCAATAGCGCATCGATTTGAAAGATATTATTATCACATTCGAGTAATAAATCGTGCATGATGATCAAATTTGATAAGTTCTCCAACAGTGATGCAAATTTACGTTCACCTTCGTGGCCTTTTTCCAGATAAATGTAATCATGTTTCTCTTTTGGTGATAATTCATAACGAGGAATTAAACAACGCATCATTTGTAACGGCAACGGTACATTATAAGGTTTAAGGATCATCTTCCACTACCTTTCTCTCTTAATATAAAATTGTTATTGTTCCCTCCATTGTATGTAGGTTATAATATTCATTCACTTCTGTCAATTTAAAATAGGGCCATTCTCCGTTGAAAGGTAGGATCAGCATACTTATCTCTTCCGCTTCCCTCTTTGCCGTTGTCACACAGCTGCCATAATATGACTTATAGCCTATTTAACTGTCAGGTGTTATACTATTTAATAGATTTATATCATTTAAGGGAGCTGGAACGGTGAAAACTAATTCCAAATTCACAACGAAGATTGTTCCTCTAGCCATCGGTCTCATTGTCATCGCAGCATGCATTGTGTGGGCGGTTCAAACAATGGATAAAGGAACCGTCATTCCATTTTCTGAGATGGAGTCCACAATCCAGGCTCAAAATGGCGAATTGGTTTCACTCAAGGAAACGTCCGATGGGACGTTATATCTCAAGACTCCAAATGGTAAGTTCATCTCCCACGTAAGGCCAAACAGCCAAATGGTTGAAAAACTTGTTGAAACTTACCATATTAGTTATAAATATTCGAACGGCAGCCAGGCAGGGAATTGGGTCGTCGGGGGCCTGATTGTTCTCATGGCTGGCGCAGCGTTCGTTTTGCATAAAAAAGGAAAAATAGGCGTTACAGCAATGAAGAACAGCACGTCAAAAGAAACGCCGCTTCCTTCCATCACTCTTGACGATGTCGGAGGATTGCCTGAAGAAATGAAAGAGGAAATCCTTCAGACGCTGGAAATTATCAAAGATCCCGACAGGTCAGCCAAGGTAGGCATTGAGGCCCCAAAAGGAATTTTATTGTACGGGCCGCCTGGAACAGGTAAAACATTGCTGGCACAGGCCATCGCCCGAGAAATCGGCGCTTCTTTCTTCTCGTCTTCAGGTTCCGCTTTTACCGAGCTTTTTGTCGGTGTCGGCGCTTCACGGGTACGCTCCTTATTCGAAAACGCCCGGAAACAAAAGCCGTCAGTTATTTTTATCGATGAAGTTGACGCTCTTGCCGGCAAGCGTAAAGCGCATGGCGGAGAAGAAACGGAAAAAACATTGACGGAACTGCTTGTACAGCTTGATGGCGGGCATGATAATGACGGGATTCTGTTCATTGCCGCCACCAACCGGAAAGACATGTTGGATGATGCTTTCCTGCGGCCAGGAAGAATCGACTTTACATTCAATGTTCCTTTGCCTGATACAAAAGGCAGAAGGGAAATCATCGATATTCATACAAAAGGTAAGAACCTCGCGCAGGATGTCGCGGCTTCCCTTGGCACACTGGCCGAAAGCACATCCGGTTTTTCCGGAGCGGAAATCAGCTCACTGTTTGAATCGGCAAGCAGAAGGGCCATCCGTGAAGGAAGAGAACAGATCAATAAGAAAGACCTTGATTATGCGATTGACCGGACGATTCTAGGCAGCACCTCCCGCGCCTTAAACGATCCGGAGACGAAGAGGCGTGTAGCCATCCATGAAGCTGGACATGCTCTCGTTCAGGCGGTCACCAAGCCGGGCACTGTAAGAAAAGCGACAATCATTCCGCGTGGCCAGGCACTTGGCTATGTGGCTCCTATCCAAAAGGAACTGCACCTTTCAACAGCAAGCGAACTCCTTGACCAGGTAAGCATGATTCTTGCCGGAGGCGTCGCTGAACGCCTTTACCTTGGCGAACACAGCATCGGCGTCAGCGGTGATGTCCAACAGGCAAAAAATCTTTTGGAGCAAATGGTCGATACGGGCATGCTTCAAGACGGTTTTACACTCACTTTCCAAAAGCAGGAGAAAGAAGCGAAAATGCAGGAACTGTTCAATAATGCTTTGGAAAAAACGGAGCTTATCATCAAAGCTCATCAAACGGAGTATGAAAACCTTGTCGAAGCGTTAATGCACCAGGAAACGCTCGACGGCACTGAAGTTCAGGAGATTGTAAACGGAACAGGAATTAATACGTATGCGAACAACGCTTAAAGATTCTTATAAACATGTTTATATGCAGCTTTATCCCCGTTTAAAATGGAGATAAAGCTGCATATTTTTTCAGCCAAGAACACAGCTCACTTACTGGATATTTTTGTGTAAATATGCCCAGAATTAAAAAGATATATCTTATTTTCTTTGGAGTTGCCGGCATGTTTATGCCAACTCCCCTTTCCTCAATCATTGGTTTTGGCCCAAAATAGATTTCTATTAAATCTTACAAATCTATTATAACAGTGAATGTTAAAGAGGTATCTACAAGGATGATTGAACTCTAATATTAAAAAATAAAAAATCCCGTATAGGGATTGGGATTTTTATCATAAGTAATTCATTTATTTTCATGGGAGTAAGACTCCCACCTCAAAACATTAGATGAACTGCCCGTAAAAGCCCGATTCGTTCAACTAACAATCAGTGGGGGATGAAGAAAACCCCACTGATTGAAATTTCACTTTATAAGAATCTTACCACCCCTGTCTATACAGTTCATAAAAAGTTAATCTGAGGACATGTTTCTTATATATCGAGCCTAGACTGACTGTCTTTGATTAAACATACTTATTTCATCAAAAGCACACAATTTTAGGTTATGCTTATGATAAGACCCACCATGTTTGAAAACGAAGGTGAGACGATGGGAAAACTCCGCTTGATTTTTATCTGCCTGGCATGTTTTTTCATTCTGTCAGGCTGCCAGGAAAAGAAACAGCAGCCGATTGATGAAAGGGAATCATTTGCGGCCACTTTGAATGTGGGAGATTTCAGTATAGATTTTTTAAATGCGGCCGGTGAGAAGTTTGCACGATGGGAATTGAAGAAGCCGTATACTGGCGCGACTCTCCTGCCTGATGGAGATACATTGATCCTATATGGTCCGGAAATTGAGGAGGTTAACTTTTACTCCCTTAAAAACGGGTCTTTAAAAAAGAGCTTTAAGTGCGGAAAGGGCATATCAAATGTTCTTTATCTGGAACCGGACGCTGAATTCGCTTTTGCTGACAAAATCCAGAACAAGGTCCGATTTTTTGATGAAAATGGTAAAGAAACAAACAGTGTAAAAACACCGGATTATCCGATGGCCATGGAGACGGATGGGAAGAAGCTTTATGTAGCTTCATTCAAAGGAGCCAAGCTTTCGGTCATCAACCTAAGGAGTCATGAAACCGAAAATGAGTTCAATATTCCCGCATCCACGGCAGGGATGCTGCTGAGGGAAAAGGAACTATGGATTGGCGGGCATGGAAAAGGGGATAAACCCCAATCGGCCATTTCAATTTACTCTTTAGAAACGGGTACGTTAAAAGAGGAACTTCCCGCCCCTTTGATGCCGGTTGATTTTTTTGAAAATGAAAAGGGAATATATGCATTAAGCCATGGAACAAATATGCTGTATCATTATAATGTCCATTATGAGCTGATGAACGAAGCCGAAATCGGGGCCAATCCTTTTGCGATTGATTCATTAGGCGGAAAGCTTGTAGTGGCAGGATTTGACAGTGAAAAAATGTATTGGATCAACCCGGATACACTTGATATTGAGGAGACTGCCGATGTCGGCAAAGGGCCATTCGTTATTTTTACGCGTGAGAAGGTGAAATGATGGTACACGTGTTGATCGTGGATGATGAAGAAGAAATGAGAGACCTGATCTCCATGTACTTGCAAAATTCGGGATATCGGACATCTGAAGCTGATGGATATGAACAGCTCCAAGATGAATTTTTAAAAGAAGAGCCGGACCTTGTATTGCTTGATATCATGCTTCCCGGCATGGACGGGTTTGAAATATGCGAAGAAATCCGTGAAAAGAGCAATATTCCCATCATTTTTTTATCAGCAAAGGGAGAGGAATGGGATAAGGTAAAGGGACTGAGGCTGGGAGCGGATGATTACATAGTCAAGCCGTTTTCCCCAGGTGAGCTTGTGGCAAGGATTGATGCTGTATTAAGAAGATCTGCATTCCATCAAAACAAGGCAGTCATGGAGCATGGCTGGTTTATGATGGATGAAGATCAGAGAAAGCTCATCGTGAAAGGCGATAAAATCCAATTGACCTTCAAAGAATTTGAACTCCTTAAAGTCATGATGAAACATCCCGGTAAGGTGTTCTCACGTGAGGATCTGCTTGAAAAAGTATGGGACATTGCCTACCAAGGCGGATTGCGTACCGTAGATACTCATATAAAAACACTTCGAATGAAGATAGGAGAGGAAGCGGGACGCTACATTCAAACAGTTTGGGGATGCGGCTATAAATTCGAGGTTCCGAAATGAAAATCGGCTTGTCCCGGAAAATGTCCATTGCCCTGGTGCTCGCTTTTACCGTATCAACTGTATATGCCACATTATTCTCTTACTTTTTATATGAGAGGTTGTATGTAAACAGCCTCAAAACGGAGATGCTTGAAACGGGGAGACGGCTTGCCAACTCTTATAATGGAGGGTCGGTATCCGGATCCTTTATAGATGATGTGAACTGGTTTGGGGAGAAATCCCAATTTGAAGTATTTGCTGTAAAAAACCCTCGGGAACTGAGCATGTGTCTTCCATTTGAAGTCGATTACCAAGCATTGATCAGCGGCGAGGATCGGGAAACGCTTTTAAAAGGCGAAACGGTTTATAAAAAGGGGCATGTGGAGCGATTGAACCGTGATGTTATTTCGGTCGTCATTCCCCTTTTGGATGGAAAAAGACTGGAAGGTGTCATTTACTTATATTATCCTTTGGCCAATTTGAGTGAAATGATCTTCCGTTATTCCATTTATTGGATTGGGGGCGCTGTTTTATTTCTGCTTATTGCCTTGACAGTGGGAAATAAGTGGTTAAAAAGGGCGATTTATCCATTGAAAGAGATGCAAACTGCGGCCAGGGATTTATCGGACGGCAATCTGTCTGTACGGGTGGCGGACTATCCTGATGATGAAATTGGCCGGCTTGCCCATACATTCAATGAAATGGCTGAATCCATCGAAAAGGAAGATGAGAAGAAAAAAGAATTCCTTGCGAATGTTTCGCACGAGCTTAGAACACCGCTAAGTTATATTAAAGGGTATACGGAAGCCATTCAGACGGGGTTGGCTCCGCCCGAAGACAAAGAAAAATTCAACCGGATCATTTTACGTGAAGCTAAAAGAATGGAGCGTCTTGTTGAAGACCTGTTGGATTTGGCAAAATTTGAGTCCAAGGAATTTTCTCTGAAAAAGCTGCCTGTTCCGCTTGCGCAAATCATTGAGGAATCGATAGAAAAAGTGAAACAGCGGGTCCTCCAAAAAGGGATTCATCTGGAGTTCCGGCTGAACTATGATCTGATTGCCGAAGTGGATGAAGAGCGCCTGGAGCAGATGCTTTTGAACTTGCTTGATAATGCGATCAGGCATACCGAAAAGGGCGGAACCATTACAGTTTCCTTGACATTGAAGGATCAAGCATTCGGTTTGATTACAATTGCAGATACCGGTCACGGGATACCTGCTGAAGATTTAAATAAAATCACGGAACGTTTCTACCGGGTGAATAAGGCGAGAACGAGGAAAGAAGGGGGGACGGGACTGGGTCTCCCTATCGTGGAAAGCTTAGCAAAATTGCATGGCGGAACATTCCATATTGAAAGCGAAATTGGAAAAGGTACAACTGCTTCCATCAGCCTTCCAATTATTTCTGCTTCTTTTCAATAATTGGATACGCTGATTTCACATGTTTCACACAATCCGGGTGTACAGTTGAAAATAGGAAATTTCTAGTTTTTGGAGGGGACATGAATGAAAAAAAGACTATGGCCACTTGTGATTGGGCTGTTCGTTCTTGCATTGGCTGCCTGCGGAAATACAGGAACTGAGGATTCGGAAGATGATATTCCAAAACCTCTTGATGTGGAATTGGAGGTGCAGGAGACAGCAGATATAGGTGAAACTGTACCTTTTAAAGCGACTGTCACGCAAGGTGACGAAAAAATAAAAGATGCTGACGAGGTCGAATTTGAAATATGGGAAGAAGGAAAAAAAGAAGACAGTGAAATGATCAAAGCGAAAAATAACAAAGACGGCACATACGAAGCTGAGAAGTCTTTTGATGCCAATGGCGTGTACATTGTGCAGGTACATGTGACAGCAAGAGGATTGCACAACATGCCGAAAAAATCAGTGACAGTTGGGGAAGGGGCTGCTGAAGAAGAGGACGGCCATCATCATGGGGACCATGGCCACCACCATCAAACTGAGGGTTTTAGCATGCACTTCATGGAACCAAGAAACGTAAAAGCGGGAAAGAAAGCCGAGCTTATGGCTCATCTTGAACTTAAGAACAAGCCTATGGAAGCTGCACGTGTCCGCTTTGAAATTTGGACTGATGGTTCCGATAAACACGAGTTTGTGGATGCGAAAGAGTCCAAACCTGGAGAATATACAGGACACTATGATTTTAAAAAGCCCGGAATGTACAAAATTCAGGTGCATGTCGAAAATGATGAAGGTTTGCATGAGCATGAAGAGCATGAAATAGAAGTGAAATAAAAAAAGGAACGTTCACACCAAGGGAGTGGGCGTTCCTTTTTCTTTGTTTTACCACGGAGAAGGTGGGATTCGAACCCACGCGGCGGTTGCCCGCCCTAATGCATTTCGAGTGCATCCCCTTCAGCCGGACTTGGGTACTTCTCCAAATGTGAAAACGACCTTTCGCATCATCGGCCGTTCGAATGCTGGTGACAGGACTTGAACCTGCGACCCCATCATTACGAGTGATGTGCACTACCATCTGTGCTACACCAGCGCAGAAAAATTATAAGAGAATAATAATATATATGGATTGTTTTTTCAAGAATTTGTTCTTGGATGGGGTTCCATACTCTGCTAAAGATAATAAACGGCCCAAGTGCTCATCACTCGGGCCGCAGGCGATTCGTTCATTATTTACAATCCTGGAATTTCTCAACACGAAGTCCGTTTCGGTCGGCTTCCATCAATTCAATGGAGTAATTTGGCAGTACTGCCTGCATACCCTTCACGATTGATTCCCCGGTTCCTTTTGGAGCAAAGGATATCATTGTCGGTCCTGCACCGCTTATCACTGTTCCGAATGCTCCCATTTCCCTTGCAGCCTGGCGGATCTCATCGTAGTTTGGAATCAACGAAGCACGATAAGGCTCATGGAAGAGGTCGGCTTCCATCATTCTGCCGGCAAGCCCATAATCCCCTGATAGCAGTCCTGCAATCATGACATTCCCAATTCCGCTTGCAGCCGTTGCATCCGCTCGGCTGAACGTTTCAGGAAGAACTTTCCTGGCAGTTTCTGTCTTCAATTCGAAATTTGGAATATATAGGACAAGGTCCATGTTTAGATCGTCTGTTTGAAAATACTCCACTTTGTCTGTCCGCTTTGTTTCTGCCGTGACAATCAATCCGCCGAGCAGGGCCGGAGCGACATTATCCGGATGGCCTTCAAATTTTGTGGCCCATTCCAATTTTTCCTCCGGAGTTAATTCCAACTGGCAAAGCTGGTTGGCAAGTTCTATTCCGGCTACGACTGCTGAGGCGCTGCTTCCCATACCGCGGGCCAAAGGGATTTCACTTTCAACAACCACTTTACAAGGAGGAAGGACGGCTTCACATTCCGAAGCCATCCTTTCCGCCATTTGGTAAATAAAATGTTCTTGGGCTGCATCAGCAGGGGGGAGATGCTCTGAGCGGTGCTCAAATACCCATTCGTCACTTCTTTGAACGTGTAATGTCAAATAACGGTTCAGTGCCATTCCGACAGAATCGAATCCCGGGCCGATATTTGCGGTGCTTGCCGGAACAGAGATAGTGAAGCCGTTCATTCATTAACCACGCCTTTAATATAGTCTATAATGACATTTTCATCATTTGGAAGGACGACAGGATTGTACTCAATTTGAGATATGGCAGTTTGCGGGTCTTTCAGTCCGTTACCTGTCAATACAGCGACAACCTTGCTTCCTTTTTTGATGCTGCCGTTTTTCACCTGCTGAAGTACACCAGCAATAGATGCGCATGAACCAGGCTCGGCGAACACGCCTTCCTTACGTGCAATCAATTGGAATGCTTCTAGAATTTCTGCATCCGTTACAGACTCGATTTTACCTTCGGACTCATCTCTTGCTGCTGTCGCAAGGTTCCAGCTTGCAGGGTTTCCAATCCGGATGGCAGTTGCTACAGTTTCGGGATTTGCAATAGGCTCACCTTTCACAATCGCAGCTGCACCTTCCGCTTCGAAACCGTACATCTTAGGAAGTCCTGTCTGCTTCTCTTCGTTATATTCCTTGAATCCTTTCCAATAAGCGCTGATGTTTCCGGCATTCCC
This sequence comes from Siminovitchia fortis, assembly GCF_003605365.2. Taxonomy (GTDB): domain Bacteria; phylum Bacillota; class Bacilli; order Bacillales; family Bacillaceae_C; genus Siminovitchia; species Siminovitchia fortis. The sequence goes on from NZ_QYTU02000008.1 coordinate 69,115, forward strand.
TACAGGGATGGCCAAAACGTCCGGAGCAGCGCCAAGCTGGTCGCAAATTTCAAACGCAGCTGTTTTCTGCCCTTCAATCCGGTAAGGATTGACAGAGTTTACAAGAGTAACAGGTGCTGTCTCACTGATTTTACGGACCATTGCCAAGGCTTCATCAAAGTTGCCTTCTATTTCAACGATTTCTGCTCCGTACATTATTGCCTGCGCCAATTTGCCAAGTGCGACCTTTCCGTTCGGAATAACGATGATCGCCCTGATTCCGGCTTTGGCGGCATAAGCCGCAGCAGCAGCAGATGTATTTCCTGTTGAGGCGCAAATGATCGATTTGCTGCCATCCTCAACAGCTTTTGCCACAGCCATGACCATTCCGCGGTCTTTAAATGAGCCGGTAGGGTTGGCTCCTTCCACTTTTGCGTACAATTCAATTCCCAGGTCTTTAGATAAATGGGCCAGATGTACTAAAGGTGTGTTACCTTCCTGAAGTGTTAATCTTGGTGTTTTTTCTGTCACAGGCAAATAAGGTTGATAATGCGAGATCAGGCCCGGCCAGTTCATTTTTCTCCATTCCCCTCTACACGATAATAACTGATTACGTCTTTTACAACGGACAAATCCCTAAGCTTCATTAAGGCCTCTTGGAAGTTTTCCAAGGAAACTGTATGTGTAACAATGATGATTTCAGCCAGTTCCCCTTTATTGAGCGGAGTTTGCAGGATTTTTTCAAAACTGATACCCAACTCGTTGAACAAAGTAGTGATTTGTGAAAATGCTCCAACTTCGTCAGCCAAATGAAGCCTGAAATAGAATTGTCCAAAACGCTCCTTAGGAGATTTTAACACACTTTCATATCTTGGGGCTACAGCGCTTTTTCCATTCACGCCAAGAAGCAGGTTTTTAATGACGGCAACAACGTCAGCCATGACGGCAGTGGCTGTCGGCAGGCTTCCTGCACCCGGTCCGTAGAACATTGTTTCACCGACTGCTTCACCTTGCACATAAATGGCGTTATACTCATTTTTGACAGAGGAGAGCGGATGGCTCTTGGATAAAAATGTCGGCTGGACGCTCACTTCCACTTTATGGTCGTCGACTTGGGCAAATCCGATCAGCTTCATGGAATAACCAAGTTTTTGCCCATAATGCAGGTCTTCAAGGGATAGCTTGCTGATACCTTCCACTTCCACATCATCAAGAGCAACGCTTGTGGAAAAGGCGAGTCTTGCAAGGATTGCCATTTTTCTGGCAGCATCCAGCCCTTCAACGTCAGCAGTAGGGTCCGCTTCGGCAAATCCGAGTTCCTGCGCCTTTTTCAGGGCATTTTCATAGGACTGACCTTCCTCTTCCATTTTTGTTAAAATATAATTAGTTGTACCGTTGACGATCCCCATCACTTTTTTCAGGCGGTCGGATACCAAACCTTCGGTCAATCCACGCAAAATAGGGATACCGCCGCCGACACTCGCTTCGTAAAACAGGTCAACGCCGTTTTCAACAGCCGCTTTTTGCAATTCGGGCCCATGGAGTGCAATCAGATCCTTATTAGCCGTAACGACATGTTTTTTCGCCTGGATTGCTTTTGTTATATGTTCTCTGGCTTCTTCAATTCCGCCCATCACTTCAACGACAAGATCGATTTCTGGGTCTTGAAGCACATCATCCGGGTTGGAGGTGAGGAATGTCTGGCCAATTTGAATGTCTCTTTCTTTCTCTGTGTTCCGTACAAGAATGCTTTTTACTTTGACACCGCAGCCGAGTTGGTGAACCAGCTCATCCTGGTGGTTTTCAACCAGCTGTACTACACCGGAACCAACAGTTCCCAAACCTAATAATCCGATAGATACATAGTCTTTCTTCATTAAAAATTCCTCACCTTTCTGTCTGTCTATAAAGTACATTTGTTTTTATATAGTAGACATTTAAGTTTTAAAAGTCAAGGTGTTTTTTTAATGCTTTTAGCTTCTTTTGAACAGAATGTGTCAAAGGGAAAAGAGGAATTCAAATATTTTTCTCGAAATAATATTTGTTAGATGGTAAAACATGAGGAGGAATCCGATGATGCTGGAACCGACGAACAGCTCACCTGTCCTAAGAAAAAGGCCAGGCACTTGGAATAAAAAGAAAATCGCGTGGATTGCCGGAATCATTATCATTTTATTGGCCTTTTCCGCTTGTATCGGAGTTTCCGTATATGTCGGGACGAATTTGACAAAGCCTGCAAAAAAAGCGATTGAGGTACTGCCAAGCGATTATGAGATGGAATATAAAGATATTGAGTTTATGAGCAAGGATGAAAAGACGAAGCTTTCCGGATGGGTGCTCGAGCCGCCGGGCCCGGCGAAAATGAATGTTGTTTTCGCACATGGCTACAAAGGGAACCGCTATGAAGAGAATATTCCGTTCTTGCCGCTGGCCAGCAACCTGCTTGCTGACGGCTATCGTGTCATCATGTTCGATTTCCGCCATGCGGGAGAATCGGATGGGGAGATGACAACGGTCGGGGTAAAAGAAAAGCTTGATTTGCTTGGTGCCATTGACTGGACGGCCGAAAATTATGAAGAGCCTGTCGGGTTATTGGGTATTTCAATGGGGGCTGCCACTTCAATATTGGCCGCGGCTGACTCGGAAGATGTCATTGCTGTTGTTGCCGACAGTCCTTTCAGCGACCTGCACGACTATTTGAAGGTGAACATGCCGGTGTGGACTGGCTTGCCGAACTTTCCGTTTACGCCTTTAATTTTGACCATCATACCAATGATGGCGGACATTGACCTTGATGAAGCAAGTCCCATCAGTGTATTGGACAGAGTAGCCCCGAGGCCGGTTCTTTTTATTCATAATAAAGGAGATGGGTCAATCCCTTATACGGAAAGCGAAATGATGGCGAAGAAGGATCCGGAGCATTTTACCTTATGGCTCACGGAAGGGGAGGGCCATGTCAAATCCTTTGAGCAGAATTCTGAGGAATATGTTGAAAAGGTGAAGGGGTTTTTTGACGGAGCGCTGGCAGAAGTGAAAAAATAAAGAAATGAGTGAACATATTGGAAGAGCAGGCAAGGGAATTAAGGCGAATTCGGATTACGTTAATTTTTTTGGTGATTGTCACGCTTATTAGCGGGGGCAATTCGGATGTCAGTGTGGACTATCTTGGTGATGACAATGAAATGGAGATTTCACAGCAAAATGTCGTTCCATTGGGAGATGGCCGTTTCGGCGTAATTGAATATAACTATTTGGAAATATACGAGTATGATTCTGAACATAATAAAGTAAAGAAAGTGAAAGAAGTTTCACTCGATGAATTAAATGAATGATTGCGGAGCGGGTGTTTAGACAGTGAGTGAAAACATTTCAATAGAACCACTGAACGAAAAGTTTTTTCAACAGCCGACGCTCGAACTGGCCCGGTCGCTTCTGGGCTGCCTGCTTGTGAAAGAGACGGAGGAGGGGCTCACCGCAGGCTATATAGTGGAAACGGAAAGCTATAGGGGACCGCATGACCGTGCTGCACATAGCTTCGGAAACAGAAGGACGAAGCGGACGGAAATCATGTTTGGGCAGGCGGGACTTGTTTATACTTATACGATGCATACGCATTGCCTGATCAATGTGGTTAGTGCAGGTGTTGATGAACCCGAAGCCGTTCTGATCCGTGCGTTGGAACCTTCTAAAGGGATTGAGTTGATGAAGCGGAGGCGTCCAGTCGACCAAATGAAAAATTTGACGAACGGCCCCGGAAAATTGACCAAAGCGATGGGGATTACAATGGAAGATTACGGACGAAAATTTTTCGAGCGGCCGCTGTTCATCAGTGAAGGAATTTCCCCTGATGAGATTGAACAGGGAACAAGGATCGGGATTCAGAATACGGGCGAGGCGCGTTTTTATCCGTGGCGTTTTTGGATTAAGGGAAATCAATATGTATCAAAGTAAAAGAACTTCCAATTTTGGAGGTTCTTTTTGTATGAAAAAAAACGCTTGGATTAGAAAGTGAGCAAGATGATCTAAAACGCGGCTGGCTCAAATGTCGGTAACTGGGCGCAGTCTCCAGTTGCCCGCGCAAGGGGTTTATCGCCGACCGCGGTAACTGGGCGTCGTCTCCAATGCCCGCGCAAGGGATTTATCGCCGACCGCGGTAACTGGGCGTCGTCTCCAATGCCCGCGCAAGGGATTTATCGCCGACCGCGGTAACTGGGCGTCGTCTCCAATGCCCGCGCAAGGGATTTATCGCCGACCGCGGTAACTGGGCGTCGTCTCCAGTGCCCGCGCAATAGGCTTATCACCGACCGCGGTCACTGCGCAGGAAAGATGCACGCAACCGCTGTGCTGCTCCAAAACCCGTCTGCCCCAACTAAAACGACTTACGTTCGATGACGTGAATCCGCACAATAAATTCCTCCCACACCAGCCTTTTTTCAAAAATAGGTTTGACATGTATGTTTGTATTAGTGTACTATCTAATTAATACACTGGTACAAAAAGCAAACGGAGGGAAATATAATGAGGGCATTTATAGGATTATTGAGAAAAGACTTGACCATTATAAGGAACTGGTATCTGACATGGTTTGCTTTCATGCTTGTAGGGATGGTTGGAATATATGTTTTTTCCGTCTATGTTTCTGAACCGAGCATTCCTGTCCCATTCCTTGTGATGATGGCCAGTTTGCATCTGCTCTTGGCACCACTGACGATGCTGACGGCTCTTAATTTGGAGGGCAAGACACAATTATGGCTCTATAACCCGCAGAGCAGCGCGAAACTGCTGCTGTCAAAACTCAGTGCAGCCGCTGTTATTCAGTTGCTTGCGCAATTTTTCATTTTGCTGTATGCCTTCTTTGTCATGAAAATCCTGCTTGCTAACGGCCTGATTGACAGCTACAACAGTTTTCTTCCTGTAAAGCAAGGGCTTTTCATGCAACTCGGAATTTTTGCGGTTGCCATATATTTTTCGGTATGGGTTATTTTCCTTTGGACGCTTTATCACTTGCTCGGCAAATATCCGGCCATTAAAAATTTCCGCTGGCTTGCAGTCCTTCTTGTCTGGTTCGCATTCGGATTTCTGGAAACCCTACTATCCAAGACGAAGCTGTTTAAAAAAGAAATGTTTTTCTCTGTCAACATCAATATTTCACCCAAAATGGACTATGGGACGCACAACAGCTGGAATATCGTCTATACCGATGCTCACATTCCGCTGCTAATAATCGGTCTGTACGCTGTTGTGGCGATCATCGTTTTCCTCTTATCCAGCTGGCTTCTTGACAGGAAAGTCGAGGTGTAATCATGGCAAAAGATTTTGAAGCATCCAAACCCATTTATATACAGATCACTGAAAAGATTTTTCAAAGGATTATTCGCGGTGAATTAAAGCCTGGGGAAAAATTGCCTTCCGTAAGGGAAATGGCTGTACAGTCGGGTGTCAACCCAAATACGGTACAAAGGTCATATGCGGAAATGGAAAGGATGGGTGTTGTGGAGACAAAGCGCGGGCAGGGAACATTTGTCATTGAGAGGGAAAGTATCGTGGATGAATTGAAGCACTCCATGCAAATAGAAGTGATCGGCCAATTTGTAAAAAGCATGGAAGAATTGGGATTTACGAAACAGCAAATGGTGAGCGGATTGAAAAATTTCTTGGAAGAAGGTGAACAGGGTGAGCATTGAGTTAAACGGCGTCACGAAAAAGTATGGGAAAGAAAAGGCTTTGAACAACGTTACATTGCATTTTGAGTCCGGTAAAATTTACGGACTGCTCGGCCCGAACGGCAGTGGAAAGTCCACCACCCTGAAATTGATCACGGGCTTGGTCTATCCAAACAGCGGAACTGTTTCAGTTTTACAGGAAAAAGTGACGAGAAGGATCAGTAAACATGTTGCATACTTGACGGAACTGGACATGTTCTACGATTCTTTTACCGGAGGAAAAATGATTGATTTCTATGACTCTCAATTTCCTGACTTTGACAGGGAAAAGGCCTTTCAGCTTCTTCAGGAGATGGAGCTTTCAGCGGATAAGAAAATTAAACAGCTTTCCAAAGGGAACAGGGGAAGATTGAAGCTTGTGCTGACATTGGCGAGGGATGTTCCTGTTGTATTGCTTGATGAACCATTTTCCGGCTTGGACCCCATGGTGAGAGATTCGATTGTCAAAAGCCTGCTGGCTTATATCAATTTTGAAAAACAGACAGTCATCATCGCCACCCACGAAATTGACGAGATCGAACCGATTATGGATGAGGTCGTTGCCATTTACAACGGAGATATTATCGGCCATAAAAATGTGGAAACCCTGCGCGAAGAACAAGGATTATCCGTCCTAGATTGGTTTAAATCAACAATGGCAAACAAGAGAAAGGAGGTGTAATGGCGATGGGAGCAGTTGTTGAGCTTGAAAATGTGACGAAAACGATTAAGGGAAGAAAAATCATCGATAATCTAAGCTTTAGTGTAAATGCCGGGGAGGTGTTCGGTTTTTTAGGGCCGAACGGCGCAGGTAAAACAACAACAATCAGAATGATCGTCGGACTGATCGGCATGACGTCTGGAGAAATAAAAATCTGCGCCAGCAGCGTCAGGAAAGAATACGAGAACGCTATCAGCCATGTAGGGGCCATCGTTGAAAATCCTGAACTGTATAAATTTTTGTCCGGCTATCAGAACCTTCAGCAGGCCGCACGCTTAAGCAAAGGAGTAACGAAAGAAAAAATTGACGAGATTGCTGCGCTTGTCGGATTGACGGATAGAATACATGACAAAGTCAAAACTTATTCCTTGGGTATGAGGCAAAGATTAGGGATTGCCCAAAGCCTCCTGCATGACCCGAAAATCCTCATTCTGGATGAGCCGACCAACGGACTCGATCCTGCCGGAATCAGAGAGATCAGGGACTATTTAAGAAGATTGGCCGAAAAAAAGAATCTGGCCATTATCGTATCCAGCCATCTGCTGTCCGAAATGGAAATGATGTGCGACCGGATCGCCATTATACAAAAAGGAAAGCTTATCAACATTCAAAATGTGTCAAGCGATGAGACGGAATCAGACAAAAAAACCTATTTCTGTGATGTGGATAACCGAAATAAGGCAATCAAAGTGTTATCCAAAAACGGCATCCAGGCTGTAAAGCATGATAAAGGCGTCCAGATCTATTTGGAAACAAGCGAGGTTCCGGATGCATTGCGTCTGCTCCTGGAGAATGATTTGCTTGTTTTTGAGATGCGTCCTGTCAAGAAATCTCTTGAGGAAAAATTTTTGGAAATAACCAATCATTCGGAGGTGGCAGCCCATGTTTAATTTAGTTCGAAATGAATGGGAGAAGATTTTTAGGCAAAAAAGCACCTTTATCATGATTGGATTCCTCATTCTGATTGTATTTGTCAATGCCGGCATAACCAAATATCTTGAAGGAAAAGAAAGACCGTCAGGAAATAACTGGAAGCAGGAACTGATGGCGGAAAATGAATCGCTGAAGCAGGAGTCTGACGGCGTGCAAATCATGACTCCGTCCATGAAGGAATTTATCCATAAACAGGTGGCTGTCAATGAATATCGGATAAAAAATGACCTGCCCCCAGTTTCCAAAAGCACAGTTTGGACATTCATCAATGATTCCGCTGGACTGATTCCTTTTGCCGGGTTGTTCGTGTTGATCATCGCCGCAGGAATTGTGGCCAACGAGTTTTCATGGGGAACCATCAAAGTACTGCTTGTAAAGCCGTATAAGCGATGGAAGATCCTGCTTTCCAAATATATTGCCGTCAATCTTTTCCTGCTGTTGATGCTCATTGTATTGTTTGTTTTTTCGGGGATTGCCGGAGCTGTACTATTCGGGACAGGGGAAGCGGCAGCAAATGTCCACCTGGCGTATGTAAACGGCCGGGTCGAGGAGCAAAGCCTGTTCTTGTATTTGATTAAATCCTATGCGTTCAGCTCTTTAAGCATCTTTTTGCTTGTCGCCATGGCTTTTATGATATCGGCGGTGTTCAGAAGCAGCGCACTTGCAATAGGCCTTTCAGTATTCCTGCTTTTTACAGGGGGAACGATCACGAATTTGTTGGCGAGCAAATTTGAATGGGCCAAATACAGCCTGTTCGCAAATACAAACTTGATGCAATATGTCGACGGATTGCCAATGGTCGAAAGTATGACGATGAAGTTTTCCGTAATAATTTTATTGATCTATTTTTCCTTATTTCACATCTCGGCATTTGCTTTTTTTACAAGGCGGGATATTGCGGCATAGCCGTGTAAAGTGCAAAAATGAATCCATATTCCCGTTACGGATTATCTTCGGAAAATAATTTGATAGAATAATAATATATTGGATATTCTCTCCCTTTTTGGTATATTAGTGTTGTAACGAAAAAGCAAATGAATTGCAATTGGCATCATAGAATGATAGAGGAGGCAATTGTTTGCTTACCGTTGCAAAAATACCAAAAAGGGGGAATTAGTTTGAAGAAGAAGCGATTTGCTTTATTGAGTTTTGCAACCGCATTCATGCTGCTGCTCGGAGGCTGTTTCAGCGGAGAAACCGAGTCGAAGCCGGATTCTTCTGATGGAGAAAAATCCGGTGAAGAACAGTCCGATGGCAAAAAGGTATTAAACCTGAACAACAAAGAAGAGCCGGGATCACTGCATCCGGGGACAGCCCAGGGAACCCACGATTCATGGGTCTTGGAGCATGTTTTTGAAGGATTGACAAAGAAAACTCCTGAAGGGGAAATTGTTCCCGGAATGGCAGAAGATTGGGAGGTCAGTGATGACGGCATCACCTGGACATTCAATCTGAAAGATGACGTGGTATGGTCCAACGGCGATCCGGTAACTGCCCATGACTTTGAATATGCGTGGAAATATGTACTCAATCCTGAAACCGCTTCCGAATACGCTTACCAGATGTATTATCTTGCGGGAGGGGAAGAGTACAACAGCTCCGAAAACAAGGATGAATATGCTGAGTTGGAAGAAAAAGTCGGAGTAAAAGCTTTAGACGACCATACGCTTGAAGTCAAGCTTGCTGAGCCGACGCCTTATTTCCTTGATTTGACATCTTTTTATACGTATTATCCTGTGAACAAAAAGGTTCAGGAAGAAAACCCCGACTGGGCACTGGAAGCAGACAGCTACGTATCTAACGGTGCATTTAAGCTGGCTGAATGGAAACATAAAGAAAGTTTGAAATTGGAGAAAAGCGAAAACTATTATGACAAGGACAAAATTAACTTGGATGAAGTCAATTTTGTCATGATTGCCAATGAAGATACTGCCTGGCAAATGTATCAGGCGGATGAACTTGATTTAGTCTACCCATTGCCGCAGGATGTCACGGGTGAACTGAACAGTAAAGATGATCCAGAGTTTGAAATAGCTCCGGATTTGTCTGTTTACTATTATAATTTAAACAACGAGGTAAAACCGTTCAATAATGCAAAGGTCAGAAAAGCCCTCTCGATGGCGATTGACCGGAAGGCGCTTGTTGAACATGTAGCGCAGGGGGGCCAGAAGCCGGCATATGGTATAGTCCCGCCGGGAATCCCTGATGTTGAAGGAGATTTCCAGGAAAACTCCGGAGAACTATTTAAAGAAGATGTGGAAGAAGCCAAAAAGCTTTTAAAAGAAGGGCTCGCTGAAGAAGGCTTGGATAAAATGCCGAAATTTACATTTACTTATAACACGGATGAGGGACATAAGAAAATAGGCGAGGCTGTACAAGAAATGTGGCGTAAAAACCTGGGTATTGATGTGACATTGGAAAATGTCGAATTCCAGGTCAAGCTTGACCGCGAAAAAGCAGGAGATTATGAAATTTCCCGTGCCGGCTGGGTTGGAGACTATGTCGACCCGATGACATTCGTAGATCTATGGGTATCCGGAGGCTCTTTCAACGATGCCAACTGGAGCAACGAAGAATATGACAAGAATGTCAAGCTTGCCAAAACATCCATGGATCCAAAAGAACGCATGGAAGCCATGCACAAAGCCGAGGAAATTTTAATGGATGAGATGCCAATCATCCCGCTTTATTTCTACACAAAGCCTTTTACTGTCAAACCGCATGTAAAAGGTGTCTTTACACCGATCAACCGATACCCGCAGTTCATTTATGCTGATATTGAAAAATAACCATGCATTCCAAAATCGAGGTATGCCATTTTTGGCATACCTGGTTTTGCTGCATTATGGGGTTAGCGGTCTAGTCAACCAAGAAAAAAGCACTATGAAAGAGGTGTAAAAGATGTGGAAATACACGTTGAATCGATTATTCTGGGCAATTATTACTGTGTGGGTCATCATCACCCTCACCTTTATCATTATGAAAATTATTCCGGGGAATCCATTTGCAAGAGAAGGTGCCATGCCCCCGGCTGTATATAACAACCTGCAGCGCCATTATAATTTGGACAAGCCAGAAATTGTCCAATATGGCCATTATTTAAAATCTGTTCTCCAATTCGATTTCGGGCCATCCATGAAAACAAAATCCATATCAGTCAATGATTATATTAAAAAAGGGTTTCCCGTTTCTCTTCACCTGGGTCTCCAGGCACTATTGATAGCGGTTGCTTTCGGTTTGATCCTGGGAGTCATCGCGGCATTGTACAGAAATCGATGGCCTGACTATAGTTCGATGGTACTTGCCATTATAGGCCTGTCGGTCCCGAATTTTGTCTTTGCAACCTTCTTGATCTACTATGTTGCAGTCCAGTGGGAATTGCTGCCGGTTGCCACATGGAAGTCGTGGGCGCATACAATTCTGCCTTCCATCGCACTTGCCATGATGCCGATGGCCTTTATCGCCAGGCTTATGAGATCCAGCATGCTGGAAGTGATGAGCCAGGATTATATTTTAACTGCCAAGGCAAAAGGGTTGGCCAGAAGTGTCATCATTTTAAAGCATGCGATCCGGAATGCCATTCTGCCTGTTGTGACGGTTCTCGGAATCCTGACTGCCAATCTGGTGACCGGAAGTTTTATCGTTGAGTTTATTTTCGGTATACCAGGCATGGGGGAAATGTTTGTAAAAAGTATCTTCAACCGTGATTACCCGGTCATCTTAGGGTCTACGATCTTCTACAGCATCATTCTTATTGGATTGATCTTTATTGTAGATATCGCCTATACATGGATTGATCCGAGAATCAAGATTACAAGGGAGAGCAGCTGATGAGCAAGCAGGAACTGAAATTGACGGAAGAGATGTTTTTGCCCGCGGAAGACAATTATAAAGAAGCCGAGAAAATTGCCAGGCCTTCTGTTTCCTACTGGTCAGATGTATGGCGGAGACTGGTTGAAAACAAGCTTGCGATGCTCGGATTGATTGTCATTATTTTATTGACCATCATGGCGATTATCGGCCCGCATTTGAACGAATACACGTATTACGAACAAGACTTTACAAAAAAGAATGTGAAGCCGAATGCTGAACATTGGTTCGGAACGGACACAGCAGGCAGAGACCTGTTCACCCGCAGCTGGTACGGCGCAAGAATTTCTCTGTTTATCGGAGTGATGGCTGCGCTGATCGACTTTTTGATTGGTGTTACGTACGGCGGTATTTCAGCCATTAAAGGCGGGCGCGTGGACAACGCTATGATGAGGATTGCCGAAATTCTTTATGCCATTCCTTATTTGCTTGTTGTTATTTTAGTCATGATTGTCATGGAAAAAGGAATTTGGCCGATCATTATCGCTTTGTCGATCACTGGCTGGATTCAAATGGCCAGACTGGTAAGAGGCCAGGTTTTACAATTGAAAGAGCAGGAATTCGTTCAGGCTTCCAACGCAATGGGTGCGAAAATGGGCTGGATTTTGCGAAAGCATATGATACCGAATACGCTTGGTCCCATCCTAGTGAATATTACCCTTACCGTTCCGACGGCAATTTTTGCAGAGGCGACCCTAAGCTTCCTTGGGTTGGGCGTCCAGGCACCGCAGGCGAGCTGGGGAACACTCGTCAGCGATTCGCTTGGGAGCATTCACGTTGGGAATTTTTACCAGCTTTTCATACCTGCGATATTAATCTCTTTAACAATGCTAGCCTTTAACGTATTTGGCGACGGACTCAGGGATGCGCTCGATCCCAAATTGCGGGATTAAGAAAGGTGGGGATCGATATGAAGAACGTACTGGAAGTAAAAGACTTGCATGTATCCTTTCACACACACGCCGGGGAAGTAAAAGCTGTCCGCGGTGTCAATTTCAATGTGGGACAGGGTGAGACGGTAGCCATTGTTGGAGAATCAGGCTGTGGAAAAAGTGTGACAGCCAAATCGATTATGAAGCTGCTGCCTTCGCCTCCGGTACAATATAAGCAGGGATCGATTGAATTTCAAGGGAAAAACTTGTTTGAAGTCTCCGAAAAAGAAATGCAGCGCATCCGCGGAAATCAAATCAGCATGATTTTCCAGGATCCGATGACATCTTTGAATCCGACAAGCAAGGTCGGAAGCCAAATTATGGAAGCAATTTTAAAGCATAATGACATCAACAAAAAAGCGGCTATTGAAAAAGCGATTGATATGCTGAAACTTGTTGGGATTCCGCAGCCGGACAAGCGGGTCAATCAATACCCCCATGAATTTTCCGGGGGAATGCGCCAAAGGGCCATGATTGCGATGGCGCTTGCATGCAACCCACGCCTGCTGATCGCGGACGAGCCGACAACAGCGCTTGATGTAACCATCCAGGCGCAAATACTGGAATTAATGAAGAAAATCCAGAAGGAGACCGGAACATCCATTATTTTAATCACACATGACCTGGGGGTCGTAGCGGAAGTGGCTGACCGGGTGGTCGTCATGTACGCCGGCCAGGTGGTTGAAACCGGAACGGTGAAGGAGCTGTTTGCCAATCCTCAGCATCCGTACACGATGGGATTATTGAATTCGATCCCGCGTCTGGATATGGATAAAACACAGCCGCTGTCGCCGATTATCGGGACACCGCCCGATTTGATCGAGCCTCCTGAAGGCTGCCCGTTTTATGCCAGATGCCAATATGCCATGCGTGTTTGTAAAGGCAATGATCCGGAGCTCGAGGAAGTGAGGACAAACCAATTTGCCGCTTGCTGGCTTCATCATCCTATGGCCCAAAAGAGAGCAAGTGTGTGACAAGGAGGAAGCAGATGGCGCCGCAACTGAAAGAAAGACAATCTTTTGAACAGGAAAGCTCTTCTTCACCATTGATTCAGGTGAAGGATTTGAAAAAATATTTTACGGTAGGTAATAAAAAATTGAAAGCGGTCGACGGACTGAACCTGGATATTTACCCGGGGGAAACCGTAGGACTTGTCGGCGAAAGCGGCTGCGGCAAATCCACAGCCGGGAGAACAATCATCAGATTGTACGAACCGACGTCCGGTGAAGTTTTATATAACGGAAAAAATATATATGGAAATAATGAACGGGAAATGTCCAAACTGCGAAGGGAAATCCAGATGGTGTTTCAAGATCCATATGCATCATTGAATCCGCGGATGACAGTAGAGGAAATCATCGGAGAGCCGTTTGCGATTCACCATGCATTGGGCGGGAAAAAGAAAAAGGAGCGCATCAAAGAACTTCTTCGGCTTGTCGGACTGAATACCGATCATATAAGCCGCTTCCCGCACGAATTCAGCGGCGGGCAGCGCCAGCGGATCGGGATTGCCCGGGCACTTGCCCTGGACCCGAAGTTCATTGTATGTGACGAGCCGATTTCTGCATTGGACGTTTCAATCCAGGCACAGGTCGTGAACCTGCTGAAGGAATTGCAGCGGAAAATGGGCTTGACTTACTTGTTTATCGCACATGACTTGTCCATGGTCAAATATATATCTGATCGGATCCTTGTCATGTATCTTGGTAAAATGGTCGAGCTGGCGGACAGCGAAGAACTGTATGAAGATCCGTTGCATCCGTATACCAAGGCATTGTTGTCATCAGTCCCGATACCTGATCCGGAATTGAGGCGCGAGCGGATCATCCTCAAAGGGGATGTGCCAAGCCCGATCGATCCGCCAAGCGGCTGCGTATTCCGGACACGCTGCCCGGCAGCCATGGATGTGTGTGCCAAGGCAGTGCCCGAGTGGCAGGAAGTGAAGCCGGGCCACTTTACAGCGTGTCATTTATATCAATAATGCAGGGTGGGTTGCCCAACAGCCGGATGGCCTGTCGGGCAACCGTACCCGCGGATAATAAAAAATACCCGTGGATAACCTCTCCTCCTCTTTTTGCGAAGACCCTCCCCATTTTTACTATTTCAGACAAGTTTATTTTAAAATGATAATTGACGAGCAATTATTTTTTATGGTAAAGTAATACCAATTTACAGAAATCCTTTAGTTCGCTAGAGAATTAAAGAATCATAGATTCGGGAAGTGACTTATTATGTTTTTGCCAGCAGGAAGCAGGGATGAGATGGGGCGAGCCGTCAGCAATCGCTTTTCTGTCATGGAAAAGTTCAGGGAAGTGGCTGTGTTGCGCGGCTATGAGCAAATTTCTACACCCGTGGTTGAATATGCATCGACTTTTACAAATGAATATGTGGGTATGAACCTTCAAAATATGCTGAAATGGTTCAATTCGGAAGGAGAAATTGAAGTTCTCCGCCCGGATTGGACAACATCCATTGCACGCGCCCTTTCTTCACAGGAGCACAAGCCGCAGAAATGGGCTTATCAGGGGTCCGTCTTTAAGACTGACAGGCCGGGCATGGAAGACCATCAGGCCGGGATTGAAATCCTTCATATGCCATCGTTGGTGGGCGAGATCGAAAGTCTTCTGATGGCCGGCTCTTTTTTAAAAAGCCTTGGCATTACAGATTATGTAATCGAACTTGGCCATACTGAATTGTATGAAAGCCTTGTTCAGGAGCTTGATTTGAAAAACGATGATGCGGAACGGCTCCGCCAGGCCATGCATGATAAAAGACAGGATGAGGTATTCGAAATCGCGCTTCACCATGGTAACAAGGAAACGGCGAAGGAGCTGGCAGCCCTCGTTGATGCATACGGCGGCATAGAAGTGCTCGCTGATTATCAAGAACGGTGGAAGGACAGGAAAGACCTGCTCGACATGCTTGCCCAAATGAAAAAGACTGCCAAGATTTTAAGCGAATCGGGCAGCGGCGAAATTCTTGTGGATTTGGGCAGGGTAAAGAACCTTCCTTACTATTCAGGAATGTTATACAGAGGCTTTTTGAAAAAGACAGGTGCTGTCTGCTTCTCCGGAGGACGTTACGACAAACTGTATGACCGGTATGGAGGCAATGTATCCGCAGCAGGCCTTGCGTTCGATGTGAATGTTCTTGCTGAACTTTACCAGGAAGAATCCCCTTTGGAAAAAATCTGCATCATTGCAAATCTTGATTCGCTTGTTTACGCGGAAAAACTAAGGCATTCATATGAAGGCTGCATTGTCGATGTCCGGACGGAAGCGGCTGATCCGGACAATTATGATAAAATAGTTGAAATAAAACTTATTGACGGAAAATATGAGGTGTTGGAAAAGTGAAACCGACGATCGCTCTGACAAAAGGGAGATTGGAAAAGCAATTTCTCGCATTCTTACAATCTAAAGGCTATGATATCGCGCCTTTGACCGATAAAGGAAGAAAACTTCAAATTGAGACGGACGATTTTTTTGCTGTATTTGCGAAGGGAGTGGATGTGGCGACATACGTTGAACATGGAATTGCCGACCTCGGTATTGTCGGGGAAGATATTCTCCTTGAATTCGAGCCGGATGTCTATGATCTGTTGCCGCTTCCATTCGGAAAATGCCGTCTCGCCATAGCAGGGGAACCGGAAGGGCCCCGCTCATTCGGCAAGCAGCGGATTGCAACGAAGTTCCCGAACATCACAACGAAATATTTCAGGGAGCGCGGCAAATCCGTTGACATTGTAAAACTGGAAGGTTCCGTTGAATTGGCTCCGCTTTTGGGCCTGGCGGATAATATCGTGGATATCGTCGAAACGGGCAATACATTAAAAGAAAACGGGCTCGTAGTCAAAGAGGAAATGATGTCCATTTCCGCACGCTGCATCGCAAACCGTAATTCTTTGAAACTGAAAAAATCTGTATTGGCACCGCTTATCGACTCATTCCGAATCGAGGAGGCTGCCATATGATTCCGACATATACTGTCAACCAGTTCAGAGATTCATTCATTTCTGCAAAAACGAAAAAGCAGCCTTTTGACGATGAAGTTTTAGAAACGGTAAAAAAAATCCTTGAAGACATCCGCACCCGCGGGGACAAAGCGTTGCAAGAGTACACGGAAAAATTTGACGGGTACAGCGGCGATAATTGGGAAGTGACGAAAGAAGAGAGAAAAGCGGCCTGGAAGGAAGTATCTTCTGAAGTGATCGAGTCGCTTGAAAGGGCAGCAGCAAATATCAATAGCTTTCATTCCAAGCAGCTTCAGCAGTCGCGAATGATGGAAATGACGGACGATATTATCTCCGGCCAGCTTTTCCGGCCGATTGAACGCGCCGGAATTTACGTTCCAGGCGGAAAGGCTTGCTATCCATCCACCGTATTGATGAATGCCATCCCGGCGAGCCTTGCAGGCGTACAGGAAATCGTCATGGTGACACCTGTCAGGGGCGGAGACAGCATTCCTGCAGTTTTATCAGTCGCCGCGGATATAGCCGGAGTGGATACGATTTATAAAATTGGCGGGAGCCAGGCGATTGTAGCGCTTGCGTATGGAACGGGTAAAATCCCTTCTGTCGATAAAATTGTCGGCCCGGGGAATGCCTATGTGGCAGCTGCAAAATCCCTTGTATTCGGCGATGTGGGCATTGACATGATCGCGGGTCCATCCGAAGTCGCCATCATTGCGGACGAAACGGCCACCCCGTCGTTCGTTGCGGCCGATTTGATTGCTCAGGCTGAACACGACGAAAAAGCGCGCTCCTTTCTTTTTACGACTTCAAAAAAACTCATTGACGAAACGTTAGTTGAATTAAAGAAGCAATGTGGGGAACTTCCGAGAAAAGATATTGCGGAGGCTTCCCTCACAAATGAAGGTGCCATTGTTTTAGTGGATTCTGTAGAGGAAGCTTTTGAATTAGTGAATGCTCTTGCCCCGGAGCATCTGGAAATCCAGGTTGAAAATGCTCTGCAGCATTTGAGCAAAGTGAAAAATGCCGGTTCGGTATTCATCGGGCATTACACACCTGAAGCGGTCGGCGATTATTTTGCCGGACCGAACCATGTTTTGCCGACAGTGGGAACGGCCCGTTTTTCATCGGGTCTGTCTGTAGATGATTTCGTCAAAAAGACAACGTACGTTTATTATTCTGAAAAAGCATTGCGCAAAGCGGCCCCTTATGTGGAAACGTTGGCAGCGAAGGAAGAATTGGACGGCCATGCGCGTGCAGTGAAAGTGAGGCTGGAACCGTGAGAAAGACACTCGAAGGATTGATCCCGTATAAAGTGACGTCTGAACAGGCTGATGTGATCCGGCTTGACAACAATGAAGCATACACAAGCCTGCTATCCTATGTTGATTTTTCCGGGCTGGAACAAACGCTGTTGAACCGTTATCCGGCAGAAAGCACGGAAGCGTTGATCGAAGCATACAGCGGGTTTTCGGGTTTTCCTGCCGGAAATATATTGGCGGGAAACGGCTCTGATGAATGCATCACACTCATCTCCCAATATGCCCTTGATCCGGGGGATCAGGTCATCGTATTGGAACCCGATTTTTCCATGTATGAAAAAAATGCCCGCGTCATGGGCGCAGCAGTGACAACGATCCAATTGAACGAAGATTTCTCATTGCCGCTGGATAAAACCAAGGCTGAAATAGAACGCCTGAAACCAAAGTTATTATTCTTATCGAATCCAAACAATCCTACAGGCAGATTATATGAAAATGGGGAAATCGAAGCGTTGATCGATTCCATGAAGCAGGCGGGCGGAATCCTTATTCTGGATGAAGCTTATATCGATTTCGCCGGTGAATCAGCTTTTTCCAAAAAAGTGCTTGATTATGATAATCTCATTATTTTAAGAACAGCTTCAAAAGCATTGGGCATGGCGGCGCTCCGTCTTGGCTTTATTGTTGCCAACGACCGGATTATTGAAGGAATCACAGCGATTAAACCGCCGTATAACGTCAATACCGTTTCCGCACAAATCGGAACGCAGCTTTTGAAAAAGCCGGAGCTTTTGGACCAATTTTTAATTATGCAGCTTGCACAAATTGCCGAGCTCGAAGAAATTTTGAAAGAATTTGCCGGCAGGTTGCCGGGATCCGTATTATACCCGAGCAGCACCAACTTCTATTTAATGAAAATGGAAGGCGCCAAAGATTTGGCAGATTTTTTATATGAAAGAAAAATGAAAATCCGCCTTTTCCACAAAGGTTCTTTTGAAGCTGTCCGGATTTCTGCTGGGGCAAAGGAAGAACATGCGAAGCTGAAAGAGGCATTGATGAATTGGAGTGACAGTCATGCGCCAGGCGTCTAGTAAAAGGGAGACAAGTGAAACAAGGATAGAGCTTGCTGTTAATCTAGATGACCCGACAGAGGTGAATATCCATACGGGGGTCGGATTTTTTGATCATATGCTGACTGCTTTTGCACGGCACGGCAGATTTGGACTGAAGGCGGCCGTGGAAGGCGATTTGCATATCGACAGCCATCATACAGTGGAGGATACGGGGATTGTCCTTGGAAAAGCGATCAGGGAAGCGCTTGGCGACAAGCAGGGGATCGTCCGATTCGGCACTTCCTATGTCCCTATGGATGATGCACTAGGATTTGTTTCGCTTGATATAAGCGGACGCCCGTTCCTGTATTTTGAAGGTGATTTTAAAATGCAGTCATTGGGCAATTTCGATACGGAGCTTGTGAGGGAATTTTTCCAGGCGTTTGCCTTTAACGCCGGCATTACGCTGCACGCCCGGGTTTTATACGGGGAAAATACCCACCATAAAATCGAGGCACTTTTTAAAGCTCTTGGACGGGCTTTAAGAGAAGCGGTCAATATTGATCCTGAAATAAAAGGGGTTCTTTCAACGAAGGGTCTCTTGGAATAGTAAATATAAGCAAAACGATTGCAGGAGGAACCAATGAAAATTTTACCGGCGATGGACTTGATTGATGGAAAGTGCGTCAGGCTTTATCAGGGAGATTTCAACCAAACGACACAGGTGGGGAGCGATCCGGAATCTCAGCTTCAAACATTTATCGAAGATGGGGCGGAAATCGTCCATATCGTTGATTTGGACGGGGCCCGTTCGGGGAAGCCCGACCAGCTTGAATTGATTTCAAAGCTTTGTGCCAAATCGACTGTGCCTATCCAGATTGGAGGCGGTATCCGCAACCTTGAAACCGTCAAGGCATACGTTGAAGCAGGTGCCGAGCGTGTCGTTATTGGTACGGCAGCAGTCGAGGATGAAGATTTTTTAAAAGAAGCATTGAAAGATTACAAGAAAAACATCGTCATCGGAATTGATGCCCGCAATGAAAAGGTGGCTGTATCCGGGTGGGAAACTGAGACGGAAGTGGATTACATCGAGTTCGCCAAAAAGATGGAGGAGCTCGGAATAGAAACGATCGTTTTCACAGATATTTCAAAGGACGGCACGATGCAGGGCCCGAATCTCGAACAGTTGAAAAAGATCAACGATGCAGTCGGATGTAAAATTGTCGCTTCAGGAGGAATCAGAAACGAGGCTGACCTCGATGCGGTTGCACAACTTGGCATTGAGGAAGCGATTGTCGGAAAGGCAATGTATGAAGGCACGGTAAAATTAAGGAGGTCATGAAAGATGAAAAAAATTATTCCTTGTTTAGACGTAAAAGATGGGCAAGTGGTGAAAGGAATCAATTTTGAAGGGCTTCGCCTAATGGGCGACCCGGTGGAGATGGCCTCGAATTATTCGAAAAATGGTGCAGATGAATTGGTGCTTTTGGATATTTCGGCTACGACCGAAGGAAGAGATACGATGGTGGATGTTGTAAAAAGGGTGGCTGAAAACATTTCGATTCCTTTTGCCGTCGGCGGCGGGATCAAAACATTGGATGATATCTCCCGGGTTCTCGGTGCAGGTGCGGATAAAGTAGGGATCAATTCGGCTGCCGTGGACCGTCCTGAACTGATCAAGGAAGCGGCGGAAAAATTCGGTTCCGAAAAGATCGTCGCGGCAGTGGATGCCAAGCAATTCCCGGATGGCTCATGGCATGTTATGACCCACGGCGGCATGAAGGATGCCGGACTGGATGCCGTGCAGTGGTCCAAAATGCTTGAAGAGCTGGGAGCAGGTGAAATTTTACTGACGAGTGTTGATCGTGATGGCATGAAAGACGGGTATGATTTGGAATTGACAAAAGCGATTGTCGATGCGGTTGACATTCCGGTTACGGCTTCCGGCGGCTGCGGCAATGCAGGGCACATCGTCGAAGTGTTTGAAAAGACGGACTGCGCCTCGGCATTGGCGGCCTCCATTTTTCACGAAAATACCGTCAGCATTTCCGAAGTGAAAAAGCTGTGCAGCGAGCAGGGAGTGAACGTCAGTGACTCCTGATTTTTCCAAGGGGCTGCTTCCGGCAATCGTCGTTGATGACAAGAGCGGTGAAGTACTAATGCTCGCCTACATGGACGAGACAGCTTTTAACAAAACAGTGGAAACAAAGGAAACGTGGTTTTATTCCAGATCCCGCAAGGAATATTGGAATAAAGGTGCGACATCCGGAAACAAGCAGCGGGTCAAATCCATCCAGGCGGATTGCGACGGTGATACTTTGCTGGTCAGGGTTGACCCGCTCGGCCCTGCCTGCCATACAGGTGAAAAATCATGCTTCTTTGACACAATTGAAGGCGATCATGAAGAACTGCCTTTGTCATCGGTGCTTTTCTCTCTTGATGAAGAAATAAAAGACAGAAAAGCAGAGCCTGTTGAAGGATCATATACCGCTTATTTATTTGAAAAAGGCACAGATAAAATCGCCAAGAAGCTAATTGAAGAAGCAGGCGAAGTCATTATAGCAGCTAAAAACAAGGACAAAGAAGAGCTTGTCAATGAATTTGGCGATCTTTTTTACCATTGCCTCGTTCTGATGGCGGATCAAAATGTGCCGCTTGAAGCTGTATTGGCAGAACTGCGGAACCGCTCATCCAAAAAAGGGAACTTAAAAAAAGAGCGGCGAGAAATTGAAAACTGGTAAATGGAACAGGTGAGGGAACCACTGACTCCTTCACCTGATTTTTTGGGGTATTCGGATGATCGGGTGGAATCACATGGTTGATTGGAATATTATACTAACTTTAAATGGTTAGTAGATGGTATCATTTAACGATAAACGGGCGTTTGTGGATTCAATTAAAACTTTGAATCTATTTTATCCGCTTTCGCTTTGAACGTGCAGGCAGAATGTTAATGACATCAACGTCACCATCATCTTCATAAACCACATAAAAAATCACATAATTTAACATTCGGTGTCGACTTTTTCCGTAGGTAAGACAACGAAAACATTTAAAATCTCCCTGCTCAACTAACCTTCCTGCATACGGAAAAGAAGATAACAGTCGATCAATTTCATCGATCATGTTATCTTCTTTAGTAAACCACCATTCAAGTACATCTTCTCCTTGCTCCGCAAAGAAGGCTTGGATTTGATCCAGACACCTGTTAAATTCTTTTGTAAAATGAACCGAAAACCTCCGGTTACCTTCTTTGGTTATGCCGCAACTCCTTTAACTCTTTCGCGGTATAACGTTTCATATCTGGATTGTTAAGATAACGTTGTAGTGATTCCTTTAATTCTGGGTATTCTTCGATTTCCTGAGCCAGGTTGTTGGGGTTTTCATCTATGGAAGGCGTATCATGTGCCTCCAAAGAGAATAGTTTTCCATCGGCAACAAACATTGCCGAATTTTTATCATTCAAGGCGTTTGCGATTTCTTCTTTCGCATTCTTGCTTAATGCGCACATTATTCATCACCTCGAAAGTTTCGTTTTTTATTTTCTTTATTATAACACAGTAGGGGAGCATCCCGAACATCATCAAATCATTTTGGGCCCTTTCACATAAAAAGCCCCCCAATGACCAGCTCATCATTGAGGGGAGACTCCTATTTATGGTTTCAATACCACTTTTATACAATCATCCTCATGGTCATTGAATATTTGGTACGCATGCGGAGCCTCTTCAAGCGGGAGCTTGTGCGTAATGATTTCCGTTGGATCGAATTGTTCATCCATGATTTTTTCATATAGCTCCGGCATGAGGTGGACGACAGGAGCCTGTCCCATTTTTAATGAGATATTTCTTGAGAAAAAATCGCCTAATGGAAACATGTTATAGTTCATGCCGTAGACTCCCGTGAGCTGGATCGTACCAAATTTCCGGACGGCTTTCGCAGCGATTTGGATTGCGCCCATCGTACCGCCTTGCAGCATCAATTTCTGGCCGATTTTTTCAAGGGGAGACTTCTTACCGTCCATCCCGACACAATCGATGATAACGTCAGCACCGCCCCCGGTCAGCTCCTTCAATTCAAGCCCCATGTCATCATGAGCTGTAAAATCAAAACCTTCAACGTTATTTGTTTTTTTGGCATGTTCAAGACGGTAGGGCACATGATCGACTGCAATGACCCGGCCGGCTCCCTCCATCCATGCGAATTTCTGTGTCATTAAACCGACAGGCCCACACCCGAGTACAACAACTGTATCCCCTTTTTTAACACCGGCATTTTTCACGCTCCAATAGGCGGTTGGCAGCACATCTGATAAAAAGAGCAATGATTCATCTTCAAGCTCGCATGACTCCGGAACGGCAAAGGGGAGAAAGTTTCCAAAAGGCACACGCAGCATTTCCGCCTGGCCGCCGGCATAATCACCGAACCATTCGGAGTATCCAAAATAGCCGCCTGTATCTTCGATGTCATTTACGTTATCGCATTGGCTTTCCATATTATTTTTGCAATAAAAACAGGTGCCGCAGGCAACTGTAAACGGAATGATCACCCGGTCCCCTTTTTTCACCTTTGTCACTTCAGGACCGGCCTCTTCCACAATCCCCATCGGTTCATGCCCAACGATGTAATCATCCCTCAGCTTGATGTTGCCCAGGTAAAGATGGAGGTCCGATCCGCATATGGCCGTGGACGTTATTCGTACGATGATATCGTCCGGCCTTTCTATCTTGGGATCTTCCACGTTTTTGACTTTCATATTTTTGATGCCCTGGTAAGTTACGGCCTTCAATCGCTACACACCCTTTTAAAAATTTATGCTTAGGATGCCCAATTGGTAACAGAACATGTGAATGGATGCATGTTTCCATTGCCAATACAAATAATAATTTCAGGAATGGAGTTGATGGAATGAATCTGATTTGGGAGCCGCTCGTAATTCTTATTGGCGGATTGTTTTTACTGAAAATTACGGGAAGAAAAGCGATTGCCCAAATGACCATGCCTCAGTTGATTGTCATGCTTTCATTAGGAACGATCCTTGTTCAGCCCATTGCGCATAAGGGGGTCGTACGTACGCTGGTGGTTGTCGGTATATTCGTTGTCACTCTATTTTTGCTTGAATACCTTCAGGTAAAAATAAATGGCGCTGAAAAAATTTTCACGGGGAAATCCAAAGTGGTGATTGAAAATGGAACCATCAATGTGTCTGAACTTCAAAAGCTCCGATTGAGCGTTGATCAACTGGAAATGAGATTGAGATTGAACGGCATCAGCAAAGTGGATGATATAAAAACAGCAACGATTGAGCCGAACGGAGAGCTCGGATATGAATTGAAGGACGAAGCCAAACCGCTCACAAAGAAAGATTTTCAAAAGCTGATGGATGAGTATATGCTTGGTATCAAGGAATCTCAATCAATGGAGCAGCAAAATAGTGCGTCAAACATTTTCACCGAAATACAGGGGGAGCAAAAGAGTAACCCGAAATATTTGCAATAGAGTATTTGCCAATAAAAAATCAGGAAGGGATTTTTTTCCTTTGCCTGATTGGATGTAATGATGGCAGCCTGGGTTTCCTTTTCAATGAATACGCTTCTTCCTTGTCCGGCCGCCGCGCACTTCGGAAATGTTTCCTATTGCAAGAAAAGCGGCGGGATCGTATTCATCGACGATGGATTTGAGTTTCGATTCCTCCAAACGGGTGATGACACAAAAAATGACCGCTTTATCATTGCCTGTAAAGGCTCCTTCACCTTTCAGATAAGTGACACCCCGCCCAAGCCTTGCCATGATGGAGATGCCGATTTCCTCAGCCTTCTCGCTGATGATCCAAGCCGATTTTGATTCATTGAAGCCTTCAACAACCAAATCAATCACTTTTGAAGCGATATAATAGGTGATAATTGAATACATCGCGCGATCCCAGCTGAAAATGAAACCGGCAGTAGCAAATATGAAGAAATTGAAGAACATGACAACTTCTCCGACAGAAAATGGAAGTTTTTGGCTCATCAAAATCGAGAGAACTTCCGTACCATCTAGAGAACCGCCGGCACGAATCACAATGCCTACGCCTGTCCCTAAAATGATCCCGCCAAACACAGTATCGAGCAATAAATCATCTGTGACAACATACGCGTTGTGAAGCAGAACTGAAGTTAATGAAAGGACGAATATTCCGTAAAGAGTGGCAATTGCAAATGTTTTTCCGATTTGTTTATAACCGAGGTAGACAAACGGGAGGTTTAATACGAAAAGAATAAACCCGACTCTCCAATCTGTTAAATAACTGATAATAATCGAAATGCCGGTGATTCCTCCATCCAAAATATTGTTGGGGATTAAGAAAAGTTCAAGCGCAACAGCCATTAGTACGGCTCCGATTGTCACGAAAATAACTCTCCAAAAAATCGCTCTTTTCGTAAGCTTCCTATGCTGAGTCGTATTCAAAGCAGGATCAACAGTCACCATACCATCAACCTTCCAATAAATTAAATTCAAGTCTATATAAGTTGGGTTATATATTTTTCATACTTTTTAGCCACCGTTGATTTCCGTTCCAGGCGGACGCTTTCCGCGGGCGTGGCTTGAGCCTCCTCGGACGCTTTGCGTTCTGTGGGGTCTCAAGGCTCACGTTTATCCCGCAGGAGTCGCCGCCTTCCACTACAATCAACAAGATCTCTTTCCATCACATAGAGCGGCCTAAAACAATGTAAAAAAATTAACTCAACTTATATAGAAGCGGACCGTTTTCTCACTTACTTGTCCTACCAAATACGGAGCAAGAAACGCGGTAATCCAATTCTGCCTACATATCTTTATTTATTAATTTTGAAAAACTTTCTTCTTGAATGCAACCTTTTTTTACCTTTTTCCATAATAAAAAAACAATTATGCCGACCAAAGTGTTAGATCGAAGAAAATATAAAATTAAAAAAACGGTGCCAAACAGCACCGACGGTATCGTAATAATGTTGAGTGACAATAAAGTCATTTAATTTCTTGTACAATTAATGAATAGGAACTTGTGAAGTTAACAATAAAGTCGTTTGAAAATCAAATCTTTATGCCACAATCGCGCCCGATTGCTGAAGATCTTTTTTGGATTAAAGCATCAGTTATGATTAGTGACTCTTAAAGAATCGCATCATTATTAAAATTATCCAATACTCTCATAGATTTCAATTAGCGACCCATCAGGATCTCTAAAATGAGCTACTTTAATTCCCCATCTTTCTTGTGCAGTAGGCTTTGTTATGAATTCAACCTTTTCTTTTAATTCCTTATATTTCTCTTCAACATTATCGACCTTGAAAATTAAAGCAATTCTATCAGACTTATGAATATGAGATACCTGTGCACCTATAGTTTCAAGCATTTGTTTCCGTTCAAATAGCCCTAAAGAACAACCACTGAACTTGAATTCTGCATATAAAGTTTCTTCGTCTCCCCACGATACTTCGAAACCTAAAACATCTCTATAAAATAAGAAACATTCTTTATAATTGTCTACTAATAAACGGGTGTGTGTTAGCTCCAAACGAAATCACTCCATTTCATCTCTTTACTTGAATATTTTTTCAAATTTCTTTACCGATTCATTACTGCATAAATTTGAAAAATGAGTTATAAGAAATTTCTTTGCTTCTTTTTTATCTGTATTAAAAGTGTCTATTCTATTTCTTCTTGCCCAAGAATCATAAGTCTCAAAAGCTGTACTGCTCCAACCGTTCTTTTCACCATTGTCATTTTTTTTCTCCTTTATGCCTGAAATTACAATATCCATTGATCCTTGCAATTCTAATAATGCGTTCTCAAATATCCTTTTTTTATCACTTTCCTTTAGGCCTGCTTTTATTCTTAATGCCCTTGTGTCTATCCCTTCCTCTTGGGTAATTGTTTTGTATATATCAAATGCTTCTTTCGATATGTTTCCATTAAAATAGCGTTCCTCAACGGACTCAGCATAGCCTAAAACCCTTTTTACATATGGAAGAAGCTGACGGGAAACCAACACTGATTTTTTCTTAATGAATTTACCGTATCCCGCAACTCCGTCAGTTGAAAATTTTGTCCTCCAAATCCAAGGATCAAACTCTGTTTCTGAATGCCAATGCTCTGATAAAGTTATGGTATTTAAAGAAGGGAAATCAGGTATTAATGGGGCAAGAGGAAGTAAACCAATCTCTTCTAATACACCTATGGCTTCCTCATATGTTTTCACTTTATATTCCTTCAATTTGTTATCTCCTTTATAAAAATTGACCACTAGCATTGCATTAATTGAAATTAG
>NZ_QYTU02000080.1 GCF_003605365.2 Siminovitchia fortis
ATGGTCAGTACTATAATGAATGGGATGGTTTATTAAATGAAGTTTGGGGCGAATTAAAAAGAACAATGACAAATAGTGAATTTGAACAATTAAAATCCATGCAAATGAATGGATTAAAATGAAAGAGCAAAATTTTGCTGAAATGCCGGATGAAACAGCTTCTGATAGAGCCGCAGGAATGGACTATCTGGCATTTGAAACTGCAGAAAGAACTCGCTACTTAATTGAAAATTATATGAATTATACTAGAATTTGTGGACAGTAAACTAAACTGTGTAAGCAAGCCGTAAGGCTTTTGCTTCGCAGTTTAGTTTTTTTGTTGGTAGATAAAATAACCGAATGAGAGTTATTCCTAATGGCTAAAACGGGAATGGAAATCTATTGAATTGGCATAGCAGGAAAACTATCTACCTAACTATAAAGAAAGGCAGGTTCTTCTGCCCTTCTTCACTTTTTATTCACCTCAAGCCACTGCTTAACCAAGCGCTTCGGTGCCGCGCGTAAATAGGCTTCTTGAATTAGATCGGTCAATTCATCCCAGTCTTCCCCAGCAGGATTTTGGATAGATACCCAGCCGTGATGCCCGATATATGGTGTTTTGAAAAACCGCTCATTCTGCAGCAACAATTCTTGAGTCTCCCGATCTGACTTGAACGATAAGCCGAATCCTTTCTCGTTTTCACCCGAAATCACGAACGATTTGCCATTGATTTTAAAAGTATTGTGTCCAAAGCCGTCGATGTGTTCAACAGCTTCCGGCATTGCAAGACAGATACTGCGCACATTTTCAAGCATGCCTGCTGTGTCTTGGTATTTCATATTTTTATTCATCTATCATTAACTCTACTTTGCATTCTCATCTGGTTGATGAATTCCGAAAATATTTCCTTCGGTATCAATATAGTATCCTTGCCACGCCAATTCAGGAAGAGCGTGTTTGGGCTTCGCAACCTTGCCACCATTCTCAATAATTTTTGCTTCTGTTAAGTCGTAATTTTCTACTCCCATTGTACAAGCATATGCATTTAAAGCTTGGTTTGTTTCTGGGGGAGCACTTTGTCGCTGCATCAGAGCACCGTTGATGCCAGGTTCACTCTCTTCGCCCGTCACTGCTCCGAAATAAGGCATTCCAGCATAGTCACTCCAATCTTGAAATGACCATCCGAATACCTCTCCATAAAACTTCTTTGCCCGCTCCATATCATCCACATGAATTTCGAAATGGATTAACCTTCCCATGATTCTCCTCCCATTTTTCAAGAATTATCGAATTTCTTACACCACTGTTGTATACGCTCGCAAAACTCTATATTTATTATAATGGGTATTGATTTAGATTTAAACTTAATATAGTTATTTTTTTACATTTATTTCTTCAGGTGTTTAGGTCCTGAATGATAATCCATTTTGATTCAAAGCTCCTCTAAGTTTAGGTAATGAAGCGGGTCCCATACCATGAAATTTCAAAATTTCTTCTTCGCTATATTTGGATAGCTCCTGTAAAGAAGTTACCCCATTGTTTTCCAATGCCCGTCGAGCTGGTGCTGAGAGAACTGAAAGAAATCCTGTACTAGGTTTACGTTCTTGCTCACATATTGGACAGGTTGGACAGTCGCTGCTTTTATAATATTTGTGTCCTTTATCGCAGGTTCTTAAATTTTTTTCTGAAGTCGTCAATTTAGAATACTCCCTTCTTTGCGGGTATACTCTTCACTTGCTTTTTTCTGACCAAAATATTAATTAGAATTAAAGCCTAAATAAGTTTCCAATGATTTAATTATAATATAATTGCACCGCTGCCAAAACTCCCATATTGAAGATGGTACAGGAATGACTTATTATGGTCCTGCCCCAAATTGGTGGTACCGTATAATCGAAGAATGGAATTTATTTCGGGCACTGGCCTGTTTATGTGATTGCTACAAGAGTCCGATAAGTACTGCAGATACTTCCTTGGCTCATTTACAACAGCTTATCAGCATCTTAGAGGAGAAAAGGGTTACCCTCCCATTCTCGTTGGATGACAAAGATTAAAATTTTAGAATCATGACAAGCCGGTTTCCAAAAGGGTGCTGGTATTGTTGTAAATTCATAAGCAGATGGAAAACTCATAACTGGAGAAAATTTAATTAGAAAAGAGTGATGAAATGGAAATTAAGAACGCAACAATGGAAGAATTTGATGTTTCAGTATGCTTATTATTGCTATACTGTCATTTACGGATAGAGGAAAAAAGTGAAACCACCCTTAGCTTGGCCGAGCTTTTAAGGGTGGTTTCATTGCCACTATTTTTGTTAAAGCCTTCCCTCTTTGTGAAGGGCTATGTTGTACCAACGGTAGGGTGTTGGTAGCACCTTACCGTCTTTTTTTATTATATTTAGTTTATATATTAAATATACCACAAGAGAAGGTTAAAATCACTTACATTTAGAATCTATAGTTTTTTTCTTTTTGGCAGCTATTTCTTTGCTTTAGTCAAACAGCAAGAAATTAATGAACACAGAAGCCCCCCCAACGCTTCCGCTGATTTTCATTTTCACACAGTAATAACAAGCAAAACCGGCCCCTTTCGGAC
>NZ_QYTU02000081.1 GCF_003605365.2 Siminovitchia fortis
TTGTATTTCGCAAGTGAAAAGTGAACCATTTCGCAACTTAATTTTGAACCACTGATGCTGTTTCACTTTTGAGCCATTCTTCCGTTTCTCTCATCCTAAAAGACGGTCCATTCATGTTTAAAACATGAGATTTATGGGTCAGTCGATCCGTTAGTGCTGCCGTTAAAACTTGGTCTTGGAAAATCTCATTCCACTTTATAAAAGGAAGATTACTGGTGATAATCGTTGATTTCCTGCCCGCTCTAAGAGAAAGATGTGTAAACAATAATTCTGCACCTTCTTTATCAAATGAGATATATCCAAGTTCATCGATGATGACTAAATCATACTTTTCAAATTTTAATTCAAACGAACGAAGAGTTCTTTCTGATCGACATTCCTTGAGTTGATTAATTAAGGATGGAACTGTTGCGAAAAACACCCTGTATCCAGTTAGACATGCCTCCATTCCTAGGCCAATTGAAATATGCGTTTTCCCTGTTCCAGGTGATCCCGTTAATATAACGTTTTGTCCTTCTTTTATAAAATCCAAAGTCTTTAAATGGTTTAATTTTGATTTTGCTTGTTCCGGTAACGCATCCATCAATAATTCATCTAATAGCTTCTTTTGAGGGAAATTTGCTGCGCGAATCCGATTTTGTTTAGCACGTACGAAACGATCGCTCTTTTCCTGTACAAGCACTTGATGCAATATATCAAATGCTTGTTTAGGGTGCTTGAATTCCGTTTCTTCTTGAACCATTTTTCGGATACTTGGTAATCGCAGTTCTTTACATAATTGAACCACTTGCTCTTTGGTATTCATGAGGAGGCTACCTCCTTTAGCTGACCAAACATTTTTGTATAAGCTATCATATTACTTTCCGATTGATTGATTGTATCATCGCGTCTAGTAGTGGCACTTTCCGTCGGAAGTGATTGTTCACAGATAAACAGAATCCTTTCTGTTGAAACATAATCTAGACGAATGTTTTCTAGGTCTTTAATGGCCTCAAGGACTTGGTTAAGATTATCATTTTCTTTCACATAAAGAAGTAATTCTAGAAATTCTTTCTCTTTTCCTATATAATGCTGGTAGTAAATATTTTTAATTTGTGTTGGTGCCTGCCTCAAACATTCACTTTGAGCAATGGCGCCTTTTTTTCTTTGAAAGGTCTTTAGGAAGTGATTAATGTCCATAACCCATTGATGTACACCCCAATTCCTAATGTGCATAGCCTCCAACTGGCCATCAATAAACAACTTTATATTTTTTGCACCTACCTTTGCTTTTATGTATTTTCCAACGTTTCCTTCCGGAACAGAGTAATGATTCTGATTAATCACTACTGTGCTGTATTTATCAACACGAACCTCCACCATATCCGATGCATCAAAAGGAGTAATTGCTGGACTTGAAATTACTGCTTCATTTTTCATTAGTTCGTGATGCTTTGCCTTATGTTCATAATGATTTCTATTATTTATTCTCTCTAAGGTTGTTAATAAGTGTACTTCAGCCTCTTTTAAATTATTAAAAGAATGGATTGTTGAAAATGCCTTTCTACGAATGAATTCAACACTCCTTTCCACATGGCCTTTCTCATTTCCTTTTCGAGGTTGGCACAGTCGAATATCGAATTGGTAATAATTTGACAGATTAATCATGCTGTCCGTGATCTTTCTCTCAGTACCGATAAATGCTTTAACAACAGTCCTCATGTTGTCATATGTAAACACCTTCGGAATAAATCCCACATGATTAATGAATTCAACATGAACATCCAGCACACATATCATTGATTGTGATTCATAAATTTTGGCAAACCTATAATTGCTATAGGGTAATGTAAAAACCGCAAGGTTGTATGTTTTGAAGGCACCGTCAATTTCCAGCTTCAATTCTCCCCAATCAAATTCCGCCTCATGACCTGGTTCACAATGTCTACGAATGAATACCTCTTTAGTTTTAGCAGTTTCACTATTGACAAAGTTCCGTACAGTTGTATAACTTATAATAAATCCAGCATCTAGTAATTCCTCATGCATATCTATCATTTTCATTTGCTGCTTTTTCATATAATGATTTTTCTTCCATACATTTGCTTTTATGTAACCACGTAATATGCCTTTGATTTCTTCCGTTAATACTTTCTTTTTCCCCTTTCTTTTTTTGTAAGACGGCTGTTTCATGACTTCCTCAGTAATTGGTAAGTCATTCACATCCTCATGTCTGCCCTTTTCATATTGCTTAATATATTTACGTACAGTATTCCTTGCTTTTTTAGTTCTTTTTGAAATCTCTCTTTCACTGACCCCCTCCAAATATAATTTAATAATTGTCTGTTTCTCTTTCAATGTAATCACTCCAGTTAGTCCCCCTAACGATATCGCTAGGGTTATTTTCTATTGAAGTGGTTCAATTTTCAAGTGCGATTGTGGTTCATTTTTAGATTACCATATACA
>NZ_QYTU02000082.1 GCF_003605365.2 Siminovitchia fortis
TGTATTTTGCAAGAGAAAAATACACAATAGTGCAATCAAAAGTGCATAACTTTGCCAGCCTATTCTGTTAGTAATTCTGTCTCGATAACGCGTGAGTCATTCGGTAGCTTTCTCCAGTGAAACTTAAAATGTGAGCGTGATGAATGACCCTGTCCACTAGGGCTGCAGTCAGCCTAGAGTCGACAAAGATGCGGTTCCATTGGCTGAACTCCAGATTAGAAGTTATAATCAGGCTTTTTTGTTCATACCACTCAGTAATCAATTGAAACAATAGCTCGGCACCTTCTTTGCTAAACGGGATGTAGCCCATCTCATCCAGAATGATCAGGTCCACTTTCTTAAACTTATTTCGGAACTGCTGGAACTTTCCTTCCCTCCATGCCTTGGTCAAGGCATCCACCAGATCGGATACACGGTAGAAGCGGACTTCATATCCCTTTTGGCAGGCCGCCCGGCCAAGCCCCGTTGCCAGGTGTGTTTTTCCGGTGCCGGGAGAGCCGGCCAGAATGATATTTTCACGCTTCTCAATAAAGTGCAGTGCGGACAGTTCCCTTGAATCCAACCGGGGAGGCAGGTGGATCTTTTCATTCCATTGGAAGGATTCAAGTGTTTTCCTGCTCAGGAAACGCGCTTTTTTAAGCAGACGCTCCACCTTCGCCTCTTCCCTCAACGCCAACTCTTTCCGGAGGACATCCGAAAGATACTGGGCCGAGTTTTCAAAGGGAATAGACTCATAGATGTCCGCAACGTAAGCCAGCCGGAGTGTCTTGCACATCCTTTTTATCTCTGACTCCATCATGTTTCACTCCCTTTCCCAATGAGCCGGTTGGAGCTGGTCATATTTTGTCCAATCTACCTCGTACGGGTGTCTATCCGGTTCGCCTGAACCATCCGCCTGCTCTTCAAGTAAGTCATAGAAATACTCATTGATCTCTGCCATTTCATGCGTGGCAAGCATCCGGGCTAGCCATCCCAAGCGCTGCTTCCGAATGGCCAGGTTGTCTATTTTGATATATTCATAGATGCGGCCGGGAAGATACGGGGAGTATCGCGAGTAGGTGACTACCCGAGGCTTTTGAAGCCAGGACTTCAAAATGGACTGCCAGGGAATCTTCCGCCCTTTATGCATATAAGGGCGATAATCCGTAAACAGAACTTCCCCATAAGGAGAGAGCACCTTGAATCTGTCCCAGTACTTTACTACGTGAAGC
Organism: Siminovitchia fortis; assembly: GCF_003605365.2. Lineage (GTDB taxonomy): Bacteria > Bacillota > Bacilli > Bacillales > Bacillaceae_C > Siminovitchia > Siminovitchia fortis. The sequence continues at coordinate 1,212 of NZ_QYTU02000082.1, forward strand.
TGTCCAAAGTTATACCCTTTGGGAATATGTATTTTGGCCTGGTCGATGGTGATCTCCCCGTATTTATTCGCTTTCTCTGTCACTTTCTTGAAAATGGAATACTCCTCATCCGGCAGGGCCAAAAGGAATGGAAACTCCTGATCCAGCAATTCTTGGATAGAGATTCCTTTCTCATAGTGGATCCGTTCACGGTCCTTTGTCAGACACTCCTTCAGAATCTCCCCCAAGTGTTCAAAACTCTGAATCACCGGTGCCGGTGTCACAAAGTTATAACGGAGATACCCCACCTTGTTTTCCACATTTCCCTTTTCATGTCCGCTCCGCGGATTACAGGCTTGCGCTTCAAATCCGTAAAAGCCGGCAAACTGGAGGAACTCTTCTGTAAATGTTGCTTCCTCATTTTTTCCCCTGGGCCGAATTACTGCCGCCTTCAGGTTATCAATTCGGACCTTTCTGGGAACGCCGCCCAATTGGTGGAAGATTGTCTGTAGCCCATATAAAAAGCACTCCTGATTTTCACTGGGCAATGGCACGCAATAGGCTGCGTTGCTATAAGGGAGAGTCAGAAGTAGGCAATGCACATCGATGACCTTCCCATCTTTTACTGCTTCTGTCATCCCAAAATCCACCTGTGCCTCAGCCGGCGGATGATGCAGCCGTTCCGCATTCTGATCCCTGTCCTCATCCCCCTTTTCCTTGCCTTCACGCCAATCTTTAATGAAGTAACAGACCGTGCGATAAGAACCGGGGAACCCCATATTCTGAAGCTCCTCAAAGATTTTCTTGTTGGTCCTCCTTGACTTTCTCTTCAGCTTCTCATCTTCAGCCAGCCAGTCAGAGACAATCTCCCCCCATGGCTCTTCGTACATCATGCCGCTCTTCTTTTGAACATTTTCCTGGGGGACTTGGTCGTAATCTGCATATTTCTTGGCAGTCCTCCAGTTGATTCCCAAAGTATTGGCTATTTTATTGATAGAAAATGATTTCTGGTTCCTTAAAAGTTTGATACAATTGATTTCAGACATTGCCAGCATTCCTTTCGACCTCCACTGTGATTGATTCGACACCAACTACAGTAGAGAAGATTTGAATGGCTGGCAAGGTCTTTTTTCTTCTAAATAAAGTGCAAAGTTATGTACGTTTATGTTTCATAACTCTGCACTTTTATTTTGCACTACACA
>NZ_QYTU02000083.1 GCF_003605365.2 Siminovitchia fortis
TAAAATCAAAAAAGGAGAAAATAAATACTATATATGTAAAAGTTGCAATAATTCATTTCAACAAGAAGCTATTAATAAAACTGGAATAAGTCCGGATCAAATTGATGATTATGATAAGTTTTTCCGGTATAAATAAAACTCTCTTTAATATCGCGTAAATGTCAATTTTCTCATCATTCTTACAAAACTTTCCTGTAGAATATTCTCAATGAGGGGATTAGAACGAAAGCGATTAATCGTGCGATAGCTTAGTTCGTAACCCTGAACTAGCCACATCATGCGAACACTGTGGAGCAAGTGTTGGTGTTATGGGAGCAGTTGCGGATGCTGTCTTAGATGAAGGTAGACAAGTTATTGGAATTATGCCTAGTTTTTTAGAGCAGAGAGAAATATCGCATAAAAGATTATCCAAGCTGATAGTTGTCGAATCTATGCTTGAGAGAAAGGCTAAAATGGCAGAGCTTGCAGATGGCTTTGTCGCTTTACCAGGTGGACCAGGAACATTAGAATGTCACTTTAGGAGATATATTGCACACCATTTAAACGCTATTTTGCATTAAGTAAATATAAAAGCCTAATTTCTCAACATTAAAATTGAGAAATTAGGCTTATAGAAGGACATTAAACCCTTTCGATCATGATGCATAATGTCCCAGGTTTTTCTAAACTTCATATTCCTCTTTGCTCTGGTTAAATAAACAAATAATAATTTACTCTAGAAGTTTTAGGTGACTGATTATTCACAAAGTAGCCTGTTTGTTGAACTAAGATCAATAATTAGGACTGTGAGTTTATGATACCATCCAAACACAGAAATGTTGAATGGTTGTTTTAAGATTCCCTTTTTTTCGTGGACGTTACCATTTTTCTCATCTAACTCGATAAGATGAGACTTGGTCGTTCCAAGAAGTAGTACCAGACATTCCCCAAGAAGTTAAATTGGTGGTAAAGTATTTGTTTGGATAACTTACAAGAGTTAAATAACGACCACCATAATAACGATTTTGATAGAGCCTAATCCAAGAACCAGGAGCTACGGATACAGCAGATATTCTGTTATCCCATGCAGTACTCAGAGAAGTGACCTGAGTTCCAGGATACGCAATTAATGATCTTCCATATCCATGACCCGAAGTATGTTCATATAAATAAGTTGGTCTTGCCATTATACCTATTGACTGACTAGATAATTGCTCTGTAACTTTTTGATGATATGCTTCATATTTTTCTGGAGTTGAGAAGCCATGTACCTTTTCTCCTTGATCAGTTGCTTCAACTACCATTCCAACAATTTTTTTATGTTTACCTGGTGCATATTTTATTCCATCTACTGTGTCAACTTTTAGATCCTGATCTGGATTCGATGTTAAACTAGCTGCATTTGTTCTACCTTCAAAACTAAAAACTAAAGAGAAAACTCCTACTAGGGCTATTAAAGCTAAAGACAGATTACGTATCATTTTTCTTTTCATCAAAGTTCCTCCTCTTAAATTAAAAGTCAATCTATTGTAGTGCAACTTTTTTCAAAACGGTTAAACTTTATTTTAAATCCACAACACGATATTCTTTAACTTTTTCCGCTTGAACCTCACCTTCCTTTTTGTAATAATATGACTTAATTTTCACCTCCTTAATAAGGGACTGACTTTTCTGGTAAGATATGATATTTACATAGACCTGCACCTACTTGTCCCATGTTTTTAAAAGTGATTTCAACATATGAATGGCATGTTTCTGCTTTTTAGGATCCAACGGTTTCTGCCATCGAAGTTGCCCTTCTAATAAAAGCATCATTTGGAAAGCAATGTCTTCACATTGCATAAGAACCTCTTTGATTAGTTGTTCCTTCGATGTAAAGTGGTTTTGTATAACGTCATAGTAGCTACATTTGCTTCCTCAATAATTTTCTTTATTCCAACAGCATGAAAACCGTGATAGTTTCGAGCATTCATAAACACTCCTTATTAATAGGAAATCCATTAATCTCTTTTAATGTATAAAAAAGAAACAGTGGTACCACTGGCTCTAGTCATGCTGTTTGAGAATAGCCATTACTTATTTCTCACCAACTGATATAAAGACGTGAAGGTGTCATAAGTTATCAATATTCTTTAGGTGGAGACAGCCCCATGGATTCATTGACTGGAACAGGGGTAACATGGCACTCTATTTTATTGAGTATGATAAAAATTTTAAAAACTTCAATGAAGAAAATATAAAAATCATAGATATACTTAATGAAAATACAGAATTAGGTGAATGGAAATCCTTAGATTTTGCTAGTTTTGGCGCAAGTGGTTTAGAATTATTTGTCTATGGTGATAAGATGTCATTTCTGATTACCATTCTGGTGTATTTTGCAAGAGAAAAATACACAA
>NZ_QYTU02000084.1 GCF_003605365.2 Siminovitchia fortis
TCCCGACTTTAACAGCTAGAAAGCCAAAAACTCCTCGAAAACAGCGATATTATAGTGTTTTCGAGGAGTTTTTTATTTTTTTGCATGTAGATATGCATTCCTTCTTTTGTCCTTTTGCCCATAAGCAGGAATATCTTCAATCCCAAGTGCTTTTAGGATATCGGAAAATGCATCGTCAGATTTATTTTTTATATAGATTTCCCTTCCTTCGAAATTTACCTGTGTAATCGTAGCACTCCGAATGGCACCCTGTATTTTTTCCGTGGAATAATCCAGTCCCTTTTGGCGAAGCAGGGCTTCCAGAAGCCTTTGTATAACGAGCGCTAAATAACAGATGACAAAATGTCCCTGAATGCTTTCTTCTGTCCAAACAAAGATGGGGCGGGCCTCAAAATTGCTTTTTAGCACGCGAAAGCTTTCTTCAATTTTCCAAAGCCCATGGTAAGCGTCCAAGACTTGTTCGGGGGATAATGCCGGATCACTGTATTGGATGCCGTAATAGCCGTCAAATTGCTCATCAAATTTCAGTTGTTTCTCGTTAAAAGAAATCCGGTCATCGTCCAGGAAGGTTAATTGGACATATTTCTTCCCACCTTTTTTCATTTCTGCCTTCATCTGTGATTTCGATTCAACCAGCTTTTTTGATTTTTTGATAATTCTTTCACGGTCTTTCCTGTCCTTTTGTGCTCTTTTCAAAGACCAAGTGATTAGTAGATGATCGTTGATTTTATGGTTTTTTCCATCACTCCGAACAGAGGATTCAAAATCACATTTCTTCCATTTGAATTCCGGAGAAGCCCAGGTATAGTCTGATTCATCCAGGACCATCTCTTTCGCCTTTTTGGAACCTGAACGGATTTTATAGCCCATGATGTATTCAAAGCCGAGGGATTTTAGAAACAGTAAATTTTTCTTAGAATTCAATCCCCGATCTGCAACGATGATCAGCTTTTTGATCCCGTATTGTTCTTTTAATCTCGTGAGTGCGGGCTCCAATGTTTTAAAATCATTAGTATTTCCGGGAAACAGCTCATAGCTGACCGGAATCCCCTGGTCATCAATTAGCAGACCCATAACAACCTGTACCTGGTTCACCTTATTGTCTTTGGAAAAGCCGAACTTTTTCAATTCATCCGCTAAAACGGACTCAAAATAATAGGTCGTAACGTCATAAAAGGCCACTGCGAGATTACGGTTGAATTTCTTTGCAACCAGCTTGTTTAGATGTTCTTCCAAACAATCCTTTTGTGAGGCAAGAAAGGAAAGTGACCGATATATGTGTTGCAGCTCACAAGGAAACCCATGGGCAAAACGGTCCCTGCCCTCGAAGGTTGACTTCTTGGAATTGGGAAATAATAATCTGGAAAAGGCCATGAGGGCAATTGGGATATTTGTTTGAAACTCAATATCTGTATCCCGTTTTTGTCGATATTGAAAGAAATAGTCCAGCTTCAGCTCATCCCAAAGCATACGGTAAACTTCATAGCCATAGTTTTGAAGGAGAGCACCTTCTTTTGTAGGTTGTTCAATTGGCGTTTTAATAAATTCTTGCAGATGCTGGTTCAAAGTGCTTGCGTGAACCTGCTCTTTCTCTGCATTCATTTTATCGACTTTTTCTTGAAGTTCCTGAATGGCGTTTGGATTTTTGGCTAACAGCTTTTCTTTATTGCCGAAGGTTTCAAGCACCCTGACTTTAGGCTTTTTCGTTTTCGGATCCCGATACGACTCTACGATTCGGACGTATTCTTTTCCTCTATTTTTGAAAACTTGAAGGTACATTTTCCCACCTCTTTTTCAAATATTGTAGCATATATACCTTCATATATACAATATTAAAAATAAAAAACAGGCTGAAAACTTGATTAAATCAATGTTCTCAGCCTGTTTTATTCAATTTAACTGTTAAAGTCGGG
>NZ_QYTU02000085.1 GCF_003605365.2 Siminovitchia fortis
CTCTGCACTTTTATTTTGCACTACACACAACGTTAAATGACGTTTATTTAATAAACTTTAATGAGAAAGGAGCAGAACAATGAATAACATAACATTCGTTTTGTTATTATCAAAAAAGAGGCTAACACCGCTAATTAAAAATCCAATAGCAATTATCATTTCAATGTTCCAACCATTGATTTTCCTAGTGCTGTTTGGAACGATATTTTCAAGCATATCTTCCGTTAGTGGATTTGAAGAATCCAATTATGTATCGTATATTTTACCGGGAATTCTGATCATGAATGCTTTATTTGGCGGAATATATTTAGGAATGAGTACTTTAGATGATATGAGAGAAGGAATATTTAACCGATATTTAATCGCCCCGAAGAATAACTTAATTTTCATCATTGGTGATTTAGTCTACATTTTCACTTTTCAATTGATCCAATCCACTTTGCTAGTGATTATTGGCTATTTTATGGGATTCAGACTTCCAATGGGAATCGTTTCACCAATTCTTTTTCTTGCTACACCAGCATTATTTTCGTGTCTAATCGGATCTATTTCAATTGGAATTGCCGTTCTAACCAAAAAGCACTCAACGATGATCACTGTCATGCAGTTTTTCTCTTTCCCATTGATTTTTTTGTCTTCTGCCTTTATGCCAAGCAATTTATTACCAAAGTATATAAGTATCCTCTCAAAAGTAAATCCAGTTGACTGGGTAGTTAGAGCATCACAATCTACTTTCAACCATTCTCCCGCAATTAACTACTATTTACTGATTGTTTCATGTCTTGTTATGGCTGTTTTCTTTTGTAAATTCACGTATGATGTTCAAAGAAAATAGTGAAATAAATGTGTTGACTCTTACCTTAGAGGATACTTTAGTATAAAGAGCATTGAAAGGAGGAGAAGAAATGTATACCGTTCATGAAGTTGCAAAACTAGCTCATACCACAGTAAAGACATTACACCATTACCACAAAATAGGTCTTTTGATTCCGGAGCAGACGACAGAAGCCGGATATCGCCTATATGGAAAAAAAGATTTAGAACGATTACAGCAAATACTTTTTTATAAAGAGTTGGATTTTCCTCTCAAGGAAATAAAACAATTATTAGATGGTGAAATCAACAGGGAAAATACGTTGATTCAACAAAAATATTTACTAGAACAAAAAATTGATCGATTTAAAGGACTAATCAGGACGATCAATTCCTCTATTAAAAATACCAAAGAAGGAGTCGATATAGATATGGAAACCATGTTTAAAGGTTTTGAAACTGAAGACGAATGGCAAGAAGCCTTAAAAGACCAAAACGAACATTTGAAAGAAGAATATGATTTTGACTTAAATCAGACAATTGATGTAGAATCGATGAACGACTCTGCCATGGAAGCACAGTCATTTAATGAAGATATGATTCATTTCTTACAAGAAGGTTTCTCTCCAAATGATTCAAAAGTTTTGGATCGTGTAAAAGAACATTTATCCTTTTTAGAAAAAAAAGGTCATCCATCAACGCCGCAAGACTTTCTAAATCAGACTGAGTTTTTCATCGTTGACGACTTTCATAGAAATATGCTTGAGCAATGGCAAGTGGGTTACACTTACTTTCTAAATAAAGTAGCAGCTAGTTATATGGCAAATATTAAATAGAACCAATACCAAATAATATAAATAATAATGGTATCCTTTTTTAAAATGTTTGATTCCCTTCCACCTAGTTGACCAAAGATATGAAATCAAAGGGCTGTTTCGGCAGCTCTTTTTGAATTTCTTTCTATTCATATTGGTAAAAATGAAGTGTCCTGAAAGGAAAGTAAAATGTTAACAAATATGATTAATCTACCAAACTTAAAGATTCTGGATCTACGTCAATATTTAGGACAC
>NZ_QYTU02000086.1 GCF_003605365.2 Siminovitchia fortis
AAGAAAGCATTCCTGTATTTAAGCAAAAATGGAGTTTGAATAAAAAAAGTCCCCTTGGTATGATACGAGGTGTCCACAGCTGATCAGCAAAAATGGACCCTTAAATTAAAACCAAGGAGGACTATCATGAATTATAAACAGAATGAAAAAATATTACAACTAACAGATGAAACTTTAATTGTGGGAGTTGACATTGCCAAAAAAAGGCATGTTGCTCGCGCGCAAGATTATCGAGGGATTCAATTCGGAAAGGCATTATATTTTGAAAATAGCCTTGAAGGTTTCCAGAGTTTTATGTGTTGGATGAATGATTTAGCTACACAACAGGATAAAAACAAGCAGATCATTGGTATGGAGCCTACTGGCCATTATTGGCTGCCATTGGCCTACTGGCTCATGGAAAAGCAACTCAAAGTGGTTGTTGTAAACCCAGCTCATGTGAAGAAATCAAAAGAGCTGGATGACAACTCTCCAACCAAGAATGATGTAAAAGATGCCAGGGTTATTTCACGGCTGATTCAAGATGGCCGCTATTCTGAACCACATTTACCGGAAGGAATTTACGCCGAACTCCGCGAAGGCATGAATATGTATGACCAATTAATGAAAGATCTTCAAGCCGTGCAGGGACGCGTTCACCAATGGATTGACAGGTACTTTCCGGAATATACAACTGTCTTTGCGAATTGGGAGGGGCAATCATCGATACAAATATTAAAAATGGGTCTGTTTCCGGATGAAATCGTGGAAACAGATGAAATGACCATCCTTACGGAAATCCGTAAAGAGGTAAAAAGAGGAGTTGGATTGAAAAAGGTCCGACAATTAAAAGAGGCTGCGCGTCATTCCATCGGAATCCAGGAAGGCAAAACCATGGCAAGGATGAAAATCAACACACTGATGGCTCAATATGCCCTCCTTCATGAAAAAATTAATGAAGTGTGGGAAATGATAGAAGGATTAACCAGCACCATTCCGGGTGTAAAGGAAATGACAGATATTAAAGGGATAGGCGATATCACGATAGCCGCATTCTTGGCGGAGGTAGGCAATTTAAATCATTACGATCATCCGGAACAAATTATTAAATTAGCAGGGTTAAATTTAAAATTGGCCACTTCAGGAAAGTGGAAAGGCCAAACGATCATTACCAAGAGGGGGCGCCCCAAATTACGTGCACTCTTGTTCAAGGTCGCTCTGCCATTAGTTAATCACAACCCTGCGTTTAAGGCGTTACATCAATATTTTACAACAAGAAAAGAAAATCCGTTGAAGAAAAAGCAATCCCTGATTGCGATCTGCTGCAAATTAATTCGCATTTTATTTACTGTAGGTAAAAAACAAATAGCATTCAATCCGGAAAAAATGTTAAACGATATTCCGCATTTTAATTTACAGAATGCAGCTTAACTCGATAACCGATGAATCACCTTGTTTTCATGGTAGTTAAGAATTTTCATTTATTTTAAAACAGCCATAACATTTGAAGCACGGAGCAGTCGGCATATTTTTATACTATCGGGCAATGACCCTGCAAGAAAGCATCGCCGACCCCACTTCATGGATAGACCGAACGAAGGAATGTATGCGCAATTGACGCTGTGAGATGTGGGAGGGTTTGTCACCATGAGTATTGTGGGAATGAAAGTGCGATCATAGCAGTAAGAATTCCCATTTTTTTCAAAAAAGAGAAGGATGGCTTATTAAGTGCACCCTTCTACATTAAAATTTCGTTCCTATGCCATTTAAAATGTTACTGTTAAATCATAAATAAAACGAAAGTCTAAGATAAACCAAGAAAACAGGCGAAAACGTTAGTATAAAGAGGGAGTATA
>NZ_QYTU02000087.1 GCF_003605365.2 Siminovitchia fortis
CCATTTTAATGGGGAGAGGTTTCAGATAAAAAGGTTCTCCAAAAATAATGGTGGCTTTCCTTGTTTTCCATAATTCTTTTAAATTTGCCGGCCCTTCATAGGCAGCGGGAATGATCGGAACCTTCGCCAGATTTGCTATGGTGACAGCTCCCCTTTTTAATGAAACATCTTCCGTCGTTCTTGTTCCGCCCGGAAAAATGCCAACCACTTCACCTGATTTTAATAGCTTAATAGGCGTCTTTACGCTGCTTGGCGATGGATTTTCGCGATTGACAGGAAAGGCGTTGATTTTAGAAAGAAAAAGGGAAATCAACTTATTTTTAAATAGTTCTTGCTTCGCCATAAAATGAATCGGATGCGGCGTACAAATTCCGAGAATAACCACATCCAACCAGCCTTTATGCGTGCATGTTAAAATATAGCCTCCTTCCGATGGAAGCAGATGTTTATTTTTGGTTTCCACTTTACCCAACGTTTTAATAACGATGGTAGCTAAGAATAAAACCGCCTTATACATGAAATCACCCAGTTTGTTATCAAGTTATAGTACCTGGTGCTAATTATATAGAATGTGAAAACACTATTCAACTATAGGCTCGGGAACCAATTCCATTTTAAGTTAGTACCCGGAACGGAAAAAACGGCTGGCATTCATACGGAGTGTCTCCTCTGAATGCCAGTTTGCTGTACAAATATTGGAGATGACGATTAAGTTACCATTAGGGATTAAATATCGCTACCAATTATAGCCGATCATTAAATTAGCACATCAACGAGTCGGTCATATCGTTTTCTCAATAATTGCGGGAAAAGGATAGGTGCCAATATCAAAATATGATAGAATGTTCGTAGATTTACATACTGAGGAGTGCACATGATGAAGTGGTTTTGGAAGAATGATAGAAAGACTTCTCCCGAATTAGGGGCTATACAGCATTTAAAGGAACAAAATAACATCTTAATGGATAAAATACTTGAGCTATCCGGAGCAGAGAGGGAGCTTGATCGCTTGATGAAAGATGATCATATATTCTCGCTCTCTTTTTTGTATTCGGATTATTGTGTAAATCGATCGTAAGATTGTCATCATTAAACTAAAAAAGAGGAGCGGTATGAATGGGATCTAGTCAACAGTTCAGTCAAACTATTGAAACCGAAGAAGGACTTCGGACTATTATAGGATTCCCTAGTAAATTAGTAAAAAATAAGGTGATTACATATTTAGATCCTCATTGTTCAGATTTTATTTCTAAATCACCGTTTTTAGTTATTTCTACAGCAGATGAATCTGGTTGCTGCGACGCCTCTCCAAGAGGAGATAAGCCTGGTTTTGTTCATGTCTTGGATGAAAAACATTTAATTATACCTGAAAGGCCAGGAAATAGAAGAATCGATTCTATGCGTAATATTTTATCAAATCCCGGAGTGGGTCTTCTTTTTATTATTCCAGGTATGGAGGAAACGCTTAGAATTAATGGAAAGGCAACTTTAGTGAAAGATGAAGGGCTGCTAGAAAAAATGAAAATTAAAGACCGAAAACCACTTTTAGGGATTGGCGTAGAAGTTGAGGAGTGTTTTATCCATTGTGCCAAAGCCTTTAAACGCTCAAATTTGTGGGAACCGAATTCTTGGCCGGATAATGAAACACTACCTTCTGCTTCAAAAATTTTATCCGCCCATTCAAAAATTTCACTAGCGTTGCATTAAATTTTCAAG
>NZ_QYTU02000088.1 GCF_003605365.2 Siminovitchia fortis
AGTCAAGTCCTTATTTATGTGTAAAAATACATTAATGTTTTCGACCTTTGTTAAGGTATAATCTCTATTTGAATATTCAGTCTGGGTAGGGGCGGGGGAGCCCCCTACCCAGACTAGAATTTTTTAAATTCTTGCTGAACTCTCCATCAAAGCACAGCCACAGCGTAGCTGCTTGCCATTGACCGCAGCGCCCGATTCTTAGTAGGCGCTGGAAGGGGGCGGGGCCCCGCCAGCGAATGCTTAGAATCGATTTGTCCGTGTTACCATACATTGCAGGTTAGCCTTCAGGCTTTTCTTTTCGCTAGCCTGCGTGAATCCCACTACACGGACAAAAGCAAGGTCAATGGTGGCGTTCTCCGGTTATGCTCCCCCGTAGCCCTTCAAATACTGTTTACCAGCCCAATCCTCGTCTATATCCATCAGGACTGAGCCAATTGTCCGGATAGCCGATTGATCATTGGGAAATATTGAAATCACCTTTTCCCTTCTGCGGATTTCCCTGTTTACGCGTTCCAGCATATTAGTGGTGCGCAAATGCTTATGATATTCGGCGGATTGGGAGTGAAATTGCATCGCGTCCTCAAACCCCTCCTCCAGCTTCGTGATAGCCTTTTGAAGGCCTTTAGAATCCTGATGTTTCTCTACAAACTGATTCTTTAACTCCCGGGCATGGGACAGCTTAGATGTTTTAAAAATGTCCTTGATTTCTTGGCGGATCTCCTGGGTGTTCTTTTTTGGCAGTGCATCTATGATATTTCGCAAAAAGTGTACACAGCATCTTTGCCATGATGTTCCAAGAAATGATTGTTTAATGGATTCTACCAGTCCGGCATGGGCATCTGAAATAACCATTTTGGGAGACTGGAGCCCCCGTGATTTTAGGTAGTCAAAAAAAGCAGACCAACTTTCCGTGGACTCTTTATGGCTAACCTGTAAACCAATAATTTCCCTATAACCATTTTCATTGACCCCACATGCCACATGAACACCTTTTGATACAACTTTGTCATTCTCACGGACTTTAATATACATGGCATCCACATACATATACGGATAGTATAAAGTGTTCAGGGGGCGGTTTCTCCATTCATTAACAATGGGATCAAGCGATTTGGTTAACTCTGATACAAATGATTTTGAAACGCTTTTTCCGCATAGTTCCTCCACAATTTTACCTACTTTACGCGTAGAAACACCATTGACGACCATTTCCATCATGGAGACGATTAACGCTTGTTCCCAGCGCTGAAACTTTTTAAAAATAGTGGTAGAGAATTCACCATCCCTGGTACGGGGAACTTTTAATTTTAAAGAGCCTGCGCCGGTGACCAGCTCACGCGTATAATAGCCATTCCGAGAGTCTCTCCGCTCCTCATTCCTTTCGTAGGGAAGAGCATTGATGTACTCATCCCTTTCCTTTTCCATCAAAGAATTTAAAATGAGAGCAAGGGAAGCCTTCACAGGCGATTCTAGTGAACTGTTTTCAACTTTCGCTTTGAGATCTTCCAGATTTATAGTAATATTTATTTGGGTCATCATCATGTCCTCCGTTTATGGTTTTCTTGGTCGAAAAACATTGTATCACGGGTCATGATGGTGACCTATTCTTTTTACACAATTATACGGACTTTATC
>NZ_QYTU02000089.1 GCF_003605365.2 Siminovitchia fortis
CCTGGAGAAGTTCAGCGCTGTGGCTGCCTCCCACTGGCTTTTCGGGATCGACTCAATCCCCGAGCGGTAAATCTCCGATACATATGTGCTGTAATGGATGCCCAGCCCCAAGGCTCCTGTTGCGAACGGGCTGAGCGAAAAGCCGATGTACGGAATTTCCGGCAAAGCGTAAAAAAGGAAGAACAATTGCACAAGCGGCGGCGTACTCCGCACAAATTCGATGAAGCCAACCGTCAGCCACTTAAGCGGCTTAAAGCTGGTTCTCCGCAAAAGCGTGAGCACCAGACCCAGCGTCAAAGCAATCAGATAGGCGGCTACGGTAGCGCCCAGCGTGATCCACATCGCCTTGAAGATCCTCGGAAAAATCTCAATGGCAAAATTCCAGTCCCATGTCATCTGGCCGCCACCCCCTTAGCAGACCGCTTTTCCAGCCAGCGCGCCCCGAAAATAAGCGGAAGCGCCAGGACAAAGTAAAGGAGAAGCAGCAGCGTGAAGATTTCTATCTGGTCCCCTGTATAGTTATCCTTTAAGACCCGGCCCTGGAACGTCAGGTCGGCCAAGGTGACCAACGAGACGAGCGATGTCCCCTTGAGCAGCTCGATCGCATTGTTCCCGAATCCCGGCAGCATCAGGCGGAACGCCTGCGGCAGGATGACGAGCCTCATGCGCTGCCAGCGGGTCATGTTGAGCGCAATGCCCGCTTCCGTCTGCCCGCCTGGCACTGACAGGATCGCTCCCCGGACGATTTCCGACGCGTAAGCCCCGTAGTTCAGGCTCAAAGCCAGAACCCCGGCGGCAAATGGGGACAACTCCATCCCAAACGCCGGAAGCGCAAAATAGAAGAAGAACATCTGGACAAGCAGGGACGTCCCCCTGAACAGCTCCACCAAAGCGCCCATTAGAAAGCGGACGACCCAAAAGCGCGACACCCGCCCAAGACCGGCGATAAAGGCAAAAATAAAGGCAAAAGCGGCGGACAGCAGGAGAACCTGGATCGTCACACCTGCCCCGCGCAATAATTCCGGCAAAAACATCATGTAAGTCTCAATAGTGACCCAGCTCCTTCGTATCTAAGGTGAAGAATCCCCCATGTAAGAACATAAGGGACCCAAATCAGTAGTAAAATTTATTGCCCGCAGCGGTCTTCTGTCGTTACATCATCGGGAAGGTTGTCCTCCCCAAATCCGAATTCTTCGTAGATTTCAAGGATCTTTCCGGAATCGATCAGCTTTTTCAATTCTGCATTGTATGCTTCCCTTAATTCGTTGTCCTCTTTTCTGAAGACAGCAGCTCCGTAGCTCATGACGCTTTCCCCGCCAATTTCCGGCTGCGTGAACGGCTTGGCCTCTTCCACCTTGGACTGGTCCGCTGATTCCACCGCTTCGCGGAGCGTCGCTTCCGTCATGACGGTCGCATCCACACGGCCAGAGCTTACTGCCGCAATATTGGAAGAGATGCTGTCTGACGTTTCAATCTGATTCTCTTTGACACCCAGCTCTTTCAGGAACTCATGCTGGTTGGCTCCTGCCATGATCGACACCTTCACATC
>NZ_QYTU02000009.1 GCF_003605365.2 Siminovitchia fortis
AATTTTATACGAATATCTTTGAAAAAAATTATACTTTCTTAGAACTCAATTTGAAAAGCCGCTCGGAATGGAGCGGCTTCAATTTATTTCTTATTTTGCCTTATCTTGATTCAACTGAACGGCTGCAAGGCTTCCAAAGTTGTGCACAATGGTTGCTGCCAACAGAGCCGTTATTTGGGTTGGATCGAAGGACGGCAGCACTTCCACAAGGTCAAAACCTATAAAGTTCATGTCTGTCAGGGAACGGACCATTTTTAGTGTTTCATGGCTGCTAAAGCCCCCAACCTCTGGAGTTCCGGTACCCGGCGCATAGGCTGGGTCAACAAAGTCAATGTCAAAGGTTAAAAAACAAGGTGTATTACCAATAATGTCTTTAACTTGTTGAACAACATCGTCAATTCCCCGGTTGAACAGCTCATCCTGTGTAACAACGTTGTAGCCCAATTCCAAGCTGGAATCAATATCCCAGCCACGCATGCCAATTTGAATCACTTTATCCGGCTGGACAAGCCCCTCTTCATGTGCCCGGATAAAAGGAGAGCCGTGCCAGTATTTTTCATCCATATATGTATCCCATGTATCTGTATGAGAGTCAAACTGAAGCAAGGCGACAGGTCCGTAAACCTTGGCAGCTGCACGCAGACTTGCTAATGTGATGGAGTGGTCTCCTCCCAGCCCGATAGGAATGATGTTTTTCTTCATTAGTTCCAACATGGCTTTTTCCATAATATCATAACTTTTATGAATATTTTGGGTGATAACAGGCAAATCCCCCATGTCAATAGCTTGCGTATCTTCAAAAGGCGAAACTTTCAGCAATTCATTCTGCGGTGATAAGGTCAAAGATGCCTGACGTATCGCCTGCGGGCCAAACCTTGCGCCTGCCCTGTAGGAAGCCGCCGTATCAAAAGGCATTCCCAAAATGGCCACTTTGGGGTTTTCCCTTTCGGAAGGCAGCCTCATAAATGTGCCTGACGTGCAAAAATCCGGGGTAAAATTTTCAAATGGATTCGACAATGTCCATACCTCCTGCAAATAATTTATATGAAGAGGGCAGCCCCGTTTCTTGGGACTGCCCCATGTTTATACCATAACCTTGCAAATATCATTTGTAAATTCTATTGGATCTGCAACCGGCAATCCTTCGATGAGCAGCGCCTGATTATACAGGAGATTTGTATAAAGGGCAGCCTTTTCTTTATCTTGTTCGAAAGCGGCTTTCAATGACCTGAATACGTCGTGATCCGCATTGATTTCGAGGATTTTATCCGCTTTTACTTCCTGGTTGTTCGGCATGGCGCTGAGGATCTTTTCCATTTCAATGGAAACCTCCCCGTCAGCCGTCAGGCACACCGGATGGTTTTTAAGGCGTGTGGAAATTTTGACATCCTTCACTTTGCCGGAAAGGGTCTCTTTCATATAATCCAGAAGGTCCTTGTTTTCCTTTTCTTCCGCCTCAGTCTTCTCCTTGGTTTCCTCATCAATGCCCAGGTCACCGCTTGCGACAGATTTAAATTCTTTATCTTTATAGGACATCAGCATTTTAATCGCAAACTCATCGACATCTTCCGTAAAGTATAGAATCTCATACCCCTTGTCCGCCACAAGCTCGGTCTGCGGCATCCGGGCGATTCTTTCATTCGTTTCGCCGGTCGCATAGTAAATATATTTCTGGTCTTCCGGCATTCTTGATACATATTCATCGAGTGTGACAAGCTTCTCTTCTTTGGAAGAATAGAACATCAACAGATCCTGCAAGACGTCCTTATCCTGGCCGAAATTGTTATAGACGCCGAATTTAAGCTGACGGCCGAAAGATTTGTAGAACAGTTCGTATTTTTCCCTGTCGTTCTTTAAAAAGTTCTCCAATTCCCGTTTGATTTTGCTTTGGATATTTTTGGCGATAAACTTCAACTGCCGGTCCTGCTGTAAAATTTCCCTTGAAATATTCAGCGACAAGTCTTCGGAGTCAACCATCCCTTTGACAAAACTGAAATAATCGGGCAACAGATCCGGACATTTCTCCATGATCAGTACGCCGCTGGAATACAGCTCAAGCCCTTTTTCGAATTCTTTCGAGTAATAGTCAAAAGGAATATTTTCTGGGATAAATAGGATTGCATTATACCTGACAGTGCCGTCGACTTTAATATGGATATGCTTGAGGGGCTTGTCAAAGCCATAATGTTTCTCCTGATAAAAGTTCACGTAATCTTCGTCAGTCAGTTCGCTTTTGTTCTTTCTCCAAATCGGAACCATGCTGTTGATCGTCTGTTCCTCTTTGTATTCCTCGAATTCATTTTCGCTGCCTTCTTTCAGCCTGCTTTCGGTGACTTCCATCTTGATTGGATAGCGAATGAAATCGGAGTATTTTTTGATGATTGATCTTAAGCGATATTCCTCTAAATACTCATCATAATTTTCATCCTCGGTGTTTTCCTTGATCTTCAAGAGGATTTCAGTGCCGACGTTCTCTTTTTCATACGGCTCGATTGTATAGCCGTCCGCGCCGGTGGATTCCCATTTAAAAGCCTGATCGCTTCCGAAAGCTTTTGTTAAAACCGTCACCTTGTCCGCCACCATAAAAGCAGAATAAAACCCGACACCGAATTGGCCGATGATGTCATGGCCGTCTTTAATCTCATTTTCGCTTTTGAAGACATGCGAACCGCTCTTGGCAATGACTCCGAGGTTGTTTTCAAGCTCTTCCTCTGTCATTCCGATCCCGGTATCCATTACTTTCAAGGTCCGGCTCTCTTTGTCGGCATCAATTTTTATGTAATAATCCTCACGGTTAAACGTCAAAGAGTCATCCGTAAGCGCCTTGTAGTACATCTTGTCAATTGCATCACTCGCGTTTGAGATCAATTCCCGCAAAAAGATTTCACGATTGGAGTAGATGGAATTGATCATCAAATCAAGCAGTCTTTTGGACTCAGCTTTGAAAGCCTGTTTTGCCATCTGAAAATCCCCTTTCCATTGGTCCTTGGCACTCTATCCGCATGAGTGCTAATATTTAATTTAATAACATATAGAATGAAGGCATGTCAATACAAACACCAAAGGAGCAGCCCGTGCTGCTCCTTTCAAATTGATTATTTCAAACTTCCAAAATGCGGGCCTGTCCCCTGCTCTTCTTTCCAGTTGAGAAGCTGGGACACCGTGACAAATTGATAGCCTTCCTTTTCCAATTGAGTCAAAAGATTCGGCAATGCATCTGCCGTTGAGGAATGGATATCGTGCATAAGGACCATTCCCCCCGGAGCAACGCTGCTTTCGACTTTTTTTTTCACCGAAAAAGCATTTCGGATCTTCCAATCCAAAGAATCCACTGACCAAAGAATGATAGAATCGCCGTTTTCTTTTGCGTATTTTACAAAATGATCGTTATAGGCGCCATAAGGAGGACGGAGCAGATGAGGAGTTATTCCGGTTGCTTCCACAATTTTTTCCTTCGAATAGTCCATTTCCTCTTTTATTTTCTTCGGCCCTAATTTCGATAAGTTCGGATGGCTTCTAGAGTGGTTGCCGATTTCATGCCCCTCTTCCGCCACTTTCCGGGCAAGCTCAGGATAATAATCCACTTGGTTTCCAAGCATGAAGAAGGTGGCTTTTGCATTGTGTTCCTTCAATGTTTTCAGTATTCTTGGCGTTACATCTGGACTTGGACCGTCATCGAATGTCAGCGCCACATATTTACCATTCGGATCCAGTTTCAATTGTTCCTGCTGAATGATTTTTTCTTTTTCAAGCTTCTGCTCTTTTGGCATTTTTAAAAATGAATCAACGTCTTTCTGCAGATAGATATACATCTTTTCAACGGGGACATCAATTTCAATAGCGCCAGCCGCTCCTGCGGCAATTTTGTATTCATCTATGTATAAGGAAAAGTTCTTGCGGTCGATGGACCATTCCCAGTCTTCCGGATGCTTCACCCACTGATTAAAATCTTCAACAACCAAATACGGCTGGATTTCTTTATTGTTATGAAGCTCATCCCAAACAACCTTTTGAATGCCTTCCAGGTTGTCTTTATTCAAATCCAAAATATCGCCGATTTTTAGAAAGCGGTCATTTTCAATATCGATGTTGAAAACTTTCACCGTATTCTGTCCGTTTGCTCCGCCGTTTATCATATATTTCCGGAAAACAAGGCTGTAATAATCTTCCGTAATCCGATTGGTCTCCATCTGGATGTTGAGATCGGCACGCATGCCATCTGTAAGCTCCTCTTTGTTTTGTACGGCTTCCTCTATAAATTTCTCTTTCTGGCCCTTGATCCATTTATTAATGGATTTATTGACATTCTCACTATCTATGTCAGGTTCGTTGATAGAATATGTATATTCATCCGTCTGCTTTGTTACAGTCTTCAGGTTAATCTTAGGATACTTGCTGACAACTTTCTCCTCTTGGATTTCTTCCTGGCTTTTCGCCTTGATTGAGACGTTTACCAGTCTGTCAATTCCCCCGATTATAAGAAAAATCACCAAAAACAATAGAATCCACCCAGGTAATTTGATCCGTCCAGCCAATTGAAAAACTTCCCTTTTTATAAAGTTTGCCCGACAAAAATATGTATCTGCAACTCTTTTAATTTTACACCGAGGTTTCAATTATTACAATTGGATTACGGGGTTTTTCACAAAAAATGAACACTTTAAGAAGGAGCGCTTCATGGAGCTTTTTTGGGGGGATGGGCGGGCGGAGCCAGTGACCGCGTTACGCACTTTTGTCCCTTCGCGGGCATTGGAGAGCGGAGCCAGTGACCGTGATAAGGATCAAGACACTCTTAAGGGGATCAGTCCGCCACCCAACCATTAAAAAAAGTCCTCATAAGCATTTCATGAGGACCAAAAAACGGCAATTATGGCAATTATAAGGAAATCCTACATTATTGTTTTATGGATTATCATATAATCCTTCGTTTACTTTAAAGCTCTGTAAGCATTCAAATGCCCGCTTCCAAAGTTCTTTTTGTCGGTACCCTTTACTGGATCGACAGCCGTTTTGTATAACAGGTCCTCCAGTTTTTTCGGCGGCATTTTTCCATGTTTGTCGATTAGCAGTGCAGCGACAGCAGATACTTTTGGAGTAGCCATGGATGTACCGATGGACCAATAGTAGCCGCCATCTTCACCTGCACTCAGGTTGAACTCCTGTTCAAACAGGCGCTTGTTTATATATTCATCAAACCTTCCTTCTGCTTCATATTGATCGTACATTCTCGCATCCCCGCCCACTGCGGCAATGTCTATAAATCCCGGACCGTAGTTTGAGTAGTTTGCCAGAACATCTTTCGGTCCCGTTGCAGAAACCGTCACGACACCCGGAATGGTGCCCGGCACTTCAAAACCGGCTCCGACAGCATAAAGCCCATATTCGGCAAGTTCTAAATTGATATATTCCATGACCTCTTTTTTATTCGTTGCATTCAGGCTTTCATTTCCTGCAGCCACAACTACAAGAGACCCTTTGCCTGTAGCATAATCGACGGCACGTTTGTAGGCTTTGAAATCCGCCACATCATTTCCGAGATTTTCTTTTTTCCCTGTTTCAGGATCAATATAAAAAATTTGCCCCTTGACATCAAATCCGCCCAAACTCATGGAAATGACATCCACCCCATCGTTGGCTGCGGCAACCATTGCTGCAATAATCCATGATGTTTCCGCAGAGCTGGTGCCAAATACGCGATAAGCCCGGATTCCTGTATCCGGTGCTACGCCCAGCATGGCCCCATTTGCTGCGATGGATCCGGCAACATGGCTCCCATGCCCATGGAGATCATCGAATGCGTTTGGATCTCCATTTTCATATGGTTCCGTCCCTTGGAATCCTCCGGCCGGAACAAAGTTTTTGGAACCAGGCATCAGGTTTTTCACCAAGTCTGGATGATCCCGATCGATTCCTGTATCAATCACTCCCACGACGACATTATGGGAACCCGTTCCAAGCTTATAGCTTTCCCCATTATTTGTGATGCGCTGAATATCCCATTGCTTGTCCCAAAGAACCGCATTACCGGGACTGATATTGTTTGCTTTGATCCTGTGTGCCTTAGGCAGATTCCACTTAATCGAAGGATTGGCCGTGCTTACACCAGAAATCCCTTTCAATTTTCCAAATGCCTTTGATGGAACCTTCACTTGAGCAAAGCCAATTTCCGGAACGGTATAGGTTACTTCTCCGCCCAAGCTTTTTACCTGCTGGTCAAATGTGGAAGGAATGGAATTCTTGTTAAACAGGACCGAATAGCGCTGCTCTTTCGAGCCATTCGCTTTTGCATGACCGGCAGGCGGAAGGAAACTCAATAAAAGAATGAAGCTGGCAATAACGGCAAAGAATTTTTTCATCATGCTCCTCCTCGGCAAAATTTTAAGAAATTTCTTTCTTAAAAATACTTTCGCCGGGAGGCTTGGGTTTTCCTTTGATTCTTTTGGCCTAAAGTTTCTATGCCTTTTTCCAAGCCGCCGCATATTTTTTTGATGCTTGGCCTGCCCTTCTTTTTTTCCTTGTTCGTTCATACTAACTAATCCTTACCCCTTCAAAGCGCACTCGGTCTGGGGTGGAAAAATTGTTGATTGTTCCGGCCACACCGCTTCTCGTTATGACATCTACGGTATCCCCAGCCTGTAATTGAACGATTGCCGAGACATCCGTATAACCCTCATTACCGGGAAAATAATCAAAAGCCGAGGCTATAACGTTACCATTCACGCGTATGAATAATTCAATAAAATATGTTTGGCCTAATACTGACGGTAAAAATACGATACTTGCATTAAACGAATATATCCCACTTTGTTGAGGGATGAAGTTTCCGGTGGCAGTGTCGTACTCACTGTTAATATCCAATCGCTCTGTCGTATATAATACTTTTGTAAAAGTAAGTGCTGCTAAAGGGTCAGGACCAGTTCTGACTGCCCTGAATGCAGAAGTGGTTTGGGCAATATCCAATTCAGCTGCAGCAGGTACTGTAAAATCGCCCTGTTCGTTGGAGGTTGGTGCAATGGATTGTCTATTTAATCCCCTTGTCACATTTGGGGCTAAAAGCGGACTGGATTTGCTATAACCCTTTCTTCTTCTTTTACGAGATGACATTTTCCTCCCTCCTTTCTTCTAATTATTTTAAATTCCAGAAGATGATAGCCTGGCGGCAGCAAAATGTGTACCAGAGGACGCAAGAATGGTCCCGGCTGCGGTGCTTCTCATCGCAACAGTTACCTCATCTTCTGCGTTTAATTGCAAAATATCAGAAGTTGATATAATCCCTGTAAGGCTGCCCACAAATGATTCATTGTTTAGACTGAACGTAACGCCATTAATAAGAAAAACAATTTCTAAAGAGAAATTACCGATGACAGCAGGTTGAAATGCGTAAGAAGCTTGGAGTGAATACACGCCGGTTGTTTGCGGCGTAAATGTGGAATTGGCGGGATTATATTCATTTGCCAAATCAAATTGTTCGTTGGGAAAAAAAATTTGGGATGCTGCATTTGCAGTAACAGGCTGGGGTGTGCTATTAGTCGCCCTAAACGCTGAATTTGCCTGGGGACGACTTCCTGGATTTCTATTCAATCCCGGCGTTACATTTCGGGATAATAACGGTTCTGACAGATTGGGAGAACGCCTGGCTCTTTTTAATCTATTTGGCTGTCGTATAGACATTTTTTCTACCTCCTTTCTTATCAAATGCCAATTTGCAATACATTATACGGTCTTCGGAAAGTACTAGTAACGGCAGTTGCCGCAGGAAGATAAAAAAGGCTTCAACCTCAAATCATATGTATAGCTGAACGCCAAAAAGAGCAGCTCAATAATATCAAGCTGCTTTATTATAAATATTAGATTAGACCATCAATCGAAAGGATAGTAGCTTTATTTGCTTTATTCTTCTTCCTCTAAATCATCCGGATATACAACTGTATCAAATACTTCCCCTGTCTCAGCATTTTCAAGAGCTATCGCCACCTTGGCCTCTTAAGCGATGCTGGTGGCTGTACATGACTTTTCCATAAATGCCTTTATTAATGATAATCTCAAAGCCCTGTTCATCAAGGGCTTCCAAGTCTCTTTTAATTGCCCGGGGATCAAAGTCAGTCTCGCTTGAAAAAGCATGTTTCAACTTTTTGGCCAATTCTTTCATGCTTAGCTGATTGCTCTCATCCGTTTCTTCGAACAAAATTGACTCCAATGCAAGTAAATGTTGACTTCCCTTTACCTCCATAACGGAATTCACTCCCCTAAAAATATTCTTTCTTTATATGGATTCTGAAGGATTTATACAAGACTCCGTACGAAAAGTCCCCTTCACGTATGTACATATAACAATCCACCCCTATTATATAATGTTGATTCTGCGAGGATAATGGGTATATAATAAACACAGAAGCAATAGAATAAAAAAAGAGAATGCTGCTGGTAACAGCATTCTCGGTATAGCAGTCAACCGCATAGGTGCGGCGGCCAATTGGCGAAAAAAGTCAATCCTTCACCTACTTGCCTGGCAGGGTGGATTACTTTTTTCCATTCCTATCGATCAACACAATGATCAATGTCAAGAATGCACAAAAAGCAATGATGTGATCAGTAGTAACGATCATACGCGTCACCCCCTTTCTATCTATCTGTGGGGGGCCGCCGCACCCTGCGACTGCTATTTCTATTATACTAACTTTTCGTCAATAAGTCTGTCACTCTGACAGGCTTTTTATTTTGCCACCGGCTTGTCATCCCGTAGAATATAGATTAACCAGAAGATCGTAAGAAGGGAGAAGAATAGCTTACCTTCATAACGGAATTCACTCCCTAAAAATATTCTTTCTTTATATGAACCCTGAAGGCTTTTATAAAAGACTCCGGTGATGATGGCACGGTGTACGAAAAGATCCCCCTGCTCGTATGTACATATAACAATCCGCCTTCGTCACCCATTTTTCGAAATGATAAATCGGAAATATCCCTTATTGGGAACTCGCGGTGTTTTGTAACGAGACGGTCTTGATAAAGATAGATTTTTCGTTCCTCTTCTTCGGATACGATTTCACCGTCAATGATTTGCCTTCGGACTTTGACATACGGCTGAACGGCCAGCAGACCCATAAAAAACCTCCAAATATCAAGCTTTCCTTTCATTTTGATACTTCCGGTATTCAATGTAAAGAAAAGCGCAAGGCGCGCAGCCTTAGGCGCAAAGCTAGCCTACGCTTGCGAAGGCGTAGTTTGCCTTCAAGAGATTGGCTTAATCCTTGTGCCGATGGAGCCTGAAGCTGGGCCTATCACATCATCATTCCATATAGATGTTTCATCCAAATTTTTATCATTCTTTAAAAGTCAAAAAACCCCAAAGAGCATAGTTCTTTGAGGTTTAGTTCTTATGGCCTGACAAAGTCAACTTTTTCTTCCGACCCTAGATTTACTGTGGTTTCGCTTGGCTTCGTTTCGGAAATGATGCGGCCGTTTCGAATAGAGTATTTGACAACTGCCTGCCTGCGGATCGCTTCGTATTCATTCTCGGCGGAAAGGACGATCAGGTTGCCAGGCTTGCCTTTTTCGATTCCGTAGCTGTCTTCTATATTTAGCGTCCTGGCGCTATTTTCAGTAATTAGATCGATGGAGTTGACGATCTGTTCGTAGCCCATTAGCTGTGAAGCGTGGATGCCCATATGAAGCACTTGGAGCATATTTCCTGTTCCTAGCGGATACCATGGGTCGAAAATGTCGTCATGCCCGAAGCAGACGTTCATTCCGGCTTCCAGCAGCTCTTTTACGCGCGTCAGCCCCCGTCTTTTCGGATACGTATCAAACCTTCCCTGCAGGTGGATATTGACGAGAGGATTGGACACAAAGTTGATTCCGGACATTTTTAAAAGCCTGAACAGTTTGTACGTATAAGGATCGTTATAGGAGCCCATCGCTGTCGTATGGCTTGCGGTTACCCGGCTGCCGAGTCCCCGTTCATAGCTTTCGGCTGCTACAACTTCGACAAAGCGGGACTGTTCATCATCAATTTCATCACAATGGATATCAACAAGGCGGTCATATTTTTCCGCCAGGTCAAAGGCTGTTTTCAGTGAATTGACCCCATATTCCCGTGTAAATTCAAAATGGGGGATTCCGCCGACGACATCTGCACCCATTTTCAAGGATTCCTCCAGCAGCTCCGCTCCGTTGGGATAAGAAAGGATTCCTTCCTGCGGGAAAGCGACAAGCTGCAAATCCACATAAGGAGACATTTCCTCTTTGACTTCCAGCATTGCCTTCATTGCTGTTAAGTCCGGATCCGTTACATCCACATGAGTACGGACATGCTGAATCCCCTGGGCAATCTGCCATTTTAGCGCAGTTTTGGCCCTTGTTTTGACATCTTCCAGCGTAAGGGTTTCTTTTCTTTGCGACCATCTTTGAATGCCTTCAAATAATGTGCCGCTTTGATTCCATTCCGGCTCCCCGGCCGTCAATGTTGTATCCAGATGAATGTGCGGCTCGATGAAAGGTGGAAGGACAAGAGAGCCGTCCACATCCAATACTTCTTGATCCGTTTGCTCAACAGCCCCCTGGGAAATGTCCTCAATTTTACCTTCCCTGACGAAAATGTTCCACAAGCCGTCTTTGCCCCGGAGTTTTGCATTTTGAATGATCATCGTTTAGCCCACCTTTTCTGTAACGATTATTTCTTCAGTTTGTTTTTTAGCAAACAGCTTGGAAAGAACGACAAACGTAATAACTGAACCCAACAGCGAATTGACAGGCGGGATGCCTGGAGCAAGTTCGGCAATGGCAACCCCTGCGGCCCATGCGACTATGGCCGTCCAGTTGACCGCTTTAAAAGTCATTTCTTCAAACTTTTTGTACTTGCCGCGGTTCACGATGAAGAAGTCGGCCAATATGATGGCACCGATCGAAGGCAGTGTTGAGCCCAAAATCGTCAACCAATCCACAAAGTTGTTGTAAAGCCACATCGCCAGTATCGTACCGACAATCCCGTTAAAGATGACGACTTTGCTTCTGGGAATTTTTGTGATATTGGAAAATCCAAGTCCTGATGCATACAGAGCATTGTCATTCGTTGTCCAGATGTTCAACCCCAACACAATAATGGCCGGCACGATCAGATTTTGCAAGAACATGACCTCAGAGATATCAGATTGCCCTGTAGCGATTGCGCCAACGGCACCAAAAAGGAACATGAGTGAATTCCCGATGAAAAAGGCGATAACAGTCGAAACGACGGCTGAACGTTTCGTTCTCGCAAAGCGGGTAAAATCAGGCGTCAATGTTCCAGCGCTTATAAAGGAACCTACACAAATGGTCAAAGCGGCCGCCAGTCCAATCGCTTCTGTCGGCTGGTATTGAAACAACCCTTGCATGCCCCCGACTGATTCTGTCGCTTTGAATACGGAAAAGCTGCCAAGGATCGTAATGAGCGGAACTGCTATAAAGCCGAGAATCGTTAAAGCTTTCATGCCGAAAAACGCTGTAACGGTCATGAGGATTCCTGCAATTCCAATCAAAAGATACGTATCCAACCCCGTCACTTTTTGAACAGGGACAGCAAACATCGCGACACCGACCCCAAACCAGCCGACTTGCGTTGCAGCCAGCAGGAAAGATGATAGGTAAGATCCTTTTTCCCCGAACGCGTAGCGGGCAAGCAAGTGGGTGGATAAACCGGTCTTTGCCGCGATATACGCCAACGCCCCTGTATAGGCGCCAAGGATTAAGTTGCCCGCAAGAGTGATCCCGATAAATTGCATGAAAGTCAAGCCCTTGCCAAGCGTGCCTCCTGACCACATGCTGGCGGAGAAAAATGTGAGTCCCAACATGACGACCAGAATCTGCCAGAAATTATTGCGGTGTGATTGAGGCACTGCCTCCAATGAAAAATCCTTGTCTATCTTTTCCATCCCAATTCCTCCAATATGAATTAAATTTTGAACTGGTACTGAAGAATTATTCAAGGGTGGAAAAAGAAAAAGGCCTCCTGCCGTTTTTTCCGACAAGAAGCCTGTCTCTACATGAAACAATGGCGAAAATGATATTTCTCGCTCACCGCTTCATATATCCGTTGTCCTTGCCAGCCTCACGGGACTGAATTAAAGGTACCAGTATGAAACTGGACTTATTATTTCAAAAAAAATTAAGTGAGTCAACATGAAATTTCAGGATCCTTTTCCAATACAGCCCCTTTTCATATACAATACTTTTAAAGACTTAAAAAGAACGGTGATCCCATGTTTAAAATCTTTCTAATAGAAGATGATGCGACTTTGTTCAATGAAATCAAAGAGCGGCTTTCGCAGTGGTCGTATGATGTATATGGCGTGACTGATTTTGGCCGGGTGCTTCAGGAGTTTGCCGCCATCAAGCCGGATCTGGTAGTGATTGATATCCAGCTTCCGAAATTTGACGGTTTCCATTGGTGCCGGATGATCCGCTCCCACTCCAACGTGCCGATCATCTTTTTGTCCTCACGGGACCACCCGACGGACATGGTGATGTCCATGCAGCTTGGAGCGGACGATTTTATC
The DNA here is from genome assembly GCF_003605365.2 of Siminovitchia fortis. Taxonomy (GTDB): domain Bacteria; phylum Bacillota; class Bacilli; order Bacillales; family Bacillaceae_C; genus Siminovitchia; species Siminovitchia fortis. Next base: position 12,534 of record NZ_QYTU02000009.1, read on the forward strand.
CAGAAGCCCTTCCACTTTGACGTGCTCATTGCCAAAATACAGGCAACCCTTCGCCGCGTCTACAACTACAATACAGAATCTATGGACATGAAAACCTGGTGCGGCGCAACCGTCGACTACGCGAAAAATACCGTTACCAACGAAAACGGGACAGTCGAATTAACGAAAAATGAAATGTTTATCTTGAAGATTCTCATTGAGAGGAAAAATACTATTGTCAGCCGTTCCGATCTGATCAAAAGCTTGTGGGATGATGAAAGATTTGTCAGTGACAACACGCTGACTGTCAATGTAAACCGCTTAAGAAAAAGCTTGGGAGAAATAGGGCTTGGCAAAATGATTGAAACTAAAGTGGGCCAGGGCTACATGGCGAAAGAAGAGGATCAGTAGATGTTAAAAAAATTTTTGATTGAAAGGCGCAGCTGGATTTTGCTGTTTTTATTTACGCAGCTCCTGCTCCTTTTTATCGCCTATATAGATTCATCCATCCCGATCAACTCCATCATTTATATCGTTTTTCTATCTTTCATGATATTTATGATCTTTTTGGCGGTCCGCTACAATAAAGAAACTCCCTTTTACAAAAGTTTGAAGGAATGGGATGGAAGCCTCGATCTTTCTGAAATAGACGAAGCGGTAGCCCCATTCGAGAAAATAGTGGAACATCGCATCAAGGATCAAACAGAAAGGCAGACGGAAGTCACCACCGCCAACCGGATAGCCCTCGAACAGGAAAGAGATGATTTATTATCCTGGATCCATGAAGTGAAAACGCCGCTCACCGCCATGCATTTGATAATTGAACGGCTGGAAGACGATAAAATAAAGGCACAGCTTACTTACGAATGGCTGCGCATCCACCTTTTGCTTGACCAGCAGCTTCATCAGAAGAGGATTTCATTTATTGAAAATGACCTCCATGTCGAAAAAATTGCATTAGAACCGTTGGTTTTTAAAGAGATTAAAAACCTCCAGTCATGGTGCATGCAAAAAGGCATCGGATTTGAAGTTGATTTGAAAGCAGATGAAGTCCTCAGCGATGAGAAATGGCTCGCTTTTATCATAAGACAGCTGTTAACGAATGCGGTAAAATACAGCGAGGAATCCGACATTATCATTAAGAGTAAGAAGGATCATGATCAAACCTTCCTTGAAGTGCAGGATTTCGGGCGCGGCATCGACCCTAAGGACCTCCCCCGCATTTTTGACAAAGGTTTTACCTCAACAACACATCCGGATAGGGCCGCAACCGGTATGGGGCTGTATCTGGCAAAAAAAGCGGCCGAATCCCTGCTGATCCAAATTCATGTAAGATCTCAACCGGGCAGAGGGACAATCTTTGCTCTAACTTTCCCTAAACCAAACGAATTTGTGAATCTCACACGCATGTGACATGATTGTCACATGCTTTTATTATTTGTTCGGCCAATCGAAGGAAAAAGACATTCAATCCTTTTATCATAAAAATAACGAATAAAGGAGTGAACCTAAATGAGCATTCTTGAAGCGCAAAAAATTTATAAAAGCTACGGGAATAAATTCAATAGACAGGAAGTTTTAAAAGGGATAGACATCGAGGTGGAAAAAGGTGATTTTGTCAGCATCATGGGTGCTTCCGGATCCGGAAAAACAACATTGCTCAATGTCCTTTCCTCCATCGACCGGGTAAGCCAGGGCATGATCAAAATTAACGGCAAGGATATTGTCGGCATGAAAGAAAAACAGCTTGCCGAATTCCGGAAAAATCATCTCGGCTTTATTTTCCAGGAGTATAATCTCCTAGACACTTTGACAGTGAAAGAAAACATCCTTCTCCCCTTGTCGATTACAAAGACGCCGAAAAAGGAAGCTGAGCAAAAGTTCCATCAGCTGGCATCTGAACTTGGCATCGCCGAAATAAAAGATAAATATCCGAATGAAATTTCCGGAGGGCAAAAGCAGCGGACATCCGCAGCCAGGGCTTTCATTCACAATCCAAGCATCATTTTTGCCGACGAGCCGACAGGCGCGCTTGATTCCAAATCCGCTTCGGATCTTTTAAATAAACTGAGCAGCTTAAACGAAAAATTGGGTGCGACGATTATCATGGTCACGCATGACCCGGTGGCTGCAAGCTTTTCAAGAAGAGTGATTTTCATCAAAGATGGACAAATGTATACACAGTTGAACAAAGGCGAAGAAACGAGACAGACGTTCCTGAAGGATATCATGAAAACCCAAGGCGTGCTGGGCGGTGTCCACGATGAACGTTAATCAGATCATTTTCCGCAACTTGAAAAAGAACATAAAGAACTACTATCTCTATGTTTTTGCCTTGATTTTCAGCGTCGCCCTTTATTTCGCTTTTGTCACCTTGCAATATGACCCGGCAATGGACGCGGCCAAAGGTTCCATCAAAGGCGGAGCCGCGCTCCGAGCCGCATCCGTCCTGCTTATAGCCATTGTTTCGGTGTTCCTTTTATACGCCAATCAACTTTTTATTAAAAGAAGGAGCAAAGAAATTGGGCTTTTCCAGCTGATTGGGATGACAAAAAATAAAATCTTCCAGCTTCTGGGCGCAGAAAATTTCATTCTTTATTTCAGCTCTCTGGTGATTGGAATATTGGCCGGCTTTTCCGTATCAAAGTTAATCACCATGATCTTGTATAAGATAACCGGAGTGAATGAGATTGCCACGCTGACATTCTCGTCAAAGGCATTAATCCAAACAGTGGCCGTCTTTTCTGTCATCTATCTTTTCATCCTGATGATGAATTACTTTTTTATCAAGAGACAGAGCATCTTGTCTTTATTCCGGGTCCTTTCTTCCACTGAAACAAAAGTGAAGAAGCTATCCATATTTCAAGTGCTCATCGGAATCCTTGGAATCATTTTGATTGTCACAGGCTATTATGTATCATCAAAACTGTTTGGCGGTGATTTTACAACGGCACCGCAATTACTCGGAGCCATGCTGTTTATTCTCGCCTCCGTCATTATTGGAACATACCTTTTTTATAAAGGTTCAGTAAGTTTTATCTTTCATTTAATCCGGAAAAGGAAGAACGGATATTTAAACATTAACGAAGTGCTTTCGCTTTCTTCTATCATGTTCCGGATGAAATCAAATGCGCTGCTGCTTACTGTCATTACAACAGTATCTGCCTTGGCAGTCGGGTTTTTGTCACTCACTTACATTTCGTATTATTCGGTGGAAAAATCAGCGCGGGACAATGTTCCAGCGGATTTCACCATAACAGACGTAAAAGATGCGGATGAATTGAAAGATACTTTTAAAAAGAACCAGATTGCCTTCACTGAAACAAAAATCAACGTGATCCAAGTGGAAGCCAATATTAAAGACATTCTGGACAGCGACCTGGAGGGTATGAATTTTGACCCCAATGTCATGCAGATGGCCGTCGTCAGTGACAGGGAAGTCGATGGGATCGATGTTTCCCCTGACGATACGGTATTTACCGGATATTCCGATGTGATGCAGAAGTTTATATCTTTTAAAGACTATGGCAAAATCAAGTGGAAAACACAAAACGGGGCAATTACGCAACATTACAAAGGCTTGCGTAAGGAAGTCATCCTGCCCTGGACCTTTACAAGCGGCGGCATGCCGGTTGCCATTGTAGACGATACCGTGTTTGACCGCCTGAAGAAGGATTTGAATCCTAAGATTCAGAAAGAGCCGATTTATATCGGAATCGACATTAAGGATGAAAAAAACATTGAAAAAGCGAATGACATCTTTCGCACGCTTGGTTTTGACGAAATCTGGACTTACAATTCGCTATATGAAATGGTCAAAACCCAAAAACAATTATACGGTCTTTCCATGTTTATTGTCGGCTTCTTGGGACTCACCTTCTTGATTACTTCAGGCTGTATCCTTTACTTCAAGCAGATGGACGAAAGCGAAGATGAAAAACCGAACTACACCATCCTGAGAAAGCTTGGATACACGCGCGGTGACCTGTTGCGGGGCATCCAGTCGAAACAACTCTTCAACTTCGGCATCCCGCTTGGCATCGGATTGCTCCATGGGTATTTCGCCGTCAAATCCGGATGGTTCTTCTTCGGGACGGAGCTGTGGACGCCAATGTTTATCGTGATGCTGCTGTACACTGTACTGTATTCCATTTTCGGCCTGCTGTCCGTTCTGTATTATAAAAAAGTGATTAAAGAGGCGTTGTAATAGTTCCAGATGAACGCGAAGAATATAAAGTAAGCCGCAGCCAGATGAGATACTGGCTGCGGCTTTGTATTTAAAACGCTGGACCTTTATATGGATCCGTTTTTCGACTGAAATGGGTATGTTTTGTCGGAATTGGCAGATTTTTTGCAGAAAAAATAGGATAATATAATTAGCAGTCGCAGGGTGCGGTAGCATTCCCCATAGATAGACGAAAGGGGTGTCGCGAATGATCATCACTCACTGATCATGTCATTGCTTTTTGCTCATTCATCACATTGATCATAATATTGATTGGAATGGAAAAAAGGAATCCACCCTGCTGGGCAAAGTAGGAAATAGATTACTTTTTTCCGCTGATTGGCCACCGCATCTGCGGGTGACTGCTATACCAAGAATGCTTTAACCAGCAGCATTCTCTTTTTTATCTTATATCTTATACTTTCAATATATACCCAATGTTCAGGAGGAATCAACATATGATGGTAAATTAGATTTTCATTAGTTTTAACCCTTCATGCAACCTTCTTTATGGTAAGTCTAAAGGATCACTTACCTCATATTTTCCAAAAACAGCCGAATGACATCCACCCCGCCGACAAATGTACCGACGGAACTTCCTAGATTGGCCAATACGACGACAAGCAGAATTCTCGTTACCTTATTATTCCAAAAACCCTTGAAGCTGAAAACATCTTGCGACATGTTTTCAAAGTCTCTTACATGCGGCCTTCGCATATAGGCCTGAACGGCGCCGGCAAACCAGCCTGCTGCAAGGAGTGGATTCAATGAGGTGATTGGCGAAGCCACAAATGCTGTAAGAATGGCCAATGGATGTCCAAAAGCAAGCGCTGCTCCGAGGGCTGATAAAGAGCCATGCCATAATACCCAGCTGATGGTCTGCTGCCAGCCTGCGGATGGATTGGCGTAAAACGTATAGGCTATCAAGGCAAAAATCAAAATGGGAATGGACCAGCCAATGATTTTCGGCACTTTTGACTTCGGGGGACGTTCGGATAAGCGCTTCAGGTCGTGCTCCTTGTGGATTTCCTCCGTGATTCCAGGGACATGCGCTGCACCGAGGACTGCCACGATCTTTTTCCCGGGAGTTTCTTTGATTTTTTGCGCCAAATATTGATCGCGCTCATCAATCAACGGAACTTTCAATCTCGGGAAGCTTTCGGTGAATTCTTTTAAAATGGTATTGATCGTATCCTGATTTTTCATCTTTTCCAACTCTTCTTCAGTAATTTCCTCATTGCTGAAAATGCTGAAGAACACCTGCGAAAGCAGCTGAGCCTTGCCCCAGAAACCGAGGTTGTTCCAAATACGGGCAAACGTGAGCTGGATATTCCGGTCCGCCAAAACAAGGTTTGCGCCTATTTCCCTGGCGGATTCGATACCCTGGATCATTTCCTGTCCAGCCTGGATGCCAAACTGCTTGGCCATCCGTTTTTGAAACGAAGAGATCGCCAGGTTCATCAGCAGCAGCGTCGCTTTCTTTTCCTTGATGACCTTAAAGATATCCATGTCTTTCCATTGATTTTTATTCTGGATTGACTCGAATCTTTGCTCATCCAGCTCCACACAAACGGAATCCGGCTGCTCGGCTTCGATGACCTCTTTTACCTGCTCCGCACTTTGCTTGGAAACGTGGGCAGTCCCGATTAATATAAACTCTTTTCCATTTAATTCAAGTCTCGTAATGTTTTCTTCTGACATATGTACCTTCCTCTGAAAAAACGGTATTTTGACTCTTACAGGCTTTTCAGATACAAATCCAATGTATCATCCAACTCACCTTTCACCAATTCAATAAAATCCTTGTTTTCAAAAACCTTATACACTGTCTATTATACACTTCCCGTTGAAATCGTTTTAGCCCCAAATCATTTTCATATAGAAAAAGGTGAAGTTAGGCTATAATGATAGTATTGTACAAAATCAACGGAGGATTGAAATGAAAAAAATAATTACAGCATTGCTCACTGCAACACTTCTATTATCTCCAGTCGGAAGCTTTGTTTTTCAGGATCATGCAACAGTTGAGGCAAAAGGCTATAAATCTGGTAAAAGAAGCTTCAATATGAAAAATAACCAGTCAAATTTCCAACAGAAGCAAAAGCAGGAAGCGCCAAAAACAAATTCCACTAAGCAGCAGACGAACCCTAAAGGCGGATTCTTTTCAGGAGGACTGATGAAAGGCCTGATGTTCGGCGGGTTGGCCGGTTTGCTTTTCGGTAGTCTTTTCGCCAACATGGGGGCTTTGGGTTCCCTGTTGGGACTGATGATCAACCTGGCTGCTATCTATGTACTTTTTGCAGTGATCCGTAAAGTGTTCCAAGCCTTGACTCAGCAGAAAAGAAGAGAGGATACCGGACCGTGGGGCAGATAACAATTTCAGAACAGGATATCATTAACGCCATCTGCGTTGATCAATCCCGCAAAAAGCACGTCCAGCCTGAAGACGTGGAAGTGGAATTATTGTATGACGATGACAGTGGCTTTTCCGCAGAGGCCTATGTCAATGGAATGAAGCACGGCCTCGAAACAATTGATATCATTGAAGCGCTGCGGTTATGGCTGGATGAGTTTTTAAATGAATATCCTTATGCGGGAATCGAGCTTGTTCTTGATGACGCTGAGGGGATTATTGCAGTCATAAGCGTATAATTAATAGATTGAGCTGCCTCTTTTGCCACAAATCAATGGCGATGGAGCAGCCCTTTCTTTAAGTATCGACTCCACAATACTAGAGAAGCGGTTATCTTACAACTGAACTATTTTTTTGACCAGCTCTCTATTGCGTTCTTTGAACTTCTCATTATGGGAAGACACCATTCCTGTTTTATCAGCATCCGGATCAATATACTGCTTTGCTTTGTTCACAGCATTTGCAGCGTCCTGAAAAGCCCCAGCTATTAAATTGACTTTCCCTTCGTACATAAGAATATCTCCGGCAGCATAAAGGCCTTCAATGGATGATTCACTGCATGCATTCCCCGCAATATAATAATGATCTGCTCTTCTTATCTTCACCTCGCTGTTATCCAGCAATGCAATATCTCTCTCATATCCATGATTGATAATCACTTCATCAATAGACAAATAGGAAACTTCCCCTGTTTTCGCATTTTTCAATTCTACCTGTTCAATTAACTCTTGGTTGTTACAGGCAATCAGCTTTGTAATAGAGGTATTGAAGAAACAAACAACTGAACTGTCCAAAAGTTGTGTTACCTGAGCTTCATGCGCAGCTAATTTATCTTTTCTATAAGTGAGATACACATTTTTTGCGATAGGCTCCAATTCATTTGCCCAGTCAATAGCCGAATTCCCTCCACCGGAAATGATCACGTTTTTATCTTTAAAATATTTTAATGACTTAACCGTATAATGCAGATTCGACACTTCATACCTATCTGCTCCTTCTATATTCAATTTTTGCGGCTTCAAAATTCCGCTGCCGACCGCAACAATGACTGTTTTCGAATAATGCATTTGTCCTGAAGCGGTATGTAATATGAACATCCCTTGATCATTTTTTGTGATCGATTCAACTTTCTCATTTAACACGACTTCGGGATTGAATGTCAGCCCCTGCTCTACAAGCTGCATAATTAATTTGGCTCCGGTAATCGGCGTTAACCCGCCAACATCCCAAATCATCTTTTCCGGATAAACATGTACTTTCCCGCCCAATTGCGGCTGATATTCAATCAGTTTTGTTTTCATTCCCCTGAGTCCGCTGTAAAAAGTGGAATAAAGACCTGCGGGGCCTCCCCCGATTACTGTCACGTCAAACAAATCCTGTCCCATCCCAATCCGCTCCTTAAATAAACATAAGTGATTCTCATTCTCAATTAAACTGTTGACTTCGCTAAAATAAGCCACTATAGTTATATCATAATGGAATTGATAATCATTATCAATTAAAATTTAACAAGGAGGTAAAAAAATGATCCGCCTGAATACAGATAATTTGAATGTTGGCTATGGTGAGCATCTCATCGTCAAAAACTTGAATGTTGAGATTCCTGATAAAAAGATTACGACAATAATCGGCTCGAATGGCTGCGGCAAGTCGACTTTGTTAAAGGCGATCACCCGGATTATATCTCATCGGTCAGGGTCAATCGTTTTGGATGGCAAAGATATCACAAAAGAGAATACAAAAGTTCTTGCCAAAAAGATGGCAATCCTTCCGCAGACGCCTGACATTATAAATGGATTAACTGTAGGTGAATTGGTTTCATATGGCCGTTTTCCCTATCAGAAAGGATTTGGCCGCCTATCGAACAGAGATATTGAGGTTATTGACTGGGCTCTTGAAGTGACTGGAACAAGTACATTTAAATACCGCTCCGTAGATGCACTGTCCGGCGGTCAGCGACAGCGTGTTTGGATCGCTATGGCACTGGCCCAGGAAACAGAAATTATTTTTCTCGATGAACCCACCACCTATCTGGACATGGCACATCAGCTGGAGGTTTTAGAGCTTTTGCAAAGACTCAATATAGAGCAGGATCGCACTATTATCATGGTTCTGCATGATCTGAATCAAGCGGCACGCTTTGCGGATTATATTATCGCCCTAAAAGATGGTGAGGTTGTAAAGGCAGGAAACAGCGAAGAAGTAATAAACCGTAGTGTGCTAAAAAAAGTGTTTCATATTGATGCGGAAATCGGACGGGATCCCCGTACGAACAAGCCCATGTGCATCACATATAATTTAATCAAAGGAGAACAAAAGAATGAAAAAGATTTGGATTCCATCTCTACTATCGCTCATGCTGTTCATTAGCGGTTGCAGCTCAGCCGAACAGAAAAACGGCTCTGCTTCCAAAGAAAATGAATCTGAAACAATTACATATGAATCTGAAAACGGCCCCATAGAAGTTCCCGCTAATCCTAAGCGAGTAGTCGTCCTTTCCAGCTTTACAGGAAACGTCATGGCTTTGGGCGTCAATTTAGTAGGTGCAGATTCCTGGTCTAAAATGAACCCTCGCTTTGAAAAAGATTTAAAAGATGTCGAAGAAGTTTCTGACGAGAATTTGGAAAAAATTATTGAATTGGACCCGGACTTGATCATTGGATTATCCACTATAAAGAACATTGATAAGTTAAGTGAAATCGCCCCTACTGTGACGTATACGTATGGCAAAGTGGACTACCTGACACAACACTTGGAAATCGGCAAGCTATTGAATAAAGAAAAAGAAGCGAAAGAATGGGTAGACGATTTCAAAAAACGTGCACAAGCTGCCGGCCAGGAAATCAAAGCAAAAATAGGTGAGGATTCAACCGTTTCTGTGATTGAAAACTGGGACAAACAGCTTTATGTATATGGTGACAACTGGGGACGCGGAACTGAAATCTTATACCAGGAGATGAAATTGGCCATGCCTGAAAAAGTGAAGGAGATGGCCCTCAAAGACGGATATTATGCACTATCTTTAGAAGTGCTTCCGGAATATGCCGGTGACTATGTCATCCTAAGCAAAAATTCTGATTTGGATAATTCATTCCAAGAAACCGACACATATAAAAGCATACCGGCTGTAAAGAATAATCATGTATTTGAGGTAAATTCAAAAGAATTTTATTTCAACGACCCAATCACTTTGGAATTGCAGTTGGACTTTTTCAAAAAAAGCTTTCTTGGCAACTGATTTTCGGCAAAAGGAGTATTTTCCAAATAACTCCTTTTCCTTCATTTATAAAAAGAAAAGTGAGAAAAGATGACAAAAGATCAACGTACAATCCCATTTATATACAAACTGATTGCAGGAATGATTATCTGCGTTAGTATGTTTCTTGTTTCAATAGTGTTTGGTGCAGCTGACACAACCGTTTATGATGTGTGGCTGGCATTGACTACAGAAACAACAGGTGAAAAACTGTCAATGATCCGTGAAATTCGATTCCCGCGTGAGGTGGCAGCTATTTTTGTTGGATCCGCACTTTCTGTTTCAGGTGCCGTTATCCAGGGCATGACTAAAAACCCTCTTGCCGATCCGAGCTTACTCGGATTAACTGCAGGAGCAAACGCCGCATTGGCGTTAGTACTGGTTTTCATTCCTACAACCAATTATTTCGGTATTACGATAGCCTGTTTTATTGGTGCAGCTCTCGGAACCATCATGGTCTTTGGGATTAGCGCAATGAAAAAAGGCGGCTTCTCCCCATTTCGCCTTGTTCTTGCCGGCGCAGCTGTCTCTGCCTTCTTGTACGCCATTGCGGAAGGAGTTGGAATTTATTTCAAAGTTTCTAAAGATGTATCCATGTGGACAGCAGGAGGCCTTATCGGCACTTCCTGGAATCAGCTTCAAGTGATCATTCCTTTTATTCTAGTAGGAATACTCGTTGCTTTACTTCTCTCTAAGCAGCTCACTATTCTCAGTTTAAGCGAGGAAGTAGCAATTGGGTTGGGGCAGAAGACAACGCAGGTGAAGGCTATTTTATTCATTGTTGTCATTCTGCTAGCTGGAGCTTCTGTTGCACTTGTAGGAAATTTAGTATTCATCGGACTCATGGTTCCTCATGTTGTGCGCGCAATTGTTGGAACCGATTATCGCCTGATCATCCCGATGGCAGCCATTCTAGGAGCCACTTTCATGCTTTTGGCTGATACGCTAGGACGTACGATTAACGCTCCGTATGAAACACCGGCAGCAGCAATCATTGCGATAATGGGATTGCCTTTCTTTCTGTTAATAGTTCGTAAAGGAGGAAGCGCATGATCATGATTCAGCCAACTTTACTCAAAAAACAGCGACTCATTCTCTTTTCGTTGCTATTACTTATTCCAATCACCATTCTTATTGGGCTGGGTATAGGGTACTCTGCCTTATCTTATGACAGACTAATTCCCACTTTTCTGGGCAAAGGCTCGTTTAAAGAGGAGTTTGTTCTGTTTTCCATTCGACTGCCAAGAATCATCATTACCCTTTTAGCAGGAATGGGCCTGGCATTATCCGGAGCTATTTTACAAGGCATTACACGCAATGACTTGGCCGATCCTGGTATCATAGGAATCAATTCCGGAGCAGGTGTTGCTATTGCTGTATTCTTTTTGTATTTTCTCATAGAGGCTGGATCCTTTATTTATTTACTGCCTTTAGTCGCATTTATAGGAGCGTTATTGACGGCTTCCCTCATTTATATTTTTTCATATAAGAAGAGCGTTGGAGTCCAGCCTATAAAACTGGTTCTGGTTGGTGTCGGATTTTCAATGGCCCTTTCCGGCGCAATGATTGTCCTCGTTTCATCCGCCGAGCGTGCAAAAGTGGATTTCATTGCAAAATGGCTGGCCGGCAATATTTGGGGAACAGATTGGCCTTTTATTTTGGCGGTCCTTCCCTGGCTGGCCATTCTTATTCCATTTACGCTTTTCAAAGCGAACCAGCTAAATCTTCTTGGACTGGGCGAACCTGTAGCTATTGGAGTGGGAGTCTCCATCGAAAAAGAACGTATAACGCTAATGTTCGCTGCTGTTGCATTAGCGGCTGCGGCTGTCTCCGTAACGGGAGGGATAACCTTTATTGGACTCATGGCCCCGCATATAGCAAAAGCATTCGTAGGGCCAAGAAATCAATTATTCATTCCTATTGCCATTCTTATTGGGGGATGGCTTTTATTAGCGGCAGACACAGTAGGCAGAAATATAGGTGACACTGAAGGGCTTCCGGCCGGGATTGTTGTCGCTTTGATCGGTGCCCCCTATTTTATATATCTGCTTTTGAAAAAAAGCTGAAATCAGTTCGCTCCCATATCCCGGTCACTTGGTTTGGTCAATTGCCGAACCAAAAGGCCGGGATATTATTTATTTCCAATCATCTCATTCCCTGATATTCTTCTCCTCTATCGTTCATACATTTTGAAAAATCACCGGGGGTTGTTTGTTTTTCTGTTCAAAAAAGCTATAATAAGAGCATTGTTTACGAAGAGAGTGATTTTGATGAAACAACGAGAGCAATGGACATCGAAGATCGGTTTTGTATTGGCGGCCGCTGGAAGCGCCATCGGGCTCGGCGCCATTTGGAAGTTTCCGTATATGGCGGGTACGAACGGCGGCAGCGTGTTTTTGTTTTTATTTATTGTGTCAACAATGGCAATCGGTCTGCCCATTCTGCTGGCTGAGTTTGTCATTGGACGTAGAGGGCAGCATGATGCGGTCACTTCCATGAAGCTATTGGCTCCTGGACGGAAATGGTATTGGATCGGATGGATGGGCCTGGTTACATCCTTTATTCTCTTATCTTTCTACAGTGTCGTAGGAGGATGGATTCTTTCCTATTTGGTGAGAGCACTGGTTTTCCAGCTTAACAACACTGATTATGGAGAATTATTCGGCTCGGTCATTTCGAACCCGGTCGAGGTTTTAACTGCACAAGCAGCATTCATGTTCTTGACGGTTTGGATTGTCCAAGGCGGTGTCAAAGGGGGAATTGAACGCGCGAGCCGATGGATGATGCCATTATTATTCATCTTTTTCATCGTACTCGCCATCCGTTCTCTGACGTTGGAAGGAGCAATGGAAGGTGTCCGGTTCCTGTTTGTCCCGGATTGGTCCTTTTTGACGGGAAAAACTTTTCTGCTGGCGCTTGGACAAGCTTTCTTCTCTCTGAGTGTCGGTGTTACTGCGATGATGACCTACGCGTCCTACCTGCCAAAGGAAGAACGTCTTGGCCAATCAGCCTTGAACGTTTCAATATTGAATATATTCATTTCTTTACTGGCGGGACTTGTCATTTTTCCGGCGGTATTTGCGCTAGGCCATTCGCCGGAAGAGGGGCCGGGCTTAATCTTTGTCATCCTGCCAGCTATATTTAATGAAATTCCATTTGGCGGCGTATTTATGGTTATTTTCTTTATCTTAATGTTGTTCGCTACACTGACTTCCTCCATCGCTATGCTGGAAATTGTCGTATCAACCGGTATCCAAAAAAATATGACCGCAGAAAGCGGATGGCTTGGGTATTTGGCTTGCTCATTTTCCTTGTCGGGATACCTAGCGCTCTATCATTTGGTGTTTTATCAGAGTTGCACCTTCCGGGCGGCACTGTGTTTGATTTTGCGGATATATTGACGAGCAGAATTGGAATGCCGATCAATGCCCTTCTCGTATCGTTGTTCGCTGGGCATGTACTGACTAAAGCGGAGACGGCTGATGAGCTGCGGATGAATCCGGCAATCCATTCTATATGGAAATTTATTGTAAGATACGCGGCACCGATAGCCATCATCGCCATCTTTCTTGCCTATTTCATAAATGGTTAGTAAAGGCAGACTTTGGTCGGTCCTTAGGGGAAAAAAGACCTTAAGGGAAATCTAATTTATACCAGTAAAAAAACTCGAAAGCGATCCATACTAGGATTGCTTTCGAGTTTTTTCCTAATCAAAGGAAAGAAACTGTAAATGTTTATGAATATACTTATTTTGCTTTGTCTAGCTCTTGCGCCTTTCGACTAGCAGACTTCGCATCTAATGTGCTCCTGCGGCGCAGCGATTCGAGGAAGTTTTGCGAACATCATAGCAAAGCTGCACGACGTAAATTCGAAGATGTATTGCACAAGGTAATTCAAAGGAAGTAACTTTCCTACGATAAATCAACATCGGATTAAATTTCCTGATGTTAAATTACCCAAATATTGGTAAAAATTAAAAAAACACTTGCATTGAAAGCGCTGACTAGATTAAGCTATTACACGTTTGTGAATTTATAGAAAGGAGCATAAAAAAACAATTTAAACGCCATGAAGAGCTTATCAGATAGTGACCTAATCAAAGCTTACATCCAAGCGAAAAAATTAGAACTTGACCCTAAATTTAATCAACAACTAGAAGCCGAACTTCAACGACGCTCTATTTCCATACATCCAGATGAAACATAGTGAAAAGACACCTACAATAATAGTAGGTGTCTTTTCACATAACCTTAATAAGGCAACGGCGAATATTGAGGGTTTTCATTTCTGGAATCACATTTTCTGTAGAATGTAATCCAGCATTGGTTGACCGCATCCCCGAAATGAGCGTATTATTTTCATCCATGAAAATAGTCGGTTTCTTGAGGCTCGATGCCGAAAACGAACTGTTTAACTTAGGGTCCTGCCGACGTTAAAATGGAACCGCTTTATTTATACAGGGGTTTAATTTGTTTTTGATAAATCTCATACAACTCTCGTTCGGAAACCCCCCGTTTTTCCGCCGCTGCCTTGATCAAAGCGATCTCGTGATACATAGTTTCAGACAAAATTCCCTTTTTAATATTCTTTCTGATTTCCACATAAAAACCTGCCAAAAGATCGTCCGGTAGTTGTTCGTATAAAGAGGACAAAATATTCCTCCTTTCTGTAATAGACTAAGAAGCAACATCACAGGTATTTTTAAAAATTTCTGTATAAAAGAGCTTTAATCCTTTTCTTAAAAAGAAAATAAGGAAAAAGTAGCTATCAGTTTTAGTTCATTAACAGATTAATTTTATGCATAAATAAACCGCGGCTAGTTATACTAAACGCGGTTAAACATTCATTTTTTTATATCTGCTATTACTACATTTACCTTTAATTTTTAACTTATGACTGGATGCAATTCCAAAAACTTTGTATTGAAGTCACCGCTCATAAACGTTTCATTCTTGCTGTGGCTTCTTCTCTTGTAGAACCGTAGGTGATGACCATTGCGATCATTTTTTCCTAATCACCAACCACGCTCCGCCATTCTCTCTTCAAGGCTGAGCTGATTGACGTCGATGCCTTTCATAGCTGCCCCCAGTTCTTTTGAAAGCTTGCCGATCAAATCATAGTCTTTGTAATTCGCTGTCGCTTGGACAATCGCGCTTGCAAATTTTTCGGGATTCTCTGATTTGAATATACCTGAACCAACAAATACGCCGTCTGCTCCAAGTTCCATCATCAACGCTGCATCAGCGGGTGTCGCTACGCCGCCGGCCGCAAAGTTGACAACGGGCAGCCTGCCCTCTTTTTTGATCTGCTTAAGAATTTCGTACGGTGCACCAAGATTTTTAGCTTCGGTCATCAATTCATCGTCATTCATTGCAACCACTTTTCGAACTTGCGCATTCACTTTACGGATATGGCGTACAGCCTCAACAATGTTCCCTGTTCCAGGCTCTCCTTTCGTACGAAGCATGGCTGTCCCTTCCCCGATCCGGCGTGCAGCCTCGCCTAAATCACGGCACCCACATACAAATGGCACAGTAAAATCGCTTTTTAAGAGGTGGAACTCTTCGTCTGCAGGAGTAAGGACTTCACTTTCGTCAATAAAATCGACACCCATTGCCTCAAGTACTCTGGCCTCAACAATATGCCCAATACGGACTTTTGCCATGACTGGAATGGATACGGCATTCACAACCTCTTCAAGAGTTCTCGGATCCGCCATTCTGGCAACCCCGCCGGCAGCTCGAATGTCGGATGGCACCCTTTCCAAAGCCATGACTGCTACTGCTCCAGAAGCCTCCGCAACCCTTGCCTGCTCTGCGTTGACAACATCCATAATAACGCCGCCATTAATCTTTTCCAAAACATTTTTTGCTGTTTCGCTTACTGTTTGTGTCATGATTACCCCTCCAAGAGATTGTTTTTTCTTCCATTTGCCATTATTATAGAAATAAGGTGACTCTGTTAAAAGCGCCAGTTTCAACCAAAGTGACAGGGTCAGATTTTGGGAGGTTAATAGTATGGAAATGTTATCATGCAATTTAAACCGTTCCATCGATGTTCCGCTATACGAACAGCTTTATTTATATATAAAAAAAGAAATAACGGAAGGCCGCCTCGAATATGGATCCAAGCTGCCATCCAAGCGGAAGCTTTCCGAATTTCTGAAGGTCAGCCAGAATACCGTGGAAACGGCTTATGATCAGCTAATAGCAGAAGGATACATCGAAGGACTGCCCCGTAAGGGTTATTTTGTCCTGGCTTATGAAGATTTGGAATATGTACAAAATGAAGCTGCCGTAACAGATGAATTGATCGAAGAAAAGGAATTAGTGAAGTATCATTTTCATCCGGGCTGGATTGATACAGAGAATTTCCCTTTTCACAAATGGCGGAAATATGCCAGGGACACGATTGATCAACAGCATCATTCATTGCTTTTGCTTGGTGATAAACAAGGAGAATTGGAGCTTAGAAGAGAAATAGCCCATTATTTGTACCATGCAAGAGGTGTCCAATGTTTCCCTGAGCAAATTGTCATTGGGGCCGGGAGTGACAACCTTCTGCAGCAGCTCATTCTCCTGTTTGACAAAGAAACGATATACGGCGTGGAAGACCCGGGCTATCACGTCATTTCGCATATATTGAAAAGCTCCCAGCATAAAATACATCCGCTCAAAGTGGATGATGAAGGCGTAAAAACGGATTCCCTCGAGAATACAAACATCAATGTCGTTTACGTCACACCGTCCCACCACTTCCCGTACGGGTCCGTACTTTCGGTCAACCGCCGGGTTAAACTGTTGAATTGGGCAGCAGGCGGCGAGCACCGCTACATCATTGAAGATGATTACGACAGTGAATTCCGTTACAGCGGTAAATCCATCCCTTCATTGCAAAGCATGGACCAAAGCGAAAAAGTTATTTTTTTGGGAAGTTTTTCAAAATCCCTTATCCCGTCACTCCGGATCAGTTATATGGTTTTGCCAAAACCTTTGCTAAAAAAATATAAAGAAGTGGCGCTATCTTTCTATCATTGTTCCGTTTCGAGAATCGACCAGCACATATTAACCCAGTTTATGAAAGAAGGAGATTTTGAGAGACATTTAAACAGGATGAGGAAAATCTATCGAAAAAAACTTGAAAAGACCCTGGAAGTGTTAAAACCTTACCAGAAAAAAGTGGAAGTGATAGGAGAACATTCCGGCCTGCACATGCTGCTCGCCATAAAAAATGGCATGAATGAGGAAGAACTTGTCAAGAGGGCGTTAGAGGCCAAAGTAAAGATCCATCCGCTTTCCTATTACACATTGGACAAAAAAGTGGAGCATCCTCCAAAAATCATTCTGGGATTTGCCGGGATACCAGAGGAAGAATTGGAATCTGCCGTTCAATTGCTATTGGAGAGTTGGGGGATTGCTTAAGTGTATGATAAGCGCTTCATGCCCGCCTCCGAAATGGGGGCGGGCTTTTTATTCAGATAAAGAGTCTATATATAGTCAATGAATATTCCCGGCTTTACATAACCGTAAATCCTAATCCTGTTTTCCGATAACTCACCAGGTACATGTATTTTTCTGAGAATGTTCACCAGTTCCTCTTTAATTTTTGCATTTTCAAACTTGATTTCCAACCATTCTATTGGATTGTACCCCCCTGTACGGAAGTGATAGTACCAATCTCCATCCCAATGGCTGATATATCCAGTCTCGATATCTTTTGTTCTCCAAAGAACTTGTTCCGGGAACTCAATCATGGCCGTTCTAATTTCATCCCATTTGGTATCATTCATTAAGGGGTGATAGCCCATATATTAACCCATCCTTTTCGATAAATGCTAATGCTATTATACCTCCCAGAAAAATGCCTGTAAAAGCTTTAAAGACAAGATAAGCACGATAATACCTAGCGGAACATAGATCAATAATGACCATACCCTCCTCACTTTTAAAAGAGGGAAAAGGGGTCCCAACCTGTATCTTCCAGAACAATCGATCAAGTTTTTGAACCCCTCTCATACAAATACATCATTATTGAACTTCAATGACAAATGGGTAAGCATTGACTCGTTCCCCGAATTTGAATTCAGCCCAAAGTTTATAGACCCCTGGCTTGTTAAATTGGGTTTGGAAAACTGTTTGATCTTCTGAAACCGGGTGAACATGGATAAACTGTTCTCCATCCTCATCCAAAATGACCACATGGCCCAAAGCCCCCAAATAGGGCTCTGGCTGGGCATCTTTCACATCAAAATTAAAGGTAACCTCTTTGTTAACTTCCAAAGATGTAGAGGTTAGTTCAACCGTTTGGCCATTGATTGTTTTTGTAAAATCCGTATCTACAATAAGATCATTGTCTTGATGTTGCTTATGCGATTCACCAACATGCAATTCGATCGGTTTGATTGAATATTGCAGGCCTTTTGGTTTGATATCAACGAACACTTTATAAGATTGATCAGCTAACCTGATGGGCAGTTGATAGATTCCTTCCGCCTTCTTTTCAGGATGTACATGATAATACTCTTTCAAATCTGTACTGACGACAATGAGATGCATATGCTTTTCATGTGAAACTTCGAGTTCAGGAACATGACCATTTTTATCTTTTAACTCAATAGTGATTTCTCCGTTCGCGTAAGACACTTTGGGTATAACTTCACTGGCAGTGTTTGTACCATGGTTTCCGTGTTCATGGTGACTATGTTGATGATCCATATTTTCTTCCTCCTGCTCTACATCTGCGTGATTAGTTTGTCCATCCGCTTTAGCATTCACACTTGCGTATACACTGTAGCCCGCGATGACGATTACCAGGTACACAACAGCCGAAACGACCCAGATCCAAATATTTCGTTTCATATTAATCCTTCCTTTCAACCCCTCAACTTCACTCTTTGGAGTCTTAGGGCATTTAATACAACTGATACGGAACTAAAAGCCATCGCGGCTCCCGCTAACCACGGCGCCAAGAAGCCTGCTGCGGCAACTGGAATGCCCAAGCTATTGTATGCAAGTGCCCAGAAAAGATTTTGCTTAATATTGGTGATGGTCTTTTTGCTCATGAAAATTGAATCGGCGATTGCATTTAAATCACCGCGAATAAGAGTGATATCCGCCGCTTCCATCGCGACATCCGTACCTGTACCGATCGCCATCCCTATATCCGCTGTTGCCAATGCCGGGGCGTCATTGATTCCATCCCCTACCATGGCAACTTTCTTTCCGGCCTGTTGCAGCTTCTTCACTTCCGCCGCCTTACCCTCCGGCAAAACTTCAGCAATGACGTGCTTGATGCCAACTTGTTTGGCAATCGCTTGAGCCGTTTGGGTATTGTCGCCTGTGATCATGACCACATCTAAATCCATATCCCGCAAACGCTCAATAGCTTCTTTTGAAGTTTCTTTGATCGTGTCAGCGACAGCGACAATTCCGGCAAAGCGGCCGTCAATGGCAGCCAACATGGCCGTTTTCCCCTGCTTCTCTAATTCCTCCATTTTTGTCAGCTCAGCTTGCACGTGAATATTGTTCTTTGCCATGAGCCTGCGTGTACCGATCAGTAAATCTTTCCCGTTAACCGTCGCCTGTACTCCGAAACCGGGGATAGCTTCAAATGTTTCCGGTGAGGCCAGTTCAATCCCTTTATCTTGAATTCCTTCAACGATCGCTTGCGCGAGTGGATGTTCCGAATTTTTCTCTGCTGATCCGACAAGTGTTAGAAATTCGGTTTCATTCATACCTTCTGCTAAAATGACATCCGTCAACGAAGGTTTCCCATTGGTTACTGTACCGGTTTTATCCAAAATAATCGTATCCAACCGGTGAGTAGTTTCAAGATGCTCCCCGCCTTTAAAAAGAATTCCAAATTCTGCGGCGCGGCCTGAACCGGCCATAATGGAAGTTGGTGTTGCCAAACCAAGTGCACAAGGACAGGCAATAACCAATACGGCAATGAATTTTTCAAGGGCCTCCGCAAATTCTCCGGGGCTTACGGCAAAGTACCATACAAGGAAGGTGATAATCGCGATTCCAACCACAATCGGTACAAAAATGCCCGAAATGACGTCGGCCAGACGTTGAATGGGCGCTTTGGAGCCCTGAGCTTCCTCAACCACCTTGATAATTTGCGCCAAGGCCGTATCTTTCCCGACCTTTGTTGCTTTAATCTTTAGGAAGCCGTTTTTGTTAATGGTTGATCCAATCACGCTGTCCCCAATCGTTTTATCGATCGGGACACTTTCCCCTGTCAGCATGGATTCGTCAAGCGCGGAACTGCCTTCCACAATTTCTCCATCAACCGGCACCTTTTCGCCCGGTTTTATATAAACAATATCGCCTTGTAAAACTTCTTCAATCGGAATGATCATCTCTTGGCCATTACGAACAACCGTGGCATTTTTTGCTTGTAGTCCCATAAGCTTTTTAATGGCTTCAGATGAGCGGCCTTTAGCCTTCGCTTCAAAAAGTTTGCCCAAAATAATCAACGTAATAAGAACCGCACTCGTTTCATAGTAGAGCTCGACCATATGGGCATTCGAACCAATCGATCTGATACTTAGATATAGGCTATAGAAATAAGCGGCCGATGTACCCAATGCAACAAGTACGTCCATGTTCGCACTTTTATTTCGCAGCGCTTTAAAGGCTCCAACGTAGAACTGTCCGCCTACAATAAATTGTACAGGTGTGGCGAGTGCGAATTGGACCCACGGGTTCATAAACATATCAGGCAGCCAAATAAAAGAAGTAAATTCAAAGTGGCTGACCATAGCCCACAGCAGTGGAAAAGACAGAATAGCTGAAAATAGAAACTTCCCTTCCTGTTTTTCAATTTCCTTTTGCCTATGATCAACTTGGCCTTCTGCATTTTCCTGTTTTTGCTCTAAAGTGTAGCCAAGCTTTTTAATTGCCTCTTTCATGTCGGAAACGGATACCTGATCGGGGTTATATTCCACAAGAACTGTCTCCAGCGCGAAATTGACCGCAGCCCTATCAACGCCATCCATCTTATTGAGCCTTTTTTCAATTTTATTGGCGCAAGCTGCACAGGTCATCCCGGAAATATCAAATTCTGCTTTTTCGCTTACGACATCATATCCCAGAGACTGGACCTTCTCCTTAAATTGCGTTACTTCCGTTTTTTCCGGATCGTATTTTATTTGTGTTTTCTCAAGCGCAAAATTCACGTTTGCC
Organism: Siminovitchia fortis; assembly: GCF_003605365.2. GTDB lineage: Bacteria > Bacillota > Bacilli > Bacillales > Bacillaceae_C > Siminovitchia > Siminovitchia fortis. The sequence continues at coordinate 33,596 of NZ_QYTU02000009.1, forward strand.
TCTTCTACGCCTTCGATTTTTTTCAACCCTTTTTCAATTCTGTTTGCGCAGGCTGCACAGGTCATCCCTGATATTTGGAGGGTTGCTTCCTTCTGGCTCATACTTTATCACTCCCAACTGGATATACTGTAGAGGGGTATATTTTTATCCGATAAATAAATCGTGCAAAGGAAATTGCACGATTTCGTTTTGGTCCTGATCGGATTACTCTACATCGTATCCTTGATCTTCTATAACATCTTTAATCTCTTTCAAATTCACCGCATTGGAATCAAAAGTAACATCTACTTTCCCCTGGTCAAGATGTACTTTGACGGATTGAACACCTTTTAGTTTCCCGACTTCCCCTTCAATTGAATTCACACAATGACCGCAAGACATTCCTTGTACATTTAATGTTACCTGTTCCATAAAGTAAGTCCTCCCAGTAATATTTTTTCTATAATTTACGCTACCCCTGTAGGGTAATAATTTAAACTTGCCGTTTTTTAAAAACGTCCTAAAATGCTCGCTATAAGCTTTTCTCATCATTTAAAATTTTATTCGACAGTGTTCCAATGAGATTGCCGAAGTCAACTATACCATTTAACCTGCCTCCCCCTAATTTTTTTCATATTCGATCACAAAGCAAATTTACCATACCCCTGTTGGGTATGTCAAACAATAAAAATAAAATGCCGTTACAGCGGCACAGGGGGTCCTTCTATAATTATTTTGAAAACCGTTTAAACACTTCCAAGAAGGCAGATCCCTCAACATATAGGAACTGCCTTTTCAGTTTGTTTGTCTACTGCCCCGCTTCCCACCCGGAGACTTCCTCCCGTACTCGCGGCGCAACTTCTGTTCCAAGCAGTTCAATGGCTCTCATGACCTGATCATGAGGCATCGTGCCTAATGGAACATGCATCATGAAGCGGGTAATACCCACTTCCTTACGAAGATGGATGATTTTTTGGGCTACGGTTTCCGGATCACCTACGTACAGCGCTCCTTCAAAGCTTCTGGCCGCGTCAAAGCTTGCCCGGCTATAATGTCCCCAGCCTCTTTCCCGGCCAAGCACATTCATCACCTGCTGGGTGGAAGGGAAAAACTTGTCCGCCGCCTCTTCAGCCGATTCCGCAACAAACCCATGCGAGTGCGATGCCACCGGCAGCTTGGACGGATCATGCCCCGCCTTGGCGGCCGCTCTTTTATATATTTCCACAAGCGGCGCAAACTGTACCGGCCTGCCCCCGATAATCGCAAGAGCAAGCGGCAGCCCTAACAAGCCTGCCCTGATGACAGATTGGGTATTTCCGCCGCTTCCTATCCATACAGGAAGCGGATCCTGCACCGGCCGCGGATATACTCCGAGATTGTCGATGGCCGGACGGTGCCCGCCCTTCCATGTTACCTTCTCGGACTCACGTATTTTCAACAACAGCTCAAGCTTTTCCTCAAACAGCGTGTCGTAATCTTTCAGGTCGTAGCCGAACAACGGAAAGGATTCGATAAATGATCCCCGCCCCGCCATAATCTCTGCGCGCCCGTTCGAAATCCCATCAAGCATGGAAAAGTCTTGGAAAACGCGAACCGGATCGTCGGAAGAAAGCACAGTAACCGCACTTGTGAGCCGGATCCTTTTTGTCCGCGACGCGGCGGCCGCCAGCAAGACAGCTGGCGATGATGCAGCGAAATCTTTCCGATGATGCTCCCCTACACCGAATACATCCAAGCCAACTTCGTCGGCCAAAACAATCTCTTCGACCACTTCGCGCAATCTCTGTGCATGGCTGATCACATGTCCTGTCTTTGGATCGGGTGTCGTTTCTACAAATGTAGTTATGCCTATTTCCATTAGCCATTCCTCCAGGTTACAAAAAGTAATATACTTATTTTAAAGTTAATACTTTTATTTTACAATATGGCTGCAAGGAAAATAGACCATCGCCCGCACCTATACCTTTTCCTATTTTATTTGAATGAACGCATACAAATCGGCATTATACCTGGAATTGGAATAATCAACGGAATTTGCGACGATACTCATTCGGACCGCATCGTTTTCTTCCGTTACTGTTGCCTTTTCAACGGTCAAATTATCATTGTTCCCTTTAAGTTCCTTTTGGTTTTCAAGAATCTGATCGAAGGCTTTCTTCGCATCAAACCGAATGAGCTCCTGATTCTCGCCATCAACGAGGATCAAGTAAATATCCTTCCCGTCAATCACTTTCTTCAGCTTGTATGTTTGGTTATCTATTTCCACCGGAATGCCTGCCGCGGCATCTTGTTTCTTTTCATAAGGGTCGATATACAGGTGGACCATCCGGTCGTAATTTTCGATATTTACCATAGGGCTTCGATCCCAGTCAAGATAAGCGAATCGGCTGTCATCCTGCCTCCTGCCCTCTTCATCATACACTTCTTCAAATCCGAAGGTGTCTTTAAAGTTACCGTAATAAAAAACATTATCCGGCAGCCAGTCTATGTCATCAATATAATCCATACTGTCCAAATAACTGACCGTTCTCGTGATGGTTTTCTTATCTTTGGTGGATATGTCCGCATTTGGAGCGACTTTCCTGTCTTCGAGCATACCGTTTTCCGTCAGTGTACTTTTAAGCAGGTTGATCTGATTTACCCGGCTCACTGTAAAAGCATCAACCGGCGGGATGATGGAAATAGCCGAAAAGACAATTAAGACAGCTGCTATTAATCCGTTTTTCCTGATTGGGAAAAAGCTGAATATCACCCCTGCGATAATAGCAAAAATTCCAAACAGGATGACATAGTAGCGTCCGTGTGTAAGGCCCATTTCCCCGATTCTCAAAATGGAAGCAATCGTTTGGAACAATACGATCGGAATTAATACTTTCGGAAAAATTTTTCTGAACAGGACTGCAAATTGATTCTCCAAATTACTTGCTAAAATATACACCAAAATGACAGTGATGGCATATGAAACAAGCATCGGTTCCAACAGATTGTTCGTCCAGAAATCTCCGCGGATATTTAACAGCACATACGCGAGAAGTATCACCGTATATACGGCCGTCAACGGAATGATGATATACGAAATCAGAATCCCCAACAATTTCGGGGTATCGACTGCTTTTGCCACCTTCCCCTCTTGCAGGGCCTTGTCCCCACCCAACCTGCCGGCATCTTTTTTACCGGGGTAAGGAGGGGTGAAGGACAGGAAGAAAGTCGGTGCAAACAATGAGAAAACAATATTCAGGACATGCCCGTACGCTTTATAGTCCAATGAAAATAAAAGCTGGTCAACAGCCAGCAAGATGGCGTCAAGCCCGATCGAAATAACCGCTGAAAAAAGAACCGTGATAAAAAACGCCTTAAACACGGACATGAAGCTCTCATTAAATGTTATCTTGCTTTTGATGGACGGAACCCATATAAACGCCATGACCAGCGCAAATATGGCAACGCCCGTTTTGGTTCCAATTTCCATATTAAAAGTGGATGCCGATCGAATGGCAAAGAAATATCCGGCTGTTAAAACCGCCGCTCCCCCCATGAGCAGGAGCCGTTCACTTATCTTTGTAAAAAAGCGTTCGAACGTTTGCTGGGCAACTGCGCTCAGAAGGGCGCCAATCACAAAGGTGAAAAGATATTTTGTATAACTTTCCGTTTCATTATTGATCATATTCATATTCACAGTAGCGGCAGCCAGCAGAAAAAGCATCGTCAATGGGTAACGGTTGACAGCCTCTATCAGGCCAATCAGCTTATTCCTCAAGCCTTTGACCACGTTCATCAACATCACCTTTTTCCTTTTTTTCATTTTATTCACCTAAGCCCGTCCGGATAAAAATAACAATACTGAACTGGTTTCCTTGATGGTACTACGATTTAGGTCAACTGTATATAGTTTCTTTCACTAATTGATAAGAAAAAACATTTTCGGACAAAATACAATGAAAATCGGACTTAAACGGAGGACACCATGAATCTCTCAGACATATTGATCATCATCGCCTTTACAACCGGCGCCCTTGTTTTGGCGGCACTCATCATTTTTTTCATATATTTGATATTGTTCGACCGGAATCAGAAAATGCATGCTATTTTAAGAAATTACCCTTTGCTTGGAAGGGTCCGCTATTTTTTTGAAAAAATCGGACCGGAAATGCGCCAGTACTGGTTTAACAGCGATACGGAAGGAAAACCATTCTCCAGGGCTGATTATGAAAATATTGTGAGGAGTGCGAAATACAAACGGGATGTAATCGGTTTCGGTTCCAGACGGGATTTTGAGGAAGAAGGATTTTACATCCGCAATGACATGTTTCCAAAGCTGACGGAAGAACTGAAAGTCGACCAGGAAACAATAGCTTTGACAAAAAAATATCTGCTTATCAAAGACCCCCTGTTCACTCAAAGGATTGAGAAGGTTGAGGATGACGAGTCTTCCGCCTACTTGCTCCATGAAGATGACGCTATCGTAATCGGCCCTCATCTGGAGCACCCTTTTATCCTTAAAGGCCAGATCGGCATGTCCGCTATGAGCTACGGAGCTTTGGGAAAAAATGCGATAACCGCCTTATCCAAGGGGCTTGCGATGGCAAAAGGGACTTGGATGAACACCGGCGAAGGCGGCTTGTCCCCATACCATCTTGAAGGCGGCGTCGATATTATTATGCAAATCGGGCCGGGCCTGTTCGGCATCCGGGATAAAGACGGAGAGGTGGATTGGGACGAGCTGAAAAGGAAAAGTGAAATCCCCCAAGTTAGGGCATTTGAAATTAAGCTAGCCCAAGGGGCGAAAGTCCGCGGCGGCCATATTGATGCAGAAAAAGTGAATCCGGAAGTGGCCGAAATCCGGAAAGTTGAGCCTTACAAAGCGGTGGACAGCCCCAACCGCTTCCGGCAGTTTCATGACGTGCCGACAATGTTTGATTTTATAGACAAAATTCGGGAAACGACCGGTAAGCCTGTTGGCATCAAGATTGTAATTGGCGGAAATGACAGTGCCAAGGAATTGGCAAAGTATATGAGCGAAACCGGCAGAGGCCCCGATTTTATTACGATTGACGGCGCAGAGGGAGGAACAGGAGCCTCCTATCAAGAACTGGCGGACAGCGTCGGCCTGCCGATTAAATCCGGGCTGCTCATTTTAGTCTCTACCCTCAAAAAATACGGTGTCCGGAACCGGGTGAAAATTATTGCGTCCGGGAAACTTTTTTCACCAGACCGGATTGCCGTCGCTTTGGCCATGGGGGCCGACCTTGTCCAGATTGGCAGAGGGTTCATGATATCTGTCGGATGCATTCAAACGTTAAAGTGCCAATCCAATATATGTCCAGTCGGAGTGGCCACAACGGATCCACACCTGCAAAAAGCCCTTGTCGTTGATGAGAAAAAGCATCGTGCAGCAAATTATGTCATCACATTACGGAAAGCATTATTCCGAATTTCCGCTGCAGCCGGCCTGAATTCGCCGGTCCACTTTTCCTCTAAAAACGTCATGTTCAAGGATGATAAAGGGATCGCCCATTCACTTGAAAGCATCATACACGAAATAGAACAGCAAATAGAATGTGATGAAGCGGCGAATCTCTCAACTTTGATGAAGTAATACCAGCATTTGCTGTAGTATGTAAACATATTTTTTTCAAACAACAGTTAAGGTAAAAACAATGGGGTGGCAATTCCCCATTGTTTTTTACTTAAACATCACGATTTCAGCCCGGAAAGCCTCATCAATATGTAAAATTCCATATGAGTAATAAGGCATCCTCCGCTTGTCTGTAGGAGAGCCGGGGTTCATCAGCATGACTTTGTAATAATATTGAATCGTCGGAATATGGGAGTGGCCAAAAATGATGATGTCTGCCCCTTCCTCTTCAAAAGCTTCTAATGCACGTTTTTCGGTCGTCTTGCTTTCACCATGTCCATGCACGACTCCAATTTTAAAGCCGTTCACTTCAATGAGTTCCTTTGCTTTGAAGTGTTGCTGTATCCCTTCGCCATCTATATTTCCATATACGCCGACAACCTTGGCATACTCTGAAAGCTCCCTGTAAACCCCCATTTCAACCCAATCACCCGCATGGATAATCAAGTCCGCGGATTCGCATTCTTTTAAAAGAGGTGCCGGCAGCCGCTTTGCCCTGCCGGAGATATGTGTATCAGATGTCACTACAATTTTCAATTTCACCGCCCCTTTGTCCATTTTTCAGATTAAAAAATCAAGATGCCGATTTTTCATTTAAAAACAGCATCCGTGAAATGATCCATTTCTTCAAGTTTCCGGCTTGACGGATCATGGTTCCAACGGCGGGACAGCAATCTCCGCGTATTGAAGATCATCCCGTTTTTTCATTTTTATCTGGAAATACGAATCGCGGTACTCCGAAACGGAATCTTTCATTTTTACCGCTGTAGGAAGGGTGATGACAGACCGGTGGCCTGAAGAGGGAATGCCCTCAATAAACATCTGATTGGAATTATGGTAGACCTTCATTCGGGATAATTGGCTTTCATCCGTAATCAGGATTTTCACATAGACATGATCAAGGCTCTCAAAAGTCGTTGCCTGCAGCGGCCCCTCAGCCGACACCTGCATCTCCTGTCCGCGTTCGCTGTCCGAATCCATGGAGCCCATCATTTTGGCATTTTTGATGGAAGAAGAAATGGACTGCTCCATTAATTCCTGAACATATTTTTGTATATCATTGTTTAAATAATTCTCGCTTAACCATTTCGGCAGTGTGCCTTTTAAAAATTGGAATGGGAACATGATCAGTCTCCCCTATAAGATTTAAGATTCAATCCTGATGTTTACAATATATGCCCACACTTTCGATTGGTTAAAGAAGGGCTGCAAAAGCAGAAGTGCCCAGTTAGCCCGACAAGCGCAAGACGATTTCCCGGGCGTTCAGCTCCTTAGCCATTAAAAAAGCATTTCCAGAGGTCATTTTTTGACCTCAAGGAAAATGCTGCAGAATATCACTTTATTTTCAACTTTTTTCCATGACTGCAAAATAGTTTCCTTCGTTATCAGCAAAATTGAACACTTTCCCGGAAGGCATATCAACCATTTCACCAACTGTTATATTTTTATCCAGAAAGTCTTGATACAATTCTTCAACGTTCTCGGAGAAAAACATCAACGAAGGAGTGCCCAAGTTTAACTCTGGCTCCATTTTTGCGATTAACTCCTTATTATGCAGAATAAGACTTGTTTCTGCATCCTTTGTGGGAGCAATTTCAATCCATCTCATCCCTTGGCCATTATTTTCTTCGGAAATTACAACGAAACCAGCTTTCTCCGTCCAGAATCGTAATACCTCATCCTGATCATTCACATACAACATAATCTGGCCAACTTTGTTAATCATTTTTTCCCTTCCTTCCATTCGTTTTTTTTATTTTACTCCGAATTATGACCGCTTCCATCATGCCTTTGTACCATTTGAAATTTTATAAAAAACGTCGTGCCTTCCTTCCCTGTTTCAATTTCAATCTTTGCATTGTGTCGGGCGGCGATGGCATAACATATACCCAGTCCCAAACCTGTCCCGTTGTCTTTGGTCGTGAAGAATGGAGTGCCCAGTTTTTCCATCACTTCTGAACTGATTCCCATCCCTTGATCCTGAATAGCAAGAACGACAGAATCCTTTTCTTTGTATGTTCTGACCCATAGCGTTTTCCCTTCTTCCATCGCTTCCAGGCCGTTTCGGTATATATTCATGATTAATTGACGTATCTCATTATGATTTAAAAGCAGCTCCGGGACCTCTTCCGTTTCCACTTCGATCATTTTGTTTTGGGTAACCGCATCGACCTTCATCAATGGGGTCATATCAAAAATAATTGTATTTAAATCCATCATTTTCATATCAGAGGTCTTTGTATTGCCTATGGAAAGGAATTCCGTAATTATTGAGTTGGCGCGGTCCAGCTCTTCGATCATGATTTCTAAATAATGATCATGTCTGCCAAAATCATTATCCATCTTTAATAATTGCAGGAACCCCCTCACCGTTGCCATCGGATTTCTGATTTCATGACTGATCCCTGCCGCCATTTGTCCGATCAGATCCAAACTCGATAACCGTTTAAATTCGTTTTCATACCTTTTCTTTTCCGTTATGTTTTTTAAAAGGCAGCAGATTCCATCCTCATAAGGGTAGGCAGATATGTCATACCAGTGTTCTCCATAAGCCGAGAGTATTTCGAATTGTACAGCAATCCGCCCGGACATCGCCCGGTGAAGCTCCTTATACATGACCGTATTGATTCTTTCGGGGAAGACCTCCCACAGGCTTTTTCCAAGTACATCCTTTGCCGTTTTATTATTCGGTAAAACTTGATGTTGATTGACGTACGTAATTTTCCAATCCCTGTCCACTGCAAAGAACCCGCCTGTAATCCCTTCGATTACGCTGACCACCTTTTCATTGGCCACAGCCAATTCCCTCGTTCGTTCTTCGACCATCCTTTCAAGCCTGCCTACATATTTCAGGTTTGAAAAAACCGGAGCAGTCCAGTCAACAATTGATTGTGCAAATTGAATAAGGCAATCACAGTACTTGAAATTATTTTCCTCTTGTACGGCAACAATGATAACCCCCAGCACTTCTCCCAATGAAACAAAGGGAAAGGCCAGCAACGACTTTATATTAAAATTCCGGCAATCTTTGCAGTCTATTCTCTCATCTTTGTGAACATCCGGAACATAGATCGTATTTTTGGTACGAATAACATCTTGAATAATTTCTTTAAAGCTTTGTTCCATTCGGATATAATCGGTTCCCGTCCCCTTATTAATGATAAAAGAAGGCACCTTTTTGTCCGTAGAATCCAGAAGAAAAGCCGCGATGATAGTATTGTTGTCCAAGATCCTTTTTAAGTATGAAAAACAGATATCAATACATTCTTCCATCGAGGAACACTTGGTCAGATCGCGTGACATACCAAGCATCAGCTGCTTTTCAAGAAGCAGGTCCTCCTTCAGCTTCAAATATTTCGCATTTTGAATGGCAACCGCAGCCATATTCACATAGGCTTCGACACTTTTTATCTCTAAACCTGTTAAACTCATTGAAACCCCGTGATTATGTAAAAAAATAAGGCCAAATACCTCTTGCTCGAAAGTGATTGGCAACGCCAGCAATGATTTGACTTGAAAAGCTTTAATCAATTTTGGATCCGGCCTGTCATCCTTGGATACTTCCGGAATATAAATCGTTTTTCTCAACTCAATCAGTTCTTTGGCCAGCTTGTTTTCTTTTGGGTCAATGACCACAGTATCGATTGCCATACCATCAAATGTTTGGGGCTTTCCTGCAACTCCCCTGAACGTTCCATCTTCCTGAGGCAAATAGATCCCTACAGCATCACATTGAACAATTTCTTCAGAAATCGCTTTAGTTACGTGCATCAACACTTCCTGGAGATTCGATTTGGTGTTGATGATTTTTGTTATGTGTGCAAGTCGAGAATAACTCGTCTGTTCCCTTACCATTTTCCAGTCTCCAATCATAAGTTCAAAACACTCTACCAATCATACAAAAGTCTTGTAATGTTACCTATATTTTACATGGATTTCATGACGTTGTAAGCACATTTAGAAAAATAAAGTCGGTTAATTATGAATCCCCTATACAACAACTTTCCTTTCACATATATTAAAATCAGGTGATGATATGAAAACCAAACTATATATGGATACTGGGAAGTTCATAGCAGGAATGACCATGAAGGATCTGAAGGAACCTGAAAAAAACAATATGGCTCTGCATGTTTGTGAAAATACTGCCGATGTGGTAGAAAACCGAAAAGACCTGGCCAAATTTCTTAATTGCGAACTGAGTGATTTCGTTTGCGCCAATCAAACCCATTCCTCCAATTTTCACAAGGTGACGCTTTCTGAAAAAGGACGCGGCGCAGATGGATTAGACACGGCCATCGCCGATACGGATGCCCTGTACACATATGAGCCAAATCTGCTATTATGCTGCTTTACGGCGGATTGCGTACCGGTGATTTTCTATAATGAAGCGAATGGACTCATTGGTGTGATCCACTCGGGATGGCAAGGAACCGTGAAAGAAATCACCTTGAAATTATTTCAGCACTTAATAGAGACGGAACAATGTGAGCCGGAAGATTTTCATATTCAAATCGGGGCAGCATTGAGCCAGGAAAAATTTGAAGTTGATGAGGATGTATTCGCGAAATTCAGGGACCTGGGCTACGCTGATGACTTCATTTATTTTAATGGCGAGACCCGAAAATACCATATCGATAATCAGTTAACAGTGAAAAAGCAATGTGAGCTGGCGGGAGTTCCGGGGGATCAGATTTCCGTAGACCGAACCTGCACCTATTTGAGCCCGGATGGTTTTTCTTATCGGCAAGATAAAAAGTGCGGAAGGCATATGAGTTTTGTGATGAGAAAAGGAGATTGAGCGGGGACCGACCTCCCCTTTTTTGCATTAACGCACTAACGCGGTGGGGGACAGGCCCCCAGTACGTTAACGCGTTAATGCGGTGGGGGACAGGCCCCTTATTCAAGTGCCACAAAATGTCTGATAAGGGATGTTCGTTTCCGGTACCTTTGTGTATTCAGCCTTTTCCGCGGAATACTCATAAGGATCGGACAGTACCTCCATAAGCCGCTCCATTATAGTTAAATCCCCTTCTTCCACCGCGGCTTCCAGCGCCTCTTCCACGCGATGGTTGCGAGGGACCACGGCAGGGTTGCTGTTTTGCATTAACTTATGTGAATCAGCCTTCGATTCTTCTTGATTTTCCAACCTTGCCTCCCAACGCTTTTTCCATTGTGCAAATTCACCCGTCTTAAAAAGGCTCGACTCATCAAATTTATTGCGGGTTAAAGCAAGAAAAGTGTTCGTAAAGTCTGCACGGTGCTTTTCCATTAAGCTGAGGAGATCTTTGATCAATTCTTCATCCTTTTCCTCAACATTAAACAGGCCGAGCTTCGCTCTCATTCCTGCAAGCCAGTGTGATTGAAAGATTTCATTAAAACCGGAAACCTTTTCCTGTGCCAGTTTTACAGCTTCTTCTTTGTCATCATGCAATAGCGGAAGCAGTGTTTCAGCAAACCTCGCCAGATTCCATCCGCCAATCAATGGCTGATTTTCATATGCGTAGCGGCCTTGGTAGTCAATCGAACTGAATACTGTTTTCGGGTCGTAGGTATCCATGAATGCACACGGACCGTAGTCGATTGTTTCTCCGCTGATGGCCATGTTATCGGTATTCATCACCCCATGGATAAAGCCGACTAGCTGCCATTTCGCAATAAGCGCGGCCTGGCGGTTGATCACTTCCTGCAGAAAAGAAAGATACTTATTTTCATCATCATCAATCTCCGGATAATGGCGCTTAATTGCGTAATCCGCTAAAATTTGCAGGTTTTCAACGCCGCCCCATCTGACAACATACTCAAAGGTACCGACACGCAAATGACTCGCCGCCACACGTGTTAAGATGGCGCCTTCCAGTCTCGTTTCACGAAATACCGGTTCACCTGTTGTCACAACCGCCAAGCTGCGGGTAGTGGGAATCCCTAATGCATACATGGCTTCGCTGATGATACATTCACGCAGCATCGGACCCAGCGCCGCACGGCCATCACCTCCGCGAGAATATGGCGTCCGGCCAGAACCCTTCAGTTGAATATCAAACCTTTCGCCTTTTGGCGTCACCTGCTCTCCCAACAGTACCGCACGGCCGTCACCCAACATTGTAAATTGCCCGAATTGGTGCCCGGCATAAGCTTGGGCCAGCGGCTCCGCCCCTTCCGGAATCTCATTTCCGGCAAAAACCGCTGCGCCGTCTTCACCTTTTAGCGCTTCCGGATTCAGCCCTAATGATTCTGCCAATGGATCGTTCAATATTACTAATTCCGGCGATTTTACAGGAGTCGGATTAATGCTGGAAAAAAACATTTTCGGCAAGCGGGCATAACTATTGTCAAAATTCCATCCTATTTCCTTTTTCATAGCTTCTCCTTTCCAATGTAATATTAACTGCACTTTTATATAGACATCCATAAGATCCAGCATCTGTCTTTGTCCTTGTATTATACCCTTTAAACAATAAGTTACGTGTGAATTTCCTAAAAAAGAAGCGGGACCATTTACACGAAACCGCCTCTTTCTCCTTAACCCTTATTCAAAACGAATCCTTGCCTGCACGACAAATTAACATAGCCCTGCTAACCCGCAGGACCATGATGCTTCGCGGCTACAAGCTGCAGGTCTTCCAGAAGCAGCGGATATAGATTGGGACGACGCCTGGCTGCAAGAGGATGGTAAGCGACGGTTGTTTGATAGCCGTCGACCTCATACCAGCTTCCCCGCAACCCCTTAACATCGAGCTCGGGATTTCGGAAGAAGCACTGTACTGCTACGTTCCCCAAACAGACAATGAGTTCAGGCTTGTGTTTAAAAATCTGTTCGTCCAGATGGCGCATGCAGATTGTACGTGTCTTCTCCTTGTCGTAAGCGCGTACGGGCTTTCTTTTTAAAATATATGTAACGTATAGCTCGTCTTTATCCAAACCGGCTTCATGTGCCGCTTTCTGCAGTGTCTGCCTCGTCCCGCAGACCATCGGATTCCCTTCGCGGTCTTCGCGGGCGCCGGGATTGTCGAGGATAATCATAATGGGTGCCTTTGCGTTTCCCTCACCCCAAACCATCCGTGATCCCTGCTGGTACAACCCGCATTCACGGCAGTCTTTTTGAGATTCGGGCGCAGGATCCTCCGGCCAGATTTCCGGGCAAAATGAAGTCATGCTTTTCACGCTCCTTTTTGCATAGGATACCCTAAATTTATGTTCACAGGCACATTAAAAATAAGCCCCGCAAGTGGCATTCACCTGCAGGGCCCATTAAGAAGGTATAAAATTTTGGCTGAATCTTCTATATAGAATGAGATATGATATGTCCAGCTTCAGGCGCCATCGGTTCGAGGTCATAAGTCAATCGCTGATGAAGACAAACTACGCCTTCTTCAGCGCTTGTCTTATGCTTGTCGCCTAAGGCTGCGCGCCTTGCGCTTTTCTTATTAATTCTCTTCTATTTCTCTGCGGTTTTTCTTGAATAACTTAGACAATACTTCATATACGATTGGCACAATGATCAGAGTGAGTAATGTCGAACTTGCCAAACCGCCGATGACGGTGATTCCAAGACCTCTTGAAATCAACCCTCCTCCGCCATTGCCAAGCGCCAATGGAATCAGCGCGCCAATTGTAGCAATTGCGGTCATCAGGATTGGGCGGAGACGCGTTGCCCCGGCTTCCAATACCGCCTGGCGCATTGTCAATCCGGCCCGTTCCATTCGGACAATCCGGTCAACCAGAACGATGGCGTTCGTCACAACAATACCGATCAGCATCAATAACCCCATCATAACGGAGACTGAGATGGTTTCACCGGCAAGGAACAAGCCGGCAAAAGCTCCGATTACGGTAAATGGCAGTGAGAAAAGAATAGCAAATGGCGCAACACCTTCATGGAAGGTAACAACAAGGATGAAATATACAATGGCGACCGCTGCCAGCATGGCCATGCCAAGCTGTGTAAATGTTTCATCCATATCTGCCTGCACGCCTGCAGTTTCGACAGTCACGCCTTTTGGCAGATCCAATTGATCTACTTTTTTACCAATTTGTGAAGTAACTTTAGAAATGTCATCGCCTTTCACTTTCCCTGAAACCGTTGCATAATATTCGCCTTTACTGCGGTCAAGTGTATTGTACGTGGATCCTTTCTTCACTTTGACGAGATCTGAAAGCGGCACTGTATCACCAAGCGCTGTTGGAATTTTCTTATCCAGAAGTTCATCTACAGTATCCGGCTGATCCGCTTGTTCTTGCTGAACAATGACATCTAAAGAATTTCCATCCTTTTCCACTGTCGTCAAGACATCTTTAGTTTTTTGCGGATTTAACATCATTGCGAGCTGCCCTGTTGTCAATCCGTATTTCAGCAATTCAGCCTGTTCCACCCTAAATGTATATTTGACAAAAGCCTCCTCGGCACTGGAAGAAACATCTTTAAGTCCATCATTTTTCTTCATGATGTCTTCTACCCGTTCAACCGATTCGTTCAGTTTATTTAAGTTTTCGCTGTAAAGTGTGTAACTCACCTCATTGGTGGTGCCTGACATTGACGAGAAGTCCTGGTTTTTCCAAGTTCCTGATTGATCAAGCGTCGTTACATACTTTTCTATTTTTTCCCTTGCCTCTGGGAAGTTCTCCATATCCGGGTCAAAAATCAAAAACATTAAGGCTCCGCCGGCGCCTCCGCCCATCATGGCAGCGGAAGGATCCCCCGCTTCTGTGACAGACACTTGCACAATGTCAATATCATCACGCTTCAGCATTTTATCTTCAACAACTTTAACATTTTCCAGGGTGTCCTCACGCAGTTCCCCTGCTTTTGGCGTGTACGTTAAATACATCACTTTTTCTTCGTCGCTGCCCAAAAAGCTGAAACCAATAAGCGGCGTTAACGCCAAGCTGCCCGCAAGTAAAGCAATCGCAAGCACTGACGCAATGATTTTATGGTTAAGAACCCCATTAAGAAATCTCTTATACCCATTTGCCAGTTTCCCGGGACCTTTGTGGCTTTTTTCGGTTTTTTCGCCATACAACTTCTTTTTAAACAAGAAATGCGAAAGAGCTGGCACAATGGTAATCGCCACAAGCAACGAGGCCCCAAGCGCAAAGGCCATTGTCAAGGCGAACGGCATGAACAATTCGCCGACCATTCCGCCGACAAAAATCATCGGAGCAAAGACAGCAACCGTCACTAATGTCGATGACATAATCGGTTTGAACATTTCGATGGTCGCTTCGCGTATAAGTGCGCGGCCGTTTAGTTTTTCCTCTTTCAAATGCAAGCGCCGGTAAATATTTTCAACAACGACAATCGAATCATCGATGACCCGGCCAATCGCAACCGTAACCGCACCGAGCGTCATAATATTCAACGTGATATCCAACCAGTTCAATAGCATTAATGCCATGAAAATTGATACTGGAATTGATATGATCGAAATAAGCGTTGATTTAAAATCCCGGAGGAAAAGAAGGATGATTAGTATAGCGATCAATCCGCCAAATAACGCTTTTTCAATCATCGTTGCCACGGAATCCTCGATCGGTTCTCCCTGGTCAAGCGTTACATCAATGGAAAGGCCATCATACTTCGACTTTTCTTCTTTAATTAATTTCTTTACTTTATTGACAACATCAACCGTGTTCGCCTGCTGATCTTTGACAATTTGAATTGCAATGGCATCTTTTCCGTTTGTACGGGAAACCGATTCAACCTTCCCGACTGTCTTGACTTTTGCGATGTCGCCAAGCTTCACAAATGGCGATGGATTGGCAGCAGACGGCGTGACAGGAATTAACATATCCTTCAATTCTTTGACAGTCATGAATTTGCCGTCAATTTCAACAGCCTGCTCGCCTTCCTTAAACTCATAAAGTCCTAATGAAACGTCCATGTTGCTGGCTTGGATCATTTCTTTGACTTTATCTTCCGTCAAATCCAATTCATCCAATTTCGCTTTATCGTACGTGAGGTCCACTTCTTCGATATGCTGGCCGGTGATGGTAGCGGAGGCCACTCCATCAAGCTTTTCGATTTTCGGCAGCAAACCTTCTTCTACTGTTGACGTTAATTCAACAATATCTTCTTTTGAGCTGCTGACACTCAGGGCAATAACCGGCATCATGTTCATGCTGATGGCGGATGTTGTCGGCTCCTCTGCCCCTTCCGGCAATTCAACATTATCCAAAGCCGATTTTAATTCCCTTTTCGCCTCATCCATATCGATCCCATATTCATACTCCACCTGGATGCTCGCCATATTGGAATAGGAATTGGAATAAACAGCTTTCACATGGTCCAGGCCTTCTGTCGCTTTTTCTATCGGCATGGAGACTTCTTCCATTACCTGTTCAGGAGTCGCTCCTGGATATACACCCGTTACCATTAAAAAAGGAATGGAGATATCCGGGATCGTCTCCGTTTTCATTCGTGTCCCCGAGTAAATACCGGATACCGTAATGATGATTGTTAACAGCCATACCGCAAGTTTATTCTTTAAGACAAAATTGACTAACCCGTTCACAATTACACCTGCCCAAAATTGACTTTTTCCTTACCGTTTCCTATAATAATGACCGGTTGGTCATTTGTCAATGAATACCCGGGGAGCGATCGATTAAAATGGCAAAAAAACAGTTAATCATGGAGAAGGCATTGGAGCTTTTTGCCAAGCAAGGATTTGAATCTACGTCTGTTCAGCAAATAACAGAACATTGCGGCATTTCCAAAGGTGCATTCTACCTGTCCTTCAAGTCGAAGGACGAATTGATATTAGAGTTGCTTGATCATTTTACGATGCAGGATTTATTAGAAATTGACTACTTGGTCAGAAATACAGAAAATGAGACTCTCTTATATGATTTTTATCAGGCAACGTTTGATTCTTTTCAAAAGCACTCGGACTTCGCCAAAATATTTCTTAAGGAGCAGATGCATACACTTGATGAAAAGTTTGTAAATAAAATGCGCACCTATGAAAAATCATTCGAGGAAGTAATTTTAACCATAGTGGAACGGTTGTACCGCGAGGAAATCAAAGAAGCCAAATATGATTTAATCTATTGCATCAAGGGATTTTTGAATACTTATTCACAGATTCTTTTATTCAGTGATGCACCGGTTGATTTAGAATTGCTTTCCCAATCGCTTGTGGAAAAAACCAATATACTGGCAAGGCATACGACCATTCCCTTTATTACAAAAGAAATAGCGCAGGTTTGTCCGGCAAGCGAAAAAGCAACGAAAGAACAAATTCTTGAACTGATTCAAGAAAAGATGGAGGAAATGGAAGATTCAATCGAAAAAGAATCACTTGTCCTGTTAAAAGAACATTTGCTGAAGCCGGCCCTCAGCCCCGCCATCGTGAAAGGCTTGCTGGAGAATATCCGCCACCACCCTCATTGTAAATGGATCTCCTATTTGCTTCGGCGTTATTGGGAAATGTGAGTTTTTCAGTGAAAATACCCTAAAAAGGACAATGATTACTGTATTATAAATCGGATAATTGTGTGGCAAAAAACCGAGTGAACGTAAAGGTATCTTTACATTCACTCGGTTTTTTGCCAATATAAATGTAAAGGTATCTTTACTTTATATGGAGGTTTGATTAATGACAGTAGTTAACCATATTAGAGAAATCCGCAAAAAGAAGGGGATAACTCAAATTAAAATGGCTGAGGATCTGCAAGTCACTCGTCAAACTATAAATGCAATTGAAAAAAACAAGTATAATCCCAGTCTTGAATTAGCATTAAAAATAGTTGCATATTTTGATATGCCAATCGATGAAATATTTACTTTAGAGGAGGATGACAAATGAGTGTAAAAGACAGAAAAAAACGGAGAAGAATTTTAGAAAAATGGACGCCATTCTTTATTATAACTTGTACTTTTATAGGTGCTGTTCTGGGTTCATTTCTTTTCTATTTTTTTCAAGGTGAATTTCCGTATGAGGTACTTACAGGTGGTTTTGTAGCAACTATTATTTTGACAGTAATTCAAGTAATTAAACAAAAACGAAAAAAAGATAATTTGCCCGAAGCAGATGAACGAGTCATCCACAATGTTTTCCGTTTTTTTGCATATTCATCACATATTTCCTTAGCATCTTTATTTGTGGCTTTAGCAGTTTTTACGCTATTAGGATACGAGTCTATTTCAATTCTTTATCTATGGATATTTTTCTTTTCGTATATTTGGATAGTAGGGATCGGTGCCCTTATCATTAAAAGAAGGTAAATATGATTAAAAAACCCGATTTTAACTAAGAACATATTAATCTATCACCATATTGTAAAATTCACCAGGTTTTATTCGTTTAATCTTTCCAATCGTTTCAGGAAAGCGTCTAGTATTATTCGTCACTATGTATGAACAGTTCTCTTGAATAGCCGTTACCCAGACATGAACATCTTGTTCATCATACTGACGTAACGGCTTCTGCAATCCGTTTTCTTCGGCTAAAAGAACAGCCTTTTCAGTTGAAAGTTCACTGATTTCTGCAAGGGCCTTTCCAATTTTCATCTCGTTTCGCCTGACAATTTCCCAATGGTGACGACCAACCCTGCTATTTACAGCAGGGGAATTTTCCAGGATGGGATAAACGAAATGATTCAAGAAACCTTCAACTATTTCAATTGGATAAATAGCCCCACCGATTCCATCATGTGTTGCATTTCGCAGGAATTCCATTAAACATACTCTTGAGATAACCACTCGATAATCAATGGTCTGAGCTGCCATGGTTAGTATTTGACGGTTGATTCCTTCTCCTCGAATGGCTCCACAAAGTACAGTTGTATCAAGCAAAACAATTGGGGAGGATGAATTATAGGAAGTCATCGTCATTAACCTCCCCATATTGGGCATTGAATTCATTTAGCTGATGTTCAAAGGCTTTCCGCTTTCTTGCTTCTTCAAGAGTGATTTTGAAATATTTTTTTGGAATACGCCAACGATTGCCTTCTGTTTTTTTAGCATCCGGATATTTCCCTTTTTCGCACCAACGCCGAATCGTTTGATCAGATACGCCGATAATTTTAGCAGCTTCAAGCGTACTATAACTATTCGCATAGTCCACTTCTTCCTGCAGTGGTATAGTTGTAGCCGAACTTGGCATAACAGACACCCGCATCTGCGTTTGTCCGGCTATAATTTTGGCCAGAATTCCCTTTCGGTCTAACTCAGGAATCACTTCGGAAAGTTTTTCAACGTAATCCACCAGGTTTTCGTAAGCTGCCGTAGTGTCTTTACTTTTTAGGGATTCGTAAATTTTTTTATCTTGTGCACGAATGCGAATTATGAACTCGTTGGAGGGCAGATCTATTTTCACTTCATCTAAAAATGCTGTTGGGAGCCCTAATTTTGATAATGTTCCTTCAATCAGTCTTTTGAATAAAACCAAGGCGTTTTCAGAATGGTTTTGCTCTTTTAAAATGGCGACTGTTTCCCATAATACTTCTTCTTCATGTTCTTGAGACATGAGAATCCCACCTCCTGCTTACAGTATATACAATTTCATGTTGGGTAATCAACGAGTTTTCAACATATCCAACACTCACAACATACGAGTTCTCCGTTAGTTCCTCACATGCAGTAATATTTGCCTGCAAAAGAGAATTCCATAAATCTTTACTGCCTGGGGTTTGGAATGATCACCTTTACATAAGCCCTCCATAGAGAGAGTGTATTAAACAAAAGTTTTCCATATATTTTAAAAGGAGTGCCATTGTCTTGAAAGGACATTCACCAGTGTCGCAGATGAGACGGAAAAAGGTTACTTGATCATTTCCCTAATTGGGTACAAACTGACTATGAATGGGTGTATGAAGAAGTCTACGGTGCTGTTTTTCCACATTGACCAAGGCCGCGGAAGACTTTTTTAACCCTTTTTCCAAACTTTTTTCCGATTAACCCAATTTTTTAGCCAATGACTTTTATCTGTTCTATAGGTAAAATGGTGGTAGATTTAATTATAATTCAAAGTGGGGAAAATAATGATTAAGGCAATTTTTTTTGATTTGGACGATACACTTTTATGGGATAAAAGAAGTGTAAAAGAAGCATTTGCCGCAACGTGCAGAGCGGCTGAAGAACGGTGCGGATTAAATCCGGATGAATTGGAAGAAGCGGTTCGGGAGAAGGCAAGAGAACTCTATTCTTCCTATGAAACTTATCCTTTTACCCAAATGATCGGCATCAATCCGTTTGAAGGCTTGTGGGGGGACTTCCGCGACGAGACAGAGGATTTTCAAAAGCTGAGCAAAATTGTTCCGGAATATCGCAAAAATGCCTGGACATTGGGATTAAAGCAATTGGGCGTAGATGATCCGGATTTGGGCGCCGAGCTGGGCGAACTTTTTCCAAAAAACCGAAGGAAAGTTCCATTCGTATATGAGGACACATTCCAGGTACTCGACGAATTGAAAAAGGATTACCTTCTCGTGCTTATTACAAACGGATCACCAGATTTGCAGAATACTAAGCTGGCCATCACCCCGGAGCTCGCTCCATACTTTGACCATATCGTCATTTCCGGCGGCTACGGAAAAGGAAAGCCTGACAAAGGTATATTCGAACATGCCCTGTCTCTGGTCTCTTTAGAAAAAAACAAAGTAATCATGGTAGGCGACAACTTAAATACGGATATCCTCGGAGCCAATCGTGCGGGTATCAAGTCTGTTTGGATTAACAGAGAGGAAAAAGAGCGGAGCGAAGTAGAGCCCTCCTATGAAATCCAGCAGCTGAGCGACCTTTATGAACTTTTAGACAAAATAAACGACTGACAAACCTGTGCTTGTCAGTTTTTTCATACACCAAAAAAGACAGGTATTACGAACAATCCGTAATACCTGTCTTCGATTTTACTTATGCCGCAGTTTCTGCATGCTGGTTGTTTGTTTTTTTATTTTTGATAATAAAGTATGTGACAGTCAACGCGGTGCAGACAAGAATGTATAGTGCCAGTATTCCGATGTTATGCCACATAAATGAGTAATCCCCGCTTGAAATGACCGCTTTAAATGCCTGGACAGTATAGGTCATCGGCAATAGGTTATTGAATGACTGCAGCATCTTTGGAATTAATTCCAGCGGGAATGTACCTGCGCTTGTTGTCAGCTGCAAAATAAGAATGACAATCGCTATGAACCGCCCCGGATCTCCCAGTGTTGTGACGAGGAGCTGTATCATTGTCATAAAGGTTATACTTGTAATGATGGATACGAAAATGAACAATGGAACACTTTTCACTTCAATCCCCAATCCAAATATTAAGACAGCATCTACCAAAAGTGCCTGTATTATTCCTGTAACAGCCACGACTCCGAATTTGCCCAGGAACCAGGCAATGCCATTGCGTGGTTTTATGGCAGGTTCCCTTAAATTAAAGACAATCGTCATCAATAAAGCACCAACAAATAATCCCAGTGATATAAAATATGGCGCAAAACCTGTACCGTAGTTAGGAACCGGGTTTACTTCTTCCTTATCCACCTTAACGGGGTTTCCCATCATATCATACGTATCATCATTGGCTTCTACTGAGCTTGCTTCCTCTGCCGCATCACTCAATTTCTCATGCAGCTCCGCAGTTCCATCATGCAGTTCAGATGTCCCATCTGAAAGCTTCCCGGAACCATCGGCCAGTTTTTGTGATCCGTCTTTGATTTTGGATGAACCGTCCGCCAACTGCCCCATTCCGTTGCTTAACTCATTGGCACCATCTGACAATTGGTGTGCACCGGAATTTGCTTCTCTCATTTTTTGTCTGAATAATTCCATGTTCTTAACATACTCTTGTTGGCCGCTGCTTAACTTGGAAGATCCATCGCTAAGTTCTTTTGCCCCATTCGATAATTGGCTGACGCCTTTTTGAAGGGCAACCTGGCCGGATTGGATGGTTCCAAGACCATTTGACAATTGATCAAACACCGGATCAATCGCTTTTTGGATTTCTTTGTCCAGACCTGCAGTAGATCCGCCGAGCTTCTTATTTACTTCACCCTTATACAGGCTAAAAGCATTATCAATTCCTGCAGTAGCTTGACTCATTCCTTGCTTAATGCCTGCCTCTACCTGCGGCTTAAGTTGATTCGCCATTGATTGCTCAATTTGTTCTTTCGAAGGGGAAGAAGCAGTTACTTGAGAAATGATTCCCTGGACTTTTTCTTGTGGAATTCCATTATCCAATAGCGCCTGAGAAAGTTTATTCATCTGTTCTTTTTGCATGTTTTCAATGTTGTTGGCAGCTCCCTTTGCAACCCCTGCAGAAAGCTGCCCTGATAATTCGTTCACAAGGTCATTTTCCAGCTTGCCTTTGATTCCCTGATTCAGTTGATCCAAGCCGGCATTCATCTCTCCGCTGCTTGCATTGATTTTTGCACCGATAGCGTCAGCCATCTGTTTTGGCAACTGATTCTGGAGCTGTTTTAAACCATCTTGGACTTTTCCTGTACCCGCCACTAAATCCGGCATTTTCCCGTTGACCTCTTGCAAACCGTTTTCAACCTGTGAAATGCCGCCATTTAGGGCCTTGGATCCTTTTTCAACATCTTTGGATGCACTGGCAAGCTTGTTGCTGGCATCTGATAATTGATCCATTCCGCCGGCAAGAGTCCTCGAACCATCGGCCAGTTCATCTGTTCCGGAACGTGCTTTTGTTACTCCATTTTCAAATTCAATCGAACTCGATGCCAGAACCTCCAAATTGTCCTTGAGCTCTTTGGAGCCGTCTGCCAGCTCTTTTGCCCCCTTATCCAATTTCCCGCTGCCGTCGCTGGCTTTTTCAAGGCCATCTGCCACATCTCCTACTTTATCAAACATCGTTTCAGCGTAAGTGGATGTAACGGCCTTGGCAACTTCGGCCCTGATTTCTTTTGCCGCCGTTTCCCCGATCTGAGAGGAAAGGAAATTATATGCCTCGTTCGGTACATATTTCAGTTCCAATTTCTTCGGTTTTTCATCCATCAGGGTAGTTGCATTTTCCGAAAAATTCTTCGGAATTTCGATCAACATATAATATTTCCGATTCTCCAAATCCCGATAACCATCTTTTTTCGTGGCAAAATGGAATTGAAATTGATCATTATCCTTTAGCTTATCAACCAATTCCTTTCCCAGTTCCAAATTCTCGCCTTCATAGTCGGCCCCCGCATCCTCATTCACGACAGCAACAGGCAAATCCCTCAAATAATCGTAGGGATCCCAGAAAGCCCAAAGAAACATCCCTGCATACATCAACGGAACAAAGACAACTGCAATGATAGGGATAAGCACCTTTTTATTTGCCAGAATTTGCTTCCATTCAGATAAAAAGCTTGATTTCTGCATACACCATTATTCCCCCTTCAAACAAGTGACCATTATGTTCATTTAGTCATTTCACGAAAATAAATTATGACCACTTCATTCATTTGGTCATATCCACTTTAAATAAAGGATTATCTTTTGGATAACCCATTTAACAAATACAATTTAAACAGCTTCGATATTTCATCTTTCTCCAGCGGCTTACGGACTTTCTCCCAGTCAAAGATGAGGGCAATATAAAGCTTAAAAATCACAAAAGCTGTGATTTCGGGATCGCACGGTTTAATTTCGCCCTTTTCTATTCCTTTTTGGACGAATCCTCCAACATACTGGACAATCGTATTTTCTATCTTTTGGACGACATCTTTAACAGCCGGGGTTCCCATTTCTTTTTCTTCCTGGATGAGCTTTATCATCAGTTGATGATCTGTTCGGTATTCCAGTAACTTAAAAAGCGCACGATCCACCTTTTCATAAAAAGATAAATCTTCATGTATGATATTTTCCACTGATACTTTCATTTCATGAATTAAGGAAGAAATGATTTCATGAAACAATTCTTCTTTATTTTTGTAAAAAGTGTAAATCGTTCCCTTGCCGACATTGGCCAATTTGGCTATTTGATCCATTGTCGTAGCTTTGTAGCCGAATAAGGAAAAAGAATTTGTTGCTGCCCCTATGATTTGCTGCTTCCGGTCAATAGACAATTATTTTTCACCTTCTTTTTTTGGGAGGTACCTGTCACTCCCCGAAATATGATGAAATGAACTTATACAAAAGAAGTGACCACTTGAACGTTTTGGTCATATGTACAGCCATCATACTAACACATAGATTCAAAGGACGCAACACAAATTCTTTGTTTGATTTTCAAAATAGTTCTTTTTGAGTGTTCCTCAAGCAACATTAAATATATTCGTTAAAATGGTATATCCCTGTATAGTTATAACAGAGATATTTTTTACTTTTTGCAACTATTTTACCGCCAATTGCATCTATGTATTATACCCGTTCAGAAAGGGGGGGCCGGCCGTTGGATTCCATTGACAAACTCAAAGAAAAAGATGAGCAAGCCTTAATGGAAGTAATGCATCAATACGGGGATTACTTATTACGCACCGCTTATTTGCTCGTGAAAGATTATCAAACAGCTGAAGAAGCTGTTCAGGATACTTTTATTACTGCTTTTGAAAAAATTCATCAGCTGGAGAATCCCGAAAAACTAAAGAGCTGGCTTACCGCCATTGCCCTTAACCAGTGCCGCTCCCGAATGCGAAAATGGCAATGGAAAAATATCTTTCTTCACTTTGATGCTGTGGAACGTATCAATGGTGATGAAACCGCTCAAAGTCCCGAAGAAGCAATCGTTGATATGGCATTGGATCACAATATAAGTGAAGCCATTCAGCAGTTGGATTATAAATACCGCGAAGTGATTACATTATATTATTTTAACGAAATGAAAATCTCGGAAATTGCAGCACAAACCAAAACAAATGAAAACACAGTGAAATCAAGACTAAAACGAGCCCGGCTGCTATTGAAAGATCTATTGACGAAAGGAGAGGACCTCAATGAAAATACAACGGGAAGCATTTAAAAAGCAGCTCGATAACGAGATGGACGATATCAAGTTTACCAAACAGCGGGAAGTCATAGACCGTCTCCGTCAAATTACTTGGAAGGAAAAAGCCAGGCTGATTTGGAATAAAGAAATTGAACTCCCTCTCCTTCCATTGGCTGCGATTTGTACGGTGATATGTTTATCACTCGGAGTTAAATATTTCACCAACTACGATTACATTTCCGATCCCATGACAGCGAAGGCGGACGAACTGGTTGAGATCGATGGGTATGTCTATTGGAAAGAAGACCTGGAAAAGACGGTGATGCGGTATGAAGATTAAAATAAAAGTGAAGCATGCTGCCCTTATTTTGATATGTATTCCATTGATCGTTTTTGTCATTGGGCCGCAACTTCAAATATATATAGCGAAAAAGCAAGTGGAGTACGGCCAGGCAGCAGCCAAGACAAAGCTATTGCAATCACTCGATAGCAGCATGATTTTGGACTCGCAAAAATGGAAAATCATCCAGAACTATATGCTGGATGATTATATGGCAGGCCAATTTGATGTATACATTGGGCCGGCGTTTTCTCAAGTCAGCCATCCTGACCGTGATGTTACATTTACCTGGGATGAAATGTATCCTTATCTGAACATGTATGTGACAAAAGGTCCGATAGATGAGTATTTCGCTTCTGCGGCAAAACAGCTTGCGGTTCATTATAAGACCATTGGCCAAGTTGATAAAGCGCAGGACATCCTGCAAAAAGCCATCGAACGAACAGCCGGCAGCAGCGATTCTTGGGTAGGTCAGGAGCTTCAATTAGAACAAACGCAAATCTTGATTGAACAAGCTGATTATTCGGCAGCCAAACAGCTTTTACAAGAAATGAGTAAAAGCAATGACCCGGAAAATGATTATTTCCAAGCAAAAATCGCCCAGAAGAAAGCAGAAATCAAACTCCGTCAAGGTCATGTACAGGATGCTTATAAGGAGGTTCAAAATGCCTTAGCGCAATATGAGGAAATACCGGCGGAAAAAGATTCTCGGGAGGCTGATGAAATACCCGCCGGTTATGAAGAACTTCTATCTTTGAAAAAAAGTTTGCAAACTGCTTTAGCACAACAAAGCCATATCAATAATACAGTCAAAGGAAGAATTGTATACAGCGATGGCACACCCGTAGCAAATGCAGGCGTCTTTTTACAGGCAGAAGAAGACGCAGGCAGCAGTATTACTCCGGATGAGCCTTACCAACAAACAACAGATGCAGATGGATATTTCAATATTTCGGGAGTATTGCCCGGAAGCTATCAAATTACTATAGGATTAAGCTTTGACCAAATCGATGGCTGGACATGGCCGGTTACTATGGATGAATGGATTGATGTCGGGGAAAAAAAGACATTCACTTATGATATCACTTTGCAAAAATTAATAGATATAAAATCTCCGGTCAACCAGCAAAAAATAACAGATAAACATATTCTCTTTTCCTGGGAGAAGATCGAAGGTGCAGACTATTACCAGCTTAACCTGGGGGCGGATATTGATTCCGGCTCGATCAGTACGGTATTTAAATCATACATCACGGACAATCAAATCAAAGTGCCGGCCGAAGAGGTATATGATCATCCGCTTGGAGTAATATTCCCCGGTGATGATCTGTCTACGGTAAGCCCAAAGTCATTGTTGGCATTTACAAATACGGATAATAGATTTTCATGGTCTGTTGAAGCCTACCGCGCTGATGGAGAGCTGATTACACGCAGCAACGGCTATCGGCTGGATCAGGATACGATGGGAAACTTGCCTTTCTTTTATTTAAAGGAACGCAGCATGACGAAGGCCGACCAATTGCTGGTTGACAAAAAACTGAAAAAAGCGTTGGCAGCCTATCAATCTAATTACGAAAAAGATCCGGACGATATTCACAGTTTGCGTATGATTGTCAGGCTGATGGATGCTGAATCATCCGACAAGCATGCGACCGAGAATGAAAAAAGCATTCCCTATTTGCAAGCCTATGCGGAAAAGACAAACTCCCCGCAAGCCATATTCAGGCTTGTTGAATACTATTATGAGAAACAGCAATGGGGGGCCTTCAACAGATGGTTTAATCAGTATGAAGCGGCGGCTGACGGCCATCTTGAAAGCTACGATCAGGCCATTTATGCCAGTGCGTTAATGAAACAAGGCAAATTAAAAGAAGCAAGCGAACAATTTAAACAGGTGATGAAGCTGGATAACAGCCATCGCTTTATCGGAAGCTGGCTAGCGGTGGAATTGTATGAAGGAAAAACCTTCGAACATGCTCTGGCCATTGCCAAGGAGTATCCGGAACGGCCTTTTGCCGACGAAAAAAGGGATTGGTTTTACATGGTGCAGGCACTTCAAGAGGAGAGTGAAACAGATTCCCATTATCGAGAGGAACTGAAAGAGGTACTCGGCCTCTATTTTAAAAACAAAGATCAAGAGCTGTCCAATTGGATGAAAACTGCCGATAAACCGGCGATGAAGGAATTTATTCGGGCGGTGAAGGATGTGAGCTAGGGAACCCCGCCTGCGGGTTCCCTATTTTATATAAACGGGAGGGATTGCGACCGTATGGCTGCCGAAGAAACCGAGAATTTGAAAACTCGGGAGGCATTGCGACCCTATTCCAAGGGCTGGCATTTCTTTTGTAAGATAATATTTGTTTTTGAAAAAGGGCCTGACCGGCCCTTTTTCTTATTCCACATACTTACGCTCAGCAACTTTCACCAAAAGCTTACCAATATTATTTCCCTTGAAGAGGTCAAGAAACGCATTGGGGATATTTTCAAATCCTTCTTTTATGGTTTCACGATATTTGAGTTTCCCTTCTTGCAGCCATTGGCCGAGCTGCATTGCCCCTTCATTGAAACGTTCCGAATAATTTCCTACAGTGAAACCTTGCATCAATGCACTTTTCTTAATCAGCGTCGGCTGTACGCGTGGTCCGATATCAACTTCTTCAAGGTTATAGGTAGAAATAGCTCCACAAACCGGAATGCGCGCATATCGATTTAATTGGGTAAATACAGCATCAGAAATCTCTCCGCCGACATTATCGAAATACACATCCACACCGTCCGGACAGGCACGCTTTACTTCACTTTCAAGATCTTCTGCTGTTCGGTAGTTGATGCCTTCATCGAAGCCCCATTCTTCTTTCAAGAAATTGATTTTTTCATTGGAACCAGCTATGCCTACGACACGTGCACCTTTTATTTTCGCTATTTGCCCAACTGCAGATCCAACAGCGCCTGCTGCTCCCGACACGACAACCGTCTCCCCTTCCTTCGGCCGGCCAATTTCAAGCAAACCAAAGTAGGCAGTTAAACCAGTCATCCCCAATATACCTAAATGTGTTGATATGGGAGCAAGTGATGGGTCAATTTTTCTAATTTCCTTCTCATTTGCAACATAGTACTCCTGCCAGCCAAACATACCAATAACAACATCGCCTTGCTTGAAGTTCCCAGATTTTGATTCCATCACCTCACCAATGGATCCGCCTTCAATCACTTCATTTACTTTAAATGGCTCCACATATGATTCAGCGTCCTGCATCCTGCCTCTCATGTAAGGGTCAACAGATACAAACAGGGTTCGAACAAGTATCTGGCCTTCTTTCAGTTCTTCTACATCTTTTTTTACAAATTTAAATGTGCCGCTATCCGGCATGCCTTTTGGTCTTTCAGCTAAAATAATTTGATGATTGACAAGCGCCATGTGAATTTCTCCTTTTTTAAAAAAATTGGTTAAATCCTCAATTATGCTTCGCCTACATGTTAATCGAAATGCAATGTTCCGGCTAGCAAAGAGACTTTATGATAAGGTTACCCGCAGCAACGGCAATGATGTATAAGAAGGAATTGCGACCCTATGACTACCGTAGATACAGTAAAACTCAAAACTCGGGAGGCATAGCAACCGTATGGCGACCGTAGATGCAGTAAAACTCAAAACTCGGGAGGCATAGCAACCGTATGGCGACCGTAGATGCAGTAAAACTCAAAACTCGGGAGGCATAGCAACCGTATGGCGACCGTAGATGCAGTAAAACTCAAAACTCGGGAGGCATAGCGGCCGCTTGGCTACCGAAGATGCGGTCGTAATTCCGTTTATCTCCTATTTAACACCCAAGTTTTTATGGCCTTTAACCCAACGATGCCTCCGGAATCAATTTAAAGCCTTCAATCATGGCATCTTCATCAACCTCAATCATCAAGCAGCGCTTGCCGTTAAAATTAACCTGCCTGACATATTTCAAGTCTTTTGGGCTGATAGAAATATTGGCGACTTTCGTTTCGATTTTGATCGATTTCGATGTATATTTCGGGATAATGCTGCTTGCTTTCAGCTCGTATTTTTCATCATCAACGACTTTTTGGAATGCCATTTCCACCTTATCTGCATCGACATCTTCCACACCGCTCACTTTTAACACACGTTCCACATCTTTATAATCCAATGTAGGAGTGACTTCCTCCTCCTCTTCGTCTTCATCCATCATCCGGTTTATTTCTTCATATACATTGGAAAGCGTATGAGTATCCACCTGGCCTCCCACCACTTCATTTACGACAAACTCAAAAACAGCTTTATCTTCCTGGGCAGTCATGATCTCTTCGCCATTCAAAACATCTTCGATAAAGTGATAATCAGGTTTATTCGCTTTGCCCGCCGAGTACAACACTCGGTTTACATCAGCGGAATTATCTGTAAAACTTGGGAATAAAAATCCTGCGACAGGAGATGCAAGATTGATAATCGAATCAACCTCAACGCTCGATTTGAATTCCTTCTCAACATAATCAAACACCAAAGATCTTTTCGGCTGCTCCGTCTGGTTGATGCTGCAGAGAATAAAAGGATGCGAATACACCTCATCCCGATCGCTCTCTTCCGCTTCCTCACTACTTCTTTTTGTCGGTTTAAAATATTCTCCGCGAATGAAAGTGACAACCATGTCCTTCTCGTACTGAACATCCTTAAACATTTTATCAACGAGAAGAAGCATTTGCTCTTTCCATTCTTCTACATCATCTGCTTGCAAACCTTCTTGAAGAATAATGCGAGTGTGATCCTCCGCCTGATCCTGAAACTTCACTTCAAATAACTTCACATCAAGCTGGCCTGTCAGCACCTTCTTAAAGTTATTCATGAACAATTCCTGCTGTTCCCTGTCCAACATCGGAAACGGACGGCTTTCCTGATGATAAATGTCGCTGCTCTCTTTCCTTATGTAGACATTAAAAATATTGGTGATAGTCAACAAATCATTATCAAGCTTGAATTGTTTACGAATATTGGCTATGTCCTTCTTATTCATACAGTGCCTGTCACTCCCCGAATTTTGTCGAAAGGTCTATTTGTATGAAATAGTCCCCCTATAGTTTTGACACTCTCTTATTATAACAACAATGTCGAAAACCAACTTTATAATTTGCTAGAAGTAGTTTCTCTTTTCATTTAAAGGTATAAAATCTCATTTACGGATGATAAGATTGCTTTCAGGCAATCAGGTGAACAGCCGTTATATTCCCTAAAGGCACCTAAAACTTGATCTTTCTGGCCAATTGTATGATTGCGCTTTCATAATCGATAACCTATATTTAATTAAAATAATTTTAATTTATTCCTTGACATTAATAATTTGTCCTATATAATAATCATTGTAAACAAGAAAACAATATAGATAGCGCCCATAAACTTGCTATCTATAAAAATACATCAAGGAGGAATTTCATTATGTCCCTAATTGGAAAAGAAGTAGAACCATTCACAGCACAAGCCTACAAAAACGGTGAGTTTATCGATGTCACCGATGAAGATTTAAAAGGCCATTGGAGCGTCGTTTGTTTCTACCCAGCAGACTTCACTTTCGTCTGCCCAACTGAACTTGAAGACTTGCAAGATCAATATCCTGCCCTTCAGGAACTTGGAGTGGAAGTTTTCTCTGTTTCAAGAGACTCCCATTTTACACATAAAGCATGGCACGATACATCTGATGCCATCGGCAAAATTACTTATACGATGATTGGCGACCCTGCACACAAACTTTCTCAAATGTTCGAAGTGTTTGTTCCAGAAGAAGGCCGCGCAGACCGCGGTACGTTTATCATCGACCCGGACGGCGTCATCCAAGCAGTTGAAATCAACGCTGAAGGCATCGGCCGTGACGCAAGTACTCTTATCGACAAAATTAAAGCTGCACAATATGTACGCAACAATCCTGGCGAAGTTTGCCCTGCAAAATGGAAAGAAGGCTCTGAAACTCTTAAACCAAGCCTTGACCTTGTAGGTAAAATTTAAGGAGTGCTATCAATGATACTGGATGCAGATATTAAGGAACAACTTAGACAATATCTACAATTGATGGAAGGCGACGTACTGTTAAAAGTCAGTGCAGGAGCCGATGATGTATCAAAAGATATGCTGGCTTTGATGGATGAGTTGACAGAGATGTCTTCCAAAATAAAAGTAGAAAAAACAACCTTGGACAGGACGCCAAGCTTCAGTGTCAATCGCATGGGAGAAGATACCGGGATCACTTTCGCCGGTATCCCTCTCGGTCATGAATTCACTTCCTTCGTTTTGGCTTTGCTTCAGGTGAGTGGACGGGCTCCAAAAGTCGAACAGGATGTCATCGACCAAGTGAAGAGCCTGCAAGGCGATTATCACTTTGAAACTTACGTGAGCCTGAGCTGCAACAACTGTCCTGATGTTGTTCAGGCACTGAACGTGATGAGCGTTCTGAATCCTGACATCAGCCACACAATGATAGACGGTGCTGCTTTTAAAGAAGAAGTGGAAAGCAAAGGCGTCATGGCTGTTCCAACAGTCTTCCTAAATGGAGAGGAATTTGGCAGCGGCCGTATGAGCCTTGAAGAAATCCTTGCGAAGTTGGGCAGCAGTGTAGATCCTGCCGAGCTTTCCGCTAAGGAACCTTTTGATGTCCTCGTTGTCGGCGGCGGTCCTGCCGGCGCCAGTGCAGCCGTCTATGCCGCACGCAAAGGCATTCGGACAGGTGTAGTGGCTGAACGCTTTGGCGGCCAGATTATGGACACTGTCGGCATTGAGAACTTTATCAGCGTGAAGCGGACGGAAGGTCCTAAGCTTGCGGCAAGCCTTGAGGAGCATGTAAAGCAGTATGATGTGGATATTATGAGCTCACAGCGCGCGACAGGCTTGCAAAAGAAAGATCTCATTGAGATTGAACTGGAAAATGGGGCCGTTCTCAAGAGCAAAACGGTGATCCTATCAACTGGTGCTCGCTGGCGCAATGTCGGCGTTCCGGGCGAAGCGGAATTCAAAAACAAAGGTGTCGCCTACTGCCCTCACTGTGACGGACCATTGTTTGAAGGAAAAGACGTAGCCGTCATTGGCGGAGGTAATTCCGGTATTGAAGCGGCCATTGATCTCGCAGGTATTGTGAAGCATGTAACGGTCCTTGAATTTGCTCCAGAGTTGAAAGCTGACTCTGTCTTGCAAGACCGCCTTTACAGCCTTCCAAATGTGACAGTGATCAAAAACGCACAAACCAAGGAAATTACCGGCACAGATAAAGTCAATGGCATCACCTACGTTGACCGCGAAACCGGAGAAGAGCATCACATAGAATTGCAAGGCGTGTTTGTCCAGATCGGCCTTGTGCCAAACACCGATTGGCTGGATGATACAATTGAACGCACAAGAATGGGAGAAATTGTGGTGGACAAAAAAGGTGCCACTACACTGCCGGGTGTATTTGCTGCGGGTGACTGCACCGACAGCGCCTATAAGCAAATCATCATTTCCATGGGATCAGGTGCTACTGCTGCCTTGGGTGCATTTGATTATCTTGTTCGAAATTAATATAAGCAGTGCCTTCGGTCTAACAGGACTGCCGAAAATTGGAATCCTTCCAATGAAACAGAAATCAACCTACCATCACAAAACTGTTAAACCATGGCACCCGACTTATTTGATATAAATCTTTATTTCAGAAAATCACTATCCTCCCAACCGGCAGGATAGTGATTTTCTTTTCTCTACAATATTGACCCTCAACACAAACTGACCCTCACACTTTTTATAAAAGTGACACTTTCAAAGAGACCACACATTTGCTAAATTATCAGTAAACACAAAGAACAGGCAGCATCATTCCTGCTGCCTATTCAATAGCAAAGAAAGAAGGTCTGCAAGATGGAAAGAACAGCAAGCTATTCAAGTTCCAAAACCAAAACTTTCGATCTCATCCTGACAGCCATGTTGACGGCACTCGTATTTGTGTCCACCATGCTCTTAAATATTAAACTGCCTATTTCGATAAATGGAGGCCTGGTTCATCTTGGTTCGGCCATGCTTTTTATTTCAGCCATCGTATTTGGTCCCAAAAAGGGAGCATTCGCCGGGTCTGTCGGCATGGGTTTGTTTGACCTTGTCTCAGGCTGGGCATTGTGGTCGCCCATCACTTTTTTAACACGCGCTTTGCAGGGCTATATCGTTGGAAAAATTGCCTGGGCGGGTGGCCGCAAAGGAAACAACATAGCATACAACCTGCTGGGAATCATCATTTCAGTGCCTCCGATGATCGCCGGCTATTATCTTTGGGAAAGCTTAATATATGGCAACTGGATCGTACCATTAACCTCCATTCCCGGGGATATCGTGCAAAGTGTCATCGGCATCGCTGTCGCCATTCCGATTTGTATCGTATTGAAAAAAATACCTGCTTTTAAATAGAGAATGTAAAATCAGCTATAACCGGACGTTATGTTACGGTTATAGCTGATTTTTTGAGTCCTTTATTGGAAAGGAGGCAAAGTATTGGATTGCTTAAGGCTGTTTTGCAATTTTTCAAAGGTTTCCTTGCCAAAAAAGGCATCCGCTTTGTTCTCAATTTCTGTTAGAGCCGCGTCATTTTCAATAAGTGTTTCCCGGATTCTCTCTACAATCTGCAGCGCTTCTGCCCCACTGATTTGCTTGGCGACCCGTTCCAGAAGAACCTTCGTATCAACAGAATATTTTCGCGCAAAACTGTGGCACCTAACAATATTATGCCGAAGAAACCCGGAATACTCAGGTGTGAAAGCACGGCGGATACAGCCCCTCATCCCGGCATAACCATAGGAAACCTCCGATGCAGCACGATAAAATAAAACCATCCCATCAGCGTGGCTTGATTCAGGATTCAACCTGAGTTCCGTAATAGATGAAACCAGCCGCTTCACCACTGCTGTTCCCCGCTCAGTCGCTCCCCACCATTCCAATAAGCGCTGTTGTTCCTCTGCAGTCATATGAACGGAAGTTTGATGCGGCATGCCCTTCTCACCCTTTCAATAATCTGCTAAAGCCGCGGAATGGCCTGAACATTTTGGATGCGTTTCAGAATCACATTCCATTCCGTTCCCAAAAGAGCCTTGCCGTACCGATTTGCCTCATTTATTTTTTGGGCTATCTGCCTGTTTAAAAGCCGGCTTTGGTCGATTAAATATTGAGTATCCGGTGTCGCTTCTTTTGCTACCAGCTCAAAATTAGGGCTCATTTGTTTTTCGCTAATTCGCAATGTATCCAGGTCAAAAACAAGCATCTCTTTACCAAGAGAAATCGTTTCGCCACTGCGAAGCCGTTTAATCGTCCCTCTGACTGCATCAAAACCGTAGCCAATATCAGCCACAGTCGCATGATACGGATTCAACCCCGGCGCATTCCGCAGCGAAGGAATCTGGCGAAAACCAGTCGTAATGGAGCAAACCACTTCCTTCGCTGCCATTCCTTGGTCTAAAGCAGCATCTATAGCATCAAGGTAACCACTCCACTGAGATCTCCCCATTTTTTAAAAAACTCCCCTTTTTACAGAACTTCCCTCAAAGTAAAATATTCGAGCCTGCTCTGTCCTTATGATTAATTTCGGAAAATCCGGGGGGAAATCTGTTTCGACATAAACAAGAAAAGCCGCAAGTCCATCGCTGGAGCGGCTCTATATATCACCAAAGAACATTAATAATCTAGTCTAATTCCAAAAAAGCACTCGTAGAAAAACTATTACTCTCTGGGAGATTACTCTGGTCTATATTCCTTAATCTATTTACTTCATCATTTAAACCTAATTGAATCATTTCATTCATGACTAATTCTTTTAACTCTATTTCATTTGAGATCAAGAGAGTAAATTGGGCATCTCGTATAAAAGCCAGCTTGCTTTCTGTCGTTGAATTATTAAAAAAAGATTTTATTTCATTCAGGTCAATATTCACATCCTCTTCAAGTTTGTAGATAGTATGGCTGCTATTAACATTTTCAAAGGTTATTATTCCTATACCGTCAAGGGTTGGTACAATTATTTGTTTCTCTCTTTCTGCCAATACTTTTTTTTCTACATAATGATATACATCCTCAATTATTTCACATCCGATAGCGGATTTTATCTTTTCTGCTACATAATTAGCTCTCTCTATGTATTCCTCATTTTCACTGTCTTCTTGTTTTAGTTTTTTGAGCAAACGCAGATACTCTTCCTCTTCTTTCATATGATTAAAGTTGGAAACCGTTACTGCATCTTTCATTGTACAGATTAAACCAACAAACTCCCTTATATTCCTTGCCACAATCTTTATATGTGAACCGAAATCCATAGGACTGATGCATACAACAAAAGCATCCTCTAAATCAGATACTGTTCCAAAGTCAGTTAACAATCCGAAATGTATTCCATCACAACCAGTACTTGCAAATGTAATGACATCATAGGGGGTAACATCATAAGCAAAGTAGGCGCACTGTAAGATAAGCCCTAAATCCCTTTCAAGGGAATATCCTTCTTTTTCAAGAATCAGCTCTAACTTTTTTAATTTTTCAAATGTCGGCGGCATTTGTAAGTACTTTCCAAGATAGTTCATATTGGTCTCCTTGATCTTAGGTATATTTTTTCATGAAATCAATTTTATTTTAAACATATGGATAGCTTAATTTTATCAAACCTGCATCAAAATCCTCTTTTCCTTATGCAACTTTCATTAAAGGTTTTTAAAAATTTCACACCTTACAAAATGTGACAAACTCCTCGCCAAACATATTGTAGTATAATTGTAATAGAATTGTAATATGACCAATTGCTGGATTACCAGTAACGGAGGGAATGTTTATGAGTGCGGTAAATGAACCAATTGATGTTGGGCGGGGCAATCGATCCAAAAAACCCGCAAAGCGCAATTTTATTATCATTGGCACTATCATTATTATCGCTTTAATATTTGCGGGATTGAGCTATTATCAGGCTACCCGGTTCAATCCGAACATTATGATTAACGGCATCAAAGTCGGCGGCCTCACCGCTGATCAGGTGATGGATAAATTAAAAACATCCACTTTAAAAAACAGGGTCTATATAGGAAAAGAACTGATTTTGGATGAAAAAGATACGCAGATGGCATTCACAGATCAAGATATGCCCGAAGTTAAAAAATTATTGAAAAGCCAGTGGACGTTTTTTCCTTCCACAAAGGAGAAAAATTATTCCCTGGCACCCAAAAAGACAGATCAGTTTCGAAGCGAAACGATGAAAAAGCAAGTAGAAGAAAAACTCCTTTCATTGAATAAGAGTTTAAAAGCACCCCAAGATGCCCAGGTGAAGTGGGAACAAGACAAAATTGTCATCTCTGAAAGTATTGATGGAGAACAATATGATATCGCCGCTTTATTAAAAGATTATGATAAACAAGTCTACACAAGCGATATCCACTTGAAGCCTGTTTTCATACAGCCAATCAAAGAGGACAGCCCGATTATAAAAGAAAATGAGAAAAAGCTGCAGGATTTCATGCAGCGAACCATCGACTATAAAGTGCAGGACAAAGTGTACACTTTAAAAGCGGATGAATTGGTTAAAAAGGCCTCCATCTCAAATGACGGGAAGGTTTCTATCACTGAAAGTGACATTCAGAAAAAAATAGACGAAATTAACAGCGCCCAATCAACATTGAATAAAGATTTTAAATTCAAAACCCATTCTGGAAAGGTCATCTCAGTAAGAGGCCAGGGCTATGGCTGGGCAATCGATGCCGAGAAAGAAACGGCAATGCTCGTGAAGGCTTTTGAAAAAGGGAAGGAATCCATTTCTGCTTCCAATATTTATGGGAATGGCTGGGACTATGATGCGATCGGCTATGAAACAACAACAAACAACGGGATTGGCGACACATACGCTGAAGTATCCATTGCAGAACAGCGCATCTGGATTTATAAAAATGGAAAGTTGGCAGTCACTACGAATGTCGTGACCGGCAAAATGAGCACCAATGAAGGAACTCATCCAGGTGTTTGGTATGTTCTTTACAAAGCCTCTCCCTATACACTTAGGGGAAGCGCAGTAGGCAATCCCAATTACTCTGTTGATGTAAAATACTGGGTTCCGTTTACAAACGACGGACAAGGGTTTCATGACGCAGACTGGCGCACAAACTGGGCAAGCAATGCCTATCTTAACCAAGGATCTGCCGGCTGCGTCAACACACCTCCTGATGTAATGAAAATCGTGTACGACAATCTCAGCACTTACGATCCGGTTGTTGTCTATTAAGAAAAGCGCAAGGCGCCTGTACGTCGATAAACAGGCGCTTGCGCTTTTCTAATTATGATACTGTCTGGAAAGGCAAATTTTCGCTTAGGCCAAGTGTCTCCGATGTGGAAGTAAGGATTTCCTGGAAAAGATCCGGGTTTTCCACTAGTGACACGCCGTATGAAGGAATCATTTCTTTAATCTTTGACTCCCACTCTTTCATATGTTCCGGGAAGCATTTTTCCAATACCTCAAGCATGACATGAACAGCAGTGGAAGCACCCGGAGAGGCGCCAAGCAATGCAGCGATTGAGCCATCCGAGCTGCTTACAACTTCCGTGCCAAATTGAAGTGTCCCCTTGCCAGCCTCTGTATCTTTGATTACTTGCACACGCTGGCCGGCTGTCACGACGTCCCAATCTTCGTTTTTGGCGCTTGGAATAAACTCCCGCAACTCTTCCATGCGCTGTTCATTCGAAAGCATCACTTGCTGGATCAAGTATTTTGTCAATGACATCTCTTTGACACCTGCTGCCAGCATCGTAATGACATTATTCGGCTTGACGGAACCGATCAGGTCTAAATTTGAACCCGTTTTTAAGAACTTTGGCGAGAAGCCCGCGAACGGTCCAAACAGCAATGTTTTCTTGTTGTCGATATATCTTGAATCCAGATGCGGAACAGACATTGGAGGAGCGCCAACCTTCGCTTTCCCATACACTTTTGCATGATGCTTTTCCGCTACCTCCGGATTGTTGCACACCAAGAATAGTCCGCTTACCGGGAAACCTCCAATATGTTTGGACTCAGGGATACCGGTTTTTTGCAGTAAAGGCAGACTTCCGCCCCCGCCGCCGATAAAGACGAACTTTGCAGCATGAAATTCAGTTTGGCCGCTGTCCATATTATACACTTTCACTTCCCACAAGCCGTCGCTTGTGCGTTTAATGTCCTTCACACAATGCCTATAGTGGACCTCGACGTTTTTGCTTTTCAAATGATCAAACAACATGCGGGTCAAGGCACCAAAGTTCACATCTGTACCCGTGTCGATTTTTGTCGCCGCAATCGGCTCATTCAACGTACGGCCTTCCATAATAAGCGGGATCCATTCCTTCAGCTGTTCAGGGTCATCGGAAAATTCCATCCCCTGGAACAAAGGATTGTTTGACAATGCCTCAAAACGTTTTTTCAAAAACGCTACGTTCTCTTCCCCTTCTACTAAACTCATATGGGGGATCGGCATGATGAAATCATGCGGATTGCTGATCAGATTGCTTTTTACAAGATAAGACCAAAATTGCCTTGAAAGCTGAAACTGTTCATTCACTTTTACAGCCTTGCTGATGTCTATGGATCCGTCAGGCCTCTGGGGTGTGTAGTTAAGCTCGCACAGTGCCGAATGGCCCGTACCTGCATTGTTCCATTCGTTAGAGCTCTCTTCACCCGCATTTTCGAGCTTCTCAAAAACTTTGATTTCCCAATCCGGCGCTAATTCTTTCAGCAGAGATCCCAAAGTTGCACTCATGGTTCCGGCACCAATTAAGACAACATCTGTTTTCGTTTGTCTGCTCATTTCTACCTTCCTTTTTACCATAATTTATATAGGATGTAGGCACATCTGCATAGCACCCCGGCATGCAGGGGTGCGAAATAATCTAATATCTTCTCCTATTCTATTATACCCTAATTATCGTGTTTTTGAGCCTTTTATAGATTAGAATAATTATTTGTTATTATCTGAAATTGTCGGGGTGACAAAGGATGGGAAAGGTTTTGCAGAATGTGGAAAAACCAAAGCCTGAACCCCCGTTCTTGTATAGGGGGAGGCTTTGGTTAACTGCTGCCTCACTATCAATCATTCACATCTTTGCCAGGCCTCTTTAACTAAACTGATTTTCTGCAAGTTCATTAACAGATGAGCGGTAGCTCTCTTTCTTTTCAGTATCAAACCGGCCTTCCCACTTAGACATCACAACTGTAGCCAATGCATTGCCTACAACGTTCACAACCGTGCGTGCCATATCAAGAAGTCTATCAATTCCGGCGATAAATGCGAGTCCTTCTAGCGGAATTCCTACTGTTCCCAAAGTTGCCAGCAATACAACAAACGAAACTCCCGGTACACCGGCAATTCCTTTGGATGTCAGCATCAATACCAATACAAGGGTAATTTGTTCCGTCATGCTTAAATCGATCCCATACATTTGGGCAATAAAAAGCGCTGCAAGTGCTTGGTATAATGTGGATCCATCCAAGTTAAAGGAATAGCCGGTCGGAACTACAAAAGACACAATATCCTTTGGACATCCGAACTTTTCCATTTTCTGCATCACCTTTGGCAATACGGTTTCAGAGCTGGAAGTTGAATAGGCCAAAAGGAGCTCATCTTTCAATATTTTGATGATGTGGAAAATATTTGTGCCAACCAGCTTGGCAATTCCTCCAAGCACGACAACAATAAAAAAGAGCATCGTTAAATAGACAAGAATCATTAATTTTCCAAGTGGAATTAATGATTCCAAACCGAATTTTGACACCGATACACCAATTAAGGCAAATACACCGAATGGGGCAAACTTCATAATACAGTTTGTCACCCAAAACATGGCATCTGCTACGCCTTCAAAGAAGGCGAGCACAGGTTTTCCTTTTTCGCCAATCGCCGCAATCCCTAAACCGAATAAGACAGAAAAGAAGATAATGGGAAGCATATCTCCTTCAGCCATCGATTGGATCACATTGCTCGGCACAATGTTTACAACAACGTCCAAAATACCATGGCTTTCACTCTGCACTTCTTTAGTCGTCTGGACATACTGGTCGATATCGCCTTTGGAAAGTGTCGACATGTCCAAACCTACACCCGGTTTGAAAATATTTGCAGATAATATACCAACGATAATCGCAATCGTTGTAACAACTTCAAAGTAAATGAGTGTTTTCCCGCCAAGTTTCCCCAATTTTTTGAGGTCGCCTGTTCCGGCAACACCCAGGATTAAAGTAGAAATAATGATTGGTACTACGATCATTTTAATCATGTTTATAAAAATAGTACCAATTGGCTGCAGATATGTTTCCACGGCCGGGTTTCCATAAAAAATGGCCCCGACAATAATTCCCAGTAT
This sequence comes from Siminovitchia fortis, assembly GCF_003605365.2. Classification (GTDB taxonomy): domain Bacteria; phylum Bacillota; class Bacilli; order Bacillales; family Bacillaceae_C; genus Siminovitchia; species Siminovitchia fortis. Next base: position 73,774 of record NZ_QYTU02000009.1, read on the forward strand.
TAATCCAATAAGTATTTGAGATGCCAGAGTAAGTTTAATTTTCTTCATCTATATAAAGTCACCCTTTCCCATAGTAATCGCTTCCAATGAGATAGCGTTATGATTATTTTACGGGTGACCTGTCGAATCCTAGGGAATCCTACACTATTTATCGTTATATTTTTCTATTGTGTCATGATACAGCGCTTGAAGAAATTTCTTTATGTTCACTTTGGCCTTTTTCGGCTCATTGTGATCTTCCTGAATAGAGATCATTTGATCTCTTACTACTTGAAAGTCGAAATAACGGGGTGCATAGTATTCAAACACAGGATTTGTGTAATCAATCGACCCCAAAGAAGCTAAATTATTGACAGCTGTTAAAATGATTCTGCGAATCCGCTGTTCAATGGCTTTGCTGCTCAAGTTATGATTGCCCGGCTTGGCCGCAATGGATTCATATAAATTTTTTAACGGCGGCAATTGGATAACTCCTTCATTTTCATATATGAGGATTTCCATCATCGATATAATATCATCGCTGCCGGACTCTCCGATGATGCCCATATCATTCAATATCGACAAAACGATCTCTTTTACGCTTTGCTGTCTCGTTGTTGCTGATTCACTTTGACCCAAAGATTCCTTGATTACGAGTAATGAATTTCTTAATTGAAATTGTTCTGCTACTCTTTTTAAAATACTCCGTACTTCTATTCGGTTAATGGGCTTATGAATAAAAAATTCGACCCCTTTTTCATAAGCTTCGCCAACCATTTCCTTGTTTACGATTTGGGAGATCATAATAAATTGACCTTGGAATCCCTTCATTCTCAGCTGTTCAATTGCTTCAATTCCGTCCAGTCCAGGCATTAATAAGTCAATTAAAACAACGTCAGGATGCACGGCAAGGATGGACGAAAGACATTCGGCCCCGCTTTTGGCCTCACCTATAACAACTCCAAGATCACATTCCGTTATAATGTTCTTCAACATTGCTCTGCTTGCTTTATCATCATCTACAATAAAATAACGCAGTTTTATTCAACTCGCTTTCGGATATTTTTGGTCGGGATAAGGATTCGAAAAACAGCACCCTTCTCCGGGAATTCCAATTCAATTTTCCCCTCAAGCGCATGGATAATCTCTTTTACATGAGATAAGCCGATCCCAGTCGCAGCAACACCTTGATCGCTGTATTTTGTAGTATATCCTGTTTCAAAGATCGTAGATGCGTACTCTTTTGGAATACCTTTGCCGGAATCTTTTATAACGAAACAAGTGTACGCTGATTCTTCAAATAGTTTAATATGAATTTCACCTTTATTTGTAATAGCTTCAACGGAATTGGCTGTCAGGTTATTCAATAGGGCAAGAAGCGGCATTTGCTGATCTGTTTCAAAGTCAACTGAACTATTTACATGAAAGGTAATATTTTTCTTTAACAGCTCGCTGTATTTCTTATTTGCCGAGACAACGAGGTTCAGCACATCCGACAGAAGAAGAATATGATTTCTTTTTCGCTCGGTTATTTTCGTAATCCCTGATAAAACCCGCTGTGAATCTTTTTTCACTTCATGAATTTCTTGAGCAATATGCAGGGCTTGAGCGCTTAATTGATGCAGCTCTTTCTTTTTTAAATGCCTATATAAATCATGGCTTGAGGCAGTAATACGTTCGATATGATTCATTGATTTCTCCAAGTAGAGGGATTCAGCATATAACTCAGAGCCTACTTCAAGCATCTCCTGCATACGTTTCCTTTGTTCCGAAACTGTTATGGAGCTATATAATCCAACTACAAAATAGCTGCGGATGATGGCCACCCCTCCCAGCAAGGCCCAAGTCTGCAAGTCTAAATTTACTTGGCCCTGCATCCAATGCCGGGTAAGCTGTTCGACACCATTGCCGACAAATTCAAATAAAACAGCCCAAGCGCCTAAAATAAGCGGAGTAGTTTTGTACCTATCAACTTTAATGACATGTAAGCCCAGTGCAAATATAAAATAATATAAAAAAGCGGGCAAGTGACTTCTTATGCTTGTCCAATCAAACACTTCAAATAGAAATATATCCTCTGCAATACGAAAACATATGACCACGATCCCTGTAACGAAACCAGTGCGTATGAGAGATGCCGGGGGCCAAATGAGAATAAGCAGAAAAAAAGCAATACTCCCCAATCCAAAACGAAAAGCCTCCCCGCCGAAGGGAGTGACTTTAATTTCACTAGCAAGGGCCGTTAATACTGCGGTAAGAATCAGTGCGATTGTATTGGTGTTTTTGACAGTAAATTTGTTTATTGAAAACATGGAGATCTCCTTATTTTTCTCACTGGCTGACCTTTGATCTTATTATATAAATGAAATAGCCCGTAAATCTATACATTCATAGAGTTACGGGCTATTTACAAATTTCCAAATTTATTGCATTGCTGATAATACTTCTGGGGAAGCGATACTTTCGACAAATGGTACCTTACATTCAAAGTCTACTTTAAGCCACCAATTCGGGGTTGATAGTTCGTTTATATACGCGACTTTAACAGAGGGTTCCGCTTTATTCTCCAATAATGAATAAATTGCCTCACTATAAAAGCCGGGAACATATCCCAAATGTTTACCACCCTGTGTATAAATGCCTACCGCATTGGGGTCAAATTCATTGGTAGGCTCTTGTACTAGCTTCAATGGATCACGGAAACTCAACCATGTTGACCATTGGGCAGGAAGATTACGATGCCGCATACCATGGACAAAAAAGCTAGTGTATAGCTTTCCATCATTCCCAAGACGAAGTGGTTGTTCGAAAGAATAAGTATCGTTCGCCAATCGTCCGCGTGTTTGCTGTAACAAGTCCATTTTTGTAGAGTGCTCATTCAAACCTAAATCAATCATGATGGATTTAAAGTCAGAGCGATCAGTAGAAGGCAAACGGCGGTCAAATGCTGCAAACAGATTTTTTGATCGATATGTTTTATTTGCATCTGGAAACGCAGGGTGCAACATATAGCCATTTTTTAAAGCATCCTTAAGTTTTCTATGTCCAGACCCGTAATTTGTATAAATAAATTCATAATGATCATTATAAAATGACAAAGTTCCTACATGGTAATACAATCGGCTTTTTGCATTTTGCCAAACAACTAAAAGAGTGTGAACATTGCTCACAATAATTTCCCTCCCCTCAAATCCAGTCTAATATCATATTTCTCCGAAAAGGTAAAATTTTCAAAAGCCATTCCTTTTGTGCATCACTTAAAATGTCGAGCGACTGAATAAAAGATGAATACCTTTTCATGTCAAAATGCTTCCGTCAAACTCGTTGATAAAATAATTACTAATGCCATCGATTATACTGCAACTGATACTTTTACATTACCCTGGCGTCCGGCAAATATCCGAAACCGTAAATAAAAAAGTGTCTCAATACTTTGCCACAGATGAAACTTTGTGACTGAGTGTGCGTATTATCTAAAAAATGGAAGGATGGATCAAATGATAAAGAAAACGGCAACTCTATTTAGCTTGGCATGTATAACATTTTTCATTACAGGACCTTTTGCTTCATGGATGATATATAAAAAAGCACAGTCTCCGGGTACTTTTTCCAATCAGGTCATCAAACCGGGTGAAACTTTTTCTCAAATGAAAGCAGGTAAAACTCTAGAGGTTTGGGGGGCACCTGCCAGTCTTGACATTCAAGGGGTGCAATGCAAATCAGGTGATGAACTGATTGAGTTGGAGAAAGAACGGACGGCCATTGACATCAAAGGAAAAGAAGCTGTTTTGTTATTTGATGGTGATTATACAGTTTTTGATCGCATTTCTTGCGAAGGCGGCGGATTAGAAGAAATCTATCTGTCAAACAGATTTCCAATGGATAAGGCTCGGAAGATTATCATTTCATTACTTGTCACAACTCCTTTGGTCGGAGGGTTCGGTATCTTTTTATTTAGGCGTACCAGATCATCCTGATAAGGTAAGTAACAGAACCCGCCACGCCTCTTCACAATGCGGACCATGGCGGGTCATTTTTTCCCCAAGAGGCTCAATTTCCCTGACAGTGAACATATCCGTTCCCCCTCGTAATATGTATGTGCGTCATTTTCCCCCAGTTGAAATTATGAATATTTAATCCTTGAAAAGCCGAACAACAAGCCACCGACTGCACCAACCAATGCTGTCAACTTTTTTATAGGGGAATTCTTTGAAAAGGGACACCCTTGGAAAAAAGAATTTTTTTGAAGCAATTGCCTTGGAAAAAGGGTATATATATTTATCTCTGTTGTAGTCTCTGTAGTAGTCTATGGTATTGGTCTGGTAAAACTGGCCAGCTCAGCTGGCGGACTGGGACAGCTCACTGGACCTTCCCCGGCAGGGGGCTGTCTTTCTTGACATGTGCATCCGAACCCCGTCTTTCAACACCTGATCGCTCTCCGGTCAGCCGATGTCTGATCAACCAACCCCTTTTATTGAAAACGATGGTGCCAAGCCATCACCTGCAGCTGCCGCTTTTGTCGCCTTTTTTGTGGAGGGGTTCTGAAATCAAGGGATTGGTGCATGCGTGTTGGAATTTTGCTGGCTTTTGGGGGAGGAAAAGTTTGTTATTGGGTGCAAATAACATCACGGAAACCAAGATTATGGGATTGAGTTGCCAATCTCATTTGCCCCGGCAGTTAAATGTGCAACATAATTCTTTAATTCACTTTCATCAAAGTGTGAATCCGGCATAAATGTACTTAAAACCGCAACAACATTGGTTCTTTGAAAGTTAAAAACCGGAACAGAGATACCCACTACCCCCTGAAGATGCTCACCCTTCGTATAGCAGTAACCGTCATTTAATATTTTCTCTAATGATTTTTTTAATTTCTCTACGCTGACCAAACTATTTTCCGTATACTTTTTTAATTCCAGCTTCGAAATGAAGGCATCTTTATCTGAATCGCTAAAGTCTTTTGTTATATAAGCCAAGTGCGTTTTGCCTGCCGTGCCGGTGGAAAGTGAATATACTTTTCCTATATTTTCGCTCCATTTTACCGCTGAAGGACTGTCTTCCGCTTCTATAAATGAATAATAGGAATTATCACTGTGAACAACACTTAAATAAACAGACTCCCTAAGCTCACTCGCTAATTTCTTGATAATTGGACGCGCGACCTCTCTAAGGTCCTGTTCAACCATATTGTATAATTGTAAAATATTTGGTGCATCAAGGGAGTATTCTTTTGATTGTTCTCGCTTAATAAATCCCGTATTATTTAAAGATTCCACCAGTCTATATGCAGCAGGTAAACTTATTTCTAAGGAAGCAGCTATTTCTGCAACCGAAAGATACTTTTTCTTCGAAAATAACATTAGCGCTTTTAAAGTTCTTTCAGCCACCAAGGATCCTTTATTTTTATTCATCCAAACACCCCTCGAAGCCCTTTGCTATTAACATCCCATGATGGTAAAGCTATTTGTATAAAATTATATCACCTACACTAAATATATGTACAAAAATAATTGAATGGAATGGGGAAGTCGAGAATCATAAACATCAGCAAAATGGATTCGAAGGGCGATAGAAGTTCTACTTTCCTGTCGGCTAAAGAAAAGCCTTTTGTATATTTAATATGCATCAGAGTGTGCATACTCAATACAAAAGGCTGATCATTATATAGCGAAATTATTTACCCTCAAACCAGTGCTTTACATTTTCATGCATGATGGTATATATCTGCTCTTCGGTTACCCCTTCTTTCCGCAGTTGCGGAATCACTTCACCCAATAGAAATTCAATGGACCAATCCGGAACCATTTGATTGACCTGTTCATCGGTATACCAGTCAATGCTGCAACAATAGTCCTGGGAAAGAAAAATACGATTTGCGTAACCTTGCCTTAAGAGTTCAAGAAGTGTACTGTATCTTTTTGCGAACTCCAAAGGCGGCTGGCCAAAACGATCTGCACCAATATATGCGCCGCTGTCCAATACTTGATGGATATAATCAAGATTATCTGTATCACCTGTATGGCCAATCATAATGGACTTTGGATTAACCCCTTCCTCTATGAAGATTTCCAATTGCTTAAGCCCGTTGCCGCTTGCAGGGTGGGAATGTGTCATAATCGGCACGCCTGTATTTTTTTGTGCACGTGCCACTGCACGAAATACTTTGTCCAGATCAGGGGTAATTCCTTCGGCATCCGCAGCGCATTTTAAAAAGCCTGCTTTAATGGACGTATTTTGAATCCCCACTTCAATATCATGAATCAATGCTTCAGTCATATAATCAATATCGCGGTTTTGGAAATGTGCCGGAATTTCCGTAAAAGAATAAATACCGGTTGCTGTGATAATTTGCATTCCTGTTTCTTGGGATACCCTTTCCAGGAATCGGACATCACGGCCCATCCCGGCTACAGTCGGATCACATATTGTTTTTACCCCCTGCGCTTTTACGGCCTTTACTCCATCTACAGCCTTTTGATAAAGTGCCTCTTCATCATATAAGTGAGGGAATTGAAATGTAACCATTTCCGATCGAAGAAGAAGATGTTCATGTACAAGTGTACAACCAAGATCTTCAATATTAACTTTTCCTGTTACTGTATTAACAAAACCCATTTTCATATACCCCTTTCAAAAATAGAAATTATTGTTCTTCTGACAAGAGACCAGTCTTTCCCGCGTTTTTCCCCACAGCTTCACGGGTAAACAATAAGGTCAGGAAAAAGCATCAGGAGAAATGTTGTATTCGTTTACAACCAATGTCATTACCCGATTCATAATTGCATTTTTATAACAGGTTTTAATACTTTCTGTTGTTTCGCATCCAAGAAAGCAAATGAGCCGTCCTCCAATGGATAAGCAGAAATAATACTTTTTAATTGCTCCTGATATTCATTTAATAGATGAATAGCATCTTGGAAATCATTGCGAACATAGCCGTAGCTTGATAACATCTTAATTTCTCCCCGAACCATAATGTTGACAGGAAACCTTACTTCTTGTTCATATAAAGCTACCAATATATAGGTTCCGCCTTTTTTCAATCTGAACACACCTGATTCAGCAGCGAGAGGAGAACCTGAACATTCAAAAATAATATCAAAATCTTTCCCTTTAGCGGATTTGTCTTCTGCAAACTCGGTTTCAATACCAAATCTTTCGGCATGGCTGAGCCGATGATCCCAGTCTTTTTTAAGCCCGGAAATGGTTACATTGGCACCACGGTTTTTAGCAGCAAACGCAACAAGAAAACCAATAACTCCACAGCCTTGAACTAATACATTTTGGTTCTTTTTAACATTTGCAACTTTTTGAACGGCATGTACCGCAACGGACATTGGTTCGGTCAATGCTGCAATATTTGAAGGGAGTGTCGCGGGTATTTGATGGAGACTGTCGGCCTTCACTTTTACATATTCGGCCATACCCCCATCAAAATGTAAGCCTAACACTCTGAGATTCGAGCAAATATTTTTTCTTCCACTAAGGCATTGCTCACATGTATTGCAAGATACCCCCGGCTCAACTACAACACGTGAACCCAATAAATCTTTATTCTTGGATTCCGAGTGCATTTCTGCGACATATCCGGATAATTCATGCCCTAAAATAATCGGTTTTGGTACAAATTCGTAGCCTTCGGCATGACTGGCTGCATGCAGATCACTTCCACAAACCCCACAATATTCCACCTTGATCAATACTTCATCTTTTTCAGGAATCGGAATTTGTCTTTCTTCAATCTTAAATTCATTCACTGCTTTCGTTTTGACTAACGCTTTCAAAAATACTCCCCCTTGTTTTTAGGGAAAAATCCCTGAAGTTACAATCAGGTGTTTGAATTAAAGAGAGAGGGGCATATGCATTTACCAGTATGCCATGCCACTCTCTCTTCGGAAGCTTACCTCAAAACCCCTCCGGTTACATCAAGCACGGATCCGGTAACATAATCGGACAGGTCGGTTGTTAAAAACTCAATAACATTTGCACAATCTTCTGGTGTCCCCAGTCGTTTCAATGCTGTTTGGCTCGTATAGGTTTCAACACCAGCCTGTTCAAACTGTTCGATTAATCGGCCGGTTCCAATGTACCCTGGTGCAATCGCATTGACTGTAATATTATATGGGCCCAAATCCTGAGCTAAATATTTTGTATAGTTTACAATGGCTGCTTTGGTAGCAGCATAGTGAGAATAAGACCCGTCAGGGTTTGCTTGTAAACCAGTGACTGAAGTGACGGTTACAATCTTACCGTAACCTTTCTTTTTCATTCCCGGTGCGACGGCTGCCACACTATGGATCGTTCCGAAAAGGTTTCTTTGTAAAACGGTTTGTAATTGTTCGGGATCCATTTCAGAAGCTTTATTTCCAAGAACTGAACCTGAGCCGCCGCCGGCATTCGCTACTAAAATATCGACTTCGCCCAGATTTTCCGCAATTTTTTGAAAGGCTTTTTGGACCTGCTCTTGGTTTGAAATGTCAGCTTCCGTACCAAAAGCATTTACCCCCAATGCTTTTAATTCATCTACAACGGTTTCGTACTGTTCACCAATACTCTCTCCTGCGAATTGTTGATAAGATTTTAAATCGATATCAATTACACCCACGTCTGCGCCTAATTGTGCCAATCTTAATGCATAGGCACGGCCAATTCCGCGTGCAGCACCTGTTACTACCGCTACTTTACCTGTTAATTTTCCCATAATGTTCATTCTCCTTTTTTAATTATTTATTGCATCCATTACCCCAACCGGCGGTATATTATTCGGATCACTGAGCAGATCAATCACGACGGTTTCATTGGATTGGAACGCTTCATCAAGGGCTGCCGGGATATCTTCAATGGTGTCGACTTTGATGCCTTTAATACCGCATCCTGCAGCAATCTGGGTATGATCAACAAATGAAAAATCGCAAATATTTGTATATCGGCCGAACATTGCTGTTTCGGCATATTTTTGATAACCAAGAATTCCGTTATTAATAACAGCCACGACTACCTGAATACCAAGTCTTTTACAAGTTTCCAACTCACTCCAGACATGTCCGAATCCGCCATCTCCCACCAGACAGAATACTTTTTTATCAGGATTGGCAATTTTAGCACCCATCCCCATTGGTAACCCCCAGCCTAATCCTGCAAGCCCTCTTGGGAAGATAAACTTTCTGTCCTTGATGGCTTTAAGATAGTTTGCATTCCAAACGGATGAAATACTGGCGTCTGCCACAACAATATGGTCATCATCTAATCTTTTTTCTACTTCATATAAAAATCTTTCCACTTTTATTTTTCCGGATTCAGCTGAGTAGATTTCTTTCATATCCTCTTTGTGCATTTCTCGGGACAATTGAATACGCTTTTCCACACTTTCCCGCGTTTCAGTTCTTTTTTGAACGCCTTTTTTCAATAAGCTTTCTTTTAAGGCAGCAAGGGTTAATTTTGCGTCGCCAACAAGTCTGAGGGATTCATAGTTTCGCCCGATTTCAACCGGATCAATATCAATATGAATATATTTAGCCTCTTTTGGCAAAAGGGTCCAGCTGTCCGTTCCATTTTGGTTTGTTCGGTTACCGACTAATAGAATGACGTCGGCTTCTTGAACCATCGGTTTTAAATGTTTGCTGACCCCTCTTTTTCCCATATAATAACCAATTGGGCCCATGGTTAATGGATGTTCCTCATCGACTGATCCTTTTCCCATGGTAGTAGTCGCAACGGGTATCGAACACTCTTCTTGTAATTCCCTTATTTCATTAAGGGCTCCAGATGAAACAACACCGCCGCCAGCATAAATAAATGGCTGTTTCGCTTCTCTTAAAAGGTCAGCTGCTTCATCTATCTTTGCTGAATCTGCTGTAGTTCGATCAAGCGGGAATACTCCTGAATTTTGGCTTCTTGTTTCATTAATTGGGTATTCTTTTGTATCGGTAATAATATCTTTCGGCAGCAATAAAACGGTTGGTCCCGGTCTTCCGCTTGCAGCGATTTTAAATGCCATGTCAACATAATCTTCAATTCTTTCTTGAATCGGGATTTTTTTAATCCATTTAGCAACACCTTTAAACAGTTCCAAATGGTCAATCTCTTGAAAGGCATTTTTTTCTTCTTCTTCTCTGGATACTTCTTCGACAAGGGCAACAACCGGATAAGAAGCTTTTAAAGATTCTGCGAGTCCGGCAACTAATAATGTGGCTGCCGGCCCATGCTGTGCGGTGACAACCGGGATTGTGTTTGTACACATTGCATAAGCCTGTGCCATGTACGTTCCTGAGTTTTCTTGTCTATATCCAATTTGTTCAATTCCGATATCTGAGCATGCAAGTGTGACAGTTGGAGGATTACTTTGCCCAAAAATATATCTTACGCCATTTCGTTTTAATGAAAGTGCAATTCTCATCGCATTTGTTGCCTGTTTTACATCGGTTGTTTCTGCACTGTCAGTCATTTTATCGTCTCCTTTTTAGTATTAAAATTTTGATTCCACACAACGGGCTTTGCTTCTGTCATTTCTTCGATTGCATGTTAGCTCTAATAACTCCCGGAAAGTTCTCTTATTGTATAAGGCTGTCTATTATAACTTACCCATTCCTTTAAAAGTGCAAGCCCTTTCATATGCCGGAATGACCTCCAACCCAATTACCATTAAAAGATTACTTTTTAAATTTTATCCCTCTCCTTTCCGAATATCGTAATATATTACGTTAATCGTATTTATGGGTAAATTCTAAATCAGAAATTATTGAATGTCAAATCTGTGGTTTTAAGAAATAAATATTGGTAATATTGAAAAAATTCAGCAGCTACTTAGGTCACACCTTCACTGATTTGATTTCTTCCTGCGTATATTTCACCGGGCCCATCATAAAGCTGTCACTACCCGAAAACCGCCATTAATCAGGTAGTGACACCATTGTGTGCCAATCTATACAGCATTTTCGCTAAAACTGAAGATTGATTCAGATTTTTTCTTCAAGCACCTCTTTCAACAACCCAGCGGCACTCTCTTCAGCAGGATCATTTGTGCCGAGCTCCCCGCGGAAGGCTTTTGAGAGGATGGAACTTTTCAGGACTTCTATTTGATTAATTAATTCAACTAATTCTTTTACCTTTTTTTCTTTCTGTATGAGACTTTCCAACCTTCCAATTTTTTCCTCTATTACTTCCGCAGGAGGGAGGAGAATTTCATGCGATTTAAACCTTTCAAATTCAATGCTATTAACGGTTGTTCCTGACTTTGAATATTTATTTAATAAGCTTTTTTCATTACCTTTTATATACCAGAAGAAATATTTATTTATTAACTTATCTCCGGAATCAAAAACTTTTAAATCTTGGTTTACAGTGCACTCTGTAAGCAAATATGCTACAGGTAGGGTTCTTTGTAAGATCCCACTTCTTACTACCATGGCTACGGAATACTTATTTGCAAGTTTGGCTGATGAATTATTTAATCCTTGCTCCGTAATATAATCTTTTGTCTCTGTGATGTACATTGCCTTCATGTCTTTTGCTGAAATCCAGGGAATTGTCCCATTCCAGTAATCTTTATTAGATTTGCGAGGTGTTCCTCCTCCAAAAATATTAAATATATCTTTAACTTTTACTTTCTTCCATCCATTTGGAACTTTATCATTGATTACCCTTTCTTGTAATATTGACTTAATAATAGCCGCCCGCCGGTGCTCAAACGTTTCCTTTGCTTCCTCAATCAACCGTTTCGCTTCGTTAACCTTATTTAAAAGGCGTTCAATTTTAACGACAATTTGCTTTTGTTCTTTTTTGGGAGGGAGAGGAATTGGTAAGTTGCCCAGATTCTTACGTGTAATTCTTAACCTAGTAGTCCCTCTTGCTATACCTTCAGCCTGTTGTCTAAAAAAAGTTGAGTTAAAAAGATAATTTAAATATTCTTTTCCAACAATAGTTTCATTCGGTCTAAGATAGGCAATGTCAACTGCTGTTATTAGCTTTTGTTTTATGTCAGGTATGATACAGCTTCTAGCTATTGGATCGGCCATCCTCGATATTAAAATATCGCCAGGAAAAATTTCCGTACATCCTAATTCCTTAAATGTTTCTAATGATATATACCTAGATGATTTGTCGAGAAATTCTCCTTTTCCAATATCCGATAATTGGATTAATCTAACTTCACCATCAGGGTCTATGTTTCTACTTAATATCCAATCCCCATCTCCAAAACTATTGTCCTTAGTATCTTTTGTAGAGATTAATTTAACCCACACCCAATTCCCCGGCACTTCATAAGGCTGTTCCTCCTTCGGCACCAGGGCCTCTTCGAGCAGTTCTTCCATTGTTTTCTGCTTCTTTTTTGTCTTACTCATTGCCGCTCACTCCTGCCAGTTCTGCCACTTTTCCGGTTTCTTCGCCGCTGTTCCCCGCTTCGATTGCACGCAGTTCTTCGACGACTTCGGTTAGTAGCCCAACGGCCTGCTCGAGTTTGGCGATGGCTTCTTCGGCGGAGTCGATGGGGTCTGGAAGGTTTTCGTATATGGACAGGGATTCGTCAGCGATAAGGCCGATGTCAAGGCTGTTGTCCTTCTTTTGGATTTCCTCACGGGTGAAGACGTTGAAGCGCTCGTCTTTCACTTTTGTCCGGTCTTCGGCTTTGTATGCGTCCATGAAGCCTTCAAAATGCTTCTTCGTTAACGGAGTGCGCTTTCCAAAGCTCGGCATATTTGTTCTAAGGTCGTATACCCAAACTTCTTTTGTATTGCCTATATCAGTCTTGCCTCTGGTGAAGAAAAGGACGTTCGTTTTCACACCCTGCGCATAGAAAATCCCGGTCGGCAAGCGCAGGATGGTATGCAGATTGCATTTATCCATCAAGTCTTCCCGAATCTTTGCTCCCACCCCGCTTTCAAACAGGACATTATCTGGAAGCACAACCGCCGCTCTTGCCTTGCCGTCCGGCTTCAATGCTCGATAAATATGCTGAAGGAAATTCAGCTGTTTGTTCGTTGACGTAAACGTCAAATCATCACGCGTCGGGCGCTCGCCTCCCTGCTTCGTCCCGAAAGGAGGATTCGTCATGATCACATCGAAATTTTTCAAGTCCTTCCCTAAATCGGACAGCGTGTCCCCCAACATAATCTCTCCCTGAATATCATGCAGCATCGCATTCATCAAGGCCAGACGGTGGGTATCCCTGACCAGTTCCACCCCGGAAAAAGCTTTGTACCTCTGGAATTCTGCTTCCTTTTCCCCGAGATCAAAATAATCATCCGTCTGCTTGCGGATGTGGCGGTCAGCGGCAATCATGAAACCAAATGTCCCTGCCGCCGGGTCATTGCAGCGCTCGCCCGGCTGAGGATCCACAAGCTTCACAATCGCATCAATTAACACACGCGGTGTGAAATACTGCCCGGCACCCGATTTAGTTTCACTTGCGTTCTTTTCCAGCAAACCTTCGTAAAGATCACCCAGTCCCTCTTCCTTTGCACTATACCAATCGAGTTCATCAATTGAGCGGACAATCTTCTCCAAGTTTTTCGGCTCATCAATATTCGTTTGCGCATTCGCATAAATCTGCTTTAAAATATCATTGCTTTCGTTGCCTAAATCGATCAAAAGCTTTTGATAATGCGTTTTTAAATCAATTCCATGGAGGCTTGTCAGAGAATCCCAGCGGTAATTCTCCGGGATTGCCCCTTCGCTGCCAGTTTCCTTCATCATTTTCAAAAATAAGAGATACGTCAATTCTGTCACGTATTGATGGTAAGTAATGCCGTCATCACGCAGTACATTACATAAATTCCATAGCTTCTGTACAATCTGTTGGTTGCCCATACTTTATGCCTGCTCCTTTTCATCACTAACGTATAAGGATGAGTTGATTCTATTTACGATGCTGTCCAATTCCCCGTCAAAAATCTTGTTCAGCTGCTTGTACCCGCCGCGGCTTTTGAACGGTTCGACATTAAAAGCCTGCTCCGGGTCAGGCCCCAATACGGATTCTTTCAGCAACTGCTTTTCAATCCGCTCAAGCCACGACTTCTGTACCTTCGGCCAAGCTTTCATGCTATAAATTTTCTTCATGGCATTTTTGATCCGTTCTTCATGATCGATGAGGGGGTCACCCAATGCCTGCTGCCGGATAAACCCGATAATATCCGCTGCGATTTCTTCATTTTTTGCATCGCGCCACGCGGTCTGCAAGCCTTTTTCCGTAAAACCTTTTTGGTCCAAAGTGATTTTCAGTTCCCTTAATTGATTGCGCGTCAGCTCATTCGGGCGCGTACAAACGACATTCAGGGCTGGGATTAAGTTTATATTATCTTTTATAAACTTCTGGAAGCTCTGCAGGTAATCCTCCGGCTTGTCTGCGTTCCCATACCCGCGGGTGACAGCTTCAACCTTATCCTCATGGGTGGAAATATACTGAAGAACCGGCCTTCCCCGATTTTCATCCAAATATTGAAGGAGGTTTTGGTTGGAATTAAATTTTTCCACTACCTCTACGGCATCAGCCTGTTTCATCCAATGGATAAATTCATCGATCGTTTGGCCGCCTGACAGCACCTTGAAATCTTCATGATCCTTTTCCTGCCAGCGCTGTTTTCTGCGCTGCACTTTTGCGATCAGCTCATCCTTATGCTGCGCCTTAGCCTTGCCATCAAGCTGTTCCAGCTCCTCAACCAATTGCCGGACCGTCACCTTTGGATTTTTCACGACCGGCTTCATTGTGGTGTACGGCTTCAATGATTCATAAATGCCAACCGCATCATAAATGGAAAAGTGATCCTTTCCGATATCATCGGCACGCCTTGTCGCACGGCCCAGCATCTGTTCATAAAGGATCCGCGAACGCACGCGCCTGATAAAGACCAGGTTCGTAATCTCCGGCACGTCTATGCCTGTTGTCAGAAGATCAACTGTGACGACAATATTCGGAAGCCGCTCATTTTTAAATAACTTAATTGCCTGGGACGGATCTTTGACCGATCCGGTAATTTTCATCACAGCATTGTCCTCAATCGGTCCGTGGACATTTTCCAGCTCTTCTTTTAATATCCGTACCACCATATCGGCATGATCGTCCGTTGCCGCAAAAATAAGTGTTTTGCCAAGGCTGGCAGGGTCAATATAATTGGCCAGCTCCGCCAAAATTGCCCGGTTGAAACTTTCGGTGATCACTTTTTTATTGAAATTCGTTACATCAATATTGACTTCATCTTCCAGCAGTTCCGTTTCAACCTCACCCGTCAGCGTATTATAGACATCCACCGACTCGCCGGCGGCCCAGCGAATTCCGTTTTTCTTCAGCACCGTCTCAAATTGATAGGGAGGCTCATGGTCGATCAGCCAGCCGTCGACAACCGCCTCGCGGTAAGAGTAAGTAAAAACAGGCGTTCCGAAAATTTCTGTTGTATGTAACGCAGGCGTTGCTGTCAGCCCAACTTTTACCGCATCGAAATAGTCCAGCACCTGGCGGTATTTGCTGACATATTCCTTGTGATCCCTGAACAGCATTTCCACTTCGGACATTTCTTTGTCCAGCGTGTACCCCCTGTGCGCCTCGTCCACGACGATACAGTCATACTGGTCGACAGTCGGTTTGTTGCCATCTTCGGCATAAAACAGCCTTTTCAGCATTCCCTGCACAGTGGCAATCTGCACTTTCGTTTCAGGTTCAGGATTAGTGTCTTTTAAAGATTGCAAATTAAATATTTGTGTAAAAGATTGGTAGTTTTCCAGTTTTGAATCTTTGAACGCTGCTTCCGCCTGTTCACCGAGTGCTGTCCGGTCCACCAAGAACAGAACTCGTTTAAACCGGCTGTGCTTGACCAAGCGGTAAATCAAACCGATGGCCATCCTCGTTTTCCCCGTCCCTGTTGCCATTGCGAGCAGGATCTCTCGCTTTCCATTTTCAAGGGCACGCTCCACAGCCTTAATAGCATCTTCCTGGTAGGTGCGCAAATTCAAATAATCAAGAGGCTCGTCCTGAAGTTTTTGATTGGACTGGCCAATATCCTGCTTCAATAATTCTTTCAAACCTTGCGGCGTGTACCACCCCTCTAATGGACGCGGATGATTCGTCGCCTTTCTGGCATCAAGAAACCAGATGCCTGACTTTTCTTCCACCTGTTTATGGTAAGGCCTTCCGTTGGTTGCAAATAAAAATGGAACGAAGTAATCCCCATATGGCTGATGAATGATTTCTCCATCCTTCTTTTCAACCAGGCGCGCATAGTTTTTCGCCTGCTCTATATCAGATGGGATGTTTTTGCTTTGTCTTTTCGCCTCAACGATGCCGACGAACTCCAAGCCGGCAAACAACGCATAATCCGCGAAACCCTGCTTTAGAGGCCATTCCGCAATCGCAAGGTTCCTGCCCTTTTCAGGGCGGGTCCCCTTAGAATAACGCAGTTCTTCCGTATCGGCTTCCCATCCCGCCGAGCGCAGCTGCTCATCGATTTTTGCTCGCGTCTCCTCTTCTGTCAGGTTAAGATCGCTGCCATATTTTTTGGCATCTTTTTTCCGCTGAAGCTTTTCTTGATCAGACACGTAGAGCTGCTCTTGGCGAAGGCGTTCCAGCTCGTTTTCCAGATTTCGGACCTTTTCTTCGTAGGCCGTCGAAAGTTTTTCCAGTTCACTTTGATCAACTGTTTGAACCGGAACCGGGTTCTGATACTCCGGCTCTTTGAAATCCCAATCGCCGTACACTTGCATGAACCAGACAGCAAGTCTGAAAGCCATATGCAGCAAAATTTCCGCTTCTTTCTGGGATCCATACCCCTCGTGCATCGCCTTATTGCCTTTTCTTCTGATCGTATCGAGAATCTCTTCCAGTTCCTTGGTGATCAGATCATCTGCTCTCAAAGCATGGATGCGGTCCGTTTGTTTTGTATCATATGTTTCTTTTATTTCTTCATATGCCAATACATATTTGGTTAACGTCTCTGCAAAAACGCGAAGTTTCATCAATGTAGTGTTTGGATCTATAAAGACGTTTCTTTCCGCCGTTTCACCCAGGTTGGCCAAGATGGCCCACTTGCCGGAAAGAAATTGGAAATTGCTGTTCCCCATTCCGATGGTATACCTCCTTAAACGTCTCTATCATCATTATAACGAAATTCCAGTAAATAGGAAAATGCTCCTAAGGAGTTGGAGGTTCTTTCGCATTGACTTTTTTTGAGGGGCAAGTTACTATATACATAATTCACATAAAACTTAGCTGATAACTATGTTTTAAAGTACAAAAGAGGAGAGACTAATATGAAAGGTTTAAAGTTATTGACCATATTCACCCTTTTCACCCTTTTTTTGGCTGCATGCGGCTCGGATAAAGCAAATGAGGGAGGAAAAGACAAGCAGACCATAAAGGTCGGGACTTCACCAGGCCCCTATAGTGAATTATTCAAGGATGCCATCCAACCTATCCTGGAGGATGAGGGCTACAAAGTGGAACTGACTGATTTCACAGAACTATTACAAGCGGATATCGCATTGGATGAAGGCTCCATTGATTTGAACGTAGATCAGCATACAGCTTATTATGAGAACTTCAATAAGGAAAAAGGGGCACACTTAACTAAGCTTACCCCGATCCCTACCGTGCCGGCAGGTATTTTTCCCGGCAGAAAGACGTCACTTGACGATGTCGCGGAAGGTGATGTGATCGGTATACCAAAGGATCCGTCCAACGCGGCAAGGGCCTATGCACTTCTTCAAAAAGCTGAGCTTATTAAACTGAAGGACGGCGTAGAGTTAGTAAAGGCTACGAAGAATGATATTGAGGAAAATAAGTATAACTTGGAAATTCGGGAAATGGATTCTGCACAAATTCCAAGAGCTATGAATGACTTGGATTACGGAGTCATTCCCGGCAGCATTGTATATTCTTCAGGCTTGGATGCTTCGACAACTTTGCTGCAAGAAGATATTCTGAAGGATTTGGAACTGGTTGCGGTGGTTGACGAGAAAAATAAAGATACAAATTGGGCAAAAGCTGTAAAAGCAGCCTATGAATCCGATGAATTTAAAGCGTATATGAAAGAGCATAACAAAGACGATTATTGGTTTATCCCGGAAGAAATTAGATAGAACTAAAGAAATCCGCCTCTAATGGCGGATTTCTTTAGTTCTAGTTTACCGGTATTTTAATCGGTGAATTGCCAGTTGGCTATAGAAGAAGTATCCGCGGTCATGGGATCAGCCCTCTCTGCGCACTTTCGCCGCCAGCCAGTTGCCGATAGACTGCATCAGCTGGACTAGAATAATCAATACGATGACTGTGATGAGCATGATGGTTGAGTCGAATCTTTCATAACCATAACTGATGGCCAAATCCCCGATTCCTCCTCCGCCAACCGCGCCGGCCATGGCAGTTGCACTCAGCAAGCTGATCGTTGCAGTGGTTAAGCTTAAAATAAGTGAGCCTAATGCTTCCGGCAGCAAAAAATGCCAAATCGTCTGCATCGGAGAAGCCCCCATTGATCTGGCGGCCTCAATGATACCATCATCGACTTCTAGTATGGAGTTTTCTACCAACCGGGCAATGAATGGCGAAACATAAATGATGAGCGGTACGATTGCCGCAGCCGTTCCGATGGATGTGTGGACAATCAGCCGCGTAAATGGGATGATGGCTACAAGTAAAATAATAAAGGGCAGCGACCGGAACGCATTGATTACCGGGTTGACAATGTTATAGAAAACTTTATTCTCAATGATGCCGCCCGGACGTGTAACAACAAGTAATATTCCCAACGGCAGGCCAATAATCGATCCAATCAGTAAAGAAAACCCGACCATATAAAATGTATCGATCATCGCTTGCAGAAATTGATCGAATGTAACAGCAGTGGAAAGCATCAGTCAAACAGCTCCTTTGCTTTGATTTCTTCTTTTTGTAGATAGTCGGCCGCTTTGTCCACATCTGTGCTATTTCCCACTAATTGTATAATCATATATCCGACTGAATTATCCTTGATTTCGTTCATTGTGGCATAAATGAAATTGACGGTTACATCAAGATGGCGGATGACATGATTTATGGCAAGGTTAGCTGTTTCATTAAATTTCAACTTGAACAGACGGCTGCCAGGCGTACGGCTAAAGTTCGATAAGGCACTTTCAGGCACTTCATCCGGAATAACTGTGCGGACAAAGTTCCTTGTTGCTCTTTGCTGCGGGTTTCCGAATACATCAAGAACGTCCCCTTCTTCAATGATCTCCCCATTCTCCATTACAGCAACACGATTACATATTTTTTGGATAATGCTCATTTCATGGGTAATAATCATGATAGTGATGTTGTATTCCTGATTGATCCTTTGCAACAACTTCAATATAGAGTCTGTCGTCTGGGGATCGAGAGCAGATGTCGCTTCATCACATAAAAGTATTGATGGGTTTGTGGCCAGTGCACGAGCGATTCCAATACGCTGCTTTTGACCGCCGGATAGCTCATTAGGATAGTTGAGGGCTTTGTCTTCGAGGCCTACAAAGCGAAGCAACTCCATTACCCTGTCCTTAATCACTTGCTTTTTTTCTTTAGCGAGAACGAGCGGAAGTGCAACATTATGGTAAATCGTTTTGGAATTCAGCAAGTTAAAGTGCTGGAATATCATTCCTATATCTTTCTGTGCTTGTCTAAGCTCTTTAGGCGAAAAGGAATTTAAATCTTTGCCATCTATCAGGACACTGCCCGAAGTCGGACTTTCCAGAAAGTTGACCATACGTACCAAAGTACTTTTGCCGGCACCGCTAAAGCCGATCACTCCAAATATATCTCCTTTGTTCACATGCAAACTGACATTCTTTAAAGCTTGTGTCTCCTTACCATTGCGTCTATATATCTTAGAAATGTTTTCCAGTTGAATCAACATTCTCACTCCTGATAGCCCTTTTCGTATTAATCTTATAGAATTACTATACATTTAGCGGCCTTTATGCGCAAGTGAAAAAAACATTAATCAAAACCACCAGTGTGAACTGGTG
>NZ_QYTU02000090.1 GCF_003605365.2 Siminovitchia fortis
TTTGTTTAGAGGATATCCGATAATTTGTACTCCATGCCATGGACTCCTTTATAATACTCCGGATACATTTCTCCTCCACATTGTTCCCATGAAAACATGGGCGGGGTTGTTGGATCCCCGTCATCCATCAGATCAAAATCCCTAACCACACTTAAACGGATTTCCTCCTTTTCATGACACGTCAAACAGACATAGCTGACGCTCTGTTTCCTGGACTGGTTGAGGCCTATGTTTTTCTTCTTTTTCTTTCCTTTTTTGCGGTGCTTGGATACTGGTGAGATCGTTAATCACCCTTTCTAAATACGCTCTTGTTGTGGGGCACAAGGCTACCTTGATTTCTAGCTTCCCATTTTCAAGACAGACTTCTCCCTTGTATTCATAGTAACACTCACACCTTGAACAGACGAGGGGATCTTTTCTGCCGCTGGCTACAATTCTTTCACGCCATGTCCGGCGGCGCAGGGTCTTTTTAACTTTTACCACCCATCGTTTTACCTCCTGCTGCCAGGCGCTCAATATCTTTTTGCACACGTTCTTCATCCGTCTGGAATACATTCCATAATGGCGGATGGTTTTAAATTGCTCGTCCGGGATATGACGGATTAAACGTGAAATGAACTCCTCCACGCTTACTGTTTCCGTCTTTTCTTTCCCATCTGTTTTATCCATGTACTTAAAAGTAACGAATTGTCCGTCATATGCCTCGATCCGATTGATTCCAATCGCCGGTCGACGAATATAACGGCCAATATAACGAAGCTGCTCCTTTACCTTCCCCCTCTGTTTTGGGGCATACACATAGAAGCCTTCCCCATTTTTGGTGAACGCCTTTTGAAGTCTTGGCTGGATTCGCTTCTTTTCCTTCTCCGTCACTCCTTTGCGGATTAATTTTAATACAACCGTCTGCCATTGCTTGCGAAGCATGGCAAATGGCAAAAAATCATACTGTTTCCATTCTCCTTTTTTCGTCAGACCACCCATTGTCACTAGCATATGGATATGCGGATTAAAATTGACTCTGGAACCAAAAGTATGCAGTCCCGCGATGATTCCAGGAGTGACTTTTGCTTTCTTTTTAAAGAAGTCGATCAATAATTTCGCAGCCTCATCCATCAAATCCTTTAATAAATGACGGTGAAGTAGAAAGACATCCCTCAGCCCTTCATCAATCGTAAAAATCACATGTCGGTGATTCACCTGGAGGACATCTTCGGTCAGCAGTCTGCTCCACTCTTCGCTCTCTCCTACCGAACAAGTGGTACAGAAGCGTCCCTTACAGCGATAGGGGACTTTGCGTACGTCATTACAGCCTTCACATACAAAGAGTTTAAATCCATTTTTGAAATCTCCGCAATCGCGAAACTTCTCCACCTCCTTGATGACGATTGGACGGATTTTAGCTCCATGTTTGCGCTTGAAGGCTTCCCAATGTTGGTGGTTATCAAAAAAGATTTCTCTAAGTAAATTCCTTTCCATAAAATGAAAATACCACAGTCCAAACGACCGTGGTAGACCCAATAATATACT
>NZ_QYTU02000091.1 GCF_003605365.2 Siminovitchia fortis
TTTCAAGCAAAAGTCAAGTAATTTAACTCGCACACAAACTATCAAAATGTTAAAAATCATCCCAATTTTCATTAAAAATAAACACAAAAAAACCTTATAATTAGGGCATGGTAGTCCTGTCCAAATCCCTAACTATAAGGAGCTTCACATGGACAATCATACCATAAAAACAGTATTCAAGGAATACATTCATCCATTAGATTCGAAAGTCATTCAAAAAATGGTCGATCATGCGCAAATAGACCGGTATGTTAAAAAACTCGACTTTCTTACATTTACCAACCTTTTTATCTATGCCCAGTTGAAAGGCTTGCGCAGTCTGGAACGGATCAGTGAGCATGTAAACCGGAAGAAGACCGTACAAAGACAAATCGGTATCGAAAGTATCAGTAAATCCCAGCTCTCTCGAAAGCTTGGAGATATTCCGTCCGAGATTTTCGAAAGTATCATGCGGCATCTGGTTCAAAAACTGCACCAGATATACGGGCCAAAAAAGGCCGACCAATTGCTTGGGAAGATTCATCTGATTGATTCCTCAACCCTTTCCATGTGCTTAAGTCAACATGTATGGGCGGATTTTCGAAACACCAAAGCTGGTGTCAAAATGCATACATCCATTGTTTTTTGTGAAGGGGAGTCCTATTTGGACAAATTGATTATCACTCCTGCCCGGCCGGCAGATGAAATACAGCTGGATGCATTAATCGTAATAGATAAAGATGCCCTCCACGTATTCGATCGGGGGTACTATAACTTTGAAAAGTTTGATTTCTATTGCCAAAATGGGATTCGGTTTGTCACCCGGATTAAAAGCAATACGAATGTACATGTCATTGAGGAACTGCCTGTCGATCCGTCATCTCCGATCACCCGGGATGCCGTTGTCAAAATCGGCAATATGAAACACCCCCTCCGCCTGGTAGAAACCGTGGACAGCAGGGGTAACAAGGTTTCCATCGTGTGCAATGACGCAAAAATAAACGCACAGGAAATCAGCGACCTCTACCGGACACGGTGGCAGATTGAATTGTTTTTCAAATGGGTAAAGCAGCACCTGGTCTTGAAAAGACTCTATGGACAAAGCAAAAATGCCGTTTACAACCAAATCTACATAGCCATGATCACCTACTGCTTAAACCTGTTATTGAAACATAAAACAGGATATAAAGGCACTTTACTGGAAATGAAAAACTGGGTCAGTGATCTGTGGGACCAAAAGATTGAAGCCTTTATAGCAGAGATATTCAAGGAACCGGAACGAACTTCTAACGGTCGACGAAGGTTGTGGCACCAACGTATTTTTGAAGAGACCTTGGCACAATACGAAGAAGGGGATGTTTCACATTTAGACGATCTAACCTATGATCCACTCATTTAAATAAACTGGTAAATAATGGATGAAGGGCTACCTTTGAATCCCTGTTGTCTTTTTTTCTTCAAATAGAATCA
>NZ_QYTU02000092.1 GCF_003605365.2 Siminovitchia fortis
TGATGCTAGTATAGTTTCATGGACACATCTAAGTTAAATTTATACAATGACTTTTAAGGAGGATGTGTCCGATGAGTAAGAAAAATAATGGGAAACGGTATAACGATGATTTCCGAAAAATGATTGTTGATCTTTATCATTCTGGCAGTTCTGTTAAAGATTTAAGTAGCGAATATGGCATCTCTGAAGTATCTATTTATGCTTGGATTAAGAAGTTTTCTCCAATCGAATTAGAAGATGGTTCATCTGTAACTCCAGATGATTATGCAAAGCTCCAGAAACAACTTCTCCGTATACAGGAGGAAAATGAGATATTAAAAAAGGCTATGGCCATATTCGCTCGAAAGTAAGTGACTCAGAACTAACTGAATTTATTACAGAACATAAAGATGATTATTCCATTCGTACGATGTGCGAAACCCTTGATATACCTAAAAGTACTTACTACCAATCATTGAATAAAACAGAATCGAATCGTGACCGTGAGAACCGTGAATTCACAGAAAAGATTATCCAGATTCATGAAGAAAGTAAGAAACGATATGGTGCACCTAAGATACATGAAACCCTTGAAAAACAAGGTCACAAGATTAGCTTAAAACGAGTTCAACGCCTGATGAAAGTAGCTGATATCCGATCCATCATCGTTAAAAAGTTCCGTCCGACACCTAGTAAAGAAAAGGTGGAAGAACGAGAAATTATTATTAACAGAGACTTTTCTACGACTACGATCAACCAAAAGTGGGTTGGGGATATCACGTATATTCACACGCTTCGTGATGGTTGGTGTTACCTTGCATCTGTATTAGACCTGCATTCAAGAAAGGTTATTGGGTATTCATTTGGACGTTCGATGACGACTGAATTGGTAGAAAAGGCTTTAGAAAACGCTTATGTCACACAGAAACCCAATGATGGTGTCATCTTCCATTCCGATTTGGGTTCACAATATACAAGCGACTCCTTCGCAGAAAAGATTCAGGATTATAAGATGACACACTCCTTCAGTCACAAGGGAAGCCCTTATGACAATGCTTGTATCGAGTCTTTTCATGCGATTTTAAAGAAAGAAGAAGTAAATCACGTACAATACTTAGATTTTAACGCTGCGAGAGTAGAGTTATTTAAATATATTGAAGGCTGGTATAACCGTAAAAGAATACACGGTAGTATTGGATATCTAACACCACAAGAGATGGAAGATTTAGCACTCCACCAAGCAGCATAATTGCACCACATAACATTAGAGCACGGCTTTACTTGGAGAGGTGAGCGTGGTAGGCTTTCGCCTGGCGAAATGTGTTTTACTAACCTTTCGTCTTTCGCAAATCACCACGCACACAGAGGCTCCATGTCAAGCCTTCAAATACACATTTAAATAAGTTTCGAAGCACAATGAAAAAAATTAACTTTTATGTGTCCTAAATATTGACGTAGATCCAG
>NZ_QYTU02000093.1 GCF_003605365.2 Siminovitchia fortis
CACTAGCATTGCATTAATTGAAATTAGCAATTCAAAATACTAAAAACATTCAATAATTACCAGTTTAGACAACAAAAAATCCTTTACAATGGAGAGGTCAGGTGGTTCCTGTCCAAATCCAAAGTAAAGGACTTCAGCTATGGACAAGAATACACTACTTTCATCATTTGGTAAATGGGTTTTACCCATAAATACGGAAAAAATTAATGAACAAGTTAAATTTCTTAAACAGGATTATTACACAAAGAAACTAACGACGGGAGCGTATATCAAGCTCTTACTGTTTGCCCAGCTTCACGAGTTCAATAGTCTGCACGCAATCAGTGACGCTTTACTAGATGAAGACCTTCAAATAACGCTGGGGTTTGAATCTATCAGTGCATCGCAACTTTCTCGGAAGAATAACAACTTGGATCCGGCTATCCTTTCAACGCTGTTCCTGGATCTTGTGAAAAAGATTCAAGAATATCGCCATCCCAGCACAAGGAATTTGCCTCTAAAAATCATTGATTCAAGTACGCTTCCACTTAATCTGACGAACTACAAATGGGCAAAATTCCGGAAGACCAAAGCAGGCGTCAAGCTTCATTTACGGCTTGTATTCATGGATAAGGACACCGTCTATCCCGAAAAGGCAGTCATTACGGTAGCGAAAGAACATGACAGAAACCAACTGGAAGTCCTCGTGGATGACAAGGAAGCCATGTATGTGTTTGACCGCGGCTACGTCGACTATGAACGTTTTGACCGCATGACAGATGATGGCTATTTCTTCGTATCCAGACTGAAGAAGAATGCCGTCATCCGTGAAGTGGAATCCTTCTCCCTGCCTGAGGGAAGCACGGTCTTGTCGGATAAGATGGTGCTTATCGGTTCGACTCAAAACCGGGCGGAAAACTTTTTTCGACTGTTAGAAGTGGTAGATTCCAAAGGGAATGTCCTTCGGCTGATCACCAACCGGTTTGATCTGGAAGCCGACGAAATAAGTGAAATCTACCGTTCGCGCTGGGCAATTGAGCTATTCTTCAAATGGCTCAAGCAACATGTAGAGATCAAACACTTCTATGGGATGAGTGAAACTGCGATACAAAACCAGATCTACCTGGCGCTCATCACCTATTGCCTGCATGTGCTCATCCAGTTGGAGACGAATAGTAAGAAAACACTACTTCGTATCAGCCGATGGCTAAAGGCAGCCATTTGGAAACCCGCATTCGTATGGATTCGGCGCTTTGAAGAAGAAACTTAGCTTATCGCTTGTCGTCGTCCCTTTTGTTTAATTGTATATTTTTACCAAATGGACAGTGCCACCTTTGCTTAAGGCTTTGCCTTTTTGGCACTTTTTCATGAAAGTATATTAACGGAATATTCTAACGGCATTTATGCAACGCTAGTG
>NZ_QYTU02000094.1 GCF_003605365.2 Siminovitchia fortis
TGTGTATTTTTCTCTTGCAAAATACAAACGTTGCCTGTTTCAGTTCACTAAATTCAATTTCGACATTACTTTGAATTAAGTATCTCAATAATTCAGATAATATTTGTTGTCCATGACTCGTTATA
The DNA here is from genome assembly GCF_003605365.2 of Siminovitchia fortis. Lineage (GTDB taxonomy): Bacteria > Bacillota > Bacilli > Bacillales > Bacillaceae_C > Siminovitchia > Siminovitchia fortis. The sequence continues at coordinate 126 of NZ_QYTU02000094.1, forward strand.
ATTGTTAATGCTGTTGGTTTTATTTCGTGGCTAACGACCTCTTTTAGGTCAGAAATATATTCTTCGATTTTATAAATGCTGGCCAAATCTAATTTGTGATAGTGGATTTCAATTTGATCAGCCGCAAGTTTATTGATCAATTCTTTTGGCGTCCCAATATCAAGAATCTTTCCATTGTTGATCAATGCAATTTCAGTTGCTAGGTGATGAATTTCCTCTAAATAGTGTGTTGTTACAAAAATTGTCGTTCCTTCATCTTGAGAAATTTTTGTAATTATTTTCCAAAAGGTAATTCTTGACTCTGGGTCTAATCCAGCTGTAGGTTCATCCAGTAAAAGAACTTCAGGTTTATGAAGCAAACTTATTGCAATATCCAATTTTCTTTTCATTCCACCTGAGTAAGTACCAACCAAATCGTTGGATACTTGGAACAAATCAAATTCCTTTAACAGGTGTTCTCCTCGCTCCATTATTTTTGAAGTTCTGATGCCATACATTTTTCCTGCAATCAATATGTTTTCCCAAGCTGTTCCAGTCGAAAATACAGTTGTTTGTTGGAATGTGACTCCAACTTTTTTTCGAACCTCATTCACCTTTGAAACAACGTCTAAATCCGAAATTTTGACAGTACCCTCATTTGGCAAGGATAAAGTAGCTAATATACTCGTCAAAGTAGATTTTCCTGCACCATTTGGACCAATTAGTCCGAAGATAGAACCTTTTTTCACTTTAAGAGACATATTATTTAAGGCTGCCTTTTTGCCAAATGTTTTGCTAACAGCGTTTAAAACTATTTCAAAATGGTCATACATATTGTTCCCTCCTTCATTTATTACAAAAGGAACTATAAACTATCCTCTTAGAGGAGAGTCAACCATCAAGTATTCTTTTTATAAAAGTCGAATTGGAATGAACTTAACGGAGTTGTAGAAAGGAAAACTGAATTTCTCGCCCAGCGTAAAAACGCCAAGTGAAAACTTGGACGTGGTTCTTTAAATTTGTAAATATTATTAATACAATTATGATTCGATAGTTAAAAGGTTCAAAACGAAAACTACATTAAAGGTTAATCAGTTTGATGGATACAGAAAAAGATATTACATACAATTTATGATTTTACACACTATTATCCGATTTACAGTGCTATGAACATTAATGAAGAAGGACATAGGTTAGCTCCACC
>NZ_QYTU02000095.1 GCF_003605365.2 Siminovitchia fortis
CATCAGTTGGATAAGCTGTTTTCGTTTTAGTGACTTTTCTAAGCTGTCTGTGATAGCCCTCTATAGTATTGGTTGTATAAATGAGCCTTCTAATCTCTGCAGGGTAACTGAAGTAAGCAGTAAGTTCCAACCAGTTGGCTTCCCAGGACTTAATAATAATCGGATGTTTCTTGCCCCATTTCTCTTTGAAGTTGGAAAACTCTAGTTCTGCTTCTTCCAGGGTGAGCGCCTGATAGACTTTCTTTAAATCCGCCATGACCACTTTTTGTTCTTTATACGACACGTATTTCATCGAATTGCGAATTTGATGGATGACACAAAGCTGAATATCCGTTTGTGGAAAGACAGAATGAATCGCCTCAGAAAAGCCTGAAAGGTTATCTTTACAAACGATGAGGATGTCCTGCACCCCTCTATTTTTCAGGTCATTACAGACGCCTAACCAAAAACTTGCACTTTCGTTCTCCCCAATCCATATTCCAAGGATCTCTTTATGACCCGACAAATTAATTCCCAAGACACTATAGGCTGCTTTATTCACTATCCGATTCTCTTTCCTGACCTTAAAGTGAATGGCATCCAGGAATACGATAGGATAAACCCGATCCAAGAGCCTGGATTGCCACTCGGCAATTAAAGGCATTATCTTATCGGTTACTTTGCTTACCATGGCTGCCGAGACGTCAATCCCATATAAATCCTTCATCTGGTCTTCAATGTCCCTCGTCGACATTCCTTTGGAGTAAAGACCGATAATTTGATCTTCCAATCCGTTGGCGGTTGTTTCATATTTCTTGATAATTTGAGGCTCATATTCACCTTTTCGATCCCTAGGAATTCTCAACTCAGCCTTGCCGAACTTTGTTTTCATTGTCTTTTTACTGTACCCATTGCGGCTGTTTCCAGAATGGTCACCGCTATTATCATGTTTTATATAACCTAAATGTTCATCGATCTCAGCTTCAAAGACTTGCTGGATAGTGTCCTTAAAAAGCTCCTTTAATTTCTCCTGAATATCTTCAACTGTACGGCAATCCTTGGCTAATTCCTTCGCTAAATCGTTTGTTTTGTTCTGCATAATTGATCATCTCCTTAATTGGTAAGTTTAACCAATTACACAAAACTTTTTACATTCTC
>NZ_QYTU02000096.1 GCF_003605365.2 Siminovitchia fortis
GTAGTTTTACCACTAAACTACACCCGCTTAATTTTAAATGGGGCGACTAATGGGAATCGAACCCATGATGTCGGAGCCACAATCCGATGCGTTAACCACTTCGCCATAGCCGCCATGGAGTGCAATTCATATGAACGCCTTAATGGTGGCTCAGGACGGAATCGAACCGCCGACACAAGGATTTTCAGTCCTTTGCTCTACCGACTGAGCTACTGAGCCTTATGTAATTAACGCTATAAGATGCTTTGTAATAGTCTCAGCAATCTCAGCTGTTTTTATGTTAAAACAAAATGGCGGTCCCGACGGGAATCGAACCCGCGATCTCCTGCGTGACAGGCAGGCATGTTAACCGCTACACTACGGGACCTTTAATTAAATTGCGGGAGCAGGATTTGAACCTGCGACCTTCGGGTTATGAGCCCGACGAGCTACCGAACTGCTCCATCCCGCGACGATGTGATGGCGGAGGAAGAGGGATTCGAACCCCCGCGCGGTTTGACCCGCCTGTCGGTTTTCAAGACCGATCCCTTCAGCCAGACTTGGGTATTCCTCCAAAAAAGTAAAATGGTGGACCTTGTAGGACTCGAACCTACGACCGGACGGTTATGAGCCGTCTGCTCTAACCAGCTGAGCTAAAGGTCCTACAATTGGTAGCGGCGGAGGGGATCGAACCCCCGACCTCACGGGTATGAACCGTACGCTCTAGCCAGCTGAGCTACGCCGCCCACATATTACTTGCTTATTCATTTGGTGGAGCCTAGCGGGATCGAACCGCTGACCTCCTGCGTGCAAAGCAGGCGCTCTCCCAGCTGAGCTAAGGCCCCATTTTTGAAAAAAGTGGTCGGGAAGACAGGATTTGAACCTGCGGCCCCTTGGTCCCAAACCAAGTGCTCTACCAAGCTGAGCTACTTCCCGTATTAGATAATAGAGGTTGGATGTGAGAGGTTATGCTTTTATCTAACTTCCAATTTCTCACTTCTAATAATAACGCGCCCGAAAGGAGTCGAACCCATAACCTTCTGATCCGTAGTCAGACGCTCTATCCAATTGAGCTACGGGCGCAAGCTGAATGCCGAGGACCGGAATCGAACCGGTACGGTAGTCACCTACCGCAGGATTTTAAGTCCTGTGC
>NZ_QYTU02000097.1 GCF_003605365.2 Siminovitchia fortis
AAATTTACTTTCGTAATTTGGGATTATGGTGCAGGGAGGTGGGGACTTGTGGAATATATTTTTATGGCTGCTCGGTGGTCCCATATTATAGGGGGCTTCTTGGCATTATTTGTGTTTTGGATTCCAATCGTTACGAGAAAGGGGAGAAAGGTTCATCGACGTAGTGGCTGGATATATGTAGTTGCGATGAGCATTGTGTCCGTTTCAGCATTATATATGGGGATTTATCGTCTTGCGTGGGATTCGTCATTTGATGTAGATGATGTTCCCTTTTCTTGGTTTCTGATTTTTATTGCTATTTTAAGTGGTGGGGCTGTATGGTATGGTTTACGTGTCCTTCGTTATAAAACGCGCAGAATAGGACATAGAAAAGCAATGGATCTATTGCTGCCGATACTATTACTTATCTCTGGTATCGGCATTAGTATATATGGTTGGAAAATAGATTTTCCCTTATTGAAGTTTTTTCCTATTGTAGGTGTGTTCTTGGGAGGGGCTCAACTGCAATATTGGTTGTCATCTCCGACTAGAAGGTCGCATTGGATAGTAGAACATATTATAGGTATGCTGACGTGCTGTATTGCTACCGTAACTGCATTTACTGTATTTGGTGCGCCGAGGCTTCTTCACGTTGAATCCGTAAGTCTGGTCGTATGGGTCATCCCAATCGTTGTTTTTGTTCCGCTTATTATTGGATTCACTACCTATTATACAAATAAAATGGACGGAAAACGTTCTGCATCTTGATCGTGTGAAAAGAATATTTCCAATAATCAATCAGTGAACCCCTTTTATTTCCCTATGAATATCGGTACAATTTTTTTTAAACTCTATTTTAAAAATAAAGTATGAGGAGAAACAAATGAATAATAAATATGTTACCTACAAAAAGTTACTGTCTGGCAATGAAAAGGATTTTCATGATTTAGTCTTGTTATTCAATGATGTTTTTGAGACTGAAAATGACGTAAATAAGGAGAATATCAGACGATTGCTGAACAATCCAAGTTTTGTATGTTTGGTCGCTTTTCATCATCATGAGGTTATTGGTGGAATAACTGCTTATGAGCTCATGTCATATGATAAGCCTGGATCTGTGATGTATGTTTATGATTTAGCAGTT
>NZ_QYTU02000098.1 GCF_003605365.2 Siminovitchia fortis
TCAGCAAAAAATCCGCTTTCGGGACCCTGATTAGGAAACAGGCCACTTTCGACGAGCCAACGGCAGCTATTGAAGACATAGAGTATCCGACCGCAGCCTGGATAAGAAGCTAATATTACAGTATTCAGCACCACGGGTAAATCCATGATCATTCGTATTATTTTGATGATTATCGATATTCGACTTTTTCCTGCGTTTCTTACCTCTATCCAATACACCCTTTAAGACAGAAATTGTTGGGTTTGTTGATATTTCAAGCAATGTATACGTTGCTCTCTCGATCTCATCGTTTGTATATTTTGTTGATAAGTTCCTTAATGTGCCAAGGATGTTTAATGCTTTCTTTTCCGGATTCATTTCTAAGATATAAGAAACAAACTGTGCCATGGAGGGTCCAATTGTTTCTGCCCATTTCCGATTGTTTTCAGGGGTATGCTCTAGATACAATCTATGATTATCAGGCATATGATTCGTGTTCGTAGAGAACTGGCCAACTTCCCCGGTTAACCTTTTATGGGATGCAATCCGTGTTTCTTTGAAGTACACTTCAATTATATATATAAAATGAAAAAGATGTTCCTAGAGGAAGATGATGAGAAATATGGTGATGGATTTGGGGAGCAGGAGGATTAAAATTAAATTGAAAGGGTGATTAAGGATGGAGAAAAAATTAGATTTGATTCTTCAAAAGTTGGATTCGTTAGAGTCTGGACAAAAGGAAGTACAAGCTGGGCAGAAGGAATTAACGAAACGTCTTGAAAGGACCGAAACAAAGATTGATGCAATTACAAATCAAGTAGCCAACAATGCTGAACAGTTGCAGGAATTAAGAAATGAACAGCAGCTAATAAAACAAGCCTCCATGGAAACAAATGAGGGCGTCAAGCAATTAAAAACCATTCAAGACAGCCAGCACAGGATTATTGAACTACTCTCGGCACGTTCTTTGGAGCAAGAAAGTGAATTAAGAGATTTGAAAAGGGTTAAATAGTAAATAAATATTTATGCATCTATACAATGCACGATCGATTAGGTCGTGTTAATTTATATATTAGCACAGCAACAACGAGGAAATGAAAGTCA
>NZ_QYTU02000099.1 GCF_003605365.2 Siminovitchia fortis
AAATTTACTTTCGTAATTTGGGATTAATATTAGGCCAGAACTTGTTCTTACAAACGCACCGACTGGAATTAATGCAATTGATTTCGAAAAAGAGGCATATCGGATAATTGGACTTGGTATTACAAATCGACCATCACATGCAACAAAAAGTTTTATTTCTATAGTTTCTGATTTATACAACTCAATGAAAAGTTAAGCACCATCGATACTTCCACAACTTAATTGCCATACTATCTCAAGACAAAAAAAGAACCTCCCTTGAGACCTAACAAGTTCCAGGGATGGTCTATTTCAGTTGACTACTCGGGATAGCCACTCTTTGAGAGGCGACTATTGTACAAGACCGTAAGTGTTACTAGGACTTGCGGTCTTTTTTACTTTACGAGCTTTAAATGTTCAGAGTAATATCTTAGAGCTCTCCCATAATTGCCTATTCCCGCGTCGCTCGTAGTTTCCACAAGTGTCTTTAACATAATTTCCATTGCTTTTTGATGTTCATGTAGACTATACAAAGTAAGAGCCTTAAAAATATGAAGTGGCCGGTAATCCGGAAATAGATCTTGCCCTTTTGATAATACATCAAGGGATTTCTGGTAAGATCCTAATACTCTGTACGTACTACCTAAGCATACATATGCATCTTTTAACAATTCATCCGGCAAACCAATTTTTATCGCTTTTTTATAAAATTCCAGTGCTTCTTCTTCTAATCCCAGAGCATCATGAATTTGACCGCATTGAAAGTTGATTTCAGCATTCAATGGCTGATCGTGTAATATTTCAAGTAAAAGCAATCTTGATTTCTCCAATTCCCCTTCAAACTTTAATTTCAACGCCAATTCTAATTTCTCTTCCATTCTTTTCATCCCCGTCCAAGATATATCCATTACAGTCTTCTCTTAAAAAATTCTTCCAAAGCGCCCTTAAATAGATTAATTTCTTTAGTCTATTTCTTCACATCATCTCAATATATATAAAATGAATTTGAAATTTATTACATAATCATTTAATCGGATCGGCCCGCCAATGACCGCGTAGGCACTATTTCATCGATACAGGCTGTCG